>NZ_JBITLS010000002.1:0-928884 GCF_044465465.1 Nonomuraea sp. NPDC049655
GGCAAGACACGGGTCGTGCAGGCCCGGTTCGTTCACAACGACCGGCTCGTCGACGCCCTCCATCTCCAGGCGTCCTGCGCCATCCTCCACGACCGTGCAGTCCGCGCCTACTACGACCAGCTCAAAGCCCGCGACATCAGCCATAACGCCGCCCTGCGCCAAGTCGGCAACCGCTTGGTCGGCATCTTCCACGGCTGCCTCAAAACCCACAGCCACTACGACCAAGCAACCGCCTGGTCACACCACGACTACGACCTCACCGCTTGACACTCAACGTCCAGGGATGTCTGACCCGGCACGGGGCCGCCGGTCCCGGGGCCGGGGCGTCAGCCGCCGAGCCCGAACCAGAGCACGGCGAACACCCCGCACGGCACGCCGGCCAGCGCCAGCGCGATCAGCACCCGCCACCGCAACGCGAGCCCCGGCCCGGTCACGAACGCCGCGACGGCCCCCGCCCCGGCGAACACGACCGCGGCGCCCACGGCCTGCGCGGCGGTGTACGGCACCGACGGCAGCAGCTTCCCGGCCGCCCAGAACGCCACCGCCGCCCCGGCGGCCACCAGGGCGGCGCGCCGCGCGGGCCGCACGTCCACGCGCTCCAGCACGTACGCGGCTCCGGCGAGCATGACCAGGCTGATCGCCAGGAGCGTGCCGAGGGCCGGGGCCAGGCAGTCCCAGTCGGCGCAGCCGACGCCCGCCCACGCCAGCCGGGCGGTGGCCCACCACAAGACCCCCAGTGCCCCGCACACCCCCGCGGCTCGCCCAATACGCCCCGTCATGCATTAATCGTCCCACTGGCAGGAAGAGGCCACTGTCAGGAGGAGGCCGCTGTCAGGAGGAGGCGGCCGCGCGGAGCTCGTCGGCCTCCGCCTCGGCGGTCCTGCCCAGGGCGCGCAGGGCGACGGCGCGGTTGGCGTACAGGTCGGGCTGCCGGTCCAGCTCGACGGCCCGGGTCAGGTCGGCGAGCGCGCCTTCGGCGTCGCCCGTGGCGTAACGCAGCACGCCCCGGTTGCCCCAGGCGGCGGCCAGCTCGGGGGCGCGCTCCAGGGCCAGGTCGAGGGCCGCCGCGGCCTCGTCGAAGCGGCCCGCCGCCGTCTCCAGCTGGCCGAGCACGGTGAGCAGGTGCGGGTTCTCCGGCGCGCGGGCGAGCCCGGCCGTGACGTCGGCCCTGGCCTCCTCGTCCCGCTCCGCCGCCGCCAGCAGCCCGGCGCGGTTGACGTAGGCGTCCAGGTAGCCGGGGTCCAGCTCGATCACCGTGCCGAGGTCGGCGAGCGCCCCCTCCACGTCGCCCCGCACGGTACGCAGCTCCGCCCGGTTGTAGTACGCCTCGGGCAGCGGCGGCCCGGCCCGCATGGCCCGTTCGTAGTCGGCCAGCGCCTCCTCCGGCTGCCCCAGGCGGAACAGCAGGTTGCCGCGTTCCAGGTAGGTGTCGGGGAAGCCGGGGTCCAGGGCGATGGCGGCGGTGTAGTCCTCCAGAGCCTCCTTGGTGTGGCCGAGCGCGCCGAGCAGCTGGGCGCGGTTGGTCAGCAGCACCATCCGGTGCAGCGGGTGCCGGTCGCCCAGCTCGCCGGCCAGCTCGACGGCCGACTCCACCAGCGACAGCGCGGCTTCCAGCCGTCCGTGCCGCAGCTCGACCAGGGCCAAGCCGTTGCGGTCGAAGCCGAGTTTGAAGGCCCGTTCCAGGGGGTCGGGCAGCAGCCCGGAGATGGCGATGGCCTCGTTGAGCCAGCGGCGGGCCCGGCCCAGGTCGCGCTGCGCCGGGTCGGGGTGGCGGGCGTCGAGCATGGCCGTGCCGTACGCGGCGGCGGCGTGCACGACCGGGTCCTGGCTGGCCGCGCGGGCCCGGTCCCACAGCTCCCGCGCCTCCTGGACGCGGCCGAGCCCGCCGAGCGCGGTGGCGGTGCGCTGGGCGAAGCGCCACCACGCAGGCTCCCCCGGTTCCGTCCGGGCCAGGCCGAGCCGCCCCAGCTCGGCCGCGGCGTGCAGGAAGCCCTCGCGCATGCAGCGGTCCACCAGGGCCCAAAGCTCGTCGGCGCCGCGCTCGTCGGCAGGCGGCTCGGGGCCCTCGGCGTAGACCGTGACGGCCAGCGTGCCGGCCGGGACCCGCCGGGTCAGGACGTCGAGAAGCTCGGTGTCGGTGGGGTCGGCGTGCGCGCCGTTGCACACCGCGAGCCTCGCGCCCGGCCGCACGGCCGCACGGACGAACTCGGCGATCCCGTTGGCCAGCCTCAGCGTACGGCGCGGCGCCGGCACCAGGATGCGCTCCTCGTCCGGCAGCCCGGCGTCGATGGTCGTCCGCCGGACGGGCACCTGACCGGCCAGCTCGGGCGCGACCGCCCGGATCTCGATGTCGTGGGCCGCGACCAGCTCGCGCGGGGCGTCCGGCACCAGGTGCCGCAGCAGCGCGGCGCCCACGGTGTAGGGGCCGCGCGGCCGGCGATGCGCGTCGATGACCGGCATCAGCAGCCGCACGGCCCCCCATCGGGCGGGTGGGCCGCCCTGGACGCTGAGGTGGGACCTGTCCTCGGTCACCCCTTGTGAATGACGCCTGCGGTCCCTGCGAGCCTCGCGGTGCCTGGCTTACGGACGACGATGCGCTTCATGACGTGCCTCTCCGATGGGTGTGACTATCCATTATTCGGACACCCAACCGGATATCAAGATTTATGGTGAATAAGTGGCGGTTTAACGAATAAGAAGCACCTGGCATTTGGGTGCGTCCCGCAGCCTATTGAGACCGAAACCAATGATCGACCGCCGCCACCCGCGCCTGCTCCGATTCCTCCATCAACGTGCACAGGCACCGACCGACCAGCGTGACGGACTGGCAGCAGCCCGGTCCGGGCAGTTTCTTGGCCCGCACGATCGCGGTCGCCCGTTCGATCAACCGCTCCAGGCTCGGCTCCCCGCCGCCCTTGAGCGCGTGGGCGTTCCACGGGCACGCCTCGACGTCCTTGCACGCGCTCTTGGCGATGAACGGCGCCGGCCCCGGCTCGAACCGCAGCCGGTCCTCACGCTTGATCCGCAGGTCGGCCAGCACCAGCGCGGCACGGCGGGAGACCTCCAGCAGGTCGCGCCTGCCCGGCCGGCTCACTTTTCCCCCGGCCGCCCGTTCGGGCAGGGCCAGCAGCATCGCCGCGGCCATCAGCCCGCCGCCCATCACCATGCTCCAGCCCACCTGCTCGTGGAACCAGATCACCGCGATGGCGGCCACCCAGAGGGGCTGCGAGGACATCATGATCGCGCTGGGCACGGCCGGCACGTGCTTCTGCCCGTACGAGCGGGCCAGGAACCCCAGCGCGCACGACACCACGGCCAGGTGCGCCAGGATCGCCCAGTCGGGCAGGCTGGACGGCAGCGTGATCCCGCCGCGCAGCGCGAAGCCCCCGGTGAGGATGCCGATCGTGAACAGCTGGATCGTGGTCAGCGCGTACGCGTGGAAGCGTTCGCCCTTCTTGGACAGCTCGGCGAGCATGAGCGTGTGGGCCGAGTAGAGCGCCGCGGCCGTGAGCGTGACGCCGAGCGCGAGCAGCGAGACCTCGTGGTCCTCGACCCCGCGCAGCAGCGTGAACACGGTCATCCCCGCCATGGCGAGCACCACCCCGGCCCACACCCGCCGCGGCGCCCGGCTCCTGAACATCACCAGGGCCAGGACCGGAGTGATCACCACGCTGCACCCGACGGCGAACCCCGACACCGCCGAGGGCAGGCTGTGCAGCGCCAGCGCCTGGGCGGTCTGCCCCACGCCGAACAGCAGCCCCAGCACGAGCCCGTTGACCCACGTCCGGCGCGACAGCCCCCGCAGCGAGCCCGGCCGGATGGCGAGCAGCGTCACCGCGGCGATGAGATACCGCTCGGCGAGCAGATCCTCGACCGGTAACCGGAGAATGAGATCCTTCATCAGCGGGAACGCCGACCCCCAAGCGGCGCTGACGAACAACAGAAGCACGGCTCCCAGGAGGGGTCGGGGAGCGGGCATGCCTGCCATGGAGCAGAGCATGCCACTACTAAATGCATTCGCCAGAGCACGCGGCGAAGCCGGTGAGGTTACTGTTCCACTTGGAGTTAAGACCCTCACTCCAGGCCCGAAACATCCATACCGGCGGCGGCGAAAACAGCTCTTTCTGCGGTTACTGCCCGGTACGGCCGAGCTCTCCACATTCGCACTGCGTACGGACGCGTGCGCGTACCGTGCGAACGGGCCGATGCCTCACCTCGAAGATCGTCACTCTCTGCGATCATCGCGCGGCGGTGTGGTCACGCCTGAGCGTAGAGGTCGCAGGAACGCCGCGGGGGCGGAAAGGGGAAACAAGCCATGGCCCCAGGAGGGGATGGGGCGTGGCCGCCGGATCCGGAAGCGTCGGACCGCGGCGTCGTCGCCGGAGCTAGAGCTCCATGGCCGGCGTGCGCGCCAGCCGTTTCTCGCCGTAGATGACGACGAGGTCGCCCACCTGGCGGCGCGACAGCTCACGCCAGCCCTGACGGGCGTACAGCGCGAGGGCCGCGCCCTGGTTGAGCGTGGTGTCGCCGCGCAGGCTGCTGAAGCCGAGCTCCAGTGCGCGGTCTTCGAGGGCCGAGAGCATGACGCCGCCGTAGCCGCGCCGCTGGAACTCGGGATGGACCCTGAGCCTGCACACCTCGGCGGTCTCCCGGTCGACGGGCTTCAGGCCGCCCATGGCGACCACCCGCGAGCCGGTCTCGCCCACGATGAAGTCACCGCCGCAGGCCAGGTAGATCTCCTGGATGCGGGGGAAGTCGTCGTCGTAGTAGACGCCGTCGCCGGGTTGGAGACCCACCTCGGCGAGGCAGATCCGGTGCAGCGCGAGGATGGTGTCGAGATCGGACCAGCGGTACCGCCGGATCTTCAACGTCATCCACCGCTCCCTTCCTTCTGGGCCAACTTCCGACGCCGCAGCTGGGCGCTGAATTCAGCCAGCATCTGATGTTTGTCGTTCTTTTTCATGATCTGCTGCTCCAACGCGAGCGCTGGGCGGATGATGAGGTCCGTAAGGTATTCATCCCCCAGATTGCGCAAGGCGTTCGTACCTATTTGTAGGGCTTCGTCGATGTCACCCTCCAGGAGGCGGCACTGGGCCTGGTCGAGCCTGATCAGGGTCTGATCGAGGACGTGGTCCTCGTACTTGCCGAGCGCCTGGTCGAGCACCACCTCGGCCTCGATGGTCTGGCCGAGCTTGGTGAGCACGTCGCCCTGGTAGAAGTAGAGCTGCTTCTCGGTGTAGCCGAAGGCCATGTCCTCCTGCTCCTCGCTCTTCATGTGCGAGAAAGCGCTCCTGGCCCGGGCCAGCGCGCGCTTGGCCTGGTCGACGACCTCCTTCTTGCTGTCGGTGCCCGAGAGCATGGCCAGGGCCCGCGCCTCGACGACCGGCGCCATCGCCTGGGCCACGCACGGCGTGGCGCCCGCCAGGTCGCGGCTCTTCTTGGCCAGGTTGAGCGCCTCGCGGGCGTCGCCGTAGTAGAGGGGGACGAGCGACTCCCTGGCCGTGATCCAGGCCCGCAGCGCGCGGTCGCCGGTCTCGTCGGCGGCGATGCGGCCGGTGCGGAAGAACGACCGCGCCAGCCGGTGGTCGCCCAGGTTGATCATCACCATGCCGCTCAGGCCGGCCAGCTGCGCGGCCATGCGGCACAACCGGTCCTGGAGGTCGATCGGCTGACGCCTGGACAACGCCGTGCGGACCGCGCTCAGCTCCAGCAGCACGTCGCACAGCAGCCGCAGCGGGGGCGTCGTGGTGTACTGGCGGCCGAAGGCCAGCGTCGCCTCCTCCCACTGGTCGAGCATGCCGCCCGACACGGTGGCCGAGACCAGCGTCTCGTCCATCCGCCGCCGGATGCCCTCGCACGCCCCCAGCACCGGCCCGTCGAACTGCTGCTTGAACGAGACGTCGGTGTCGAGCAGGTTTAACAACGTGCGCCGCAGGATGTTCTCGTCCTCCTGGGCGTCGGCCTCGACGGTCATCGGATGGATCACCAGGTCGCGCGGGAGCGACGCCGACCCCTGCAGCCGATTGGCGGGCTCGCCGAGCACGCCGGGCATCCGGTGGCCGTGGCCGCAGATGCAGGGCCCGTCGAAGCCGAGCTCGATGGGCTCGACCCGGTAGACCGAGCACAGGTAGTGGAGGTATTCGGGGCCCGGCCGCTTGAGCCCGCTCTCGTACGCCGACAGCAACGTCTCGCCGATGCCCGGCGGCGCCTTGGCGTCGCGCTCGAACAACGCGCGCACCTGCTCGATCACGTCCGCCAGCGCGATGCCGTAGGACAGGCGGTGCGCTTTGATGCGGGTCGTGCTGAACTGCGGCGAGCACGCCTCGTGGATCTCTTCAGCTATCTGGGCGGAGGTGCGCCCGGTGGCAAGGCCCTTGGCCCTGATCCGCCGGGCGATCTCCGTTTCCCTGTGCTGCCTGCCGGACATCCCGGCCCCTCTCCCGATGTCTCGACCCGTCAAGACTGGTGACTCAGCGTAGCCCTCAGGTAGCTCTTCGCCTAGAGATGACTATGAAGCAGTGAGGGCTGTTTGGAAACGTGCTCATCAAGCCTACGGTTAAGGATCGTCCTCCGAGGGACTGTTTCTTACAACCCATGAGGGAATAGCCACTCCCTGTGATCAGCAGAGTGGCGTTGCGTGTGCTGTTGACTTGAGCCATGTTTGGCCCACCAGCAACGATTCCCAAGGAGGACGAGAAGGTGACGGACGACAAGATCGGACATCTGCAGCGCCTCGTATCCGAGCTCGGCGCTCGCGGTCTGCTCGCACGAGTGGTCCAGACCCAGAGCGGCCGGCAGTTCGTACGCGTCATCAACCCGAAGGCGACGAGCCTGTCCGAGAACGTCACCTGCCGGCCGGCGAACGCCTCGGACCTTCCCGACTGGTGGTACTGCTGGTCCTGGGGCGAACCCATGCACACGGCCGACGACCCGGCCGGTGCCGCGACCAAGGTCGCACGCGTGCTCGCCGCGGTGGGAGAGTGACCACGCGGTGATCCGGGTGGAGCGCAGCCACCACGGGTCACCGCCCCCACGGCGGCCCCGCGGGGCCGGCGGGACGATCGGTGCGGAGGGCGTCCGGGTTGCCGGGCCCCTGATCGTCCCGCCGGTTCCAGCCCCTTCGCACGGGCGCACGCCCGTGCGCGCAGATCAGCCCGGCGGGTGCGCCCGCCGGGTGCCGGGGGGATCACCTCCCCCCTTGGAACCGGAACGGGCCATGCTTCCGGGTGTGTGGCCCGTCCGAGCCGACCGTCATCGGAGCGTCCGGTCTCTCCCTCCGCGGCCCAGAGACCGGGCGACCCCGTCTTCCCCGGCGTGATGTGACGGCGGCCGGTTCGGTCAGCGGTATTTTTAGATCCAATTGGACTGATTTGCCGCTGACCGAACCGCTTCCTGAGGGGGAATCCACCCAGTGTTCCTGTTGGTGACATCAGGGCCATCGCCTACGCCCACGCCGGCAGAGTCGTCGCTCGTGCAGGACTTGGACAAAGTGAGCTCGCAGATGGCGCAAGCCTGTCAAGGTGACACGGTGATCTGTGGTCCCCTGGTCGACTGGCTGGGCAACGTGTCATGGGCGCCGTTGCTGGCCAGCTTGATCACCATCGTCCTGATCCTGGTGTTCGGGTTCGTCGTGCGGAACATCTCGCACCGGCTGATCACCAAGGTGGTGAACCGGGCGGCCACCGGCGGCTCGCTCACCAACAGGTTCCGCCGCAACGCGGCCACCGACGGCATCGACGCGCTGCTGCACGAGCGCCGCAAGCAGCGGGCCGAGACCATGGGGTCGGTGCTCAAGCACATCGCCTCCATCGTCGTCCTCGGCACCGCCATCCTGACCGTGCTCGACCGGCTGACGATCCCCATCGCCCCCCTGCTGACCAGCGTCGGCATCCTGGGCGTCGCGATCGGCTTCGGCGCGCAGGAACTGGTGAAGGACTTCATCGCCGGCATGTTCATGCTGCTGGAGGACCAGTACGGCGTGGGCGACGTGATCGACGCGGGCGCCGCCGTGGGCACCGTCGAGGCGGTCACCCTGCGGGTCACCCGGCTGCGCGACGCCGACGGCCGCGTCTGGTACGTGCGCAACGGCACGATCACCCGCGTCGGCAACGAGTCGCAGGGCTGGTCGCGGGCCTACTTCGACGTCCCGGTGGCCTACGACGCCGACATCACCGCCGTGCGCGCGGCGCTGGAGATCGTGGCCGAGGAGATCTGGGCCGACCCCGAGTTCCGCGAGAGCGTGATCGTGGAGGAGCCCCAGGTGTACGGCGTGGAGCAGCTCTCCGACAGCGCGCTGGTGTTCCGCATCACCGCCAAGACGCTGCCCTCCCGCCAGGCCGAGGTCGCCCGGGAGATCCGGCTCAGGGTGAAGGCCGCCCTGGACTCCGCCGGAATCCCCATGGTCGCCATTGCATAAGGTGAGAACGTGACAGAGACCTCCTTCTACGACGCCGTAGGCGGCGAGGAGACCTTCCGCCGCCTCGTCCACCGTTTCTACGAAGGTGTCGCGGAAGACCCCCTGCTGCGGCCGCTCTACCCCGAGCCCGACCTGACGGGCGCCGAGGACCGGCTGCGCGGATTCCTGATCCAGTACTGGGGCGGCCCCAACACCTACAGCCAGGAGCGCGGTCATCCCCGGCTGCGCATGCGGCACGTGCCGTTCGTGATCGGGGAGGCCGAGCGCGACGCCTGGCTGCGGCACATGCGTGACGCGGTCGACTCGCTCGGCCTGCCCGACGATCAGGCGAGCAGGCTCTGGGACTATCTGGTCTATGCGGCCCACAGCTTGGTGAACTCGCCGACATAACGGGCATGACGCCCACATGGATATCCCCTGGTGGCGTGATGCCGTCGTCTACGAGATCTACGTTCGCAGCTTCGCCGACGCCTCCGGAGACGGCGTCGGCGACCTGGCCGGGGTGCGGGAGCGGATTCCGTACCTGAGGAGGCTGGGGGTCGACGCCATCTGGCTGACGCCGTTCTACCCCTCTCCGATGGCCGACGGCGGTTACGACGTGGCGGACTACCGCGGCGTCGACCCGCTGTTCGGCACGCTGGCCGACTTCGACGCGCTGGTGGCCGAGGCCCACGGGCACGGGCTGAAGGTGCTGGTGGACATCGTCCCCAACCACAGCTCCTCCGAGCACCCCTGGTTCCAGGCCGCGCTGCGGGGCGAGAAGCGCGACCGGTACATCTTCCGCGACACGACCAACAACTGGCAGTCCACGTTCAGCGGCCCGGCATGGACCCAGGTCCCCGACGGGCAGTGGTACCTGCACCTGTTCGCCCCCGAACAGCCCGACTTCAACTGGCGCAACCCCGAGGTGCACGCGGAGTTCCTCGACGTCCTGCGCTTCTGGCTGGACAAGGGCGTGGACGGGTTCCGCATCGACGTGGCGATGGGCCTGTACAAGGCCGAGGGGCTGCCCGACGTCGGCGACCAGTCGTTCACGTCGGTCTCGCCGGTCTGGGGGCAGCCGGAGGTGCACGGCGTCTACCGCGACTGGCGCAAGGTGCTGGACGCCTACCCCGGTGAGCGCATGGCCGTCGGCGAGGTCTGGACCGACAGCGCCGAGGACCTCGCCCTCTACGTACGCCCGGACGAGCTGCACCAGAGCTTCAACTTCGCCTGGCTGCAGGCGCCGTGGTCGCCGACCGCGTTCAAGAAGGTGATCGACGACACCCTGGCCTCGGTCCCGTACGCCACCTGGGTGCTGTCCAACCACGACGTCGTACGCCATCGCACCCGCTACGGGACCGCCGATCCCGGCACGGGCCTGGCACGGGCCAGGGCGGCGCTGCTCACGATGCTGGCGCTGCCCGGCTCGGCCTACCTCTACCAGGGCGAGGAGCTGGGCCTGCCCGAGGTGACCGACCTGCCGGCCGAGGCCAGGCAGGACCCGGTGTTCTTCCAGTCGGAGGGCAAGCTGCCGGGCCGCGACGGCTGCCGGGTGCCGCTGCCGTGGTCGGCGGAGTCGCCCTCCTACGGGTTCTCGCCACCCGGCGTGCGGCCCTGGCTGCCGCAGCCGGCCGCCTTCGCCGAGTTGACGGCCGAGAAGCAGGAGGGCGACGCGGACTCGACGCTGGAGTTCTACCGCCGGGCCCTGGCCTGCCGCCGCGAGCTGGCGGGTGTGATTCCTTACACCCTGGAGTGGCTGGACTCCCCCGAGGGAGCGCTTTTCTTCTCCCGGGGTCCGCTGATCTGCGCGATCAACTGCGGGATGGAGCCCCTACGGCTGCCGGCGCACGACGCGGTGCTGCTGTCCAGCGGCCCCGTCCAGGCCGGGACGTTGCCGCCGGACACCGCCGTGTGGCTGCGCCGGGAGTCATGACCGGGAACCGGCCCGCTGCTCGCCGCGGACGGGGATGACGGGCAGCGACACCAGCGCGCAGGCCAGGCCGGCCGCGTACGCCGCCCAGTACCCCGTCCCGGTGATCAGCGCTCCGGCCAGCGGCGTCACCCCCAGGGCGACGACGTTCTGGACGGTGTTGTGGGTGCCGAGCACCTTGCCCGCCCAGGCGGGGCCGGCCAGCTCGCCCGCCCTCAGGTAGGCCAGCCCGTTGCCGGACACGGTGAGCACCGAGGCCGTGGCGAGCGCCACCGGGCCGAGCAGGCTGTCCGTCGCCGTGCCCACGACCAGCAGGGCGAGCACGGCCAGGCAGGCGCAGGTGAGCAGCAGCAGGGGACGCATCCGCAGGCCGACCCGGTCGGACCAGCGGCCGACGGCCACCCGGACCACCGCCCCGGCGACGGCCGACAGGCCGAAGAGCTGGCCGGCGGCCACGGCGTCCCAGCCGTACAGGCCGACCAGGCAGGTGACGCCGTACGTGCTGACCACGATCTGCGGCACCGCGTGCAGCCCGCTGGTCGCGTGCACCCGCCACAGCGCCGGCTGCCGGTACGGCGACCGCGCCGGCCCCGCGCTCCCCCCGGCGATCGAGTGCGGCGGCTCGGCCAGGAACAGCGCGGCCAGGACGGCGGCCAGCAGGCTCACGGCGGAGCAGACGAGCAGCACGCCGGGCAGCCCGTGCGCCCGCGCGACCGGCGGCAGCACGAACGCCGCGACGGCCATGCCGAGGGTGTAGGACACCTGGCGCAGGCCCATGGCGACCCCGCGCTCGGGCGGCTGGAACCAGCGCAGGACGATCCGGCCGCCGCCGACCATGGCCGCCGAGCCGGCCGCGCCCGCCAGCGCGAGCAGCGCGATGACCGCCCAGGCGGGCCCGGCGAAGGCGACGGCGGCGAGCAGCACGGCCGCCAGGCTCACGCCGATGCCGAGCACCAGGCGCTCGCCGTGCCGGTCGGCCAGCGCGCCCCAGGCGACGAGCGCCACCAGAACACCGATTCCCGGGGCATTTCCAATGACTCCGGCCACTGCCAGCGGAACACCGAAATGTCGCTCAATTTCCGGCATGACGAGAGGCAGGCCGAACAGTCCTAAAGTGACGCTCGCATGGGCGTTGACCCCCAGTGCGAGCATCAGCCAGCGCTTCCTGCCCGGACCGGAGGGCGGCTGCGGTTCCAGGGCGGTCAGCCCTGGGCCGAGTAACGCTTGAGCAGGACGAGCTCGTCCTCGCTGAGCCGGCGCGGCGCGGCCCGCTCGACGTCGTAGGCCACGATCACCGAGGTGGCGGTCGCGTAGACCTCGTCGTCGTCGCGGATCTCGTAGGCCAGGGTGAAGCGGACCGGCCTGAGCTGGGTGACCCAGGTCTCGACCCTGACCGGCTCGGGGCGCAGGCCCAGCGGGCGGCGGTAGTCGATCTCGTGGCGGGTGACCACGAGCCCTCCGAAGGGCGCCTCGCCCGCCCTGACCGGATCGATCGCGAACATGCCGAAGCGGGCGTCCTCCAGGTAGTCGAGGAAGCGCACGTTGTTCACATGCCCCTGGGAGTCGATGTCGGCGAATCTGACCATGCGGAGGAAGACGTGCCGGTGCGCCGGGGAGGGTTCTGCCACGTCCGCCACGGTACCCGTACCGTCCGGCCGGCCGGTCACCGGGCCTTGCGGCGGGCCAGGCAGGCCAGCACGGTCAGCACCGAGATCGCGGCCATGCAGGTGAGCGCCCAGCGGTAACCGGTCACGAGCAGGCCGACCGCGTCGCCGGAGAGCTGCGACAGGGTTCCGGCGAAGACGCGCCGGTGCAGCGCGGCGGGCAGCGGCGCGGTGATGATCGACAGCACCAGGCCGGTGCCGACCACGTTGCCGGTGTTCTGGAGCATGAGGCGCATGGCGTTGACGATGCCGAGGCGTTCGGAGGGCAGGCCGTCCAGGATGGCGGTGGTGTTGGAGGGCAGGAAGACGCCCGAGCCGAGGCCGATGAGCACGAGCCCGGCGGCCACCGCCGGGTACGGGGTGGTCGCCGACATCGTGCCGAGCAGCGCCAGCAGGCCGCAGCTCGTGGTGGCGGCCCCGGCCACCGCGAGGGTGCGCGCGCTGGTCAGCCGCTGGAGGAAGCCCGACGTCACCGACGCGACCATGGCCGCCACCGCCAACGGCAGCACCTTCAGCCCGGCCTGTACGGGATCGTCCCCCCGCACGGCCTGGAAGTAGAGCGCGACGAGGAAGACCATGCCCATCCGCGCGACGGCGTTGAGGAAGGAGGCGAGCGTGCCGAAGGCGAAGGCCCGGTCGTGGAACAGCCGCAGGTCCACCACGGGATGGGCGGCCCGCCGCTCCCTGGCTGCGAACAGCGGCAACCCCACGGCGAACGCGGCGAGCCCGGCGGCCACCACCGGATGCCCCCACCCCAGCCTGCCGAACTCCGACAACGCCAGCAGCAGCCCGCCGAGCGTGACCAGCACGAGCACGCTGCCCGGCAGGTCGAGCCCGCGTTCGCGCCCGGCCGGTTCGACCCGCCGCAACGTGAGCGCGCCCCACACCAGACAGACCACCCCGATGGGCACGTTGAACCAGAACACCCAGCGCCAGCCCAGGTTCGAGGCGAGCACGCCGCCGAGCGTCGGGCCGATCAGCCCGGCGATGGAGAAGGAGGCCACGTAGACGCCCATGCCCTCGCCCAGCCGCTCGCGCGGGAAGGCGTCGCTGACCAGGGCGGCGCTGTTGGTGAGCAACATCGCGGCGCCGGCGGCCTGCACGACCCGCATGGCCACGATCACCCACGCGCCGGGAGCCAGCCCGGCGAGCAGGGCGGCCCCGGTGTAGACGGCCAGCCCGATCAGGTACATCCTGCGCCTGCCGAACATGTCGGCTAAGCGACCGAACACCACCATGAGGACGGTCGTGGTCAACTGGAAGCCCAGCAGGATCCAGCCCGCGGCCGTGGCGTCGGCCCCGGTGTGCCGGGCGATCTCGGGCAGCGCGACGTTGATCGCGCTGCCGCCCAGCCCGGTCAGCACGCTGGCCAGGCTCACGACCGAGAGCGTGCGCCAGGCGTGGCCGACGGGAGCGGTGGTCGTCGTCACCAAGGGCCTGTCCTTTCTAGATTTTGATACTAGAATCCAGTTCAAATCATCGGCCGGTCAAGGATCGAGGTGTCGGATGAGCGGGATCGTCGAAGGTCGCGTGGTGATCGTCACGGGTGCGGCCAGGGGCATCGGGCGCGGGCACGCCCTGGAGTTCGCCAGACAGGGCGCGAAGGTGGTGGTCAACGACCTGGGCGCGGAGGTGGACGGCACCGGCTCGTCCGGGGCCGCCGCCGAAGTGGTGGCCGAGATCGAGGCCATGGGCGGCCAGGCGATCGTCAACGGCGAGGACGTCTCCGACTTCGACGGCGCCGAGCGCCTGATCGGGGCGGCCGTCGAGCATTTCGGCGACCTGCACGTGCTGGTCAACAACGCCGGGATCCTGCGCGACCGCATGCTGGTCAACATGACCGCCGACGAGTGGGACGCGGTGATCAGGGTGCACCTGCGCGGCACGTTCGCGCCCCTGCGGCACGCCGCCGCCTACTGGCGGTCCAGGGCCAAGTCCGGCGAGCGGGTCGACGCCCGGATCATCAACACGACGTCGTCCTCCGGCATCTACGGCAATCCGGGCCAGGGGAACTACGGCGCGGCCAAGGCGGGCATCGCCGGGCTGACCGTGATCGCCGCCAGGGAGCTGGAGCGCTACGGCGTGACGGTCAACGCCATCGCGCCCGCCGCGCTCACCCGCATGACGGAGAACCTGATCCCGGCCGGGGCGACCGGCGCCGACCCCGACGACATCGCGCCGCTGGTGGTCTGGCTGGCCAGCGCCGAGGCGCGCGGCGTCACCGGGCGGGTGTTCAACGTGCGCGGCGGCATGATCAGCGTGGCCGAGGGCTGGCACGCCGGCCCCGGGGTGGACAAGGGCGGCCGCTGGGACCCGGCCGAGCTGGGCGCGGTCATCCCCGCCCTGGTGGACAAGGCCGCCCCCAACGCCCTGACCAACGGCCGCGTCCCCGGGCGGGAGGACTGACATGCCGCTCGACCACTCGCTGATCGGCGTCGAGGGCCCGGCCCACGAGCGCTCCTGGACCGCCGAGGACACCATGCTGTACGCGCTCGGCGTCGGCTCGGGCCTCGACGAGCTGGAGTTCGCCACCGAGAAGGGGCAGCGGGTGCTGCCGACGTTCGCGGTCCTGGCGGCGCAGTCGCCGGGGCGGCGGCTGGGCGATTTCGACCCGGCCCTGCTGGTCCACGCCGAGCAGGGCTTCGAGCTGCACCGCGAGCTGCCGCCCGCGGGCGGCGTACGGACGACGTCGAAGGTGACCGGCATCTACGACAAGGGCTCGGGCGCGCTGGTGACCACCGAGGCCAGGGCCGTGGATTTGGAGACCGGCGAGCTGGTGATCGCCTCGCGCAGCTCGGTGTTCATCCGGGGCGAGGGCGGCTTCGGCGGCGACCGGGGGCCCCGCGACGAGTGGGCGGTCCCGGACCGGGCGCCCGACCACGAGGTGACCTACCCGACCCGGCCGGACCAGGCACTGCTCTACCGGCTGTCCGGCGACCGCAACCCGCTGCACAGCGATCCGGAGTTCGCCGCCAGGGCCGGGTTCGACCGGCCGATCCTGCACGGGCTGTGCACGTACGGGGTGACCGGGCGGGCGTTGCTGCACACGCTCGCCGGGTCGGACCCGTCGCGGTTCCGGGCGATGTCCGGCCGGTTCAGCAGCCCGGTGTTCCCCGGCGAACCGCTGACCGTCTCCATCTGGGCCGACGGCGACGACGTGCTGTTCCGCACCGCCAAGGACGACGGGACGGTGGTGATCGACCGCGGCCGGGCGACGATCAGTCGTCGCTGAGCCCCCTGAGGGGATCGAGGCGGTGGATGAGCTTCATCGCCGCCTCGATGATCTCCCTGGCCTCCTCCTCGGTGTCGGAGGTGGCGACCTCGCGGGCGGCCTCGCCGATGATGCTGGTCAGCACCGCGACCGTGAACCGGTCGAGGGGGTCTCCCCCGGCGCCGAGCAGGACGGCGTTCTGGCGCACCCACTCGCGCCCGCGGGTGCGGCGGATCAGCTCGAAGCCGGGCGGGCCGTCGCCGTCGATGAAGAGCCTGACCAGGTCGCGCCGGTCCCAGGCGCCGTCGAGGTAGGCGCGGGCCCCGGCGATCAGCAGCTCGACGGGGTCGCTGACGCCCTCCTTCTTGGCCTTGGCGACGCTGGCGGCCGACGCCTGCTCGTGGGCCGCCTGGTGGTCCTCGTAGAGGGCGAGGAACAGCTCGGTCTTGCCGCCGAAGTGGTGGTAGAGGCTGCCGACGCTGGAGCCGGCGCGGGCCACGACCTCCGAGACGTTGGCGTCGGCGAAGCCGTGCTCGCTGAAGACCTCACGGGCCGCCTGCAACATGCTCTTGCGCGTCTGAGCCGTACGGCTCCACTCCCACGAGGACTTGCGTGCCATGCCAGGCATTCTATCCCGCCGAATTCTAGAATCTGATTCTTGACCAGTGCCGCGCAGGGGTTAGAATCGCGTACTAGAGAATGATTCTAGAAATTCAGGAGGCGGCCGTGGACTTCTCGCTCAGCCCGGAGGAACGGCAGATCCGCGACACCGTGCGTGCCTTCATCGAGAAAGAGATCATGCCGCTGGAGCCGGAGGTCCTGCGCAACGAGCGCGAAGGGCGTCCGGGGCTCGACCCGGAGGTCGTGCGCGACCTGCGCGCCAAGGCCAGGAAGTCGGGCTTCTGGGGCATCAACACCCCCGAGGAGTACGGCGGCGCGGCGCTCGGCCCGATCATGTCCGCGATCATCGCCATGGAGATGGGCCGCACGTTCGTGCCCTTCTCCTTCGGCGGCAGCGCCGACAACATCCTCTACGCCGGCACCGACGAGCAGAAGCAGCGCTACCTCGTCCCCACCATCGAGGGCGAACGGCGGTCCTGCTTCGCGATCACCGAGCCGGGCGCCGGCTCCGACGCCCGCAACATCCGCACCCGCGCCACCCGCGACGGCGCCGAGTGGGTGATCAACGGCGAGAAGACGTTCATCACCGGCGGCAGCGAGGCCGACTTCGTCATGGTGTTCGCGGTGGCCGAGGGCCACGGCGTGACGTGCTTCCTGGTCGACCGGGACATGGGCTGGACGTCCGAGCCCATCCCGACCATGGGCGAGTGGGGGCCGGCGGCGCTGGTGTTCCAGGACGTGCGGGTGCCCGAGGAGAACATCCTGGGCGAGCTCGGCAAGGGCTTCGAGCTTGCCATGCAGTGGATCGGGCAAGGACGGTACATGATCCCGGCCCGTGCCATCGGCTCCGCCGAGCGCATGCTCCAGATGGCCATCGACTACGCCAAGATCCGCAAGTCGATGGGCCAGACCATCTCGGAGTACCAGGCCATCCAGTGGATGATCGCCGACTCCCAGGTGGAGATCGAGGCGGCCAAGTGGCTCACCCTCCACGCGGCCTGGCAGGTGCAGCAGGGCATGGACGCCCGGCACGCCTCCTCCATCGCCAAGCTCAACGGCGCCGTGATGGCCAACCAGGTCGTGGACCGGGTGCTGCAGATCCACGGCGGCATGGGCTACACCAAGGAGCTGCCGGTCGAGCGGTGGTACCGGGAGCTGCGCCTGCTGCGCATCTTCGAGGGCACCGACGAGATCCAGCGCCGCACGATCGCCCGCAACCTCATCAAGGGCCACGCCAGGCTCGGCCTGATCGGAGAGTAGCCCATGTCGGTCGAGGCACTGTTCAACCCGCGCTCGATCGCCCTGGTGGGGGCCACGGACAAGTCGGGCTGGTCGGTCAGCACGCTGCTGAACCTGCGCACCCACGGCTTCTCCGGGCCCGTCCACCTGGTCAACCCCAGGGGCGGGGTGGTGCACGGATCGCCGGCCTTCCGCAGCCTGACCGAGATCCCCTCCCCCGTCGACCTGGCCTACGTCATGGTGCCGACGGCCGCCGTGCTCGGCGTGCTGAAGGAGGGCGCCAAGCTGGGCATCGGCTGTTACGTCATCCTCACGGCGGGGTTCGGGGAGGCCGGCGCGGAGGGCGCGCGGCTGGAGGCGGAGATCGCCGGGTTCGCCCGCGAGAACGGCCTGACCATCCTCGGGCCGAACGGCAACGGCTACATCAACGCCGCCGCCGACGTGACCCCGTACGGGCTGCCCATCCCCGAGCCGCTGCTGCGCGGGTCGGTCGGCGTGGTGCTGCAGAGCGGCGCGCTGGCCAGCTCGGTGCTCGGCTTCGCCCAGGCCCGCAACGTCGGCGTCAGCCTGCTGACCTCGATGGGCAACGAGTCGGTCGTCACGGTCACCGACGTCGTCGACTACCTCGTGGACGACCCGGCGACCCGGGTCATCGCCCTGTTCCTGGAGACGATCAGGAACCCGGCCGAGTTCTCCCGGGTCGCCCGCCGGGCACTGGCGGCGGGCAAGCCGATCGTCGCGCTCAAGATCGGCCGCAGCCGGCTCGCCTCGCACACCGCGCAGGCCCACACGGGCGCGCTCGTGGGCGACGACGACGTCATCGACGCCGCCATGCGCCAGCTCGGCGTGATCAGGGTGCGCTCGCTGGAGGACCTCATCATCACCTCCGGGCTGCTGGCCGCCACCGGCCCGCTGCCCGGCCGCCGGGTGGGCGTCGTCACCCCGTCCGGCGGCGCGTCCGAGATCATCGCGGACCGGGCCGAGGACGAGGGCCTGGAGCTGCCGCCCTTCGCCGCGGCCACGGTCGAGAAGCTGGCCGGGATCGTGCCGTCGTTCGGCACCGTGCAGAACCCGCTCGACGTCACCGGCTACGTCCTCGTCGACCGCACCCTGCTCGGCCGCGCGCTGGAGACGGTGACCGCCGATCCCGGCATCGACCTGGTCATGCTGCTGTCCGAACCGCCCAGGATCGCCCCTGCGGACCCCGCGCCCGTCCTGGCCATGTACGAGGCCAGCGCGCGGCGCATCGCCGAGTCGCCGGTGCCGGTCGTGGTCGTGAGCAACGTGCTGACCGACGTCACGGAGTTCGGACGCCAGGTGCAGCGGGAGACCGGCTTCCCGTACGTCATGGGCGGGATCGAGCACGGCCTGACCGCGCTCGGCGCGGCGGTGCGCTGGTCGGAGGCCCACCGCAGGGCCCTGACCGGCGGCGGCCCGGCCGGGCGGGCGGCGGTCAGCGGCGCATCCGGGGGCGCATCCAGGGGTGCGCCCGAGGGTGCGCACGGCGTGTGGGCCGAGCACCGGGCAGCCGCCCTGCTCGCCGCCGCGGGGCTGCCTGTGGTGCCGTCCGAGATCGCCGCGGACGAGGCGGCGGCGGTGGCCGCGGCCGAGCGGTTCGGCTACCCGGTGGTGCTCAAGGCCGCCGCCGAAGGGCTCGGGCACAAGAGCGACATCGGCGGGGTGCGGCTCGGGCTGTCCGGCCCGGAGGAGGTGCGGCAGGCGTACCGGGAGGTGGTGGCCGCGGCGCGGGCGCACGCCCCCGACGCGGGCGTCCTGGTCCAGCCGCAGCGCGGCGGCGGGATCGAACTGCTGGCGGGCGTGGTGCGCGACCCGGCCTGGGGGCTCACCCTGGCGGTCGGGCTCGGCGGCGTCTGGGTGGAGGTGCTGCGGGACGCGGCCCTGCGCGTGCTCCCGGTGGACGCCGGCGAGGTCCGCCGGGCCCTGTCCGAGCTGCGCGGCGCGGCCCTGCTGGACGGCGCCAGGGGCACCGAGCCCGCCGACCTGGACGCGGTGGCCGACGTGGTGGCCGGGATCGCCGCGTTCGCCGAGAGCCTGGGCGACGACCTGGAGTCCCTGGAGATCAACCCGCTCCTGGTCACCGGCTCCCGCGTCGAGGCCCTGGACGCGCTGATCACCTGGCGCCCGCCGCCCTCCTGACCTGCCCGCTCGGACGCTCCTGCTCAGTGCTCAAGGCTCTTCAGCAGGATCATCACGGCTCCCAGGGCGCCCGAGCCGGCTCCGCAGAGCAGCCGGATCCAGAGCCGGTCGGTCTTGGGCGCGGCCGCGAAGAAGCCGAGCACGGTGAGCAGGACGACCGACACGCCGATCTCCAGGTACACCGACGCGTCCACGGACATCACGCCGGTCATCGCCACGCACAGGATCACCGTGAGCGGGACCAGCCCCCACAACATGCCCGTGGACCGCGTCACCGCGCCCCGCACCGCCTTGCGCACGTCCGGCGACCGGTCGCCGACGATCTCGGCGAACGCGTGCGCGATCCAGAACACGATGACCGTGCCGATCGCGGTCGCCAGCAGCTCGGCCGGGTCGGCGATCCAGTGCGAGAGCCCGGAGACGACGCCGGCCGTCAGGATGGTCCCGTAGACCGACTCGCCGTTGACGAACCGCCCCACCCCGCGCGCGGCTCCCGTGCTCACCCGACGAATCTAGTACGGCCCTCGCGCGCGGCCCGGCGCCCGACGCGCCCGCCCGGACGGTTTTTCGCGGCCTTGTCCGGGGCCTCGTGGCTCCGGGCGTCTCGGTGACGGCCGCCCGCGTCCGCAGCAGCGCGGGCGGCCGTCACCGGTCCGGTGGCCGGGTCGTGGCTACTCGACCTCGATGGGCAGCTCGTAGACCTCCGTCGTGGGATGGCCGGCCTTCTCGTGCACTCGCATCACCGCCTCCTTCGACGGCCCCGACGACAGGCAGAACACCTTGCCCGAGTCCGGATCGAGCCAGGCCCGCTCGAAGTGCACACCCTCGGCCCCCTCGACCGCCAGGTCCCGCTCGTGGGCCTCGCGCAACTGCTCCTCGGTGACGCCGACGAAACCACTGTGCACGTCCATGAACTTCGGCATCGCCGTCTCCTCTTCTCAGGATCTTCCGCTTCCGATGGAGAGGCGTTCCATTCCGTTCCATCCCGTTCCATCGGCCCGTCCGGGCTCGCCTGCCCGGACGGCCGGATGCGGAACCTAGGGCAACCGAGAGGCCAGGACGAGGGTGGCGGCGGAGGCGAACATGCCGCCGTTGCCCAGCACCACGCTCACCTCCACGTCCGGCACCTGGGCCGCGGCCTCGCCCCGGAGCTGCCGCACCGACTCCTGGATGGCGAACATGCCGTACATGCCGGTGTGCGTGTAGGACAGGCCGCCGCCGTTGGTGTTCATCGGCAGCCGGCCGCCGGGTGAGGTGTGCCCCTCGGAGATGAACGCCCCCGCCTCGCCCCGGCCGACGAAGCCCAGGTCCTCCAGGCCGTAGACGGGCACGTGGGCGAACGCGTCGTACACCATCAGGTGGTCGACGTCGTCGTGGGAGATCCCGGCCTCGGCGAAGGCGGCCCGGCCGGACAGGCGGAAGCCCTTGGAGGTGGTGAAGTCCTCCATCTGCGAGACCATCGGCGCGTCCATGGCCTCGCCGGAGCCGAGCAGGTACACCGGCGGGCGGCGCGACAGCTCCTCGGAGGTGACGACCAGCGCGCCGCCGCCGTCCGTCACCAGGCAGCATTCCAGCAGGTGGAAGGGGTAGGCGACGAGCTTGGACGCGAGCACGTCCTCGACCGTGATCAGGTCGCGGTACATGGCCCGCGGGTTCCTGGAGGCCCAGCGGCGCTGCGCGACCGCCACCTCGGCCAGCTGCTCGTGGGTGAGGCCGGTCTCCTTCATGTGGCGCAGCGCCGTGACGGTGAACGACGTCGGCGGCCCGACCACCCCGTACGGCAGCTCGAACTGCCCGAGCAGCGAGTCCGCGCCCAGCCCCCACCGGCCGGCGCCGACGCGCGACCGTCCCGACTCGCCGTGCGTGATCAGCACGGTACGGCAGAGCCCGGCCCGGATGGCGGCGGCCGCGTGCCGCACGTGGAACAGGAACGACGACCCGCCCACGCCCGTGCCGTCCAGCCAGGAGGGCGTGATGCCGAGGGCGTGGGCGACCTGGATCGGGCCGGGCGTGCCGACCGTGGCGATGCCGTCGATGTCGTGTTTTGTCATGCCCGCGTCGGCGAGGGCGTTGCGCGCGGCCTCCAGGTGGAGCTGGAAGGTGGAGCGGTCCGGCAGGCGGCCGATCTCGTCGGTCTCGGCCGCCCCGGCGATCACGATGTTCATCGGGCGCCCTCCGCGGGCTCGAAGAGCGGCACGTGCACGTCGCCGCGCCGCTCGAACACCACCCGCAGCTCCATGTCCAGCGGCAGGTTCTCGGGGGTGTTGGGCACGCCGACGATGTTGGTCATCATCCGCACGCCCTCCTCCAGCTCCACGACGGCGATGGCGTAGGGCCCGCCGGCCTCGAAACCGGGCGCGGGGCGATGGTTGATCACGTACGAGTACAGGGTCGCGCGGCCTGTCGCGCGCACCCACTCCACGTCGCCGCCGCCGCAGTGGGGGCAGCTCGGCCGGGGGTAGAAGTAGTGCCGCGCGCACGTCTGACAGCGCTGGATCCTGAGCTCTCCCGCGGCCGCGCCGTCCCAGAACGGCTGGGTCTCGGGCGTTGGCTTCGGTGCCGGTTTCATGGGCCTCCCCACTCTAGTTCTAGAATTGCACTCTAGAGCTAGGTTCGGTTCCGGGGAAGCCTCCGCGATTCAGGGGCTGGGGATGCCGTCGCCGTTGCGGCCGCGTCCCGCCAGCACCTCCTCCAGCGTCGGGCGGGCCTCGTCCGGGTCACGGAACCCCGGGCAGGCGAGCTGGATGAGCACGCCGTGCGCCTCCTTGGGGTGCAGGAACACCTCCTGCCAGCGCACGTCGGCCCGGTTGAGCCCGTGCAGCCGGTAGCCGCGCCCGGTGAGCCGGGCGACGGCCGCGTCCATGTCCCCGACGTGGAAGTTCAGATGATGGACGCCGCCCCGCCCCCGCGTCAGCTCGAAGAAGCTGTCGAAGAACGTGGACCCGGTCAGCGGCTCCATGAGCTCGACCTTGCTCCCGTTGGAGTAGGTGAGCTGCAGCGTGCGGTACCCGCTGATCCGGTTGTCCCCGCCGCCGCCCAGATGGCGACCGCCGAGCAGGTCGCGATAGATCGGCAGCAGGTCCCTGATCCGGGGAGCAGCCACGGCCGTGTGGTCGAAGGTCACGTCGAGGCCGTCAAGTTCCAGGTCCACGCCCGGCTCCTCACTACGAACGAATCCTAGAATTTAATTCTAATCATCTGATACCGGGTACGCACTCTTGACGCCGGCCGATGCGAGGAGCAGCATCTCAGAAATGGATTCTAGAGCTAGCTTCTAGAACTCATGACGGGGGGCCTAGGCTCGACAGAAAGGCTTGTCATGAGGCTGTCCTACGTCCGCGAGCTCGACGAGTACCCGACCGGCGCCCGCCGGATGAAGATCCTCACCATGGCCGTCCTGGCCATCCTCATCGGCTCCTACGAAGGGCAGATCGCGCCCGTCGTACCCCTGCTGCTCAAAGACCTGAACATGTCCCTGGCCACGTACGGCGCGGTGTCGGGGGCGGCGGCGGTGGCCGGTGCCGTGGCCTCCATCCTGGGCGGGCGGCTCACCGACCGGGTCGGCCGGGTCCGCCTGCTCATCCCGCTCATGGCCCTCACCGCCGTGTGCTGCTTCGCCATGACGCTCGTGCACAGCCCGCGCGACCTGCTGATCGCCCGCATCCTGCTGGCCTTCGTGGACGGCGTCGCCATGGCCTCCACCGCGCCGCTGATCCGCGACTTCTCGCCACGGCTCGGACGGGCGCAGGCGTTCGGGTTCTGGACGTGGGGCCCGGTGGGCGCGAACTTCCTGGCCGCCGCCGTGGCAGGCTGGACGCTGCCGATCTTCGACGAGTCGTGGCGGTCGCAGTTCGTCATCATGGGCTGCTTCTCGCTGGTGATCTCCGTGGTCATCGCGTTCAACATCGCCGACCTGTCCCCCGAGCTGCGGGCCAGGATCCAGCACACCGAACGGGCCGCCGAGGAGGTCGTCGACCTGCGGCGTCCGCCCACCGTCCGGTCGTTGTTCGCCCGGCGCAACATCTGGGCCCACGTCGTCGGCATCTCGCTCTGGCTGGTCCTCTACATCACGCTGTCGCTGTTCGGCCAGACGATGCTGGTGGGCGCGCTCGGCATCAGCAGCGCGCAGGCGTCCACGATCATGGCCGCGTTCTGGAGCCTGAACCTGGTCACGCTGATCCTCACCGGCCGCCTGTCGGACCGCCTGCAACTGCGCAAGCCGTTCTCGCTCGCCGGGACGATCGCCGCGGTGCTGGTCACCGCCTACCTCGCCGTCGCGCTCGGCCAGGAAGGCGTCTCCACCGGCACGCTCATGGTGGTCGGCGCCCTGCTCGGCGGCTCACTCGGCGTCGCCTACGCCCCCTGGATGGCCAACTACTCCGAGGACGCCGAGGACGCCGACCCGCGCCTGCAGGGCACGGCCTGGGGGCTGTTCGGCTTCCTGAGCAAGGCGATCGCGGTGGTCGGGCTGCTGGTCATCCCGCACGTCGTGGCGGCCACGAGCTGGCAGACGTGGCTGTTCGTGGCACTGGGCTGCCTCGTGCTGTTCGTCCCCGCGATCCTGCTGTTCAACGGTCCATGGCGCCGCACCGCCCCCACCCCCGTCCAGGTCGCCCTCACCGAGGCCGAAAGCTGACCCCTCCCACCCGAGCCCACACACTGAACCGTCCCAACCGGGGCGAACGCCGAACCGTCCCAACCGGGCCCGAACACTGATCGGCCCTGCCGGAACACGCGAAAGCGGCGCGCCCCCGAAGGGGCCCGCCGCTCGTCGCAGGAATGAGACGCTCGTCCCGATGCCGGGATGAGACGTCAGTCCCGGTGCAGCTTCCGGTACGTCACCCGGTGGGGACGGGCCGCGTCGGCGCCGAGGCGCTCGATCTTGTTCTTCTCGTAGTCGGCGAAGTTGCCCTCGAACCAGAACCAGTTCGAGCCTTCCTCCCACGCGAGGATGTGGGTGGCGATGCGGTCGAGGAACCACCGGTCGTGCGAGGTGATCACGGCGCAGCCCGGGAAGTCGAGCAGCGCGTTCTCCAGCGACGACAGCGTCTCGGTGTCGAGGTCGTTGGTCGGCTCGTCGAGCAGCAGCACGTTGCCGCCCTGCTTGAGGGTGAGCGCCAGGTTGAGCCGGTTACGCTCGCCGCCCGACAGCACCCCCGCCTTCTTCTGCTGGTCGGGCCCCTTGAACCCGAACGCCGCGATGTAGGCCCGCGACGGCATCTCGACGTTGCCGACCTTGATGTGGTCGAGCCCGTCGGAGACGACCTCCCAGACGTTCTTGTTCGGGTCGATGCCGCCCCGGCTCTGGTCGGCGTAGGAGATCTTCACGGTGTCGCCGACCGTGATCGACCCCGCGTCCGGCGTCTCCCCACCCGTGATCATGCGGAACAGCGTGGTCTTGCCGACGCCGTTGGGGCCGATGACGCCGACGATGCCGTTGCGCGGCAGGTCGAACGTCAGGCTCTCCATCAGCAGGCGGTCGCCGAAGCCCTTGGTGAGCTGGTCGGACTTGATCACCGTGGTGCCCAGACGCGGGCCCGGCGGGATCTGGATCTCCTCGAAGTCCAGCTTGCGGAACTTGTCGGCCTCGGCGGCCATCTCCTCGTACCGCTGGAGACGGGCCTTGCTCTTGGTCTGGCGGGCCTTGGGGTTGGAGCGCACCCACTCCAGCTCGTCCTCCAGGCGCTTCTTGCGCTTGGCGTCCTTCTGGCCCTCGACCTTGAGGCGCTGGGCCTTCATGTCGAGGTAGGTGGAGTAGTTGCCCTCGTAGGGGTAGCAGCGACCGCGGTCGAGCTCCAGGATCCAGTTGGCCACGTTGTCCAGGAAGTACCGGTCGTGGGTGACGGCCAGCACCGTGCCGGCGTACTTCTCCAGGTGCGACTCCAACCACTGCACGCTCTCGGCGTCGAGGTGGTTGGTGGGCTCGTCGAGCAGCAGCAGGTCGGGGGCCTCAAGCAGCAGCTTGCACAGCGCCACGCGGCGGCGCTCACCACCGGACAGCTTGCTCACCTCGGCGTCGGGCGGCGGGCAGCGCAGGGCGTCCATCGCCTGCTCCAGCTGGCTGTCGAGGTCCCACGCGTTGCGGTGCTCCAGCTGGTCCTGGAGCTTGCCCATCTCCTCCAGCAACTCGTCGCTGTAGTCGGTGGCCATCTGCTCGGCGATCTGGTTGTAGCGCTCGAGCATCGCCATCGTCTCGGCGACACCCTCCTGCACGTTGCCCAGAACGGTCTTTTCCTCGTTGAGCGGCGGCTCCTGCTGGAGCATGCCGACCGTGAAGCCCGGCATCAGCTTGGCGTCGCCATTGGACGGCTGCTCCAGGCCGGCCATCATCCGGAGCAGCGTCGACTTCCCGGTGCCGTTCGGCCCCAGGACACCGATCTTGGCTCCGGGCAGGAACGACAGCGTGACGTCGTCAAGGACAACCTTGTCGCCGTGCGCCTTGCGCACGCGCTGCAGCGTGTAGATGTACTCCGGCATGCTCCCTAGCTTAGAGGCTGCACACGCAGGCTTCCGCCGCCCAGCCCCTTTCACCTCCGCCCGTCCCCGCTCGCCCCTGCGCCCCCGCCCCTCCAACCCCACCTCCCCCGAACGCCGTGACGTCCCGGGCCGCTCCTCTTGCCGCCCTCGCACGCTGAAACACCCATGACACCCCAGGCCCCGAGCCCACCTCGGGGAGGGACGCCGTTCACCGCCCGACCTCAGCCGACCAGGATCCCCATCACGCCCCCATGCCCCCCTGGCACGGCCTCCCTCGCCGCGCCCCCTTTGCCAGGGCCCCTCCACCACGGCCGCCTCCACCACGGCCCCCTCCACCACGGCCCCCCTTCCTCCACGGCCGCGTCCGCCACGGCTTCCTAGGTCGCGGACCCTGAAGTCTCGGCTCCTGCGGTGGTCCCCGCGGTGGTCCGCGCCGTTGTGAGGAGGGCGGCGGCTGCGGCTCGTGCCCGTTGCGCCGGGTGGGTCGAGCGCTCACGTACCGCCGTGACGATGGCCCCGTCCACCAGCAGGACGAACAGGTGCGCCAGCTCGGCGGCATCGGCGCGACGACCGTCGCGCTCGATCAATCCCGAGACGTACGCCCGCACGCGCTCCTTGTGCTCGGCCGCCACCCGATGTGCCGCACTGTCCGGATCCGCCGTCTCGATCATGGTGTTGATGAAGGCGCACCCACGGAAATCCGCCCGCGCGAACCGTTCGGCCAGAGCGTCGAAGACGTCCAGCGGATGCCCGCCCAGAGCCTCCACGCGTTCGGCCAGCCAGGCCCGCCACCGCTCGTCCCGTCGCCGCAGTACGGCCACGACCAGGTCGTCCTTGCTCGGGAAATGCCGGTAGAAGGAGGCGCGGCCCACCCCCGAGACACTCAGGATCCGCTCGACGCCCACCGCTCTGATCCCCTCCGCGTAGAAAAGGTCCTCGGCGGCGTCGAGCAGTCGTTCACGTGCACGTGTGGGCATACCGCCAAGCTATCCCGAACTTCCCTAAAACGGAACCGTTCGGTATCGTCTTGCCCAGATGGAACCGACCAGTACCGTTTTGGAGACCTCATGCCCCGCCTTCCACAACTGACAGAAGACAATGACGGTCTGCTCGACCAGACCCGCCGCCAGCTCGGCAAGGTCCCCAACCTGTACGCCGCCCTCGCCAACGGCCCAGCCGCCCTGGCCGGCTACCTCGCGATGCGCGAACACCTCAGCTCGGGCGTCCTCACCCCGAGACTGCGGGAGCAGATCGCCCTGCTGGTCGCCCAGGAGAACCACTGCACGTACTGCGTGAGCGCCCACACCATGCGCGGACGCCGCATGGGCATGTCCGACGAGGAACTTCTCAAGACCCGGCAGGGCGCGGACGACGAGCCGCACGCGGCCGCCGTGCTGGCGATCACTCAGGCGATCATGCACACGGGCGGCGCGGTGAGCGACGCGGACCTGGACGCCGCACGGGCCGCCGGCGTCTCGGACGCGGAACTCGCCGAGATCGTGGGCCACATCGCCCTGAACACCTTGTCCAACTACTTCAACCACCTCGCCCAGCCCGAGCTGGACTTCCCGGAGGTGCAGGCATGAACCCCACCTGGAGAAACGGCACTGTCGAACTCCTCGACGGCTACACGCTGACGAACTCCGAGGGCCGCCGGGTGTCGGCCGTGGAAGGAGTGCGGTTCGCCATCGAGGGCGGGTATCTCAACGTCGAGGTCCCCGGCGTACCCCACGTCCAGATCGTCTCGGCTCCCGCCGTCCGGCTCGTCACCTGCGACGGCGTCACCACGCCCTGACTGTCAGGCCACAACCCGAGGGCAGGCCCCTGACCCATCCGTCCCTCAGGCGCCTGCCCGCATTCGCCGAATATCCCACCGCGCACCACACGGCGTGCGCGACGGCACGTCACACGGCTTGTTCCTCGGGCGACGGCGGTTGCGGCGGCTGGACGACGGGGATGCAGACACGGTCCCGGCCCAGTTCCTTGGCCCGATAGAGAGCCAGGTCGGCGGCGGCCAGCAGGTCGATCAGATCGTCGCCGTGCACGCACATCAACGCGACCCCGACCGAGATCGTGATCCGGATCAGAGCGTCGTCCACCGGGATGGCCATGTGCCCGATGTGGGTACGAAGTCGCTCGGCGACCTGCCGCGCCTCGTCGACGTCCGCCCCCGGCAGCAGGACGACGAACTCCTCGCCCCCGAACCGCCCCACCACGTCGGACTCCCGCAGTTCCCTGCGCAACATGGCCGCCACCCCGGCCAGCACCTCGTCGCCGACCAGATGCCCGTGGGCGTCGTTCACCCGCTTGAAGTGGTCGATGTCGATGATCAGCAGCGCCAGCGTGTCACCGCTGCGACGCGCCCGCAGGATCTCGGTGTCGGCCTCCCGCTGCCAGGCGGCCGCGTTGAGCAGCCCGGTCTTCGAGTCGGTACGGGCGGCGGCCTGCAACTGCGCATGCAACAGACTGCGTTGCAGCAGGACGACCGGCGGCAACGCGAGCACCAGCAGAGCCAGGTTGAGCCCGCACCCGATCGAGACCGTGACCCCGAGACACAGCTCGACGACGTCCAGCAGGACGCTCTCCCGGTTCCACAACACCTCCTGCCACGACCCCTCAGGATCGGACGTGTGCGCCGCGACCGCGATGAGACCGATGTTGAGCAGGGAGAACAGCACGGCGGCCGCAACCGCGTAAGCGATCGGCGGCCCACTCCCCCGCGTCAGCACCCAGGGGTCGGGGACGACCCAGTGGAAGGCGACCGACGCCGTGCAGCCGGCCAGACCGATGGCCGCCGAGCTGAACACCCGACGGTAGAGAACTGTGGCGCGCACGCGCACCTGGAGAAGGATCTGCAGCACGATCGGCGCAAAGAGGGCGTAGACCGGCGGCAGGAGCAGGGCGACCGGCAGCCACCAGGCCGACAACAGGTCACGCGAGACTCCGGCGGGCATGCCCAGACGCCTGCTGGCCTCGATGCAGACCGCGCCGCACGCCATGAGAGCGGCAAAGGTCAGCAAATCCGGCCAGTGGAAATCGGTAGATCTCGTGAACAAGGTGATCGCGACGGCATCTAGGGCGACAATGGCGCACAGATACGCCACAAGCGGGCGCCGTTGCCCGAGCAATGGCCAACGACCGGCCATTCTTGACACACCGTCGCGAGACTTGATCGTGGCGTGACTGGTCGCCGCCATCTCGTCTCCTCCCTGACTAACGATGTGTAACACAATAATTGCGGAGTGTGCGTTATGCGATGGGAACCGCTACGTTGAAACGACCACGCCCGCTCACTCCGCGAGCGGGCAGTGCCGGAAAGGAGCAACCATGGTGCGGGGCGTGACCTGGACATGACCCATGCTCTAGGTATCTGACACGGACAAACACCCCACTAGCCCCCTTCGGGGTGACATCGGGGCCATCAGCCGATGCCCCTCCCCCTCCCCTTGGCCGTCCCCTGCGCGGGGCGCCGACCCATCGGCTGCTGCCCTCCGCCCCGATCGCTTTCCCCCTGACCGATGGCCGGTGAACCATCGGTCGTACCACTCCTTCGTCCGGTCCATCGAGGAACTCTGACCAGCGCGTCTGGGCCTGCGCAATCAAGGAGTGCATCACACATACGACTGCCGTCACGTCGCGCTTGCCCGCCGTTGCCCGCACGCGCGTCGCGTCACCGCCTGAGGACGCTGCATGTCCTTCACGCGATGCCGTCCGCCTCGACGCCTGCGCGTCCCCGAACCCGAGCACCGCCAGGAGGCAAGCGGCACCAACCCCCACCTGGGCAGCGCGCCTCCGGGCGTCGTTACCCCTGCGGTGGATCACCGTGAGACGAACCGGGCCAGTGCGCCTCCGCATGCATGCGCCCCCTTGGGTGGATTAACAGTTGCGTGGGTGCCCCGTTCAGGCGGTTAAGGAGCCCATGCAGACAACGGGCAACCCCGTCCAGACGGGTGGGTACGTTGCGCAGCGCGCGAGTGGCCCGTGCAGGTGGGTGCGCAGCCGGCGGGTTGGGCGCTGTGCCGGGGGCGGGCTTTTCGCTTGATCGGCCGCCCACTGCGTCCTCGTTGTGGGCGCACCTGGCGGGTGTGGTTGTGGGGCGTCGAGGCGAGCGGGCCGGTCGGGTTGGGGCGGGTGTCTTCAAGGCGGGTTGCGTAGGTGGGCATGAAGACACCCGCCCTCGTGGGCAGCGGCCACGTGTGCGTCACGGCGGAAGCATCCACTGGCGCAGGTGCTCAGCCGTCAGGTGGCGATGGTGTCAGGCTGCGGCTTTCTCCGGTGTCTGCGTCTTCGTCCGGGGCTTGCTGGACGCGCCCAGGACGCGGACCGTGGCGGCCTTGGCTGACGAACCGCGGCCCGGCTGCTCTGGTGTGACCGTGCCAGGAGCGGTGTCGTCCTCCACGGCGGTGTCAGGCCGGGGCTCGGGACGTGCGCTGGGTTGCGGGGTGGCGGCGTCGGGGTCGGTAGCGGCTATGGCCAGCGTCGTGAGGTCGGCGTCCGGCCCGGCGTCGTCGTCGTGAGGCTGCGCGGGCGCGCTTCGGAGGGCGTCGGCGGTCGCGGGGACCGACGGGTCGGCGGTCGGGTGGAGGGAAGACGGACGGACGGGCTTGGTGCCCATCGCCCAGTCCTGGGTCTCCTCGTCGAGGCGTTCGCGCATCTCCTTGGTCATCGAACCCAGGCCGCCCCCGCGCTCCGGCTTGGTGAAGACGCCGGTGCCCCAGCGCAGGTCGTGCCCGACCGCGCTGGCCTCGATCTCCGGCATGAACCGGCGGTCGCCTTCCGCGCCGAACTCGCGGATGCGGAGCTTGCCGGACACGACGACGGGCTGCCCCGCCCGTACGCAGTCGGCGACGTTGTCGCCCAGCGCACGCCAGCAGCGGACCGTGAAGCAGACGCGCTCACCGTCGGTCCATTGCCCGGTCTTCCTGTCGAAGTAGCGGTGCGAGGTGAACACCTTCAGCGACGTGACCCTGGTGCCGTCGTCGAAGCTGTACTGCCGTGGCTCTGCTGCGACGTTTCCGGTGAGCGTGATGTAGATGTCGTTCATCCGTGCCTCCCATGCGGCGGGCGGACTGCCCGCGACCTGGGAACACGGTGCCTGAAGCAGGCCGGGTGGGGCGGGGCGAACGCCGTTCTGTGGATGAGGGGACGGCGACGGAGGAGGGCTGTGGATGAAGGCCGGTCGTGCAGGGAGCGTACGAGAAGAGGGGGATCAGCCCGAGAGGTCGCGCAGGGCCGTGTAGAAGGCGTGGTGGCGGCCGAGCTCACGTTCGACCGGCTCCACCACCATCTTCGCCGACACCGTCGCCACTCTGCGGCGCATCTCCCGCTCCAGACGTTCCCGCTCCCGCGAGGCCCCCAGCTCCACGAAGTTGCGCGAGGCGATGCCCGACAACGCGCCCAGCCCCAGGACGGAGGCCATCATGAGCGCCACCCACGGCAGCGCCGCGCCGTCGCCGACCAGTTGCAGGGCCGCGGGCAGTTGCGCGGGCACGGTCAGCCCGGCCACCAGCCACACCACCCCGGCCACGAACGCCACCACCAGCAGGTACTGCCAGACCTTGAGCAGCCGCCACCAGACGGGCACCCGGTCGAGGCGCGGCGCCACCTCCGCGAGCTCCTCTGTCAGCGCCTTCGGCAGCCGGGACGCGTGCGAGCGCGCGGCCTGTTGCACCGCGGTCCGCCACACCGGGTCCATCCCGGCCGACAAGCCGTCGGTGAGCGCCTGCACGGCGTTGGCCACCTCGGCGGAGTGCGCGCTCACCGAGCCGGTCGTGATGCCCCGGATCTCGTCGCCGACGTCTTCGAGACGCAGGCTCTTCAACGGATCCGGACGGAACTTGGCGAACCACCGCGGATAGGGCCAGCCGACCCACTGGCTGGAACGCTCGGCGTAGACGTTCTCCATGGCCTCGCCGACGGCGGGGACGCCGATCGCGTCGCAGAGCGCATCGGTGAGCCCCATCCTGCGGGCCTCGTCGACCGACGACGGCACGAGCAGCGCGTCGCCGAGCGGCATGGCCTCGCCGAGCCGCTGCTCCATCCGCTGGAGGTCGGCCTCCAGCTTCTGGACGGCGGCGCGGCGGCGGCCGACGGCGGTCGCGATCACGCTCTTGAGGCTCTCGACGCCGCGCCCGGTGACGGCCGAGGTCGGTACGACGCTGGGATGCTCGACGCCTTCCCTGCGCAGCAGGTCGTTGAGGTCGATGACCAGCTCGGCCAGCTCCGCCGCGGAGAGCCTGTCGGCCTGGTTGAGCGCGAACACGGTCACCGCGTCGTGCCCGGCCAGCTCGGTCACGTAGCGCCGGTGGGTGGAGGCGTCGGCGTACTTCTGCGGGTCGAGCACCCACACCACCAGATCGGCCAGCCCGATGAGCCGGTCGGCCTCGTTGTCGCTGAGCGCCCGGATCGAGTCGTGGTCGGGCAGGTCGAGCAGGATCAGCCCGTGGAGCTGACTGTCGCCCTTGTCGAGCGCGCTGGTACGGGAGAAGCGGTGGCGCGGCTGGATCTGCAGCCAGTCGAGCAGCGGCGCCGAGCCCTCCAGCCCCCACACGCAGGCGTGGGTACGGGCGGTCGTCGGTCGGCGTACGCCGGTGGGCGACAGCTCAAGCCCTGAAATGGCGTTGAACAGGGACGACTTGCCGCTGCCGGTGCCGCCCGCGAGGGCGACCACGGTGTGCTCGGACGACAGCTTGAGCCGGTCGCCGGCCCGCGTCAGCAGCGCGCCGGCCTCGGTGAGCAGTTTCTGGTCGAGCCGCCCGGGACCGAGCTCCACCACCTTGTTGAGCGCGGACAACCTGGGCGCGAGGCCCGCCCTCGGGGGCGTGGTCGTCGTCATCGGGCGACCTCAAGGTTGTACGTCGCCTGGTAGAGGCGGGTCGCGACGGACTCGTCCGGGATGCCCGCCGAGTCGAGAGCGTGTACGTAACGCATGGATTCCTCGTCGAACAGCATGCCGATCCTGGCTCGCAGGTCACTGAGCGCCTTGGCGCCGATGCCGCGCAGCGACTCCGCGCCGAGCAGCGCGTTGACGAGCCGGTGCGGCACGCCCGACCCGTCGCCGCCGCTGAACATGGCGACCGTGAAGATCAGGGAGAGCGCGTCGGGATCGAACGAGACGAGCTTGGACACCGAGCGCTTGGTCACGCCCTCGGTGCGTACGAGCTCGTTCAGGTGGTCCTGCCAGGACGCGATGGCGCGCCCGGCGTGCCGCAGCAGGTTGTCCGACGGGCGGTCGAGCCCGTCGGCGAGCTTGGCGCCCAGCTCCGAACGGTGCCGCCAGCGCGCGACCACCTCCTCGGCGGCGCGGTTGGCCGCGGCGACGATCACCGACTCCAGCCCGGCCCGGATCGCCGCCTTGAACGCCGTCACCCGCTCGGGCGTCTGCCTGCCCGCCTTGCCGCTCTTGCCGAACTGCAACGAGCGCATGAGGTCGCCGGAGCCCGCGAAGTCCTGCCAGCGGGCCAGCACCTCGCCGTGCAGCAGCGAGCCGTTCTTGGACGCCTTGTCGATCTCGGCCAGCGCGCCCAGGTAGGCGGCCTCGACGTCGCTGCGCAGCTCGGCGCGGAACGCCGCCTGGCCCTCCAGATGCCTGGCCAGCGCGGGCACGCGGGTGCGGAAGCTGTTGAGCACCCCGTTCAGGGTCTCCTGCACGGCCTGCGCCCGGCGCCCCTCGTCGACCGAGAGCTCGGCCAGCCACATGCGCAGGTCGGTGACCTCGCTGTCGGGCAGCCTGCCGTCGGTCACCGTCGCCTCGTGGATCACGAACCGGTCGATGTCGCCCAGGCCGTATTCGGTCAGCATGCGGACGAAATGCTTGAGCACGACGTCGGCCGACCGGGGCTGCACCCGCGACAACACGATGGCCAGGCGGGCGCCGCGCTCCTTGGCCAGGCGCAGGAGGCTCCAGGCGGGCGCGTCGGCGTAGCGGGCGGCGGTGGTCACGAAGATCCACAGGTCGGCGGCGTCGAGCATGCGGTGGGCGATCTCGTGGTGCTCCTCGACGACCGAGTCGATGTCGGGGGTGTCCAGCAGCGCGACGCCCTGCGGAAGCTTCTCGGTCGTCACGACGACCAGGCCGCTCGTCTCGCTGTCGGGCGAGGGCCGGTCCAGCCGTTCGAGGCCGCTGAGCAGCTCGCCCTCCGCGAACCACTTCCTGTCGTCGGGGTGGCAGGCCAGAATGGGGGTGCCGGTGGTCGGGCGGCGCACTCCGGTGCGGGAGACGTTCCGCTCGGCCAGGGAGTTGACCAGGGTGGACTTGCCCGCGCCGGTGGAGCCGGCGATCACGATCAGCGCGGGGGCCGTGTTGGTGCGCACCCTGGGCAGGACGTAGTTCTCCAGCTGGGCCAGCAGGTCGGCCCGCGCCTGCCTGGCCTCCTCGGCTCCCGGCAGGTCGAGGCTGAAGCGCAGGTCGGACACGCTTTCGCGCAGCGCGCTCAGCGCCGACGTCATCGCCTCGACGACCTCGGCCGGCAACTCCTCGACCCGCGGCCCTTCCTCCGGCGCGCTTTCCGGCTCCGCCGCGGCGTCGCCATCCGCGTCGGTCTCCGCGTAGGCGTCGGCGTCGGCGTTCGTGTCGGCGTCGGCGTTCGTGTCCGCGTCGGAGCGGTCGTCGGTTTCGACTTCGGTTTCGGCGTTCGCCCGGACGAGGGCGTCCGCGTCGGTGTCCGGGCCTGCGTCGGCGGGGTTGTCGGATTCGGCGTCGATCTGGGCGGGGGCTCCCGTGTCGGTGTCCGCCTCGGTGTTCGGGTCGGCGTCGGGGACGGTCTCGCCGCTGCTGCCTACGGCGTCGGAGCGGTCGTCGGCGGCCGCTTCGGCGTCATCGGTCTCTACGGTGGACGCGACGTCGTCGGCGTCGGCCTCGGAGTCGGGTTCCTCCTCCGCCAGGTCTCCCGGGTCGGTGGGGTAATCGGCGCCGGCGGGGACGTCGGAGGCCGGGGAGAAGGCGTCGAAGCCGGTGGTGGTGTCGGTGGCCACGGAGGTGGCGGTGTCACTGGGGTCGGCGTCAGCGTCGCCGACGGCGCGGCTGTCGTCAGCGTCCATCGCCTCGCTGGGGTCGCCGTCGCCTTCCGCAGACGGCGCCGCTTCGGCCTCAGGAGCGGGATCGTCGTCAGGCCGGGGAACGTCGTCGCCCTCCGAGCCGGCATCGGCATGAGCAGAGTTCCCGGCGTCGGCGTCGGGGGCGGCGGCCGCCGGGGGCGGCGCCTGTTCGGCGTCGGAAGGCGCTTCTCCGCTGTCGGCGGCGGTGGCGTTCGGGGTCGCGGGCGTCGGCTCGGTCTCCGGGGACGGGGCGGTGTCCGGTTCCTGGACGGCTCGTTCCCAGAAGGCGGCGGGCCTCGGACGCGTCTCGTTCCCCTCACGCGGGTCGGCGGCACGGGCCGGGGTGAACAGACTCGGACGGTCGGCCGGACGGGACGGCGTGAAGAGGCTGGGCCCCGTGGACGGACCGGGCTCGTCCGTACCGGCGGAGGGCTCCTGCGAAGCAGCCGGGAGCCGCGGGGCGGTGGGCCGCCGAGGGAGGACGGGCTCGTCGGCGCGCGCCGACGGCTGGAAGAGCGATGGCCGGGCAGCGGAGGACGACGGCTCGCCCGAGGCTGACGGACCACCGGATCCCGAAGACGGCGAGCCCGCGAGAGCCGCAGACAGCGGACCGGAGGAAGCCGAAGACGGCGAGCCCGCGGCAGCCGCGGACGACGGGCCCGCAGGAGAGGCGGACGGCGGGCCTGAGGGAGCGGCGGGTGGCGAAGGCGCGGGGGGCCGGGAATCGGGCAGGTCGTCGTCCGTCACCGGGCGGAAGCTCAACGTCTGCTCCCCCAGCGACTCGTGCCGCCCGTCATCCATGGCGGTGTTCACGGCAAGCGCTCCGCTCGAACCATCTCGACCTCCTGGCCGACCCGCACGACGTCGCCGACGATGACGATCGCCGGAGGCCGTATCCCAGCCGCGGACACGCGGTCGGCCACGGTGGAAAGCGGTGCGATTACCGCCCGCTGGGTCGGAAGGGTACCGTCCTGTACCACCATTACGGGAGTCTCCGGCGCACGTCCGTCTCGAAGCAGCGCCTCGGCCACCTTCGGCAGCCGTTCGACGGCCATCATGAGCACCAGCGTGCCCTGGGATCGGGCCAGGGCGGGCCAGTCGACGGTGGAGGCCGGATGGTCGGGCGCGACGTGCACGGACACGACGTGGAACTCCTGGCTCACCCCGCGATGCGTCACCGGCACCCCGGCCGCGGCCGGGACCGCGACGGCGCTGGTGATGCCGGGGACGACGAGCACGGGGATGCCGGCCTGGGCGCAGGCGATCATCTCCTCGCCGCCGCGCCCGAACACGAACGGGTCGCCGCCCTTGAGCCGGACGACGAACTTGCCCTGCCTGGCCCGGTCGACCAGCAGCTCGTTGATCTTCTCCTGGGACAGCGACCTGCCGTAGGGCACCTTGGCGGCGTCGATCAGCTCGACGTCGGGGGCGAGCTCGTCGAGCAGCGCCCGGGGCGCGAGCCGGTCGGCCACCACGACGTCGGCCTGGGCGAGGAGCTGCCGCCCGCGCACGGTGATCAGGCCGGGGTCGCCGGGGCCGCCGCCGACCAGGGCCACGCCGACGGGCTTGGTGCGGTTGCGGCGGGCGTCGACCGTGCCGTCGCGCAGCGCGCCGACGACCGCGTCGCGGATGCCCGCGGCCCGGCGCGGGTCGCCGCCCGCGGTGACGGCCACGCTGATCTCGTCGACTCGGCCGGTGGCCGGGGTCCAGGCGGCGGAGGCGTCGCGGTCGTCGGCGCGCACGCACCACACCCGCTTGGCCTCGGCCTCGGCGGCGACGGCGGCGTTGACGGACCTGACGTCGGTGCACGCCTGCACGAGCCAGGCGCCGTCGCAGTCGCCCACCTCGTACGGCCGCGCGTGCCAGGTGACCCGGCCCGTCGCGATCAGGTCGTCGAGGGCCGGGGTGACGGCCGGGGACACCACGGTGACCTCCGCACCGGCCTCGAGCAGCGCGGGGACGCGCCGCTGCGCGACGCGGCCGCCGCCCACGACGAGCACCCGGCGGCCGGAAAGCCGCAGGCCGAGGAGGTAGGGACCCATGGGGGGAATCTCCCGTTCGCGAAGGTTGTGTTTGGAGGTAAACCTACCGGCTCACCGTGCGTCGTTCGCTGCGCATGGCTCAACGGCCGTCAAGAAGAGGCTGCGACGGGTCCCAGCGTGGCCCGCCCTGAGCGTCTTTGCGGCGTCTGGCCATGGCCGAGAGTGCCTCAAGAATAACGCGGTTCCCGAGGAACGCGGTGATGTCGGCGTGGTCGTACGGCGGCGAGACCTCGACCACCTCCATCCCGGCCACGGGCAGTTCGTAGCAGATCCGGCGCACGGCGTCGAGGAGCTGCCTGGCCGACAGGCCGCCGGGCTCGGGCGTGCCGGTGCCGGGGGCGTGCCCGGGGTCGCAGACGTCGATGTCCACCGACAGGAAGACCTGGTCGCACTCGTCGAGCGCGATCCCGAACGACTCCGTCAGGCACTCCTCCAGCCCGCGCGTCACGATCTCGGTCATCTCGTACGAGCGCATGCGCTGCGCCGCCATCCAGTCGAGCGTCTCGGGCTCGGGCCAGTAGCCGCGCAGCCCGATCTGCAGGAACCGGTCGCCCCGGATGGCGCCGGACTCGATGAGCCGCCGCATCGGCTGGCCGTGGCCGTGCAGGTGGCCGAACTCGATGTCGCCGGTGTCGGCGTGCGCGTCGAAGTGGATCATCGAGGTGCGGCCCGGCTCGTACGCCCTGGCGGTGCCCCGCGCGTCCGGCAGCGCGACGGTGTGGTCGCCGCCGAGCACCACCGGCACGGCCCCTGAGGAGGCGATCCGGTGCACCGCGTCCTCGATGGCGGCCAGCGAGCCCTCGACGTCGCCGGAGTAGCACTCGACGTCGCCCGCGTCGAGCACCCGCAGGTCGCGCAGGGCGTCGACGCGCAGGGCCAGGCTCGGACGGGACCCGTTGTGCGGCAGATAGCAGGTCTGGCGCAGCGCCATCGGCCCGAACCTGGCGCCCGGCCGGTTGGAGGTGCCCCCGTCGAAGGGCGCACCGATGATCACCACGTCGGCTCCGGCGTAGCTGGCCGGGTCCGCGACGTCGCAGCGGTCCACGCCGAGGAACGTGATGTCAGGGCCGAACATGGGACCGTACCGGGACACTGCTCACCTCACGTGCTGTTTCGAATGTCCCCCATCATCACACGGGCTTTTCCGTGACCCCCGCCGAGTCGAACGTCGCCACCTCGTGCATCACCCGTACGGCCGCGCACACCAGCGGGTGCGCGAGCAGGCCGCCGGTGCCCTCGCCGAGCCGCAGCTCCAGGTCCACCAGCGGGCGCAGCCCGAGATGGTCGAGCGCGGCGGCGTGGCCGGGCTCGGCCGAGCGGTGGCCGGCCACGCAGTGACCGCTGACGTGGGGGTCGAGGGCGGCGGCGACCAGGGCGGCCGAGCCGGCGATGACGCCGTCGAGGATCACCGGCACCCGGTTCGCCGCGCCGCACAGCACGAAGCCCGCGATCGCCGCGTGCTCGAAGCCGCCCACGGCGGCCAGCGCGCGCAGGGCGTCGCTCGGCCCGGTGCCGCCGGGCAGGCCGTTCACCCGCAGCGCCTCGCGGACGACCTCCACCTTGTGGTCGTAGGTCGCGTCGTCGATCCCGGTGCCCCTGCCGGTCACCTCGGCCGGGCCCTTGCCGGTGAACACCGCGATCAGCGCGGCCGAGGCGGTGGTGTTGGCGATGCCCATGTCGCCGGTGATCAGGCAGCGGGCGCCCCCGTCGATCAGCTCCTGCGCCACGGCGATGCCCGCCTCCAGCGCCCTGACGGCCTGGTCGACGCTCATGGCGGGGCCGCGCGACAGGTCGGCGGTGCCGTACGCGACCTTGCGCTTGACCAGGTCGGGGGCGTCGGGCAGGTCGGTGGCGACGCCGACGTCCACCACCGTCACGGACGCGCCCACCTGGGCGGCGAAGGCGTTGGCGACCGCGCCGCCGGCCAGGAAGTTGGCGACCATCTGCGTCGTGACCTCCTGCGGCCACGGGCTGACGCCGCGCGCGTGCACGCCGTGGTCGGCCGCGAAGATGGCCAGGGCGGCCGGCTCGGGCATGGGCGGCGGGCAGACGCCGGACGCGCCCGCCAGCCGTACGGCCACCTCCTCCAGAGCCCCGAGCGCCCCGCGCGGCTTGGTGAGCCGGTCCTGGTGGGCGCGGGCCTCGGCGAGCGCCTCGGGGTCGGCGGGACGGATGGCCGCCAGGGTCTCGGCGAGCACGGACACCTCCACTTGGTGACACTTGATGGACGAGGTGGGGCGTTGATGGACGAGGGGAGCGTCAGTGGACGAGATGGAGCGCTTCCTCGTACCGGTCGATCACGACGTCGGCCAGCGTCTCGCAGTCGCCGATCACCTCGGCGCAGCGGATGTCGAGGTCGGGGTGGCCCGCGCCGTACGCCAGGGCCTGCGCCCACACGCGCTCCAGCAGGCCGCCCGCGAACAGCAGGTACGGCACCACGATCACCCGCTTGGCGCCCAGCCGGCGGCAGCGTTCGAGCCCGCCGGGCACGCCGGGCGGCGTCACCGAGACGAACGCGGTCTCGACGGTCATGTAGTCGTAGGCGTGCGTCTCCCAGAACAGCCGCGACACCCGGTGGACCTCGGCGTTGGCGGCGGCGTCGGTCGAGCCCTCGCCGACCAGCACGACCGCCGTCTCCCCCGGCTCGACCTGGCCGGGGACGTCGTCGAGGGCCGGGGTGTCGACGGCGCGCAGCCGGGGCCGGGCGCCGACCAGCTCCAGGGGGCGCGGCCTGGCCATCTCGGCGGCGGCCTCGCCGAGCCGGTCGGCCAGCAGCGCCAGCACGCGCGGGTCGGGGCCGAGGGGGCGGCCGTAGTCGTACATGAGGGTGGGGTGGCGCTGCTGTTCGAGCGCCATCGCGGCGGGGAACTCCGCATCCACCTTGCTGAGACTGAGCGGCAGCGCGACGAGACGGTGGTGGCCGCGCGCCATCAGGGACGCCACGGAGTCGCTCAGGCGCGGCGTGGCGCGTTCCAGGTAGCCGCCGGAGACGTCGACGGCCGTGTGGTCGAGGCGGCAGCGCAGCCGGTGGACGAACCTGCCGAACTCCGCGGCGTAGGCGTCATCGTTCGAGCCCTGCCCGATCAGCAGGAGCGGCGGCTTCATTGAGGGATCTCCGGTGCGTAGACAAAGTCACGCGAGGATAACCGATACGTGCCCGTGGGGGACAGGTCACGCTGCGTGCGCGGGCTTGGCGTGCACGACGAAGACGGCATCCGCCGCGGTCAGACGGTGGGAACCGCCGGCGCCGGGCGTCAGCGCGGACGCCTGGATCCGCGTGCCCTCGCCACGGTAGCCGAGCTCGCGCAGCAGCTCCAGCACGGCCACCGCCCGCTCGGCCGTGCCGAGCGCGCACACCAGCGCGCGGGGGCCGCGGGCGGCGCACGCCGCGACCACGTCGTCACCGCCCCCGCCGACGAAGACGGCGTCGGGGTCGGGCAGCGGTTCGAGCGCGGCGGGCGCGTGCCCCCTGGTCAGGGCCACCTTGACGCCGTGGGCCAGCACGTTGGCACGCAGCCGCGCGCAGGCGGACTGGTCGCGTTCGACCGCCACGACGGCCGCGCCCAGCCTGGCGCACTCGACGGCGATCCCGCCCTCGCCCGCGCCGACGTCCCAGACCAGGTCGCCGAGCCGGGGACCCAGCTTGGCCAGGACGAACGCCCGCGCCTCGGCGGGCAGCCCGCTCTCCCACGGCAGCGCCCACTCCGCCGGGCCGGGTTGCGCCCCGGCCACCCAGCCCGGCTGCCCGGGCCGGTGCAGCGGGTCGATGACGAGGACCACGTCGGGGTCCTTCCACGGCCGGGTGGTGGCCTCCCCCATGCGGCTGTGCGTGACGCGCTGTCCCGGGCCGCCCAGGTCCTCGAAGACGATCAGGGCGCGCGGCGTGGTCGGCGCCAGCTCCCTGGCGATCTCGGCGGGGCCGACGCCGGGCGCTACGAGCAGCGCGACCTTGGGGTGGGCGCGGCAGGCGTTCACCACGCGGGCGAGCCGGCCGGGGCCGGAGGGGGCGACGACGAGGGCGTCCTCCCAGTTGAGCCCGGCGCAGGCGAAGGCGCGGCTGATCAGCGAGGTGGCCGGCAGGACGTCCGGCCGCAGGCCGTGCGCCCGTAAGGTGCGGACGACTCCGAAGAAGCCGGGATCGCCGTCGGCGACCACGACGGCCGGGCCCCGGTCCTGCCCGAGATGGCCGTCGAGGGCCTGGAGCACGTCGCCGTCGTCCGCGGCGCGTCCGTCGAGCCCGAGCCGGCCGAGAATGGCGGCGGGGCCCACGACGAGCTCCGCCTCACGCAGCCTGCCCGCGGCCCCGGCCGGCAGCTCGATCCCGTCCCAGCCGACAACCGTGATCATTCAGCCTCACCGTCCTCATCCCCAGGGTGACGGTTCCGGCCGGGTTTCACCATGGGCCGGCCAGGCCAGTCCGCTGTGCCCTCAGGCCAGGTCGGACGGGACCAGGCTGTAGACGACCAGGTCCTCGCCGTCGAGCGCGGCGCGGGCCACGCCCTCGCGGGTGAAGCCGGCCTTCTCCGCCACGCGTTGCGAGGCCGGGTTCGACACCGCGGCCCGCAGCTGCAGCCGGCGGAAGCCGTGGCGCTCGAACAGCCAGCGGGCGATCGCGGTCACGGCCTCGCCCGCGTAGCCCCGGCCGCGGGCCCAGGGCGCGGTCATGTAGCCGACCTCGGCCGTACGGTTGCGCCAGTCGAGGTCCCTGAGGTCCACGTTGGCCACGAAACGGGTGGTGGTGAACTCCTCCACGGTGAACGCGATGCCCGCGCCCCTCATCCGCATCCGTTCGCAGATGCCGACGAACGCGCGGGCGTGCTCCTCGGTGTAGTCGCGGGGGACGCCGGTCCTGGCCTGGGTGAGCGGGTCGGCGCCGGTGGCGGCCAGGCCGGGCACGTCGGCGAGGACGGGCTGCCGCAGCAGCAGCCGGGGCGTGCGCAGCTCGGTCTTCGGCAGGGCGGGCGCGGGCTCGCCGGAGTCCTCGCGCAGCAGGCCGAGGACGACCAGGTCGTGCGGGCCGTCCTCCTCCAGCACGGCGGCGCGCAGCACGCCTTCCCAGGTGAAGCCGGCTTTCAGCGCGACGCGCAGGGAGGCCGGGTTGTCCAGGTTCGCGGTGAGGTCCACCCTGCGCAGGGCGGTGGTGGCGAACACCCAGGCGGTCAGGGCGCGTACGGCCTCGGTGGCGTAGCCGCGGCCCCGGTACGTCGGGTGGACGCCGTAGCCGACCTCGGTGGTGCCCGCCGTCCACGACGTCCTGAACAGGCTGATGGCGCCCACGATGCGGTCGTCGGCCTCGGTCATGGCCAGGTGCAGGCCCTGCTGCGAGCGGTACAGCTCGTGCACGCCGTGCGCGAGCCACTGGCCGACGCCGGAGGCGTGGACGGGCGCGCCCGGCGGGAGGAAGCGGTCGCCGGGATCCACCGTCTCCACCACCGACCGCACGCGGGCGGCGTCACGGGGGTCGAACGGCCGCAGCACGAGCCGTCCGGCGGCGATGCGCGCATCGGGATCGAACACGTGCGCACCCTACACACTCACGATGTTTGCCCACGAAAGCGGGGGTAGGGGCCGATTCGAGAGGAGTGAGGGAACTATGGAACGTGGGAGCGACAAGCACGGTCCGCGCCTGGACGATCAGCAGAAGCACGAGACCGAGGGCATGGTCCGCGGCGGCGGCAGCACGCACGCCGAGGAGTGGAAGGAGACCGAGTCCATGCCCGGGCCCGGCGAGGAGTCAGGGCAGTCGTACCCCCCGGGACACGAGCCCGGCACCCCCCAAGGCATCACCCAGCGCGGCGTCGACATCCGCAGCGACCTGGCCAAATGGCTCAGCGACACCCCTTGGCCCGCCTCCAAGGACGACCTGCTCCAGCACGCCGAGGACGTGGACGCCCCCGACCAGGTGGCCGACATGGTGCGATCCCTTCCCGACCGCCGTTTTGTGAACATCGCCGACGTGGCCAAGGCGCTCGGCCTCGGCATCGAAGAGCGGAGGTGGTGACCTGTGCGTCTCGACTTCATCAGGCCGCTGTACGAGCGGCGGGGCCCGTACGCGTCGGTCTATCTGGGCGCGCTCACCGAGCCGCAGCGGGAGACGCACTGGCACAGCGTGCGTGACCAGCTCGACGGGACCGACCCCGAGACCATCGACGCCCTGGAGGTGGCCGCCAACCGGCCGTCGCCCGGCCAGGCGCTGTTCGCCACGCACGGCGCGGTGGTGCTGGCCGAGCCGCTGGCGCGGGCGCCGTACGAGATGGCGACCGTGTCGCCGCTGCCGCACGTCACGCCGATGCTGAGGCAGCGCGGCGAGAACGTGCCGCACCTGCGCGTCATCGTGGACCACGCCGGGGCCGAGCTGTCGGTGTTCGGCGGCGGCGCGCCGCGCACGACCACCGTGGAGGCGGCCGACTGGCCGCTGCAGAAGACCGCCCAGGGCGGCTGGTCGCAGAAGCGGTACGAGCGGGGCGCCGAGGAGACGTGGGAGAAGAACGCGGTCGCCGTCGCCCGCGAGATCGACGAGCAGGTCCGCAGGATCGGCGCCGAGCTGATCATCGTGGCCGGCGAGCCGAAGTCACGCTCCTACCTGCTGCAACATCTCAGCACCAAGTCCGCCGACCGGGTGATGATGGTCGAGCACGGCAGCCGCTCCGACCACGGCCAGTTCGAGGCCGACGTCGAGCGCGCGCTGGACGACTGGCTCGAACGCCGCCGCGCCGAGCTGCTCGACCGCCACCGCGAGTCCTCGGGCCCGGCCGGCCTGTCCCAGGTGGCGCACGCCCTGCGCGAGGGCAGGGTGCACGCGGTGCTCATGCCCGCCCAGCTCGACCGGACCGTGTGGACCGGCGAGGGCGGCACCCAGCTCTCCACCGACCAGGGCGAGCTGCGGCGCTGGGGCGTCGAGCAGCCCGTCGAGGAGCGCGCTGACTCGGCCGTGGTCAGGGCCGCCGCCATGACGGACGCCGAACTGTGGTTCACCGACGACGTGCAGGACGTGGCGGCCGTCCTCAGGTACTGACGCCCCGCGCCGTCGCTGCGGTGCCAGGTGCCGACGATCCGCCGCGCGGCGCCGGTGCTCAGGTGCTGATGATCACTTCGAGGGTCCGGGGGCCGTGCACGCCCTCGACCCGGTTCAGCTCGATGTCGCTGGTCGCCGACGGGCCGCTGATCCAGGTGAGCGGGCGGGCCGGGTCGAGCCTGGCCACCGCCTCGGGCACGCCCGCGACGATCTGGTCGGCGCGCACGACGCACACGTGGTGGTCGGGGATCAGCGTCTGCGCCCTGGCGCCCTGGCCGGGCCCGTGGTCCAGGACGATGGTCCCGGTCTCGGCTATGGCCACCGCGCAGGCGGTGATCACTCCGTCGGCGGCGTCGAGCGTGGCCCAGCGCCGGTCGGTCCCGGCGTCCGGGCTGCTCGGGGCCGCCCAGGCGAAGCCGTCCGGGACGATCACGCGGCGGCCGGCGGCCAGCTCGGCCAGCTTGCCGGGCACGTCCGCGTCGGGCAGCACGTGCACGACGGCCCGGTAGTCGCGCACCCGCTCGGCGAACAGGCCCACCACGTCGTCCACGTCCGGGCGGGTGCGGTAGTGCCGGGCGATCTCCGTCTCGGGCGCGTCCGCGACCGCCTTCCTGACCTTGGCCAGGATCTCCTCACGCGCGCCCATCGTTCCGCTCCCACCAGTCTCTGAAGGATTCTTCCGGGATGTCGGGCACGTCCCGGGTGTCGGTCCAGGCCGCCAGCGGGCCGGGCAGCCGCCGCTTGGGCACCAGCCTGCGCAGCCGGGCGGCCAGCCGCTGCGCCCTGGCCAGCCGGGCCTGGTCGTCCAGCACCCAGCCGGCGGCCTTCATGCCCGCGCGCTCGGCCGCCGCGTGCGGCGCCTTGGCCCGCAGGTCCACCAGCACCTCGGGGATGTCGATGGCCACCGGGCAGACCTCCAGGCAGGCCCCGCACAGGCTGGAGGCGAACGGCAGCGAGGCGTCCAGGTCCGAGGACATGCCCCTGAGCTGCGGGGTGAGGATGGCCCCGATCGGCCCGGGGTAGACCGAGCCGTACGCGTGGCCGCCCGCGCGTTCGTAGACCGGGCACACGTTCAGGCAGGCCGAGCAGCGGATGCAGCGCAGCGCCTGGCGGCCCACCTCGTCGGCGAGCACGTCGGTGCGGCCGTTGTCGAGCAGCACCAGGTGGAAGTCCTGGCCCTCGGTGGCGCCGGTCCACGTGCTGGTGTACGGATTCATCCGCTCACCTGTGGAGCTGCGCGGAAGAAGCTGGAGGAAGACCTCCAGATCCCGCCAGGTCGGCAGGAGCTTCTCGATGCCGACGACGCTGATGAGCGTCTCGGGGAGGGTCAGGCACATGCGGCCGTTGCCCTCCGACTCCAGCACGACCAGCGTGCCGGTCTCGGCGATCATGAAGTTCGCCCCGGAGACGGCGACCTTGCTCCGGAGGAAACGTTCGCGCAGGTGGAGCCGGGCGGCCTCGGCCAGGGCGGGCGGCTCGTCGGTGAGGCCGTCGGGCACGCCGGGCATGCGGTCGAGGAAGATCTCGCGGATCTCCGAGCGGTTGCGGTGGATCGCGGGGACCAGGATGTGGCTGGGGAAGTCGTCCCCGAGCTGCACGATCAGCTCGGCCAGGTCCGTCTCGTACGCGGTGATGCCACGCCGGGCCAGCGCCTCGTTGAGCCCGATCTCCTGGGTGGCCATCGACTTGACCTTGACCACCTCGGTCTCGCCGGTGGCCGCGACCAGGTCGCCGACGATGCGGTTGGCCTCCTCGGCGTCCCTGGCCCAGTGGACGGTGCCGCCCGCCCGCCGGACGGCCTCCTCCAGCTGGAGGAGGTAGCGGTCGAGGTGGCGGAGCGTGTGGTCCTTGACGGCCTTGCCGGCCGCGCGCAGCTCGGCCCAGTCGGGCAGCTCGCCGACGACGCCGGCGCGCTTGCCGCGAATGGTGTGAGTGGCTTTCCGCAGGTTGAACCGCAGTTGCGAGTCCTCCACGGCTTTCGCCGCATTTTTCGGGAAATTTCCGGGCATGCCGAGGAATGTCGCGCTCATCGGGTCTCCTCCGTGGCTGCGAGGATCTCCGCCAGGTGCATCGTCCTGACCCCCGTCTTCTGACGGCTCAGGGTGCCGCCGATGTGCATCAGGCACGAGTTGTCGGCCGCGCAGATGACCTCGGCGCCCGTGTCGAGGATGCCGCGCACCTTGTCGGCCCCCATGGCGGCCGACACCGCCGGGTTCTTGACCGCGAACGTGCCGCCGAAGCCGCAGCACTCCTCCGCGCCGGGCAGCGGCACGAGCTCCAGACCTCGGACCTTCCGCAGCAGCCGGGTAGGCCGGTCGCCCAGGTGCAACCCGCGCAGCGAATGGCACGTCGGGTGATATGTCACCCGGTGCGGGAAATATGCCCCAACATCGTCCACTTTCAGGACGTCCAGCAGGAACTCGCTCAGCTCGTACACCTTGGGCACGACCTCGGCCACGGCCGCCGCGCCCCTGCTGCCCGGCCGCACCAGCTTCGGGTACTGCTCGCGCACCATGGCCGCGCACGACCCGGACGGCGCCACGACGGCGTCGTACCCGGCGAACACCTCGGTGAACTTCCTGGCCAGCCGCACGCCCTCCGCCCGGTAACCGGTGTTGACGTGCATCTGCCCGCAGCACGTCTGGGCGACGGGGAAGTCCACGTCGCAGCCCAGCCTGCGCAGCAGCGACACGACGGCCTTGCCGGTGCCCGGGAAGAGCGTGTCGTTCACGCACGTGATGAACAGGGCGACTCGCACGACTCTCCCAACGAATGGTCCGACCACTGTATGGTCAGACCATACCTAACCACACAGTTCCGGGCCAGCACCGGGGAGGCATCGGTGAAACGCACACGGGCGTTCGAGGACGTGCTCGCCCAGATCGAACGACGCATCGCCGAGGACGGCCTGACCGTGGGCGACCGGCTGCCCGGCGAACGCCAGCTCGCCGAGCAACTGGGCGTCGGCCGCTCGTCCGTGCGGGAGGCGCTGCGCGTCCTGGAGACCCTGGGCGTGGTGTCCTCGCAGGTGGGACGGGGTCCGGACGCGGGAGCCGTGCTGACCTCGCGGCCCGACACGGCGCTCACCGACCTGCTCCGGCTCAACCTCGGCCTGGCCACCCTGGAGCAGCGCGAGGTCGTGGACGCCCGGCTGATGATCGAACGCTGGTCGGCCGCGCACGCGGCGGCGACCGGCTCCCCGGCGGCCGGCGTCGCGGAGCTGGCCGCCGCGATCGAGGGCATGGACCGGGCGGCCACGGCCGAGGAGTTCGTGGAGCACGACACCGCCTTCCACTGCGCGATCGCGGACGCCTCGGGCAACCGGCTCATCGCCGCCATCATGCGCTCACTCCGGGACGCGATGCGCAGGAACGCCATCGAAGCGGTCGAACGCCTCGGCGACCCGTCCGTGCTGCGCGCGGACCACGAGCGCATCCGCGCGGCCATCGCGGCGGGCGACCCGGAGGAGGCCCAGCGGGCGGTGACCGATCACCTGGCGCACGCCTACCCCGCCCTGTTCCCCGGTCACTGACGCGCGTCGGCCTCCCGGCAGCCCGCCCCGGAGCAGGCCCGCATCGCCTGGAGCCGGGCGTCGAGGCCGGCCAGCAGCGCCGGCTCGGCGGTGGCCGCGAGGTTGTCGAGCTGGTACGGGTCGGCGGCCAGGTCGTAGAGCTGCCGCTCCCCCGTGTCGTACCTGACGTAGGTGTAACGCTCGGTGCGCAGCGCCTGGTAGGAGGGCACCGGGGTCTGGGCCGCCGACGACCGGTTGACCGGCCTGTTGAACTCGACCAGCACGTTCTTGCGCCACTGGGCGGGCGGGCTGCCGCGCAGCAGCGGCACCAGCGAGCGCCCCTCGCTGAACGCCGGCACGGCGGCCCCGCCCAGCTCGGCGATCGTCGGCGCGATGTCGACGGTCGCGCCGAGCTGCCCGATCGTGGCCCCCGCCCGGATCCCCGGCCCGCGCACCACGAACGGAACCTTGATCGCCTCCTCGAACGGCGTCGTCTTGCCCTGGGGAAGCCGATGTGTGCCGAGATGGAAGCCGTTGTCGGAGGTGAAGATGATGTAGGTGTTGTCGAGCTTGCCGGACGCCTGCAGCGCCTCGATCACCGACCGGACCAGGTCGTCCACGCCCAGCATCGACCGCAGCCGCCTGCGGTGGCGCTCGTCGACCCGGTCGATGTCCTCCTGCGTCAGCGAGGGCAGGGAGCGCAGCCACAGCGGCTCCTTGCTCACGTCGGCCTGGTTGAACGACGGTGTGCGCGGCGCGGTGACCTCGGGGAGGTCGGCGACGTGCCGGACCGCCGGGTTGGCCGGGTTGTGCGGGCCGATGGGCGTCAGGTAGAGGAAGAACGGCTCGTCGGCGCCGGTGATGAAGTCGCGGGCCTTGTCGGCCAGCACGTCGGACAGGTAGTCCTCCTCCGACCAGCCGTAGTCGTACAGGTCGCCGTTCTCGTTGAGGCGGTAGCCGTACTCCTCGTAGAGCTTGCGGACCGGGACGTCCCATTCGTCCCAGCCGGGCGGCACGTAGGCGGCGTCGGCGGTGGCGCCGGGATAGTGGTTGAGGAACTTGCCCATCAGCGCGGTGCGGTAGCCGGCCTGCTGCATCCAGGTGCCGATCGTGGAACGTTCCAGATCGAGGGAGTGGAAGCGGTCGAACCCCCCTTCGGGGGCGGTGTTGGTCAGGACGCCATGGCTGTGGACGTACTGGGAGCGCAGGATCGACGTGCGCGAGGGGCAGCACCAGGAGTTCGTCACGAAGAACCGGCTGAAGGAGGTGCCCTTCGCCACCAGCTCCGAGTTGATGGCAGGGAAGTAGGGCAGCGTGCCGCTCTCCAGGTCGTCGGCCATCACGAACACGATGTTCGGCCGCGAGGCGCTCACGGCCATCGTCGGCTCGGCCGCCGGCGACAGCAGGAGCAGCAGGCAGAAGAGACGGCAGAGACTCTTGAGCACAATGTCTGATCTCCCCGGCTGATCACGCATTGACACTGCGGCCTCGGTAATGGAACTTTATTCCGGAGGTGCGTATGAAGCTCGGCCTGAACCTCGGCTACTGGCAGCGCGACGCCGACGACGCCACGGAGACCGTCCTCGCCGCCGAACGCCTCGGCTACGACTCGGTGTGGACCGCCGAGGCGTACGGCAGTGACGTGTTCACCCCGCTGGCCTGGTACGGGGCGCGTACGAGCCGGATCAAGCTGGGCACGTCGGTGGCGCAGATCTCGGCCCGCCCGCCGGTCACGACCGCGATGACCGCGATGACGCTCGACCATCTGACCGGCGGCCGGCTGCTGCTCGGCATCGGCGCCTCCGGCCCGCAGGTCGTGGAGGGCTGGTACGGGCAGCCGTTCGCCAGGCCCCTGGCCAGGACCCGCGAGTACGTCGAGATCATGCGCCGCGTGTGGCGCCGCGAGGAGCCCGTGACCAGCGACGGCGCCCACTACCCGCTGCCCCTGGCGGGCGGCCTGGGCAAGCCGCTCAAGCTCATCACCCACCCGCTGCGCCGCGACATCCCCGTCTACCTCGGCGCGGAGGGCCCGAAGAACGTCGCCCTGGCCGCCGAGGTCGCGCAGGGCTGGCTGCCGCTGTTCGCCTTCCCCGGCAAGATCGAGGAGATGTACGGCGACGCGCTGGCGGGCCGCGACCCCGGCTTCGAGATCGCCGCCATGGTGATGGTCGTCATCTCCGACGACGTCAGGGCCGCCCTCGACGGCGTCAAGATGATGCTCACGCTCTACATCGGCGGCATGGGCGCCAAGCAGCGCAACTTCCACGCCGACATCATCGGCCGCATGGGCTTCGCCGCGGCGGCCGAGCACATCCAGGCGCTCTACCTGGCCGGCCGCAAGGACGAGGCGTTCCGGGCGATCCCCGACGAGCTGGCCGACGGCATCTCGCTCGTCGGCCCGCCCGGCCGGATCAGGGAACGGCTCGAACTGTGGCACAAGAGCCCGGTCACCAGCCTGCTGGTGATGGGACCGCGCGACGAGCAGTCGCTGCGCACGGTCCGCGACCTCGTGCTCGGCTGATCCGCGCCGGACTGACCGCCCGGCCGGGCGGTCAGTCCGGCCGGGGCGCCGGGTCCTCGGTCACCGAGCGCAGCAGCGGCCGGCTCAGCGCGCCCGCGCCGATCACGCCCGCGAAGCCGGCGCCCACGCAGACCAGCAGCGTGACCACGCCGCTCGTGCTCACTCCGCCGATCATGAACGGCATCGCGCAGAACGCGCCCACCAGGATCGCGCCGCCGCCCATCACGGCCATCGGGATCAGCGTCTCGGCCCGCCGGGCCCGGTCCAGGACCTCCAGGGGCGTGCCCGCCAGCCGCAGCAGCGCGTACGTCTGCCGCCGGTCCAGCACCGACGAGGCCGCGGTGATGCCCGCGCTGGCGATCGCCACCAGGAACGACACCGACAGCACCACGATCGTGCCCACCCGCACGTCGGCCAGGATCTGCAGGCCGAAGCGCTGGTCGTCGGCCTTCGTCGTCGGGGTGCGCCCCGGCACGAGGTCGCTCAGCGCGGTGCGCGCCCGGTCCACCACGACGTCGTCGGCGCCGCTGCCGAGCGCCGCGACCACGGTGTGCTTGACGGCCTTCACCGTGGCCGTGATGCCCGCCCGCGCGAGCCGGTCGCGGGCCTGGTCGGCCACCTTCGCCGTCTCCCCCACCGGCGCCACGACGCTGAGCTGGGCGGGCCCGGCGTCCCCGCCGAACGCGCCCGGGCTGAGCAGGCCGAGGAACCCGGCCACGAAGCCGGTCAGGGCCACGCCGCTGACGGTCCGCCAGGCCGAGCGCGGATCGTCCACCAGCCTGCGGGCCGCCAGCAGCCGCGCGGGCCGGCGCGCGGTCCCGGCCGCCACCTTGCCGATGAGGCCGACCACCCACGGCCCGGCCAGGTTCAGGCACAGGAACGCCAGCCCGAGCGCCACGGCCACGATCGCCACGCTGGTCCCCCTGGTGAGCAGCGGGAACACGGCCAGCACCGCGAGCAGCGCGAGCACGCGGACGAACCGCATGCCGGGCGGCGTCTCCCGCTTGGCCACGCCGAGCGGGCTGACCACGACCCGGCGCAGCCCGACCACCGCCGACAGCCCCACCAGCAGCGGCACCGCGACCAGTACGCCGGCCAGGATCAGCAGGTTCGGGAACAGGTCGGCGACGAACCAGGTGCCGCCCTGGATCGGGATGCGCGCCAGCAGCGGCACGGCCGCCCCGAACACGACGGCCCCGGCCAGGGCCCCGGCGAAGGCGACCAGCACGGCCTCGGCCACCGTCATGCCGACCACCTGGCCCGGCGTCGCGCCGATCAGCCTGAGCGCGGCCAGCCGCTGGTCGCGCCGGGCGACGGTGAGCCTGGCCGCCGCGCCGCCGAACACCAGCAGCGGCACCACCATGAGCACGCTGGCGATCAGCGCCAGCACCTGGTACGCCTGGGCGTCCTCGCTGGGCGTGCCCGCCAGGGTCGCGACCTTGACCGGCGGCTTGCCGAGGATCCAGTCGTCGCTGCGCTCGGCGGTCATCGCGGGCGCGTCCGGCGCGTGGCCGACCACCGCGACCAGCTCCTCGGGCTGGACCAGCGCCTCGTCGCCGAGCACGCCCTTGGGCGCCGGGTAGCGCTTGGCCAGCCGGTCGGCGGGCAACTCGGCGGCCAGCTCGGACAGGGCGGGCGACAGCCACACCTCGCCGGGGGCCGGGAAGCGCGGCATGCCGGGCGGGGCGGGCGCCCCCGGCTTGAGCGCGGCCAGGTCGACGACGGTGATCGTCTTGCCGTCCACGTAGTCGAAGCGGGAGGCCTCGACGGCCACCGCGTCCTTCTGGGCCGCCGCCACGGGGTTGCGCCAGGCGCTGCGGTCGGCCCTGGCGCCGAAGGCGACGTTCGCGGCGACGGCGAACAGCAGCAGCGCCGTGGCCACCGCGACCGCGCCGAAGGTGAGCCAGGTGCCCAGCATGCCCCTGCGGCCGCCGCCCTTGAGCAGCCGCCAGGTCAGGTCGAGGTTCACGCGGTCACCCCGTGGGCGAGCAGGCGGCCGTCGCGGACCTCGACCGTGCGGTCGCACCAGGCGGCCACGTTGGGGTCGTGCGTGACGACGATCAGACAGGCCCCGTTGTGCCTGGTCGCCTCGGTGAGCAGGCGCATGGTGTCCTGGCCGGTCTGCTGGTCGAGCGCGCCGGTCGGCTCGTCGGCGAAGACCACGGCCGGCTTGCTCACCAGCGCCCTGGCGATGGCCACGCGCTGCGCCTGGCCGCCGGACAGCTCGCCGGGCCGCCGGGTCTCCATCTGGTGCAGGCCGAGCAGCGGGAACCACTCGCGGGCCTGCCGTACGGCCTGGGCGCGCGGCACGCCGCCCAGCATGAGCGGGAGCGCCACGTTCTCCTCGGCGGGCAGCTCCGGCAGGAGCTGGCCGAACTGGAAGACGAAGCCGAAGCGGGTGCGGCGCAGGGCGCTGCGCTGGCGCTCGCCCATGGCGTCGATGCGCTGGCCCAGCAGGTGGACCTCGCCGTCGTCCGGCTTCATGATCCCGGCCAGGCAGTGGAGGAGGGTCGACTTGCCGGAACCGCTCGGGCCCATGATGGCCACGGCCTCTCCCGCCCGTACCGTGATGTCCACGCCGCCCAGGGCGACCGTCTGCCCGAACCGCTTGGCCAGGGCTCGTCCAACAAGCACGTCGTTCATGGCCCCAACCCTTCCGCGGCGGGGGGTGGCGGCGGATCGGCCGTGCGTCCATTTCGGCCTCGGCCGAACGGCTGATCCTTAGAGTTGAGCCGTGACTATTCGGGTTCTCATCGCCGACGACCAGCAGCTGGTGCGCACCGGCTTCCAAATGATCTTGGACGCTCAACCGGACATGGAGGTCGTGGCCGCCGTGGCCGACGGCGCCGAGGCCGTGGCCGAGGCCAGGCGGCTGCGGCCGGACGTGTGCCTGCTCGACATCAGGATGCCCAAGCTCGACGGGCTGGAGGTGACCCGCGTGCTGGCCGGGCCGGGCGTGGAGAACCCGATGCGGGTGGTCATCGTCACCACCTTCGACCTCGACGAGTACGTCTACGGCGCGCTGCGCGCCGGGGCCACCGGCTTCCTGCTCAAGGACAGCGGCCCCACGCTGCTCATCGAGGCGGTCAGGGCCGCCGCCGGAGGCGACGCGCTGGTGTCGCCGTCGGTCACCGTACGGCTGCTGCAGCACCTGACCCAGCCCAGGCGGGCGGCCGAGCCGCCGAACGGCCCGCTGACCGACCGCGAGCTCGACGTCGTGCGCCTGGTGGCCAGGGGACGCACCAACCAGGAGGTGGCCGCCGAGCTGTTCGTGTCGCTGTCGACGGTGAAGACGCACCTGGGCAGCATCCAGGCGAAACTCGGTGTCCGCAATCGGGTGGGAATCGCAGCTTGGGCGTGGGAATCCGGCGTGGTGAGCTGATTAACAGTGGTGCTCACGGGATACAAGTGAGTCAGAACCTCAGCGCATGGCCCGGGGGGAGAACATCGTGCGCTACGCCCAGGCACCGCCAACCAAAGCTGCTTCCGCCGTATATGTGACGCTTGCCGCGCAGGTCCTCTCCCTGGGCGCCCTCGTGGTCTTCGAGCGGTCCCGCGGCCGTCATCTCGCCGTCCAGCTCGCCGCGTTCGGCGGCCGTCCCCACGGGGCGCAGGCGGAGGCGGTCGTGGGGGCGGTGACGACGTTCGCGGTGCTGATGATGCTGGTCGCGGGCACCTCCGTCGCCGCCGGGGCCGCCTACGTGACCTGGCTGGTGCGCGCCCGTCAGGTGAAGGACCGTGCCAGCCCCACCGGGCCGGTCGCGGCCGCGTGGCTGATCCCCGTCGTCAACCTGGTCGCGCCCGCGTTGCTGGTCGACGACATCTGGCGGCGGGCCAAGCCGCCGTCCGGGCGGCGCGGGCGGTGGCTGGCGCTGCTGACGGCGTGGTGGCTGAGCTGGCTGGGCATGCTGACGCTGGTCACGGTCCGCCTCCCGCTGGAGTCCGCCTCCGACGGGCTGACCGGGGTGGGGTTGCTGGAGCTGGGCGGCGCGGTGGTGGCGGCCCTGCTGTGCGCCGCCACCGTCCGCGAGGTCACCCGCGTCCAGCGGCTCGACGTGGCCGGACGGCTGCGCGCGGCGGTCGCCGAGTCCGCGCCCGGCCCCGAGGTCGTGACCCGGCTGACCACCCGGCCCGCCCAGGGCTCGGCCCCGTTCGGCCACACCGGCTGACGGCCGCCGGCCGGGTACGGGGTCAGGCCGCCGTCGGGCCGGAGCTGCCGGGGCTGGCGTGCCAGAGCTGCCGGGGCGGGGCGGCGACGGCGGGGCCGAGGTCGGAGTAGGGCGAGAGCCGGAAGCCGTTGGCGTACTCGATGCTGCGTCCGCCGACGCCGGGCCGCTCTTCGGGAGCCCGGTCGAGCAGGGCGCGGACGGCCTCCACGCCCTCCGCCCGCCACAGCGCGTCCAGGTCGGTCAGGTTCCAGCAGTCGACGGCGCGCATGGAGACCGCGCGGGCCCCCGTACGGCGGACCACCCCCCTGGCCAGCATGAGCCACGAGCCGAACACCGTCGCCGCGCACCTGCCCTGCACCGACTCGAAGAAGGTCAGGTCGACCGGCCCCGTCGAGTCGTCGAGGGTGGTGAAGATGACCCGCTGCCCCGAGCGCACGGCGGGCGTCTGGGTGGCCACCTTCACCCCCGCGACCAGCACCTCCGCGCCGTTGCGCTGGGCGAGCAGGTCCTTGGAGCGCACCACCCCGAGCGCGTCGAGCAGCTCGTCGTGGAAGCTGATGACGTGCCGGCTGACGTCGATGCCGAGGATCTCCAGCTCGGCCTCGACCATCTCCGTCTCCGTCATCTCGGGCAGCTCGCCGGGCGGCAGGTGCTCGCCGAAGCCGAGCGGCAGCTGCGTGGACGGCGGCTCGGCCCGGGGGCGCGGCGGCGCCGCGGTGTAGCGCCTGGACCGGGGCGCGGCCGAGCGCACGCCGATCGACGACGCCCGCTCCAGCGCCCCCACCTGGGCGATCAGGTCGCGCCGGGTCAGCTCGCCCGGACGCCAGCGGGGGCCGCCGGGACGCAGGCCGTGCAGCGCGTCGAGGCCGCCGACCTGGACGATGCGCTCGATGGTCGGGCGCGAGGGCCTGGCCCGGTCCCAGAAGTCGGCCAGCGACGTGTACGGCTGCCCGGCCACCATGCGTTCGACCTCGGCCTCGCTCACCCCCTTGATCGCCGAGAACGGCACCCGCAGCGCGTAACCGCGGCCGATCTCCCCGATCCTGAACTCCTGCCGCACCGGACGCCGCTCCTCCCCCAGCTCCGACGGGCTCACCCGGAGCCGCAGCGGCGGACGCGGGCCGAGCCGTTCCACCCGCCAGTCCTTGCCGGACCCGTTGACGTCGAGCGGCAGGATCTCGACCCCGCACTGCCGGGCCTCGTCGATGATGACGCGCGGCGGGTACATGCCGGGCTCGTGGGTGAGCACCCCGGCGAAGAACGCCGCCGCGTGGTGCCGCTTGAGCCAGGCCGACTGGTAGGTGGGCAGCGCGAACGCCGCCGCGTGCGCCTTGCAGAACCCGAAGGCGCCGAACGCGTCGAGCACCTTCCAGGCCCGCTCCACCGCCGCGTCGCCGAACCCGTTGGCCCTGGCCAGCGGCACGAACGCCTTACGCACCCGCTCCCGGCCCTCCGGCGTGCCGAGGGTGCGCCGCAGGGTCTCGGCGAAGGACAGGTCGCGTCCCGTCATCACCGAGATGATCTTCAGCACCTGCTCGTGGAAGACGACCACGCCGTGCGTCTCCTTCAGCGCCTCGCGCAGCCGGGCGTGCGGGTAGTACGGCTGCCGCCACCCGTGCCTGGCCTCCAGGTAGGGGGTGACCATGTCGGAGTTGACCGGCCCCGGCCGGAACAGGGAGATGTCCACGATCAGGTCGTGCATCCGGCGCGGCTCCAGCTTGGCCACCAGCTCCCGCTGGCCCGGCGACTCGATCTGGAAGCAGCCGAGCGTGCGGCTGGCGCAGATCATGTCGTAGGTCTCCTGGTCGTCGTGCGGGACGTACTCGACGCCGGGGTCGTCGCCGGCCTGCTCGTCCAGCCTGACCTCGATGTCGTCCACGCGTTTGATCTCGCTCAGCGTGTACGCCATGGCCGACTGCATCCGCACGCCCAGCACGTCCAGCTTGAGCAGGCCGGCCTCCTCCACGTCGTCCTTGTCGAACTGGGACATCGGGAACTCCAGCAGGCTGCGTTCCACCGGCGTCCTGTCGCGCAGGCCCGAGTTGCCGACCAGCACGCCGCACGGGTGCAGCGCGATGTGCCTGGGCAGGCCGTCGAGCTTCTCGGCCAGCCGGAACACCCGGTCGAGCCCGGCCTCGCCGAGCCGGCTCTCGCGCAGCTCGGGCAGGTCGGCCAGGGACGCGGTGATCTGCCTGGCCCTGATGTGAGGGAACGCCTTGGCGATGGCGTCGATCTCGTGCGGCGGCAGGCCCATCGCGCCGGCGACGTCCCTGATGGCGCTGCGCGCGCGGTAGGTCTCCATCATGGACACGCAGGCCACGCGGGCCTCGCCGTAGCGTTCGAAGATGGCCTTGTAGCAGTCGAGCCGGCGGGCCGACTCCACGTCCACGTCGATGTCGGGCAGGCCGACGCGGCCCTCCGACAGGAAACGCTCCATGAGCAGGCCGTGTTCGAGCGGGTTCACCTCGCCGATGCCGATGAGGTAGTTGACCAGGCTGCCGGCGCCCGAGCCGCGGATGGCGCAGCGGATGTCCATGCCGCGGATCATGTCGGTGATGCCGGCCACGGCGATGAAGTAACCCGACAGGCGCTTGCGCTCGATGACGTCCAGCTCGGCCCGCAGGCGTTCCCTGGCCTCCCCCGAACGGTCGAGGCCGCGCCTGACCAGGCCGTCCTCGACGCGGTTGCGCAGCAGCGGCACCGGGTCGCGGCCGACCTCGGGCAGGTTGAGGTCGGGCGGGTCGTTCCTGAGCGCGAGCAGCCGCAGCGGGTCCATCGAGCACGCCTCGGCCAGGCGCCTGGTGGTGGACAGCAGCCGGGCCACGCGCTCCCGGTCGGCGCCGCAGATCTTGGCCGCCACCTGCCACATCTCCTTGGTGCTCTTGAGGTAGGCGTGCGAGGTGGTGCTCTCCAGGTGCCTGGGGTGCAGCGGGACGAGCCGGCGGGCCGCGTCGAGCACGTCGCCGACCTGGTGATCGGCCGGGTCGAGGTAGCGGGCGGCGTTGGTCAGCACGGCCGGCACGCCGGCGGACTCGGCCAGGCCGAGCATGCGGACGGCCGTGATGGCGTCGCGGAAGCCGTACTGGTCGACCAGTTCGATCACCACGCCGGGGACGGCGGCGCGCCACCGGCCGAGCAGCGTCCTGGCCTGCTCGTCGCGGCGTTCGGCGATCGCCCGGCCGACGTCGGAGCGCGGCCCGAGCAGCACCACGAGCCCGTCCTCGGCGCCGAACCCGTGGTCGCCGCCCGCCGGCCCGGCCCAGGCGCCGACCAGCTCGCGGGTCACCTTGGGCGCGCCGCGCTCGCCGGCGGCGTGCGCGGCGGTGACCAGGCGGCACAGCCGCGACCAGCCGCCGGAGCGGGCCAGCACGGTGACCCGGTCCTCGGCGCCGGGCCCGGTCCTCGGTCCGGTCGCGGGCCGCGGCGCGCGCAGGCCCGGCGCGGGCGTGCGCGCCGGGACGTCGAGCGCCAGGTTCACGCCGACCACGGGGGCGATCCCGGCGTCCGCGCACGCCTGGACGTGTTTGACCGCGCCGTAGAGCCCGTCGCGGTCGGTCAGCGCGAGGATGTCCATGCCGTGTTCGACGGCCCGTTCCACCAGGGCGTGCGGGAAGGCGGTGCCGTACCTCATGGAGTAGGCCGAGGCCACGTCGAGGTGCGGGAACGGGGGCGCCATCAGTCCCACGCCCGCAGCAGCAGCCAGCCGTCGCCGGCGGTGTCGTAGCGCAGCTCGTACGAGCCGACCTCGCGCCCCGGGCTCGCCTCCACCCGCCAGAAGCGGCGCTCGCCGGGGTCGCCCTCGCCGGTCTTCCACCACTCGCGCGCCACGACCCAGTGGTCGAGCACGTTGCGGACGAGATAGAGCCGGTCGCGCCAGACGAACTGGGTCGGCTCGCCGTCTCTGGTCCACACCTCTATCGGATCGCCATAGAGTCTGCTCAAGACGCTTCTCCCCGCGGCTCTGGTTCCTTTGCTGAGCCACCCGGGGGAAGACGGGCGCTTATGTATCGAACATATGTTCTTACGGCCCGAAGCGCAAGTCGCCCGCCCGCCGCGTCAGGGGGTTGGCGCCGATCGAGTTGCGGATGCTGAAGGTGACGCTGCCCGCCCGGTAGCGGTCGTCGGAGGACTCCACCGGGCGGCCCTCGTGCGTGGTGGTGACGCGGCGCTGGCGCAGGAGCGGGCTGCCGCGCCGCACGCCCAGCAGCCGGGCGTCCCCGGCGCCGGCGGGCACGGCGTCGATGAGGTGCTCGCCGTAGGCGAAGATCAGGCCGACGGACTCGTACAGGGCCTCAGTGACGGACGCGCAGTCGGCGGGCAGCGCCTCGACGGCGGGGGCCACCCACTCGGCGTAGACGGTCCGCTCGACCAGGACGGGCTCGCCCTCCAGCGAGCGCAGGCGCAGCACCTCCAGCACCTCGCCCCCGCCGAACCTGGCGGACTCGGGCGCGGTGGCGGCCCGGCGGCGCTGGGAGATCACCTGGCCGCCGATGCGGTAGCCGTTGGCCCTGGCCCACTGGGCGAAGCTGTGCAGCTCGGCGAAGCTCTGGCTGCGCGCGTTGCCGAGCACGATGCGCCTGGCGCCCTGCCTCGACCCCACCAGCCCCTCGGCGACCAGCACGGCCACCGCCTGCCGCACGGTCCCGCGCGCCGCCCGGTGCCGGGTGGCCAGCTCGGCCTCGCTCGGGAGCTGGGAGCCGACCGGGTACGCGCCCGCCAGGATGTCATCACGCAGCTCAGCGGCTATCCGTTCATAGCGCGCAACCATTCGCGACCTTCTCCATTCACGAAAGAGCAATGTTTATGCGACTTACTGGTGCTCGCTTGTTTGTACAAGTTCCCTTAGGTTCTTTCCACACCCCCCGGAGAGTGGAGGCGACGTGTTCACACCTCGCGCCCGTGCGGCCGGCGTCATCGCGGCCCTTACCGTTGTCACCGCGGCGTGTGGCGCCGCCCCGAGCAGCCAGCAGACCACCAAGACGGCCGAAGGCGGGGCGAACGCGGCGACCGCCGCCTCAGCCGCCGACTTCGGCGGCTTCGACAAGCTCGTCGAGGCCGCCAAGAAGGAGGGCAACCTCCACGTCATCGCGCTCCCGCCCGACTGGGCCAACTACGGCGAGATCATCAAGTCGTTCGAGGCCAAGTACGGCATCAAGATCGAGAGCGAGACGCCCGACGCGGCCAGCGCGGACGAGATCAACGCCGTCAAGACCCGCAAGGGCCAGGACCGCGCCCCCGACGTGCTCGACCTCGGCCAGTCGTTCGCGATCAGCGGCGCCAAGGAAGGGCTGTTCGCGCCGTACAAGGTGCAGTCGTTCGACAAGATCCCCGAGGGTCAGAAGGAGCCGACCGGGCTCTGGACCAACGACTACGGCGGCTACGTCTCAATCGGCTGCGACGCCAAGAAGATCGCCAACTGCCCGACCAGCTACGCCGACCTGCTCAAGCCCGAGTACAAGGGCAAGGTCGCGATGAACGGCAACCCGACCAAGTCCGGCTCGGCCTTCGCCGGCGTGTACGCCGCCGCGATCGCCAGCGGCGGCTCCTTCGACGACATCCAGCCCGGCATCGACTTCTTCAAGAAGCTCAAGGACGCCGGCAACTACAACCCGGTCGAGACGACCCCGGCGACCATCGAGAAGGGCGAGACCCAGATCAGCATCGACTGGGACTACAACAACGCCGCCTACGCCCCCCAGATGGCCGCCAAGGGCCTCGACTGGAAGGTGAACGTGCCGACCGACGGCAAGTACTTCCAGATGTACGCCCAGGCCGTCAACAAGGACGCCCCGCACCCGGCGGCGGCCAGGCTGTGGCAGGAGTACCTCTACAGCGCCGAGGGCCAGAACCTCTACCTCAAGGGCTTCGCCCGTCCGGTGCTGCTGCCGTCCATGACCTCCGACGGCACGGTGGACAAGGCGCTGGCCGCGAAGCTGCCCCAGGTCGAGGGCACGCCCGAGTTCCCCACGCCCGAGCAGGTCGACGCGGCCAAGGCCAAGCTGGCCAGCGGCTGGGACGCCGCGATCTCGGGATGACCCGCCCGCGTTCCAGGGGCTGGGCCGGCGCCCTGCCCCTGCTGGCCTTCTTCGCCCTCGTCTTCGGGGTCCCGGCGGTCGCGCTGGTCGCGGGGGCCTTCACCGTCCAGGGACGGCCGAGCCTGGCCAACCTCGCGCAGAGCCTGCAGGGCGGCTACCTCGTCGCCATGGCCGGGAGCGTCAAGCTGTCGGCCGTGGTGGCGCTGGCCGGGGCCGTCCTCGGCACGTTCCTCGCCTACGCCGTGGTGACCTCGCGCTTCACGCTGCTGCGCGAGGCCGTGCTGACCGCCTCGGGCGTGCTGGCCAACTTCGGCGGGGTGCCGCTGGCGTTCTTCTGGATCGCCACGCTGGGCAACTCGGGCGTGATCAGCGGCCTGGTGGGGCTGCCCTCAGGGTCGTTGTACACGTTCTGGGGGCTGGTGATCGTCTACCTGTACTTCGCGATCCCGCTGATGGTGCTGGTCATGGCGCCCGCGCTGGACGGGCTGAAGCCCCAGTGGCGCGAGGCCGCCGCCAACAGCGGCGCGACCGCCTGGCACTACTGGCGCTTCGTCGCGCTGCCGGTGCTCGCGCCCGCGATGCTGGGCGGGGTGGTGCTGCTGTTCGGGTCGGCGTTCTCGGCGTACGCGACCGCCAACGCCATGGTGGGCACCGTCGTGCCGCTGGTCACCCTGAAGATCGCCAGCGCGCTGACCGGTGACGTGCTGGTCGGCTACGAGAACATCGCGCTGGCGCTCAGCCTGGACATGATCGTGGTGGCCGGGCTGGTGATGGCGATCTACCTGCCGCTGCAGAGGAGGAGCTCCCGATGGCTGCGCTGACCGGGCTGGAGCCCGTCGCCGCGGCGGCGGCGAAACCGCCCGCCCGGCCCCGCTGGTGGCGCGGCCTGGTGTTCGCCCTGGCCGCGGCCTACTTCCTGATCCCGCTCGGCGCCTCGCTCTGGTACACGGTGCACAACCCGGCCACCGGGGTGTCGTTCTCCGCCTACGGCGAGCTGCTGACGGCCGAGGGCTTCGCGCGCTCGCTGCTGCTGTCGCTGTCGCTGGCCGCCGCGACGATCGTGCTGGTCCTGCTGCTGGCGCTGCCGGCGATGCTGGCCGTACGGCTGTTCGCGCCGCGGCTGCGGCCGGTGATGGAGGTGCTGTGCACGCTGCCGCTGGTGGTGCCGCCGATCACGTTCGTGGCCGGGCTGACGACGTCGTTGCGTGACGGGGCCGACATCCTGGCGCCGACGCCGTTCTGGGGCACGCTGATCGCGATCCAGGACCCGGGGTTCCCCGTCGTGCTCGTGCTCGCCTACGTCGTGCTGGTGCTGCCGTTCGTCTACCGCTCGCTGGACGCCGGGCTGCGCACCATGGACGTGCGCACGCTGGTCGAGGCCGCCCGGAACCTGGGCGCGTCCTGGCCGCACGTGCTGCTGCGGGTCGTGGTGCCGAACCTGCGCTCGGCCCTGGCCAGCGCGTCGTTCCTGACGCTCGCGCTGGTGCTGGGCGAGTACACGGTGGCCAGCCTGCTCGGCTACGAGCCGTTCGCGGTCTGGATCGTGACCGTCTCCGGCTCCAAGGGGCAGCTGTCCGTCGCGGTCTCCATCCTCAGCCTGCTGCTCATCTGGGCGTTGCTGCTCGCCGTCTCCACCGTCTTCAGTGGAAGGAAGAAATCATGACCGCTGCGGTGGAGTTCCGCGGGCTGCGCCGGGTGTTCGGCAGGACGGTGGCGCTCGACGGGTTCGACCTGACCATCGCCCCCGGCGAGTTCGTCGCCCTGCTGGGGCCGTCGGGCTGCGGCAAGACGACGGCGCTGCGCTGCGTGGCCGGGTTCGAGCGGCCCGACTCCGGCGCGGTGCTGCTGGACGGCAAGGACATCACGAACGTGCCCGCCAACAAGCGCGACGCCGGGATGGTCTTCCAGTCCTACTCGCTCTTCCCCAACCTCAACGCCCGCGACAACGTGGCCTTCGGCCTGCGCGTGCGCAAGGCGCCCGCGGCCGTCCGGCACGCCAGGGCCGCCGAGCTGCTCGAACTCGTCGGCCTCCCCGCGCACGCCGACCGTTTCCCGCACCAGCTCTCCGGCGGCCAGCAGCAGCGCGTCGCCCTGGCCCGCGCGCTCGCGCTCGAACCGCGCGTGCTGCTGCTCGACGAGCCGCTGTCGGCGCTCGACGCCAAGGTGCGGGTGACGCTGCGCGAGGAGATCCGCCGGTTGCAGCTCGACCTCGGCATCACCACCGTCTTCGTCACCCACGACCAGGAGGAGGCCCTGTCGATCGCCGACCGGGTCGCGGTGCTGCGCGAGGGACGGCTGGAGCAGTGCGGGCCGCCCGCCGAGGTCTACGACCGGCCGGCCACGCCGTTCGTCGCCGAGTTCGTCGGGGCCATGAACCACCTGGCCGGGCGGCTGTCCGGGGACGGCGTCACCGTGCTCGGCCAGCTCCTTCCCGTGGACGGCCCGGCGCCCGCCGAGCCCGACGTGGACGTGCTGATCCGGCCCGAGGCCGTCCGGGTCACGCCCGACCCGGACGGCGGCGCCGAGGTGCTGGCCGCGTCCTTCCGCGGGGCCTCGGTGCGGCTGCGGCTGTCGCTGGAGGGCGGCGAGGTGCTGGCCGACGTGCCGGGGCACGAGGCGGCCCGGCTGGGGGCGGGGGCGCGCGTCACGGTCCGGCTGGTGGAGCGTCCGGTGCTGGTGGCCGCCCGTACGGTGACGGCGCCCGCGCCGGTGTTGTCGGCCGATGCCTGACAGGCCGGCCGACGCGATCGTGTCCGACGCGGTCCCGTCCTCTTCGGACGACATGCCGGACGCGGTCCCGTCCTCTTCGGACGGCATGCCGGACGCGGTCCTGTTCGACATGGACGGCACGCTGGTGGACACCGAAGGGCTCTGGTGGCAGGCCGCGGCGTCGGTGGCCCGGTCGCTGGGCCGGGCGCTGACGGCCGCCGACGCGCCGCACGTGACGGGCCGCACGGTGGGCGACACGGCCGCGTACCTGGTGGCCGGGGTCGGCGGGGTGAGCGTGGAGGGGGTCGCGGGCGCGCTCACCGAGGCGTTCGCCGAGCGCGTCAGGACCGGGCTGACGGTCGTGCCGGGGGCGCCGGAGCTGCTGGCCGAGCTGGCCGCGGCGGACGTCCCGACCGCACTGGTGACCGCCTCCCCCCGCAGCATCGTGGAGCTGGTGCTGCCCCGGCTCGGGCACGCGTTCGACCTGGTGATCGCCGACGAGGACACCGCCCGGGGCAAACCGCACCCGGACCCGTACCTGGAGGCGGCCCGCAGGCTGCGGGTGGCCCCGGCGCGCTGCGTGGCGGTCGAGGACAGCCCGGCGGGCGTGGCCGCGGCCACCGCCGCGGGTTGCCGCGTGCTGGTGGCGGACCCCGCGCGCGGGCTGGCCCAGGTGCGGGCCGGGCTGCGCGGCGCTCCCCCGCACGGGGGATGAACCCGCCTCCCGCAGGGGAGGGACGGGCCCGCGGGCGTCGGCAGTATCTCGTGCATGAGCCCCGACGTGAGAATTGTCAGGACGCCCGCCGTCGCGCTGGCGCTGGTCGTCCTCTACGGCGGCCTGCGCGTCTACTGGGAGCTCGGCCACATGCCGGAGCGGATGTCGCCGATCGGGTCCGACCTGATCGTGTTCACCGGCTGGGCCGCGGTGGGCCTGTGCGCGGCGGCCGCGGCGGCGCTGGTCGTCCTGATGGCCGCGCGCCCGGACGGCCCGCTGGGATGGGCGCCGCCGGCGCTGGCGTGGGCGGTGGGCGGCGCGCTCATCGTGTCGGGGGCGCTGCTGCTGCTCGACGTGGTGTCGGTGGTCGTCCCGGGGCTCGGCATGCCGTTCTCGTGGGCGGGGGCGCTCAGCAAGGCGGCCTGCGTGGGCTCGGGGGTGCTGCTCTGGCGGTCCGCCGCGGCCTACCGGCGGCGGGCCGCGGGGGCCTGCGGGGCGTGCGGGCGGCGTTCGTCCCGGGTGCTCGCGCGCACGCCGGGGTGGGCCTTCGCCGCGGCCTACGTCTCCGTGGCCGGCTGCCTGGCGCGGATCGCGGCGCAGGCGGCCGTCGGGTTCGACGCCGTGCCGTACCGTGCCGGGGCGGTGGCGTTCGAGATCGAGTTCCTGCTCGCCGGGACGCTGCTGCCGCTGGCGCTCGTCCACCGGTTCGGGCGGGTGTGGCCGGGATGGGTGCCGTGGCTGGCCGGGCGTCCGGTGCCGCGCCGGCTGGTGTTGTGGCCGGGGGTGGGGGTGTCCGGCGGGCTGCTGGCCTACTTCGGGGTGGCGCTGGGGCAGATGGTCGCCGAACGGCTCAGCGGGGGCGTGCCGTTCTCCGGGGGCGATCTGCCCGAGGCGTTCTTCTGGGTGGCCGTGCCCGGGTACGTGGTGTGGGGCGCCGGAATGGCCGTGGCGGCCTGGTCGTACGCGCGGCGTACGCGCATCGCGTGCGCGTCCTGCGGCGGATAGCCGCGATCGGTAAGCTGGGCCGCCGTGAGCGGTGATATATCCCAGATCGGGCGCTACCGGCTGCTGAGCGTGCTCGGGCGGGGCGGCATGGGCACGGTCCACCTCGCCGAGGATCCCACTGGGCAGCGGGTCGCCATCAAGGTGATCAATCCCGAGCTCAGTCAGCACGAGCAGTTCCGGATGCGCTTCCGCCGGGAGGCCGACGCCGCTCGCCGCGTCCGCAGGTTCTGCACCGCCGCGGTGATCGAGGCCGCGCTCGACGGCGACCTGCTCTACGTGGTCACCGAGTACGTGCCGGGCCCCAATCTGGAGGAGGCCGTACGCCAGTCGGGGCCGCTGCGCGGCTCCAGCCTCGACGCGCTGGCCGTCAGCGTGGCCACCGCCCTGACCGCCATCCACGGCGCCGGGGTGGTCCACCGTGACCTCAAGCCGTCGAACGTGCTGCTGTCCCCCGTCGGGCCGCGCGTGATCGACTTCGGCATCGCGCGGGCGCTGGACACGCTGGGCGGCGTCACCGGCACCGGCGAGCTGGTCGGGACGCCCCGGTACATGGCCCCCGAGGTGCTGCGCGGCGAGCCGGTCTCGCCCGCCTGCGACGTGTTCTCGTGGGGCTGCCTGATCGCGTACGCGGCGAGCGGGCGGGCGCCGTTCGGCGGCGACACGCTGCCCTCCATCGTCTACCAGGTGCTCAACACCGAGCCCCGCCTCGACGACGTCGATCCCGGCCTGCGCGAGCTGGTCGCGGCCGCGCTGCGCAAGGACCCGGCCGCGCGGCCCACCGCGCAGCAGCTCCTCGACCACCTCGTGGGCCGCTCGGCGGCGCCCGAGCAGGCGGCGCACACCGTGCAGGTGGCCTGGCAGCACGCCACCACCCCGTTCACCGAGGCCGCGCCCACTGCTGCCGACACGGCTGCCAACACGGCGGCCGACACGGCGGCGAAGCGGCGCGGCAGGCTGCTCGGGATCGGCGCGGCCGCCGCGGCGGTGCTGGTGGCCGCCGCGGCGACGGCCTGGGCGGTGCTCACTCCGAGCGGGCCGCCCGACGACCTGGGCGTCCTGTACCGCGAGGACTTCACGCAGACCTCCGGCGGCTGGCTCGGCACCTACGACCCCGACACCACGGGCAGCAAGGGCTACCGCACGGACGGCACGTACGGGCTCGACGTGGGAGACGGCCGCGAGGAGCAGTGGGCGAAGGCCCCCATCCCCTTCCTCGTCGCCACGCCCACGAACACCCCCGACCCCTCCGCCACGCCCACGCCGATGTTGCCGTCGTCGGTGGTCGTCGGCGTCACCGCCGAGATCCGGGAGTACGCCGGCAGCGGCGAGTACGGCATCTACTGCCACAACTCCGACGACGACGACACCTACTACGAGTTCGGCCTCGACACCGAGGGGAACGCGCGGATCCGCCGCGTGTACGACGGCGCGGGCTGCACGCTGACCCAGCCCGCCAAGGTGGCCAAGCCGGAGGGCCGGATACGCATCGTGGCCTCGTGCGAGCAGCGCGGCACCGGGGTGCGGCTGACGATGTGGGTGAACGACAAACGGGTGCAGCAGGCCGACGACCCCAACGGGCTCGGCAACGGGTACGTCGGCCTGTTCGCGCGTACGCCCAAGGACAGCGAGTCGTCGCTGAAGATGACGTTCGACGACTTCGAGCTGCGGGGGCAGAAGGAGCCTTAGAGCGGCGGGCCGCGTTCCCGGCGGCCATCGGGGTAGGGGGTGTGGATGGCGAAGCTCATGGACCGGGTGCGCGCGTACCTGCGCAGCCCTGAAGGCAGGCAGACCGTCGAGAAGGCCAAGCGCATGGCCCGAGACCCGCAGAACCAGGAGAAGGCCCGGCGCTTCCTCGACCGGCTCCGCCCCCGCCGCCACTGACCAGCCCGCGGCCGCCTCTTCGCGGTGCCGGTTGCGTCGGTCGCTTCTTGCGGTCGCCGCTCTGATCGGGGTTCTCAGAGGATCCCGGCGCGGGCGGCGGCCAGGGCGGCGTCGGCGGCGCGGTCGGCGTCCCGCTCGCTCACCGGCTCGTGCGCGACGAACAGCCGGTAGTAGACCGGGGCGACGGCCACCCTGATCACCTCCCGGACGTCGACGACGTCGGGCAGCTCGCCACGGGCGATCGCGCGCCGCACCACCTCGGCCGACTGGTCGTGCCGGGCGGCGAAGAACTCGTGCAGGGCCCGCGCCGCCTCCGGGCTCTGGACGGCCGCCGCCACGAACGCCGACGACACCGGCCCCAGCTCCGGGTCGGCGAACCCGCCGCGGACGAGCTGGACGACCGCCCGCAGGTCGCCCTCGACGCAGCCGGTGTCGGGGATCGGCCACGGCTCGTCCTTGGCCAGCTCCAGGGCGTCGGAGATGAGGCCCTCCACGTTGCCCCACCGCCGGTAGACGGTGGTCTTGTGCACGCCCGACCGCTCGGCCACGTTCTCGACCGTCAGGCCGCGGAAGCCATGGGCCGCCAGCTCGGCCAGGGTCGCCTGGCGCACGGCGTCGCGAACTCGCGCGCTGCGCCCTCCAGGACGTCTGCTCGGTTCCAAAACCTACTCCAGTTGCGTTTGCGGCTCCACCTGTGCCAAACTAAAGCTACAACAGTTGCGATTGGAGTTCCATCCTGATCAACGTCCGAAGGCTCAGCAAGTCGTACGGCGACCGCGTCGTGCTCACCGACGTGTCCCTGTCCGTGGGGCCCGGCGAGCGCCTGGCCGTCGTCGGCGAGAACGGCTCAGGCAAGTCCACCCTGCTCCGGCTGCTCGCCGGCGTCGAACAGCCCGACGACGGCGAGATCACCATCACCGGCGTCACCGGCGTCACCGGCGATGTCGGCCATCTCGGCCAGACGCTCGGCCTGCCGCCCGGTCACACCGTCCAGCAGGCGGTCGACCACGCGCTCGCCGGTCTGCGGGCCATGGAGCGAAGGCTGCGCGAGCTGGAGTCGGCGCTCACCCACGACGTCATGGGCGAATACGGCGAGCTGCTGACCGCCTACGAGGCCCGCGGCGGCTACACGGCCGACGCGCGCATCGACAAGGCCCTCCACGGCCTCGGCCTGGCGCACGTCGCCCGTGACCGGGTGCTGTCGAGCCTGTCGGGCGGCGAGCGCGCCCGCCTGGGCCTGGCCTGCGTGCTGGCCGCCGACCCCGTCACGCTGCTGCTCGACGAGCCGACCAACCACCTCGACGAGCCGGCGCTGACCTGGCTCGAAGAGCGGCTGCGTGGTCACCGGGGGCCCGTGGTCGTGGTCTCCCACGACCGGGTCTTCCTCGACCGGGTGGCCACCGCCGTCCTGGAGGTCGAGGAGGGGGCCGTCACCCGGTTCGGCGGCGGCTACAGCGGCTACCTGGCCGCCAAGGCGGCGGCGCGGGCGCGGTGGGAGCAGGCGTACGCGGCCTGGTGCGAGGAGGTCCGGCAGGTGCGCGAGCACGCCGCCACCACCGCCCACCGCGTGGCGGCCGGGCGGGCCATGAGGGACAACAACAAGATGGCCTACGACCGCAACGCGGGCCGCGTCCAGAGCTCGGTGGCCACCCGCGTGCGCAACGCCCACGAGCGGCTGCGCCGCCTGGAGGACGACCCGGTCCCCCGCCCGCCGGCCCCGCTCCGCTTCCGGGCCGCCTTCCGCGCTCCCGCTCCGGCGGGCGACGCTCCGGTGAGCAATGGTCCGGCGGGCGACGGTCCGGCGGGCGACGCTCCGGCCGCGGCCGCGCCCCTGGTGGAGTTGCGTGACGTGCACGTCGGCGACCGGCTCCACGTCGGGTCGCTGATCGTCCGGCCGGGCGAGCGGGTGCTGGTGAGCGGGCCCAACGGGGCGGGCAAGTCCACGTTGCTGCGGGTCCTGGCCGAGCGCGCCGGGTGCCGGGCCGGCCACCTCCCCCAGGACGACGACCTCGATCCCGGCCTGGCCGTGCTCGCCGCGTTCGGGCACGACGGCTACGCCGACGAGCGGCGCGCGGCCCTGCTGGACACCGGCCTCTTCCCTGCGCACGCGCTCGACCGGCGGGTGGGCGAGCTCTCGGTCGGCCAGCGGCGCCGGCTGTCGCTGGCCAGGCTGCTCATCAGGGAGCACGACCTGCTGCTGCTCGACGAACCGACCAACCATCTGTCGCCCGTCCTGGCCGACGAGCTCGACCACGCGCTCGCCGCCTACCCGGGGGCGGTGGTCATGGTCACGCACGACCGGGCGCTGAGGCGCCGTTTCACGGGCACCGAGATCCGACTGACAGGGGGACACATATGTTGACCATGATTTCCGCGGGCTCGCCCTACGGCGTGGCCACCGCCGCCGACGGCGCGCTCTGGTTCACGCTCGTCCACCAGGGCCGTGTCGGCAGGCTGGTGCCGGGGCACGAGCCGGTGATCCATCAGCTCGACCCGGCCGACGGGCAGCCCGGCGTGATCGTGCCCGGCCACGACGGCGCGATGTGGTTCACCGAGGGCAAGGGCGGCCGGGTCTGCCGCATCACCGGCGACGGCCAGGTCACCGCGTACCCGGCCGAATCGCCGTACGGGATCGTCGCCGGGCCCGACGGGGCGATGTGGTTCACCCAGATGGGCAGCGGGCGCATCGGGCGCATCGGCGCCGACGGCGAGCGCTCCGACTTCGACGTGCCGGTGGAGGGCGGTATGCCCGCCTTCATCACGGTGGGCGGCGATGACGCGCTCTGGTTCTCGATCAACCAGGGCCACGCCGTCGGCCGGATCTCGCTGTCCGGGGAGGTCACCGTGCATGCGCTGCCCACCGAGGGCGCCGCCCCCGTGGGCATCACGCTCGGGCCCGACGGGGCCGTGTGGTTCGTGGAGATCGGCGCGGGGCAGGTCGGCCGGATCGATCCGGCCGGGAAGATCACCGAGTTCCCGCTGCCCGATCGGGCCTGCCGTCCGCACGCCATCGTGGCCGGTCCCGACGGCGCGCTCTGGTTCACCGAGTGGGCCGCCGGGCGTCTCGGCCGCATCACGGTCGACGGCTCGATCGAGGAGCACCCGCTGCCCACGGTGCCGGTGCCGCCGTCCGCGACCGCCGGGCAGGGCGAGCCGGGCGCCGGGCAGGGCGAGCCGGGCGCCGCCGGCAGCAGTGAGCCGCACGGGCTGACGGTCGGTGCCGACGGAGCGATCTGGGTGGCCCTGGAAGCCGGCGCCCTGGCCCGCATCCTGCCCACCTCGCCCGCCCCCGACCAGTGACGGTTGCGACCAACCGGTGAGCCGCGGGGGGCGTGGCCCAGACGACCGTGGCGGGTGCTGACAATCCTCCGGATCCCCTTGGCGGCGCGCTGGGGCCGGGGTGGCGGTGGGGGGCCGGGGCGGAGTTGACTGGGGGGATGCATGCCATCATCGTCTCCGCCCAGGGCGGTCCAGAGGTTCTCGAATACGTCGAGCGTCCCGATCCGGCGCCGGGTGACGGGGAGGTCGTGGTCGACGTCGCGGCCAGCGGGGTCAACTTCATCGACATCTACCACCGTTCCGGCGCCTACCCGCTCCCGGTGCCGACCCCGATCGGGTCCGAGGGGGCCGGCGTGGTCTCGGCCGTCGGGCCGGGGGTCGACGGGCCGGCCGTCGGCGACACCGTGGCCTGGGCCGGCGTGCTGGGCAGCTACGCGGAGAAGGCGGTGGTGCCGGCCGACCGGCTGGTGCCGGTGCCCGACGGCGTGTCCGCCGAGCTGGCCGCGGCGGCGATGCTCCAGGGCATGACGGCCCACTACCTCACCCACTCGACGTACGACGTCAAGGAGGGCGACCAGGTGCTGGTGCACGCCGGCGCCGGCGGCATGGGCCAGCTGCTGATCCAGGTCGCCAAGCTGCGCGGCGCCAAGGTCTACAGCACGGTCTCCACGCCGGAGAAGGAGAAGCTGGCCCGCGCGGCCGGGGCCGACGAGGTACTGGGCTACGACGAGTTCGCCGACGCGTTGCGCGGCCGGATCCACGTCGTCTACGACGGCGTCGGCAGGACGACGTTCGACGGCGGCCTGGAGGCGCTGCGCCCGCGCGGGCTCATGGCCCTCTACGGCGCGGCCAGCGGCCCGGTCCCGCCGTTCGATCCGCAGGTGCTCAACCGCGCCGGCTCGCTCTTCCTGACCAGGCCCACACTCGTCCATTACGTCGCCGAGCGCGAGGAGCTGCTCTGGCGGGCCGCCGACCTGTTCGGCTGGATCGCCTCGGGGCAGCTCAGGATCAACGTGTCCGAGCGCTACCCGCTGGCCGAGGCGCGACGGGCCCACGAGGACCTGGCCGCCCGGCGTACGACCGGAAAGTTGCTGTTGATTCCCTAGCGCTACGCTCGCCCCTTGTGGACATCAATGCGGCAGTCTGGTCGTTCGCTGCCGTCGTCGCGCTCCTGACGATCACGCCGGGGCTCGACACGGCTCTCACCCTGCGCACGTCGCTGCTCACCGGCAGGCGGGCGGCCTGGGGGGTGGTGCTGGGCATCCAGCTCGGCACGCTGGTCTGGGGCGTGCTCACCGCGGCGGGGCTGTCGGCGCTGCTGGCGGCCTCGCGGTTCGCCTACGACGTCCTGCGCTGGGCGGGGGCGGCGTACCTGGTGTGGATGGGGGTGCGCATGCTCCTCGCCAGGGCGCGGGCGGGCGAGGAGGAGGACGGGCAGCGCGCGTTCGGCTTCGGCAAGGGGTTGCGGCGCGGCCTGCTCACGAACCTGCTCAACCCCAAGGTGGGGGCGTTCTACGTGGCGATGTTGCCGCACTTCATCCCGGCCGGCGCGCCGCACGCGGCGATGGGGCTGCTGCTGGCCGGGGTGCACGTGGCCGAGGGGCTGGCCTGGAGCGCGGTGCTGATCGGGTTCGCCTCGCTGATGAGCGACGTCCTGCGGTCGGCCCGCGTACGGCGGATCCTCGACCGGGTGACCGGCGTGGTCATCGTCGGGTTCGGGCTCCGGCTCGCCCTTCACGACTGATCCCACGGCCAGTCCAGCAGCCGCGCGCCCAGGACCGCGGTCTCCAGGGTGAAGCGCTGGGTGGGGTCGTCGGGCGAGAAGCCGGTCAGCCGGCGGATGCGTTCCAGCCGGTACGTCACCGCCCGCGGGCTGATCCGCAGCCTGCGGGCGGCCGCCGCCTGGTTGCCGTGCGCGGCGAAGACCGCCTCCAGCGTCTCGACCAGCGGCTCGTGCCCGCCCCTGGCGTGCAGCAGCGGGCTCAGCACGCTGATCACCAGGTCCTCGATCGCGCCGCGGTCGCGCAGCAGCACGGGGAAGACCAGCAGGTCGGCGGCCTTGACCACGTCGAGCGTGAGCCGCAGCGCGTCGGCCAGCTCCAGCGCCCCGGCCGCCTCCCTGAAGGAGGTCACGACGCCGCCCGGCCCGCGGTGCGGCCGTCCGACGCCGACCCGCCATCCGGCCGGGAAGCGGGCGCGTACGTGATGGGTGAACTCCCCCACGGCGGCGGGCAGCGTGGCGGGCACGACGCACACCAGCAGCCCTTCGCGCACCGCCACCAGCACGTTGTGCGAGCCGAACCGGGCGATCAGGTCGCGCTCGATGCGGTCCTGGTCGCCGTCGCGCAGCCCGCGGGCGGCGGCCACCACGTACGACTCGGCCAGCCGGAGGCCGAAGTGCTCGGCCCGCTCGGCCAGCCGCTCGGCCCGTCCCTGGAGCAGGTCGTCCACGAACTCCCTGCGGGCCGTCTCCTCGCCTCTGAGGGCGGCGAGCTGGGCCAGCTCGTACCCCTCCATGAGCGCCGAGACGGCCCTGCGCAGCGCGGGCAGCACGTCCGGCAGCCCCTCGGCGGCGGCGAGCGCGCCGTCGACCAGCGTCCGCAGCGGGACGCCCTGCTCGGCGGCGCGCGTGCCGTCGGCGCGGCAGGCGTCGAGCGCCGCCCGCGAGGGCGGACGCCCGGCGGCCGCCCCGGCCAGCACCTGGCGATGCCCGCCGAGCAGGTCGGCGGGCATCCTGGAGAGCACCATCACACTCCTACGTCACGCCTGTCGAAGGACAGGATCGCGGTGAGCGCGAGCACTGCCGTCGCTCCCGCCAGCACAAGGTAGTCCCCGACCGGCAGGCCCTCATAGAGCGGCCGGCCCTCGGCGTAGTAGTGGAACGGCGAGAGCCACTTCAGCCAGGCGATGGCCGCCACGCCGCGGCCGAGCGTGACGACGATGTACCCGGCCGCCACCCACACGCCGACGACGGACGAGGCGATCATCCTGCGGCCGGTCACCGCGCCCACGGTCAGGGCCACGGTGCCGAAGAACAGCGCGAGCAGCAGCACCCCGACGTGCGCGGCCAGGACGCGGTCGAACGGCACCCCGAGCTCGGCCGCGTCACCGGCCGCCCACGCCACGGCCAGCGTCACGGCGAACACCGCCAGCAGCGCCAGCGCCAGCGCGCAGAACCGCTGGAGCACCAGCCGCTTGCGGTCCACCGGCAGCGTGACGACGAGCTCCAGCGTCCCGGCCTCCTCCGGCTGGGCGATCGCCCGGTTGGCCAGCATGGTGGCGAGGACGACGAACAACATCGGGACGAAGAGCTGGTAGACGACCGTCTGCAGGAAGTTGACGCCGAGCGCCAGGTCGGGCATGCCGCCCATGAGGTCCCTGAGCGGGCCGGGGTACTTGGCCAGGGCCTGCTGGTTGAACGTTCTCGGGTCCTGGCTGACGCTGCGGAAGATGCTGATGTAGAGGGCCATGAACGCGCTGATGCCGACGGTCCACCAGATCAGGGCCCGGCGGTGGTCACGCAGACTCTTGGCGATCATGGTGCCGGTCCTCCTCGCTGTAGTAGGTCAGGAAGATCTCCTCCAGGTCGGGCTCGGCGCTGACCAGGTGGACGACGGTGAACCGGGCGGCGGCCTTGACCAGGGCGTCCGGACGGCCGTCGATCGTGCACCGGACGCTGGCGCCCTCCACCCGCAGGTCGCGCACCCCCGGCAGGCCCTCGAACGCCGACGCCGGCACCGGGGCGTCGAAGTGCAGCTCCATCCGGCGCACGGCCTTCTCGCGCAGCGCGGCCACGTTCTCCACGGTCACCAGGCGGCCCGCGCGGACGATGCCGACCCGGTCGGAGACGCTCTCCACCTCGGCCAGCACGTGCGAGGACATGAGCACGGTCCGGCCGGCCGCCCGCACCTCCCGGACCATGGCCAGGAACTCCTGCTGGACGAGCGGGTCGAGCCCGCTGGTCGGCTCGTCGAGGATGAGGAACTCCGGCTCGTGCATGAACGCCTGGATCAGCCCGACCTTCTGCCTGTTGCCCTTGGAGAGCTTGCGCATCGGCACCGACAGGTCGGCGTCGAACCGTTCGGCCAGCTCCTCGATGCGGCTGCCCGGCACCCCGCCGCGGACGCGGCCGAGGAAGCCCAGGTAGTCGCGGGCCCGGTCGCGGCCTTCGAGGGCCAGCTCGCCGGGCAGGTAGCCGATGCGGGCGCGGGTGGCGGCGGCGCGCGGGTCGTGGCCGAACACGCGGACCGTGCCGCGGGTGGGCCTGATCACGTCGAGCAGCAACCTGATCGTGGTGGTCTTGCCGGCGCCGTTGGGCCCGAGGTAGCCGAAGATCTCGCCGGGCCGGATCTCCAGCGTGAGGTCTTCGAGGCCGCGCCGCCCGCCGTAGTACTTGGTCAGCCCTTCGGCCTGTACCACTGCTGTCATGCCGGAATCGTCCCGCCGGGGCGGTGGTGGGGTCACTGGCCGAAGTCGGCAGCGTCATGGCCGGTTTTCTTCCGGGACACGGCAACGAGAATGGGCAGCGTGAGATGGGCAGGGTGAGGAACGTGGAGACGGCGTTCGTGCTCGGTGGCGGTGGCGTGCTGGGGGCTCACGAGGTGGGCATGCTCCAGGCGCTCGACGACTTCGGCATCCGGCCCGACGTGGTCGTCGGCACGTCGGTGGGGGCGCTCAACGGCGCGCTCATCGCCGCCGACCCCGCGCGGGCGGTCGACCGGCTGACCTCGTTGTGGCGGTCCGACGTCGTGCGCACGGCGTTCGCCGGGTCGTGGGTGACGCGGCTGTCCACGCTGGCCAGGACCGGCACCCACCTGCATCCCAACGGTCCCCTGCGGGAGGTGCTGGCCGGGACGGTGCGCACGGAGCTGATCGAGGAGCTGGCGGTGCCGTTCCAGTGCGTGGCGGCCTCGGTGGAGCGGGCCGCGGCCCACTGGTTCGCCAGCGGGCCGCTGGTGGAGGCGGTGCTGGCGTCGTGCGCGGTGCCGGGGCTGCTGCCGCCCGTGAAGATCGGCGGGGAGCACTTCTTCGACGGCGGGCTGGTGCACAGCATCCCCGTCGGGCGGGCCGTGCAGCTCGGGGCCAGGCGGGTCTACGTGCTGCACGTCGGCCGGATCGAGCGCCCGCTGACCGCGCCCCGGCGGTTCTGGGAGGTGGGGATGGTGGCGTTCGAGATCGCGCGGCGCTACCGGTTCGCCGAGGAGATGGCCACGTTGCCGCCGGGGGTGGAGGTGCACGTGCTGCCCGCCGGGGTCGCCGCGCCGCTGTCGACCCTGCGCTACCGCGACCTGTCCCAGATCTCCACCTACATCGAGCGGGCGCACCAGGCTTCTTCGCACTATCTGCGGACAAGAGGAGGATGAAGGCAGGGCCTCAGGGCAGGCAGACCTCAGGGAGGCGCCGTTGATCCCACCGCGTATCGTCCGCCGGATCGTGCTGGCTCCGCTCGTCATCGTGGTCACCGTGGTGGTGCTGGTGACGTTGCCGTTGTGGCTGCTGGTCACGTTCGGGGCGTCCTTGCGGCTGCCGCCGCCGCAGCGCAGGGGGTTGCGGTTCGTCTGGTTCGGCGCGGCCTGGCTGACGCTGGAGTCGGCGGTGCTCATCGCGTGCCTCGGGTTGTGGCTGTCGGGGGCGTTCGGGCGGGCCCGGCGCCAGGAGCGGCACTACGCGCTGATCCGCTGGTTCCTGGCCAAGGTGTACGCGGCGGCGGTGCGGATCTTCCGGCTGACCGTGGACGTCGAGGAGCCCGCGCCCACCCCGCAGGAGCGCGCCGCCCGGCTGAGCCGCCCGGTCGTGGTGCTCTCCCGGCACGCCGGGCCGGGCGACTCCTTCTTGCTGATCTATCACCTGCTGGCGGTGTACGGGCGGCACCCGCGCATCGTCATGAAGGCCGCCCTCCAGTACGACCCGTCGCTCGATGTCGTGGTCAACCGCCTGCCGAACGCCTTCGTGCCGCGGCGGTCCGGACGCGAGCGGGTGATCGAGGAGATCCGGCGGCTGTCGGCGACCATGGACGACCGCGACGCGCTGGTGATCTTCCCCGAGGGCGGCAACTTCACCCCGCGCCGGCGGCGGCTGGCGATCCGCCGGCTGGAGGACAAGGGGCTGGCCGAGGAGGCGGAGCGGGCGCGCGGCATGACCCACCTGCTGCCGCCCCGCCCGAACGGGGCCATCGCCGCGATCACCGCCTGCCCGGAGGCCGACGTGGTCTTCGTCGCGCACACCGGCCTGGACGACCTCGTCACCATCGGCGACGTGTGGCGCAGGCTGCCGTACGCGGCGCGGATCACGGCCAGGTGGTGGCGGGTGCCGGCGGCCGAGGTGCCCAGGGACGACCGGGAGAGCCAGGTCCGCTGGCTGTACTCCCACTGGGAGGAGATCGACGCCTGGATCACCGCCCAGGGCGAGCGTTCCCGGCGGGATCAGGCCAAGGGGGCGCCCGGCGGCAGGTAGGGCACGGGGGCCGGGCCGTCGCGCAGCAGGCCGAGCAGGGCGTCGGTGTCCAGGTGCTGCTCGACCAGGTCGCCCAGGGCGTCCAGGCGGGCCTCGCGCAGGCGGCCGAAGTCGGTGTCCGGGGCGGGGACGAAGGCGCGCCCGGCCCGTTCGGCCACGTCGGCCAGGAAGGCCCGGCGGAAGGCGTCGTTCTCCAGGGCGCCGTGCCAGGTGGTGCCCCAAACGTCGCCGGCACGGCAGCCGTCCAGGAAGGGTTCGCCGCCCTCGACCGTCGCCCGCCCGTGGTGGATCTCGTACGCGCTGACCGGCTGCCCGTAGGCCTGCCCGACCGGCCGGGCGAGCCGCTTGTCCGGTGCGAACTCGACGCGCACCGGCAGCAGCCCGAGCCCGTCCACCCGGCCCGCCCGCGACTCGACCTCGTCCACGATCTCCCGGCCGAGCATCTGGAACCCGCCGCAGATCCCGAGGACGGGCCCGCGCCGCGCGAGCAGGGCGTCGGCCAGGCCGGTGCGCCGCAGCCAGGCCAGGTCCTCGACCGTGGCCCGCGAGCCCGGCAGCACCACCAGATCGGCGTCGTCCAGCTCGACCGGGTCGGTCACGAAGCGCACCACCACGCCGGGCTCGGCGGCCAGGGCGTCCAGGTCGGTGAAGTTGGAGATCCGGGGCAGCCGGACGACCGCCACGCGCAACGTCTGCCTGCCCAGCGGCCGGCCGGTCGCGACCCGGCGGTTGTCCAGCGCGAGGGAGTCCTCGACGTCCAGCCAGAGGCCGTCGAGCCAGGGCAGCACGCCGTACACCGACCGGCCGGTGAGCTTCCTGATCATGTCGAGGCCGGGTTCGAGCAGCTCGCGGGCGCCCCGGAACTTGTTCACCACGAACCCTGAGACGAGGGCCTGGTCGGCCGCGTCCAGGAGCGCGACCGTGCCGTGGAAGGCGGCGAACACGCCGCCCCTGTCGATGTCGCCGACCACGACGACGGGCAGCCCGGCGGCCCTGGCCAGGCCCATGTTCGCGATGTCGCCGCGGCGCAGGTTGATCTCCGCGGGGCTGCCGGCGCCCTCGCAGATCACCACGTCGTACTGGGCGCGCAGCCGGTCCAGGGAGGCCAGGGCGGTGGTCCGCAGGAGGTCCTTGAGCGCGCCGTACTCCATGGCGTCCACGTCCGCGACGGGCTCGCCCAGGAGCACGACCTGGCTGCGGCGGTCGCTGCCCGGCTTGAGCAGGACGGGGTTCATGTCGGCGACCGGTTCCAGCCCGGCGGCCTGGGCCTGCATGGCCTGGGCGCGGCCGATCTCGGCGCCGCCGGCGGTGACGTAGGAGTTGAGCGACATGTTCTGGGCCTTGAAGGGCGCCACGCGCACGCCCTGGCGGGCCAGCCAGCGGCAGATCCCGGCGGTGACCACGCTCTTGCCCGCGTCGGAGGTGGTGCCGGCGACCAGCATCGCGCCCGTGACCTGCCCAGGATTCATGCGATCACCGTACATGAGCCCCAAACTGCGAAATTTCCCAGAAAACGCCCATTTACGAATCGTGTGACTTCTGCCACTCTGGCTAGAACGTTCGCCTAGAACAGAATTCTAGATTTTCCTACGGGAAGGGTGGGCATGGTCAGGACGTTGGGTTCGCCGCGTGCCGGCGTCATCGACGCGCGGACCAGGGCGCCGTTCGGCTGGGCGCCGCTGGTCGTGCTCTTCGTCGTCGGGCTCGTGGACCGCATGGAGTACAACCTGCTGTCGGGGGTGCTGCCGCTCGTCCAGAAGGAGTGGGGCTTCAGCGACACCGCCGCGGGCTCGATCCCGACCGCCGCGGCGCTGGCCGCCGCGATCGTCTCCCTGCCCGCGGGCTTCCTGGCCGACCGGTTCAGCCGGACGCGGATCATCGCGGTGGTCGTGCTGCTGTGGGCCGTCGCCACGCTCGGCTCGGGCCTGGCCACCGGCTTCGTGATGTTCTACCTGATGCGGGTGCTGCTCGCGGCGGCCGAGAACATCGACAACCCGGCGGCCGGCAGCCTGCTCGCCGACTACTACCCGCCGGTCAGCCGGGCCAAGGCGTACGGGCTGACCCGCGTCACGACCTACCTCGGCGGCATCGGCACGCTGCTGGGCGGCGTGCTGGCCGAGGTGTTCTCCTGGCGCACCGCGTTCCTGGTGATGGTGGTGCCCGGCGTGCTCACGGCGGTGCTCGTGTGGTTCCTGCGCGAGCCGGGCCGCGGCGACCTGGACCGGATGGTCGCCGGAGCCCCCGCAGAAACCACAGGATCGCCTGAGGGCGCCGCGTCGCCCAAGGCGCCTTTCTGGCAGCAGTTCGGGCAGGTCATCCGCATCCCGACGCTGCTGTTCGTCTGCGTCGGGCTGGGCCTGCTCACCCTCGGCCTGGCCGGGATCTTCTACTGGCTGCCCACGCTCATGGTCCGCGAGTACGGCGTCGGCGTCGGCGCCGCCGGCTCGCTGAGCGGCCTGATCACCATCGCCGGGACGCTGGCCGGCACCCTGGTCGGCTCCTGGCTGGGCCGCAGGTGGCACGGTACCCGCAAGGGCGGCAGGCTGCTGGCCGGCGGCGGCGGCATCACGGCGGGCGCGGCCGTCCTGGCCGGCGCGCTGGCCATGGACTCGATCGGCCCGATGACCGCGCTGGTCCTGCTGGCCTGCTCGCTCATGTCGATCGCGATCCCGAACATGACGGCCTGCCTGGCCGACGTCGTCCCGGCCGCCGCGCGCGGTCTCGGCTTCGCCGTCCTGCAACTGCTCATCACGGCGGCCGGGGCGTTCGGCTCGCTCGTCGTCGGCATCGCCTCCGACCGGTTCGGCTCGCTGATCGGCGGCATGTACCTGCTGGTCGTCCCCATGATCGTGGGCGGCCTCCTGACGCTCGGCGCCCGCGCCTCCTTCGAGCGCGACGCCGCGCGGGTCATGGACGCCGCCCGCGCCGGCTAGGACGGCAGGCAGACGGTCAGCGCGCCCGGGGCCACCTTCGCCTTGATCTTGGTGGTGGCCTCGCGGTCGCCGCCGTCCAGCTCGTACGTCATCGGCGAGCCGAACCGGGCCGACACCTTGCGCGCCCGGGTGATGCGCACGAACGGCGAGTCCTCCGACCGTCCGGCGGCCATCTTGCCCATCACCCGGGCCCACTGGATCGGCCCCTTGGCCGTGGACAGCCCGACCTCCAGCCAGCCGTCGTCGGGCCGGGCGTCGTCGAACGCCTCGACCCCGCCGGCGATCGTGCCCACGTTGCCGAGCAGCAGGCAGCTCGCCTCCCCCTCGAACCAGGTGGACCCGTCGACCTTGACCGTCATCGGCACCAGGGGCCCGCCGACGTGCCGGACGGCGGCCTTGACGTAGCTCAGCTTGCCGAACTTCCGCTTGGCCTTGCCGTCGGCCTCGGCGATCATCTCGGCCTCGAACCCGGCCCCGGCCATGACCGCGAAGTGCTCGCCGTTGAGCACCCCGAGGTCCAGCTCGGCACGGCGGCCCTCGAAGCCGATCCGTACGGACTCCTCCAGGTCGGTGGGGATGCCCAGGTTGCCGGCGAACAGGTTGGCCGTCCCGGCGGGCAGGATCGCCATCGGCACGCCGGAGCCGGCCATGGCGTCGGCGCAGCGTTGCACCATGCCGTCACCGCCCCAGACGAACACCAGCTCCGCGCCCGCCTTGAGCGCCTTGCGCACCTTCTTGGGCGCCTTCTTGCTCTTGGGCACCTCGTGCCAGATCAGCTCGCCGACGTCCCGCTCGGTGAGCAGCACGCGCAGCCGGTCCAGGCCGGCGCCGAGGATCTTCTTCTGATGTGCGACAACCGCGATAGTGGGGGACACTCCTCCCGCACTACCCGGGCTTTACCGGGTTATTGATGGCTTTTGTGCGGGTAGCGGTGGCCGAATGCGCATCCAGGACTGGTTCCTCACCGAGGAGGAACGCGACAACCGGGCGACCGGCCTCGACGCGTGGTCCAGCGGCAACGACGTACGGCCGCTGATCCACGGCGCCACGTACTTCGCCGAGCTGAAGAGCTGTCTGGAAGCGCTGCGCAAGGACGACCTGCTGCTGTTCGCCGACTGGCGGGGCGACCCCGACGAGCGGCTGACCGACGACGGCCCCACGGTGAGCGCCGCCCTCGGGGCGGCGGCCGAGCGCGGCGCCGTCGTCAGGGGCCTCATCTGGCGCTCCCACCTGGACCGCCTGCGGTTCAGCGCGGCCGAGAACCGGCACCTGGGCGAGAAGATCGAGAACGCGCACGGGCAGGCGCTGCTGGACACCCGAACCAAGCCGGGCGGCTCGCACCACCAGAAGTTCGTCATCCTCCGCCACGACCGCGACCCCTCGGCGGACGTGGCCTTCGTCGGCGGCATCGACCTGTGCCACAGCCGCCGCGACGACGCCGAACACCTGGGCGACCCGCAGTCCTGCCCGATGCCCGACGTGTACGGCCCCCGCCCGCCCTGGCACGACATCCAGCTCGCCATCCGCGGACCGGCGGTCGCCGAGGTGGAGAAGACCTTCTGCGAGCGCTGGGAGGACCCGGCCCCGGAGACCAGGGACCCGCTGCGCCGCCTGCGCGACCACTTCAGCAAGCTGGACGACGCTCCCCCGCTGCCCGACCCGGGCCCGCCGCCCCCGCCCGCGGGCACGCACCACGTGCAGCTCCTGCGCACCTATCCCGCCCGGCACAGCGCGTACCCGTTCGCGCCGGACGGCGAGCGCAGCATCGCGCACGCCTACCACAAGGTGCTCGGCAGGGCCCGGTCGCTGGTGTACCTGGAGGACCAGTACCTGTGGTCCACGGACGTGATCGAGCCGTTCGCCCAGGCGCTGGAGCGCGAGCCGGAGCTGCGCATGATCATCGTGGTGCCCCGCCACCCCGACCAGGACGGCTGGCTGGCCGGCCCGGCGAGCCTGATCGGCCGGGTCGAGGCGCTGGACCGGCTGATGCGGGCCGGCGGCGACCGGGTCGCGATCTACGACCTGGAGAACCACCAGGGCACCCCCGTCTACGTGCACGCCAAGGTGTGCGTGGTGGACGACGTGTGGGCGTCGGTCGGGTCGGACAACGTCAACCTGCGCTCGTGGACCTACGACTCGGAGCTGAGCTGCGCCGTCCTGGACGAGCGGGAGGACCCGAGACCGCCGCACGGCGCCCTGCGGTTCGCCCGCGACCTGCGGCTGGCGCTCATGGCCGAGCACCTGGACGAGGAGTCGGAGTCCGGCCGGGACGAGCTGTGCGACCCGGTCGCCGCGTTCGACGCGTTCGCCGAGTCGGCGGCCCGGCTGGAGGGTTGGCACTCGGCCGGCTGCCGGGGCCCGCGCCCGTCCGGCCGGTTACGCCCGCACCCGGCCCCCACGCTGTCCCGGGTGCGCAGGGCGATGGCCATGCCGCTCTACCGGTTCGCCGTCGACCCCGACGGCCGGCCGCCGGAGCTGCGGAGATCGCGGAGGTTCTGATGAAGACATTCCTGCTCGACAGGCTGGGACCACGGATGACGGTCGCGGCGTTCGCCGTCGCGCTCATCATGATCCCGTTCTCCCTGCTGCTCGTCGTGGCCAAGATGCCGCTCAACCGGCTGGACGCCGGGGTGGCCCATGAACTGCACGAGTACGCGCTCGCCCATCCCGGCGTGACCAGGGTGCTCATCGTCTGGACCGACCTGTTCGGGCCGTGGCCGTGGCGCGTCGCGGTGGCGGCGTTCACCATCTGGCTGCTGATGCACGGCAGGCGCAGGCTGGCCCTGTGGGCGATCACGACCGTGACCGCGGGCGGCCTGATCGGGCTCGGCCTGAAGATCCTCGTCGCGCGGGTGCGGCCGCACCTGCCCGACCCCGTCGCGCTGGCGCCCGGCGACTCCTTCCCCTCCGGCCACGCGGTCAACGTGACGCTCGGGGCCGGGGTCGTCACCCTGCTCCTGCTGCCGATGCTGCCCCGGTGGGGGCGCCGGCTCGCCTGGGTGCTGGCCTGTTTCGTGGTGGTCTCGGTGGGCTTCACCAGGATCGCCCTCGGCGTGCACTGGGTGAGCGACGTCGTGGCGGGGGTCGTGCTGGGCGTGGCGGTGATCGCCGCGACCGCGGCGGCGTTCGAGACGTGGCGGCGCGACACGGGCAGACGGCCCACCGCGCCGCTGACCGAAGGTATGGAACCCGAACCGGTGAAGGTGCCCGATGAGCAAAGCTGAGCATGTCCGGTACTACGCGTTGACGCTGGTGTTACCTCTGGTGCTGATGGGCGCCGTCACGTACGGCATGGGGCTGCTCATCGTCGGCGTCCCCCAGCCCGGCGACGTGGCCGTGAGCAAGGGCTTCGCCTCCATCCGCACGTCGCTGTGGAACACGCTCACCGACTACGGCACCAGCCTGTCGGACACGCCCTACGTCGTGGCGTTCACGGCGGTGGCGGTGATCCTGTTCCGGCTGGTCTACAAGCGCTGGCGGGAGTCGATCTTCATGATCGCGGCGGTCTGGGGCCAGTCGCTGGTCTTCCTGGCCACCACCGAGCCCGTCGGCCGCAGCCGTCCGCCGGTGCCCCACCTCGACCCCGCGCCGCCCACCTCCAGCTTCCCCTCGGGGCACGTCAGCGCCGCCGTCGCGTTCTACTGCGGGCTGGCGCTGGTGCTGACGACGCACGTGCGCAACCGGACCCTGCAGGTGGTGATCTGGACGATCGGGATCGCCGCCCCGCTGATCGTCGCCTTCTCCCGGCTCTACCGCGGCATGCACTTCTTCTCGGACGTGACGTGGGGGCTGCTGCTCGGGGTGTTCTGCGTGGTCGTGGCCGCGCGGTCCATCCTCTACCGCACCTGGGACAGAGGGCCGGCGGCCGCGCAGGGCGACCGCCGGCGTCCCGCCTCCGTCCGGGACTAGCGGCGGTGGTGGGCGGGCTCGCGGCGCGCCCGCCGGCGGCCGGTCGGCCGTCCGGCGGGCCGCCCGGCCTGCCTCCTCCGCCGTCCGAGCAGGTAGGCGGCGGCCATGATCGCCAGCCCCCAGGGGGTACGGGCCAGCCAGCGCGCCACGAAGATCTTCATGAACTTCCTCATGCCCGCCCGCTGCCCCCGCCGGGCCCCGTGATGCGCAGGCCCGGCCCCACCAGGGACCATGCCGCCGCGGCGCCTACCATACGGCCCATGACCACGCACGGATTCACGCTCACCGCGAAGGGCCCGTTCGACTTCGGCGCCGCGCTGCGCTTCGTCGAGGACTGGCCGGCCACCAGCGCGCTGCCCTCCGACGGCCGGACGCTGCGCTTCGCCTACTGTGCCGAGTCCGACTGGCTGCCGATCGGGGTGAGCGTCACCGGCGCCCCCGGCGGCGTCGCCGTCACCACCACCCGCGCCCCCGGCCCGGCGATCCGCGGCGAGATCGCGCGCATCCTCTCCCTCGACGTGGACGCCACCGGCTTCGCCGAGCTCGCCGCGGCCGACCCGGTCCTCGGCGACGTGCAGCGGGACCGCCCCGGGCTGCGGCCGGTGTGCTTCTGGAGCCCGTGGGAGGCGGCCTGCTGGGCGGTGATCGTGCAGCGCTCGTCGATGCTCATTGCCTCGCGCGTCAAGCAGCGCATCGCCGACCGGTACGGCGCCGCCGTCACCGTGGACGGGCAGACGTACCAGGCGTTCCCGCCGCCCGTGAGCCTGGTGGACGCGGGCGGTCTCGGCCTGCCCGCGCAGAAGGAGGAGTGGCTGCGCGGCCTGGCGCGGGCGGCGCTCGACGGCGTGCTCACCACCGAGCACCTGCGCTCGCTCACCCCCGAGGACGCCCTGGCCGAACTGCGCGCGCTGCCCGGCGTGGGGCCGTTCTCGGCCGGGCTGATCCTGATCCGCGGAGCCGGCGCGCCCGACGCGTTCCCCGGCGACGAACCCCGGCTGTTCGGCATCCTGCGCGAGGCGTACGGGCTGCCCGAGGACGCCCCCGCGGGCGCCTACCGCAAGCTCGCCGAGTCGTGGCGGCCCTACCGGTCGTGGGCGTCGTTCCTGTTCCGCGCCACCGGCTACCGGGCCGCCGCAGACTGACCGAGCCCGCGCATGGCCCGCGCGCCCGATGATCCTTAGAGTGGTCGCCATGACGGACGACGCCGACATCCGGGCCGGCGACCACGACCGCGACCAGGTGGCCGACAGGCTGCGACAGGCGGTCGCCGAAGGCCGCATCAGCCTCGACGAGTTACGCGAACGCATCGACCGCACGTACGCCGCGAGGACCGTAGGCGAGCTCAGTGCCCTCGTCGCCGATCTGCCCGCCCTCTCCCCCGCCCCCGCCTCTCCCTCGGACGTGCTGAGGATGCACACCGAGCACTGGCGGGTGAGCCGGGCCGGGCGGTGGGTGGTGCCGCCGCGCATCGACGTCCGGCTGGGCGTCTGGGGGACCGCGAAGCTCGACTTCCTCGCCGCCGAGTGTCCCCATCCCGAGGTGCTGGTGCAGGTGACGATCACCTCGTGGTTCGGCGACCTGCATCTGAAGGTGCCGCACGGCTGGCGGGTGCGGGCCGACGAGGTGGTCTCCCCCGGGCTCGGCCGGGTCCACAACAAACCGGTCGAACCGCCCGCCGCCGACGCGGTCGTGCTCCGCCTCTCCGGCCACAGCCAGGGCGACATCTGGATCCGCTACCGACCCGCTATGACTTGACGTCTTCTCATACGTGCACCTGACCACTTCGCTCTCGATCATCTCGCGTTGATCACCTCACGGCCCGCCCCCGTCTGAACAGGCTCTCCCGCCGTCCGGTCTTTTTCGGGAACCCCCTCGGGCCGCCGCCGTCATGCGTGCCGGAGGCCCGCGGCGCTCGCCGCAGCCCACGCACCCCGTACCCGCCGCACCGACGGCGGGCCGCCGCCCCCGCCTGGGCGTGGTCGTCACGTCGTCACAAGGAGGTCAGGGCGGCGAGTTCGCGCCACTCCGGGAGGGGCACGTCGCCGGGGCGGTCGGTGAGGACCTGGAGGCACACGTGGTCGGCGCCCGCGTCGAGGTGGGCCCGTACGCGCTTCTCGATCGCCGCCGCGTCGCCGTGGGCCACGATCGCGTCCACCAGCCTGTCGCTGCCGTGCTCGATCTCGTCCTCGCCGAAGCCGAGCCTGCGCAGGCTGGCGGCCTGGTGGGGCGCGCCGGTGCGGTAGAAGGAGACGTGCTCCGCGGCCACCTCGCGGGCCCTGGCCGGGTCGCGGTGCAGCACGACGGCCTGCTCGACGGCCAGCAACGCGCCGGGCCCCATCGCCTCCCTGGCCCGCGCGGTGTGCTCGACGGGCACGAAGTACGTGTGGGCGCCGAGCGTACGCCGGGCCGCCAGGCCCAGCATCTTCGGGCCGAGCGCGGCCAGCACGCGGCGCGGCGCGTGCGCGGGGGCCGCCGATTCCAGCGGGACGGCGTCCATGGCGTCGAGGTAGCCGCCCATCGTGGTCACCGCCCGGCCCAGGCTGGGGATCTTGTAGCCGTCCATCTGGATCGGCTCGTCACTGATGCGGTGGCCGCCGAGGCCGAGGAGGTACCGGCCGGGGTGGGCCTCGTTGAGCGCCCGTTCGGCGGCGGCCATGGCGATCGGGTCGCGCAGGGCGATGTTGGCGATGCCGGCGGCCACCGTGATCCGCCTGGTCGCCGAGAGCAGCAGCCACGACTGGCTCACCGAGTCGCGGCCGAACCCCTCGCCGAACCACAGGGCGCCGTACCCCAGCTCCTCGATCTCGGCCGCGGCCTCTTGCGCCACCCCGGCGGGGTGGGCCTCGAGGGCGAACGTCCACAGGCCCACCCTGCCCAGGCGGGGTCCGTCGTCGGTCATGGGTCACCGTCCCGTCTATGCGGAGAACTTCTCCGGTTACGTCGGGGACTATAATCGGAGACGTTCTCCGATTCAACCCGCGGGAGTGTCCAGTGCCGGCACGGACCATGCGCGCCGACGCGCGCCGCAACTACGAGCAACTGGTGGCGGCGGCCATCGCCGTGGTCGCCGAGGAGGGGCCCGACGCCTCGCTCAACGAGATCGCCAGACGCGCCGGCGTCGGGGCGGGCACGCTCTACCGGCACTTCCCCACCCGCGAGGCGCTGCTCGCGGCCGTGTTCGAGGGGCGGCTGACCCGGCTGTGCGCACGGGCCGAGGAGGCGGGCCAGGCGCTGCCGCCCGGCGAGGCGCTGGTGGCCTGGCTGCGGTCGCTGGTCGCGCACGCCATGACCGACCGGGGGCTCGGGGCACGGATGATGCTCACGCAGGACGGGGCCGGGGTCGACTGCTGGGCGATGTTGCGCGCCGCCGCCACCCGGCTGCTGCTGCCCGCCCAGGAGGCGGGGGCCGTGCGCGCGGACGTCGAGGTCGCCGACCTGGTCGAGCTGGCGGCGGGCATCGCCCAGGCCACCCCCGACCCGGCCCGCGCCGACCGCCTCCTCACCCTCACCCTGGACGGCCTCCACCCCCGCCCCTGAACCTCACGCGGAACCCTCAGCGGGCCGCCGTCGTGAACGCGGACATCCCGGCGGTCCAGGCGGCCTCGATGTCGGCGCCGGGCGGGAAGCGGCCGTCGAGTTCGAGCATGACCAGGCCGTGGGCCAGCCCCCAGACCGCGCGGGCGGCGGCCTCGCCCCGCACGATCCGGACCAGCGGCAGCGCCGCCCGCTCCTCCACCCCGGCGGGCAGCAGGTCACGCGGCAGCGGCCCCGCGCTCATCAGCCGGTACAGATGCGGATGGCCCAGCGCATACGCCCGGTAGGCCCGTCCGAGCGCCGCCAGCCCGCCCCCGCCACCGTCGTGCTCGGCGCGTTCCAGGGCGGTGGCCAGTTCGGCGAGGGCGATGGCGATGAGTTCGGCCTCCACGGCGGACTTGTCGGGAAAGTGCTTGTAGAGCGACGGCGCGCGAATCCCCAGCCGCGCGGCCAGCGCGCGCATGGTCAGCGCGTCCGCCCCACCCGCCTCGACCAGCTCCCGCGCCGCCGCGACGATCTGCCCCGCGCGCGGCGACAGCTCAGCCACGCGCGCCCCTCGGACCGTGGCCGAGGAGCCGGGCGACGGCGACGTACGTGAGCCAGGCCAGCCCCGCCGTGAAGACCGGCACCCAGCCCAGCGGCGAGACCGAGCAACCGACCAGCACGGCCAGCGGGATCCACGGACGGTGGGCGAGGTCGTGCACCACCGCAGGCCCGCCGAACCTGGTCGCGTACGGCGCCAGCACGAACAACGCCGAGCTGACCGGCGTGGCGCCCCCGTGCTTGACCATCTCGAAGACGAGGAACGCCAGGCAGAAGGCGGCGAGCACGGCCCACCCGCAACGGCCGGCCACCCGCCTGACGGTCACCGCGGTCATGATGCCCTCCTCAAAGCTAACGCTGTTAGCCAGACTCTAGGCTAACGACGTTAGCCTGTCCAGCACCAAATAGGGTGGAACCATGATCGATCGGGAGGTGGCCGTGCTCATCGGCCTGCAGGCCTCCGGCAAGTCCACCTTCTACCGGCGCTGCCTGGCCACCACGCACGCGCACGTGAGCAAGGACGACTTCCCCAACGCGCGCCGCCGTCAGCACCGCCAGCTCCGGCTGATCCGCGAGGCGCTGGAGGAGGACCGGAACGTGGCCGTGGACAACACCAACGCCTCGCCCGAGGAGTGGCAGCCGCTCATCGTGGCCGGCCGCGAGCACGGCGCGCGGGTGGTGGCCTACTGGTTCCCGCCCAACGTCAAGGCCTCCCTCCAGCGCAACGCCGAACGGACGGGCCGGGCCCGGGTCCCCGAGGTGGGCGTCTTCGCCACCCTCAGACGACTGCGCCGGCCACGCGCCTCCGACGGCTTCGACGCGGTGTACGCGGTGGAGTTCGACGGCCGCGGCGGCTTCCTCGTCCGCAGGCAGGACGGCTGAACCGAGGCCACGTCAGGGGCGGCGGATGGCGAGGCCACGTCAGGGGCGGCGGATGGCGAGGCCACGTCAGGGGCGGCGGGTGGCGAAGCGGTAGGCGATCTTGGCGGGGGTCAGCCAGCGTACGTGGGCGCCGTTCCGCGCCCGGCTGACCAGCCGCTCGGCCAGCCACGGCGCCACCGTCTCCACCGGGTCGGCCAGGATCGCGAAGATGCGGGCCGACCGTTCCCGCTCGGCCGCCGAGTAGCCGTGCGTCAGCAGGTCGGTGACCACCATGCCGGGGCTGAGCAGGCCCGCCGTCACCCCGTCGGGGGCTTCCTTGGCCAGCGCCCTGGTCAGGTACGTCACGGCCCGCTTGGTGGCGCCGTAGACGGCGAGTCCGGGCACCGCCCGGCCGTCGCCGCCCAGCCCCTCCATGTTCCAGACGTGGCCTCCGCCGTCCTGCGCCGCCATGCCCGCCACGGCCACCGCGCAGCCGTTGACCGTGCCCAGCAGGTTGACCTCGGTCACCGCGCGGGCCTCGGCGGCGGGCAGCCGCCACAGCGGGAGGCGGTCGTGGGAGATCCCGGCGTTGTTGACCCAGATGTCCACCCGGCCGTGCCGCCGTACGGCCTCGTCCCACAGGTCCTGGAGGCGGGCGCGGTCGGCGACGTCGGCCACGACGGCCGGCACGCCGAGCTCGGCCCCCGCCGCGGCCACGCGGTCCGGGTCGGTGCCGCACACGGTGACCCGGTGGCCGCGGGCGGTCAGCGAGCGGGCGAGGCCGAACCCGAGGCCGCGGGTGCCGCCGGTGATCACGATCGAACGGGGCGCGCTCACGCCTCGTGCTCCTTCCTGGCCGCCACGGTCGCCTCGATCGCGTCCGCGAGGAACCTGCCGACGACCTCCCGCTCCGCCGGGGTGAACGCGTCGATCGCCGCGGTGAGCCGCCGGACCAGCGGCGCGAAGAAGGCGCCCGCCAGCTCGACGGCCTGCTCGTTCAGAACGACCTCGACCTTGCGGCGGTCGCCCTCGTCGCGCCGCCGCACGACGTGGCCGGCCTGCTCCAGCCGGCCGAGGAGGGCGGTCGTGGCGGGGGCGGAGAGGTTCAGCGCGGCCCCCAGCCCGCCGGGCGAGAGCGGCCGGCCGGCGAGGTGGGCGTCGAGGATGACCACCAGGGCGTTCATGTCCGTCCTGTGCAGCCGGTGCCCGACCGCGAAGCCCTCCACGAACCGGTCGCTCTCCACGTTGAGCCGGCGGATGAGGACCATCAGGTCATAGGCCGTCATGTCACCCCTTATATTTCTATCGTGGAAGTATTCCATCGTGGAAAGAAAACGTTAGCCGCGATCCGTCCTGAGACGGTACTCGTCGCCGGGGTGGTCGCGAGCGCCGTCCTGACCGGGCTGATCTGGTTCCTGGGCCGGTGGCTGGACGACGTCGTGCTGCTGCCCGACCAGGGCGCGTCCTGGTACTACTGGAAGCTGCCCGAGCCCACCGTGTGGACCAGGCTGTCGGCCTGGGCCGGTTACGCCGCCCACCAGCTCGTGTTCTGGTGGCTCATCCACCACGCCCAGACCCGGGTCCGCCGCTACTCCGCCGGTCTCCACCCGGTCAACGTCGTCGCACTGGCGGTGAACGCCGGGTTCGTCGCCCTGCACACCGTCCAGACCCACCTGTTCTACGACGGCCTGGCCCAGGACGTGTCGATCTACAGCTCCCAGGGCTCGGTCGTCCTCCTGCTGGTGGTCGTCCTGATCATGGAGAACCGGCGGCGTGGCCTGTTCCTCGGCCGGCCCGCGCCCATCAGGCGGGAGATCGTCGACTTCGCCCGCCGGTACCACGGCTACCTGTTCAGCTGGGCGGCGGTCTACACCTTCTGGTACCACCCGGCCGAGTCCACGCCCGGCCACCTGATCGGCTTCTTCTACATGTTCCTGCTGCTGCTCCAGGGCAGCCTCTTCCTGACCAGGGCGCACACCAACCGCTACTGGACGGTGACGCTGGAGCTGGCCGTCGTGGTCCACGGCACCCTGGTGGCCGTCATGACCTCGGGCCCGGACGGGTTGTGGCCGATGTTCCTGTTCGGCTTCCTCGGCGTCTTCGTGATCACCCAGATGCACGGCCTGGGCCTGTCCCGCGCCGCCCGCTGGGCGCTGACCGGCTGCTACGCGGCGGCCCTGCTCGCCGTGTACGCCCTGCGCGGCGACCTGGCCGGCACGAACGAGGCGATCAGGATCCCGGCCATCGAATACCTGCTGGTCGGCGTGCTGGCCCTGCTCGCCTGGGGAGCCGGCCGTCTGTGGGCGCTCAGAGCGGGATCGGGATCCGGTCGAGGAACCAGTACAGGCTGACCGCCACGATGGACAGCGACACCGCGGCCACCGTCCAGCGGGCCGCGGCCGTCCGCCGCAGCAGCACCAGCAGCGGGAAGAGCACGGCGATGATCGCGAGCTGGGTCACCTCGATCCCGACGTTGAAGCTCAGCAGCGACAGCAGCAGCTCCCACGACCCGCTCTCGCGGATGTCGAGCGCGCCCGCGAACCCCAGCCCGTGCATCAGGCCGAAGGCGAAGACGACGGGCAGCCGCCAGGCCCCCGGCCGGTCGCGGCCCAGCAGGTTCGCCAGCGCGACGACGACGATCGAGGCGGCGATCACCGGCTCGACCACCGCCGCCGGCACCGCCACCACGCCCATGGCGGCCAGCAGGAACGTGATGCTGTGGGCGACCGTGAAGGCCGAGGCGGTGACCACGACGTCACGCGCGCCGCGGGCGCCGATGATCAGGGTGAGCAGGAAGAAGACGTGGTCCAGCCCGAGCACGAGGTGCTCGACGCCGAGCAGGAAGAACTCCCCGATCTGCCCGGCCGCCGCCCGTTCGGCCAGGCGCAGGGTCGGGCTCGCGGCGGTCAGGACGGCCGAGCCCCGCTCGCCGGCGAGGTCGTAGCGCAGGAGCGTCTGGGTGCTGTGGACGAACGTCTCGGCGTCGGGGAACAGGGCGCTGGAGATCGTGTGCTCGCCCCCGTCCACCGCCGGGCAGGCGTAGGCGAGGGTCAGCGTCGCGAAGGCGGCCTTGCCGCGCGGGTGCACGTCCGCCCCGCCCACCTGCCGGGGGACGCACGGCCGGTCGGCGCGGGCGACGGCGAAGCGGCGGGTGACGTAGCCGAACACGGCGTCGCGGTTGACCGCGAGCTGCCGCAGCTGCTCGGCCCGCTCCTTGGCCTCGTACGCCTCGGCGTAGAGCCAGGCGGACTTCATCAGCAGGTCGTACTCCAGGTCGAGCACGACCCTGACGTCGGTGGCCGTGCCGGTCACCTCGGCGTGGGCCTTCGTGGTCGCGTCGTGCGCCGCCGCGGGGGCGGGATGCAGCAGGTCGGCCAGCGCCGCGCAGAGGATGACGGCCAGGACGACGGCGTACGGCCAGCGCCAGCGAGGCATGTCTCGGGTCTCCAGGGTCAGGGGGAAGGGCGCCGCCCCGGGCGCGGGCCCGGGGCGGCGAGGGGGGCGGATCAGCGGGTGAACCAGCGGTACATGGGCGAGTCCTTGTCCCACTTGCCGGGACGGCCGTGCTCGTCCTTGGTGACGAAGACGCTGGGCTCGGACGCGGTGACGCCGCCGCCCGCGGAACGGGCCGTGACGAACCAGGCGTAGGCCGTGTCGTCCTTGAGGTGCCGCCACGTCACCGAGGCGACCTGGCCGGAGGCCGCGGTGCTCCTACCGATGATCTTCGTCGGCTTGTAGAGCGCCAGGGAGTCGGTCCTGAAGCTCGTCGTCCGGGTGGTGAGGTCGACGGGCAGGACCATGTTGTCCTCGCGCCCGTCGTAGCGGCGCAGCGGGTCGAACTCGCCGGCGCCGAAGTCGCCGAGCAGCGGCGAGTAGGTGTCCACGCTCAGCTCGGCCCGCTTGACGTCGAACTGCAGCAGCCGGAAGTAGCTGGCCCCGAACTGGAGCTGGTCCTCCGGCTTGTAACCGCCGATCTCGGTGAGCCCGAGCCGGTCGGCCGAGACCGTGTAGAACTGGTAGTCGGCCAGCAGCTCGACCACGCCGTTGCCGACCTGGCCGACCTTCGGCTTCACGTTGGTGCCCACGCCGTGCTCGTGACCGGCCAGGATGAGGAAGACGTTCGGGTTCTTCTCCACCACCGTCTTGTAGAGCATCGAGCCGTCGGGGGCGGAGAAGGCGGCGCCGCGGCCGTCGGGGTTGGCGCTCGGCACGAGGTAGTCGTGGGAGAGCAGGATGCCGTTGCGGTCCGGGAACTTCTTGAAGACCGAGTCGGCCCACTCGGCCTCCTCCCTGGTCACGCCGTACGACAGGCCGACGACCACGAAGTCCAGGCCGCCCGCGGAGAACAGGTCGTAGTGGTTCTGGTTGTCGCCCTCCTTCCACGGGCCGCCGTACTTCGCGTGCCGCCAGCCCTGGGAGGCGTCCTGGTAGCGGGACGGGCCGTAGTACTTGTTGTAGATCGCTCCGGGGCCGTCCTCGGTGCCCGACTGGTTGTCGTGGTTGCCGGCGATGACGCCGTTCGGGATGTTCGCCTGGTCGAGCACGCGCTGCTGCTTCGACGACACCTCGAACTCGCCGACGACCTCGCGCTGCGTGGCCTCGTCGGCGGGCTTGCGGATGTTGTTCTCGATGATGTCGCCGGTGTGGGCGACGTAGGAGATCTTGCGCTGGTCCTTGTTGGCGGTGATCCAGTTGACGATGCCGGCGTAGGCCGACTCCCACACCGCGCGCTCCTGCGGGGTCTCCTGCTCCACCGCGCCCTCGGAGATGTACTGGGTGTCGGTGAAGTGCACGATCGAGAAGTCGTACGTGGCGGGGTCGGCGAAGCCGTTCGGGTCGCCGGGGTCGATGTCGTCGGCGAACGGGTCCTCGCCGGTCACCATGACGTGCACCCGCTGCCGGTCCACGTACTCGGGGCCGACGACGGCGGTCAGGACGGTCCTGCCGTCGGCCCCGCCGCGGGCGCTGGTCAGCAGGTCCCACGCCTTGGCCTCGGTGTTCCAGGCCCGCAGCGAGGCCAGCCGCTCGGGGTCGACGACGCCCTCCCAGCGCAGCACGGGCGCGTCCACGTGGCCCTGCACCTTGACGTCGAAGCGCTGGTAGACGAGGTCGCGGCCGGTGGGGGCGTCGAGCGTGCGGCCGTCGCCGGGTTCGAGCCCGTCGGCCCTGATCCGCTGCTCGCCCGGCACCTTGAGCGTCGTGGGCAGCGTCGTGGCCGTGCCCTGGTACGCCTCGTCCGGGGTGAGAATCCTGGCCTCGGAGAACGTGGCCGTCACGGGGCCGCCGCCGGGCTCGCCGACCTTGGCCGACAGCGTGACGGGGTCGGTCACGTCGGCCGTCCCGGAGGCGGGGGTGAGCTCGGCGGGGGCGTCCGGGATGCCGGCCGACTCGAAGACGATCTCCCGGGCCGCGGTGTTGCCGAGCCCGTCGGCGCCGGTGACCGACAGCGTGTGCCGGCCCGCCTTGAGCCCGGGGCCGATCCGGGCGCCCAGCTCCACGGCTTGGCCGTCGAGCTTGACGTCCGGCCCGGACACCACGCCGGAGGCGTCTTCGAGCTTGACGTCCAGGACGACCGTCGCGGTGATCTTCTCGTCCGCGGCGGGGACGCTCCGTGCGACCTTCGGCGCGGAGTTGTCGGTGATCAGGACGCGTTCGGCGGTCTGGCCGGAGGTGGACCTGGCCGCCAGGGTGTGCCGGCCGTCCTTGATCGCGGTGGTGTCCAGGTCGGCGCGCAGGCCGCGAGCCGGGGCGTCCACCAGGAACTCCAGGTCGATCTCGGTCAGCGGGTTCGCCGTGTCGCCGCAGTTGCCGTCGCCCATGCCGTAGGACGGCTTGATCATCTGACCGGCCGCGGTGCCCTGCGCCGGGGTGAGGACGATGTTCGAGATCGCGAAGTCGTCCCGGTTGGCGCCGCACGACGTCGGGTACGTGCCGGCCACGAAGTCGATCGTGTTCCAGCCGGGCACGAGGTACTCGTTCGGGATCGGCAGGTCCACCCGGCGGCTCACGAAGTCGCCGTCGAGCACCACCTTCTGGCCGTTGACCAGCACGAAGTTCTGGTAGCGGGCCTCGATCGAGTTGCTGCCCACGGTGAAGCCGAGCGTCGCCTGGCCCGCGCCGAGCGTCTCGATGACGTGCACGGCGGGGGCCTCGATCGTGTAGCGCAGCTCGGCCTCGCGCGGGAGGGCCTGGTCGCTGCCGCAGTCGCCGTCGCCCAGCGCGTACGAGGGCTTGACGTCCGTCCCGGTCACCGTGGCGCCGTCGAGGGTCAGGGCGAGGTTCGCGATCGTGAAGTCGTCGCGGTTGACGCCGCAGGCGTCCTTGTAGTCGCCGGTGACGACCTTGATCGTGTTCTCGCCCGGCGTCAGGAACCTGGCCGGGACCGCGACGGTCACGCGCCGGCTCGCATAGGTGCCGCCCAGGTCGATGCGCTTGCCGTTGACCAGCAGGAAGTCGTCGTACTTGTCGTCGATCGAGTCCGCGCCGACGTCGAAGGCGAGCATGGCGGCGCCGTTGCCGAGCGTGGCCCTGGTGACCGGCTTGCCGCCGTCCACGGTCAGCGACTCGACGCCGCCCGCGCCGGCCGCCGGGACGGTCGCGTTCACCGTCTTGACGCCGGCCACGAGGGTGCCGTCGGTGGGCAGCAGCCGCGGCGCGCCGGCCGGGGCGTTGTTCACCGTCACGGTGTTCCGGACGGTCGCGCCCGCCGCGGTGGCGGCGCTGAGGACGTGCTCGCCGTTGGCCAGCCCGGTGGTGTCGAGGTCGGCGGCGAGGCCGGTCGTGCCCCGCGGGTCGGACTGGGTGAAGAACCTGAGGGTGGCGCGCTTGAGCAGCGTGGTGTTGCTGCCGCAGTTGCCGTCGCCGAAGTTGAGCGTGTACGGGTTGTCCTCGCCGTCGGCCACCTCGCCGAGCAGTTCGAGGCCGACGTCCGAGAGCACGAAGTCGTCATAGTTCTGCCCGCAGGACGACTGGATCGTGCCGACCACGATCTCGACCGTGTTCTCGCCCTTGACCAGGTGCTCGTTCGGGATCTCGATGGTGGCCCGCTGGTTGGCGAAGTTGCCGATCTCGGCCTTGTACGCGCCGTTGACCTGCACGTAGCTGTGGTACTGCGCCTCGGTGGAGTTCGAGCCGACGTCGAAGGCCAGCTTGGAGACGCCCACCGTCTCGGTGGCGGTGACGGGGTTGCCGTCGAGGTCGAGCTTCGTGACGCTGTCGCCGGCCGTGGCCGGGACGGCGGCGACCTTCGCGGTGCCCTCCAGGTAGGAGCCGGTGGCGGGGGTGAGGGCGGGCGGGGCGGGGGTGCTCGTGGGGGTGGGGGTCGGCCGTCCGCGGCCCTGCTCACCCGGGTCGGCGTGCGCCGCCGTCACGAAGCCGCCCACCAGCACCGCCGCGAGCGCGGTGGTGACGGCGAGCCGTCCCCTGCTCCTCGAACCGCCTGATAACTGTCGTGCTGCCATCGGCTGCATCGGGTCCTTCCATGACGTTCACGGGGCAGCCGATGAGGCGGCGTGCCCTTCGAGCGGACACGTTGGAGCGCACGGGTGAACGTTGTGCATGGAGAGACTGAAGGGGCGGGGAACTGTCTCCTCATTCTGGTCATCTGCCCACAGACGGGAACAACCCCGACAAGAGAGACGGCGTGACCCGCGGCCCGAAGGCCGGGTGTCACGCCGTCGTGCCGGTCAGGCTCAGCTCTGGTGCCCCGGGAGGTTCTTGCCGTCCTGGGGCTTGTTGCCGGAGGACTTCTTGTCGGCGCCGGTGCGGCTCTGGGTCGAGGAGCTCCGGCTCTTGTCCTTGTCCTTGTCGCCCGTCTTCGTCTTGCGGGCCTTGCTCTGCGCCATGACGGTTCCTTTCTTCGATACGCGGAGTCAGCGGGTCGCTTGGCTCCGTAACTGCGCGTGCCCGTGGCCCGGACGGTCATACGGCAGGCCGGTCAAGGTTTCCTCAATAGGCCGACATATCCATACATGTGACGCCGGTCGCCCGGCGTCGTCGTCAGATCTCGATCACGGACTTCCCCGGCACGCCGCCGCGCTTGTCACGGAACGCCCGACCGGTCTCGGCCAGCGGGTACACCGCGCCGACGTGGGCGCGCAGCAGCGCCGCGCCGGCCCGCGCGGCCAGCTCGGCGAGCTGGGCGCGGTCGGGCTCGACGATGAAGAACACCGCCCGCCCGCCCTCCGGCACGACCGGCGGCGGCGCGGTGATCGAGACCAGCGCGCCGCCCGGCCTCACCTTGGCCGCCGAGCGGGCGAGCAGGTCGCCGCCGATCGTGTCGAAGATCAGGTCCACCGGCTCGACCGCCTCCTCGAACGGCTGCCGCTCCAGGTCGACGAACTCGTGCGCCCCCAGCTCCACCGCCAGGCCCGCGACCCGTCCCCGTCCGGTGGCGATGACGTGCGCGCCGGCCCGGCGGGCGAGCTGGACGGCGAGCGTGCCCGTGCCGCCGCCCGCGCCGTGGATCACGACCCTCCGGCCCGCCTCCAGGCCGCCGTGCGTGAACAGGCCCTGCCAGGCGGTCAGCCCGGCGAGGGGCAGCGCGGCCGCCTCGGTGAAGGTGACGTTCGCGGGGATCGGGGCCAGGTCGCGCGCCTCGACCGCGACGTACTCCGCCGCGCCGCCGTCGCGGTGCCAGTCGGTCAGGCCGAAGACGCGGTCGCCCACGGACAGGCCGGTGGTGCCGTAGGCGACCTCGGACACCACGCCGGCCACCTCGTGGGCGGGCACGGACGGCGCCCGGTCCCGTCCGGCCCGGTCGGTCCAGGTGCCCGGCCAGTCCAGCTCGTCAGGGACGAAACCGGCCGCGTGCACGCGCACCACCACGTCGCCGGTGGCCGGGCGCGGCACGGGCACCTCCTCCAGGGTCAGGTCGCCGCCGGGCCGGTGAACGCGTATCGCTCTCATGGTCATCGCCTCTCCGCTCATCGTCATTGTCGGCGACAGGACGGGACAGCGGCCCGGAGTGTGACAGCGACGCGCCGGTCAGGGCCAGGCCCACCGGATGCCGACCAGGCCCGGCTGGAGGGCGGCGGCCATCAGGTGGACGGCGTGCTGGGCGTTCAGCGTCAGCTCGGAGGCGGTCAGCTCGCCGCCGCCCGGACCGCGGCGGGCGAATCGGTGGATGCGCACCGGCAGCTCGACCGGGTCGAAGGCGACGCGCAGCACGTACTGGCCGGCCGGGAAGCGGAAGCCGCGCTCGTAGAAGCAGGACTCGGCGCCGCTGAGGTCGGCGATCTCGTACCGCAGCACGTGGGTGTCGCCGACCCGCAGCGACCGGTCGAACAGCAGCTCGGCGACCACCGTGGCGGTCTCGCCGTCCCTGGTGACGCGGCCGACGCGGCAGTCCTCCAGGGCCGCGACGGTGACCCGGTCCACGTCGCAGCCGGCGTCGCCGCGGTAGATCATGATGTAGCGGTCGGCGCCCTCCTCGTGGGCCTGCACCACCTGCGTGGTCTCGCGGCTGGTGAGGCTGCGGTCGGGGCCGATGCGCAGCGACTCGTACATCACGGCGATGTGCAGGCGGCGGTCGTCGGCCACCGCGTCCAGCTCGTCCAGCATGGCGGAGACCACCTGGGCGGGCCGGAACAGGGTCGAGTACGCCACCCCGGGCGCGCGGCCACGCGGCTTCGGCGGCCCGAGCAGCCCGATCAGCGAGCGCGGCGGCAGGTCGAGGATCTCCTCCAGGGCTCCCACGGCCCGCAACGACTCCTCGCGCTCCGGCCGGCGCAGGCCCTGCTGCCAGTAGCTCAGCGTGCTCACCCCGACGTGCAGGCCGCGCTGCGCCAGGCGGTGGCGCAGCCGTTCGAGGGTCAGCCCCCGCGCTCCGACCGCGGCCCGCAGGGCGACGTGAAAGGGGCCGGCGCGCAGCGCGGCCTGGAGCTCATCCGCCACGTTGTGAATGTTCACAGATTTCCACAGATTCGTCATCACTTCATGAACGTCATGAAATGTCACCTTCCACAGTGATCTGTCAGGGAAATCCGCTCCCCCTTGTACGGCCATCTCCGCAGGTCGAACATCCTTCGCAGCACCCCCCAGCAGAAGGAGCGCCTATGTTCCGCCTGGCCGTGGCCCTCGCCCTAGCGGCGGCCACCTGGATCGCGAGCGGCCCCCCGGCCGAGGCCGCGACCTGGTACAAGCTGAACTTCACCCAGCAGTCGCAGCAGTACTCCAACTGGTGCTGGGCCGCGACGGGCAACTCCGTCGCCGCCTACTACGGGTACTCCTACAGCCAGAACCAGTTCTGCAACCTGGCCTTCAACCGCGGCGTCAACACCAGCTGCCCGAACAACCAGGCCACCCTCGGCAACGACCAGACCGCCTTCCGCCAGATCGGCATCAACCCCGGCGTGTACGTCTACGACTACCTGACCTACGCCGCCATCGTCCGGGAGATCGACGCCGACCGCCCGATCATGGCCCGCATCCAGTGGACCAGCGGCGGCGGCCACATGGAGGTCATCTACGGCTACGACCAGAGCTCGTCGTACGTGTACTGGAGCAACCCGTGGCCGTCCAGCACCCGCTACAACTGGTCCACCTACAACTACTACGTCTCGAACTCCTCGTTCTTCTGGACCCACTCGCTCGACTACATCGGCGCGTGAAGGAGGCCATCGACATGAAGCTCTTCGCAGCGGTCGCGGCCCTGACCGCGCTGTTCCTGTGGGTCCCGAGCCCGGCGCTGGCCGACCCCGGCACGCCCACCCCGGCCGACGTCGACGCCGCCAGGGCCGCCGCCGCGGGCGCCGGCGACACGGTCGGCCGCTTCTTCGCCGGCCAGGGCAGGAAGACCAGCCTGGCGCCGGTGGCGGCGCGGGTCGACGGCCCCACGGTCGCCGTCAACGACCTCAACCCGGACTTCGTCGCCGGACGGTCGGCGGAGATCGCCCGCTTCGCCTTCCTCGCCACCGGCGCCACCGCGCCGGACGGGCAGACCGCCTCCGTCTGGACCACCCGCGACCGCCGGGGGACGTGGGTGGTCAGCAACATCGCCAGCGGCGGCGACGAACAGCGGTACGCGGGCCAGACCGGCACCGTGTTCCGCGAGCCGCAGCTCAACGCCTGGTACGCCCTGCGCGACGGCACGGTCGTGCCGCTCAACGACGAGGCAGCGCAGTCGGTGGGCCGGGCGGGCGTCCCCGTGGCCGACTACCGGCGGCTGGCGCAACAGCGCTACGCCGCCAAGCTCCCCGGCAGCTCCTACGCCAGGGACGGCTACGCGGGCGGCTACGGCGTCCCCGGCCCGGGGAGCACCCCCTTGCCCTGGGTCGTGGGCGCCGTGGTCCTGCTCGGCGCGGCGATCACCATTCGCCTGCTGCGCGCGCGCCGCACCTGACAAGATCCGGTGCACGGCCCGCGCCTCCGACGGCCATCTCGGCGGAGGCGCGGGCCGCCTTTTTCTGAGTAGCCCCTACTCATGCCCTCCCCCGCCGCCCGCCCGCACCATGGCGGCACAGCTGCTCATCCACGAGGGGGGACGACCATGGCAGACATCCACAGCGCGGCGGCCGCCGGGCCGCCGTCCCCGCCGGCCGCGCCGGTGCTGGACAACTCGGCGCGGGAGGTGCTGAAGGGCACGCTCGTTCCGCTGCGGGTGCCCAGCGCGCACGACGACCCACAGGACGGCGCGGGCGGCGGCATCGTCAAGCTGGGGGCGGTCCGGCAGCTCGCGCTGGCCCCCGGCGACACCGACGCGGTCCGTGACCGCCTCCGGGCCGGGAACGCCCAGGAAGGCGTCTCCGGCGAGGCGTTCGACCTGCTCAGGCGGTTCGAGGAGCAGCCCGTCGCGGCGCTGCGCCCCGACCCCGCCGCGCTGGCGCGGGTGCCGGCCGCCGAGCTGGCGCTGTTCGCCGGGACGCTCGTCGAGCTGCGCGCAGAACGCCTGCGCGAGGCGGAGGGCGCGGGCGCCCGGGAGGCGGCCGGCCGGGCCGCGCAGGCGCTCAACACCGCCGCGGTGGCCCTGCGCGGCCTGGCGGTCAACACCGCGGCGCCGCCCATCGGCATGCTCAACCTGGAACGCATCGAGATGGTGCCGGTCGGGATCCAGCGCGGCGAGCTCGTCTCGACCATCCCGCTCGCGCCCGGCGAGGTGACCGCGGTCACGCACAAGGAGTGGTCGGTCACCTCGAAGGAGTTCACCACCATCGTCACCGACTCGCTGGAGGAGGTCAGCGAGACGGGCGTGACCGACAACACCGACCTGTCGCAGTCGACGGCGTCGCAGAGCCAGCACTCCAACCAGTTCAACATCACCGGGACGGTCCAGGGCGGCATCCCGATCATCTCCGGTTCGAGCACGACCGGGTTCACCGCGCAGGGCTCGGAGTCGGCCTCGGCCGCCGAGAGCATCAAGCACGCCCGCGCCACCACGCAGAAGGCGTCCTCGCGCTCCCGCCGCGAGCACAAGGTGACCATCTCCACCACCACCGTGACCGGGTCGGAGGAGACCTCGACCCGGGTGCTGAGGAACACCGGCAACGACCCCGTCCGGATCGACTACTTCAGCCTGATGCGCAAGTGGCGGGTCCGGCTCTACCGGTACGGGCTGCGCCTGACGTACGACATCGCGGTCCCCGAGCCGGGGGCGTCGATGCGGCGGGCGTACGCGGAGCTGGAACTGCTGCGCTCGCAGCAGGGCCCCTTCGAGTTCCCGGTCAAGCACGCCGACATCACCACGGAGCCGGTCGACCAGGACGGCCACCCGTCGCCGACCGGCGTCCCGAAGTACCAGTGGCTGGCCGACCGGCACGGCGTGACCGTCCGGCCGCACCCCGAGGAGCCGACGCCGCTGACCGTCAGCTCGCACGTCAACACCGACGGGAACTGGTGGTTCCTGGATCTGGAGTTCGACGTGCCCGGCGGCACGCACATCCGGGAGATCATGCTGGACGCCCAGGTCGGCAAGGACGACTCCGACGACAAGATGAACTTCGACGTCATCGGGGCCCGTTCGGAGCCGACGTGGCGCAACCTGTCGGACGCGCTCATCATCCGCGACCACCGGATCATGTCCTTCGACGGCGCCACGCCCTACATGCGCGGCTTCACCGGCCGCCACAAGATCACGTTCTTCTTCCACCACTCCGAGCGGGTGTTCGTCGGGCTCGGCGTGCGGCTCGACCTCACGGACGAGGCCGTCGAGCAGTGGCGCACCGAAGTCTGGAACACGCTGTACAACGCCGCTCAGACCAGGTACTTCGCCGAGCAGGAGGACATCGCCGCGCGCATCGCGGCCATCGAGGACAAGCTGGCGAACGTCGACACCCTGACGCTGCGGCGGGAGGAGAGCGACGAGATCATGAAGTGCGTCCTGCGGTTCGTCCTCGGCAGCGACTTCGACTTCATGCCCGCCGACGTCCTGGCCGCCTTCCTGGCCGCGCACGTCGACCTCCAGCACGGCATCGGCTTCGACGGGCCCAGCCTCGGGCTCAGCGCCGAGCAGTGGACGCTGCTGCGGCGGCACGAGGACCTGGTGCGTTTCATCAACCAGGCGATCGAGTGGGAGAACGTGGTGACGTTCCTCTACTCCTACTTCTGGGACGTCCCGCCGAGCTGGCCGTTCATCCGGCAGTTGCGGCACCCGGACCCGACCAGGCAGGCGTTCCTGCGGGCCGGCAGCGCGCGGATCGTGCTGACCGTGCGCAAGGGCTGGGAGGAGGAGTGGATGCGCTTCGCCGAGGGGGGCGCGGTCGGCGCGCCGATCCCGGCGCCGTACCTGACGATCGCGCAGGAGATCGCGGCCTACGACGACCGCAACTATCCCGGCATCCCGCCCGCCAACCCCGAACGGGCGGCCGCCCGGCTCCAGGACGCCGCCTTCACCACGTCCTCGTCGGACCTGGCGCCGAGCCCGAACCCGGTGAACATCAAGGTCGGCAACAGCTCGGCGTTCGTCGTCGGGCTGCCGGTCGTGCTGGACGCCGAGGACGACCGCCGCGTCCAGGAGGCCCAGCTCGTCGTCGCCGTCCCGGACGCCACCCACCTCACGGTCGAGCGCCTGAGCTTCGCCCACCGCGGCACGCAGGCTCCCGTCGTCCGGCACCGACATCGCGCTCACGTCCAACCTCGCGACGATCTCGTAGGGCGGCGGACGGCCCGATGACGTACTTCTGCTTCCAGAGAAGCCAGAACGACCGGGTCTCCCGGATCTCCCTCACCGTCGCGAGGAGACCCAGCCGATGATGTGGAAGGGCGAGCAGCCCGACGACAACGTGCACGCCGTGCTCTTCCACCACACCCCCGGCCTGGTGTTCCTGGAGGAGACCCGCGCCTCCTACGGCCCGCAGGGCTCCTACCGGGTGTTCGCGCTGACCGGCAGGACGCCCGGATCGGGCCGGTTCGAGGCCATTGAGGTACCCCGGACGGGCCCCCTGCGCACGCTCGGCCGGTTCGACCTCGACGTCCGCGACGCCACCGACGACCAGGCCGACCTGGTCTACACCGGCAAGTTCCTGTACTGGCGCAGATCCATGCCCGCCTCCCTCCAGGGCTCCGGCACGCTGCTGTACGCGGCCACGTCCGGCCTGGTGGGACACCAGATCGGCGCCATGCAGAACAGCAAGGACCACGGCCCGCTGCCGGAGGGCCTGTACACGTTCCTCACCCACGTCGACCCCCGGCAGAACTCCGTCGAGGCGGCGAACCAGCGGGGCGACAAGGCCGTCTCCAACCCCGGGGAGGGCATCCAGTTCCTGCCCGTGGGCGGCAACGGCCCGGTCTTCCCCGACTGGGGCACCTTCCGCGTCCGGCTCACCCCGATCCAGGGGAACATGTACGGCCGTGGCGGCTTCTACCTGCACAACTCGCACAAGGGGTACAGCCACGGCTGCGTCGAGGTCGGGGTGAACGCCGACGGCCTCGACTTCTTCTCGGGCCTGCTGGCCTACGCCGGCAGCCAGCCGCGCAAGGCCAAGCTCGTGCTGCGCGTCCGGTATTCCTACCCCGAGCAGGGCACCCTGGGCAGAACCCTGCGCTGACCCCTCAGGCCGCGCCGCCGGGTCACCAGCGGCAACGGGCGCGGGCGGCGGAGACCGTCACCTCGTGGGTGTCGTCGGCCGTGACGGGCTGGTTGCCGACCAGGACGGTGAGCCGGCCCGGGGCGGGCACCCGCCAGGTGCCGAGCGGGGCCCAGCGTCCCCGGAAGGCGCGCTGGTCCACGGTCACCGGCGGGCCGAGGTGCGGCGGGTTCGTGTTGTTGTCGTCCAGGTAGTAGAAGGCCAGGCCGGTCGAGCGGGGGTCGTCGGGGACGTGCACGTCGATCGTGCAGCGTGCGCCGCCGCGGGTGTCGAAGTACCAGTTGACCGCCTGGTTGAAGTGGGCCGGCTCGTTGCCGACGCGCAGCGCCAGCGCCGCGCCCGCGCAGCCGTCGCCCTTCCACCCGCCGGTGACGGGACGCCAGGCGGGGTCGGCGTAGAACCACTCGGCCGCGCACCGGGGGCCGTGCACGGCCTGCCACCGGACGGGGCCCGTGGGGGCGGGGCCGGGCGGCGGCTGGGTGACCACCACGGTCCCGGGACCGTCCGCCGCGGTCGCCCGGACGGCCACCGGGCCGCCCGTCGCGGGGCCCGCCGTGGGGCCCGCCGTGGGGCCCGTCGTGGGTGTGGTGAGCCGGGGGAACAGGACGGCGGCCGTCGCGCCCAGGGCCAGCAGGACGGCTCCGGCCGCCAGCGCCCGGCCCGGCCAGGACGTCCGCGCGGGCTGGGTCGTCCCGGTGGGACCGTCGTCGGCTGGGTCGTCCTTTGCGGGGCCGCCCATGACCGGGTCGCCCTCGGTGGGGCCGGTCTCGGCGATGAGCGCCTGGTACTCCGCGTCCGAGGCCCAGGACAGCGGGCCGGCGGCGCTTTCGGCGAGGGCCGCCGCGCGGGCGGACGTGATCCGCTCCGCCGGGTCGCGCGCGGCGCACGAGCGGATCAGCTCGGCGAGCGCGGGCTCGACGCCGTCCACGTCGATGTCGGCGTTCAGGCTGCTGTAGAGCACCGCCATCGGCTCGCCGCGCCCGAACGGCGGACGGCCGGTGGCGGCGTAGGCGATCGTGCCGGCCAGCGCGAAGACGTCCGCCGCCGCCGTGACCGGCTCCTGACGTACGGCCTCGGGGGCGATGTAGCCGGGGGTGCCGACGATCTCCCCCGACGTCGTGATCGTGCTCTGGCCGGGGGCCCGCGCGATGCCGAAGTCGATCAGCCGCGGGCCCTGCGGCGACAGGATGACGTTGTGCGGCTTGAGGTCACGGTGCTGCACGCCGTGCCGGTGCACGTCGGCCAGGGCGGCGGCCAGCCCGGCGAGCAGCCGCCGGCACAACCCCGCCGGCAACGGCCCCCGTTCCGCCACCGCCCGCAACAGCGTCGGCCCCCGCACGTACGCCGTCGCCAGCCAGTACGGCGACGCCGTCACCCGGGCGTCCACCAGCGGCGCCACGTACGGGCTGCGCAGGCCGCGCAGGGTGGCCGCCTCGCGGCGGAAGCGTTCCATGGCCTCGGGGTCGGCCGGGTCGTGCTTGATGACCTTGATGGCCACCAGGCCCAGGCGGCGGCTCCTGGCCAGGTACACCACGCCCATGCCGCCCGCGCCGAGGCGCCCGAGCAGCCGGTGGCCGCCGATCTCGGGTGGGTCCGTCGCCTGTAACGCCTGCACGCTCATCCCAGTCGATCATGACAGACCGAGCGCTCGGGAGGCAGCCCCTACCACGGCCGGACCGAGCGGGCAGCCCGCTGTCACGGCCGGATCGGGCGAGCGGGAGCCTGGGGTCAGACCGTGCCGTCCGGCACGGGGAGCAGGCCGCGTTCGGCGAAGACCTTCTTGGCGACGAACGTCGCGTTGAGCGCACGTGGCATGCCGCAGTAGACGGCCGAGTGCAACAGGGACTCCGTGATCTCATCGGGCGTCAGGCCGACATTCAGGGCGGCGTTGATGTGCACGTCGAGCTGAGGTTCGCAGCCGCCGAGCGCGGTGAGCGCGCCCAGGGTCACCAACTGGCGGTCGCGGGGGGCCAGGCCGGGGCGGTCGTAGATCTCACCGAAGGCCCAGGCGACCACCTGGTGGGCCAGTTCGGGCGAGATGTCGGCAAGGGCGTCCACAACCCGCTGCCCGGCCTCGCCGTCGACCTTCCGCAGCACCTCCAGGCCATGCTCGTAGCGCTGTTCACGGTCGGATCCTTCAGCAATGTTCGTCATGTCCGAAACGGTAGAACTTCGAGCGCACTCAAACGCAAATCCCCTCACAGCGACGGCGAGAGGCGCGCCCCGACGGACGCGACGGCGGAGGCAGCGAGGGGCGGGCGCGCAGCACGATGAGGGGCAGCACGGGGGCGCAGCGCGGGGGCGCAGCCCGCTGGGGCGCAGCACCGGAAACTCAGCATGGGGCGTGGCGCGGGGGCGACGCGGGGGGTGTTTGGGGGGTTATGTCTTTGGTTTGGGGGAGTTGTCTGGGGTTTCTTGGGGGTGATGTCTGGCTTATTTGATATTCGTGGGGATTTGTTCTGGATATCGGTACTAGTCTAGAGATTGCATGAAAGTTCGTGGTTATTCGGGGTTGATGAATACTACAACTCCCTCGTTCTCGCCCGCGCGTCGCCACCCCAGGCGCTCGTACAGGCGAATGGCGTCGGGGGCGTTCACGGAGGTCAGCAGCCAGCTTCGGTTTTCGCCGCACAGAAGGTTCAGAATGCGCCCGGCCAGACCCCGGCCGCGGGCGCGCGGAGCGACCGCCAGCTCGTCCACCTGGAGCGCGCCGGCCAGCATCCGGGACACCCCGTCCGGGCCGAGCGCCGCGAGCACCTTGCCGTAGCTGCGGGTGCGCGGCAGCGGGGTCGCGGTCGGCCAGGCCGTCCCGAACCCGCACGGACCCGCGTCATCGACGGCCAGCACCGCGCGGAAGCCGGGCCGGGCCGCGTCGGCGGCGAACCGGACGCCGAACTCGGCGACCTCGCCCTCCCCCTCGTTCCACGGCGGCCCGGTGAACACCTCGCGATAGAGGTCGATCAACTCCGCCCGGCGCGCGAGCGCCTGCTCGCCGGTCAGCAGTTCCAGCCGTGCGTCCGTACGTTCCGTCACCCTCAACCTCACTGTCTAGTCGTGGTACGACAGTGACGATAGCGGACGTCCGGTCAAACCGGCACCCCTGCCCCCGCGGCGCCGGCCGCCCGGAGCACATGTTCCCGGCAGCGCCGCATTTTCGGGGCGACAGTGCTAGGGAATGATCGAGTCACAGTAAAGCGACACCACCGCTCCTTGTCGCAATAAAACTGGACAAGTCGGCTGTAAGGGCCTGGTAAATCTGGTCAAGCTTTAGGAGCTCATGCCTGTCTTGTCAGAACTCCGAACTCAATGCGCGGGTAAGACTGCTCATGCCGGAGACCGACGGCAGTCGAGAAGTCCCGCGGCGGTTCTGGAAACTTCTGAACGGAAAGCGCGATGAAATCAATGATGAAGAAGCCGGCGGCCGTGCTCGCCACGAGCGCGTGCCTGCTGCTGGGTGGCGGCCAGATGCCGGCCGCCCAGGCCAGCACGGCCGGCACGGCGTCGTATCAGAGCCCAGCCGATGAGAAGCCGGTCCTCCGGGGCGGCTGCGGCTGGCGTCACTGCGGTCCTCGCTGGTGGGGCCCGCGCTGGGGCGGCTGGTGGGGCGGCGGTCACCACCACGACCACGACCATGACCACCACCACCGCGTAGGCCCGCGTGGTCCCCAGGGCCCGCGTGGTCCGGAAGGCCTTCCCGGCCGGTCCGTCCACAAGCCGGACCGCCACGACGACGACGACCACGGCCGCGAGGACCATGGCCACGACGACCACAACGAGGACGACGACTGGGGCGAGTGGGGCGAGAACTTCGACGGGTTCTAAATGACCCGCGGCGAAGTTCCCGCTGACACACCAGCACGCTGAACGGCGGGGTTCCCGGCGACATGCGCACACCGGCCGTCCGGACGAAGACCGGCTCCCGGTCCGGCGACCGGCCACGCGCCCATGTCCCGGCGAACCCCGCCCTGCTGCCCCGCCCTGCTGCCCCGCACAGCCCTCGCCCCGCACATCCCCGCCTCTGCACACCCCCGTCTCTGCATGCCCCCGTCTCTGCATGCCCCGGCCTCGCACGCTCCCGCCCCCACCAGCACCGGAAGCCCCTCCGGACGCCCCTGCCCCGCCTCCCCGTCGACCGCGCGCCATACCGCCGGAACGGGAAACCGGACGGTAATGCCTTTTCTCACCGGCTGGGCTATGGTCGGCCTTATGACGGGACCGTGCAGAGCGCCACGAGGCCCCATCGCGCTGTGTTGCGTGGTGGGCCTGGTTCTGCTGTCCCTGCTGGTCGCCGGCCCTTCCTACGCCGACGACCAGACGACCCCGCGCCCCCTGTCCGCCGGCCACGAATGGACCCCGGACAAGAGCGGCGACCGGATGCCCAGCCTGCCGCCCCAGGCGTCCAGCGGCCGTGAGCACCACGTGCTGTCGTTGTGGCCGCCGCTGCGCGGCGCGCGGCACGCCGAGGCCGCCCACCTCGCGCTGCTCCCGGCGCCCGGCTCCGACGCGGCCGCGATCCGCGACCCGCAGCAGGTCGGGCACCGCACCGCGGGCTCGCGCAGCCCGCCGCTGATCTAGCTCCCTCCCTCTTCACGAGTCGCCGCCTCCCGGCCCGCCGAGCGCGCCGCGGGGCCGGTCGTCGCGCCCGGCCTTCGCACGGCCGGGTCCACGCGTTGCCCGGCCGCCCGCGGGTTCCGCGCGTTCCCGTACGGCCGGAGGTCGCCGTCGTGGCGTGCCCGCGTGCGGGATGCGCCCTTTCTCTCGTCTTTCGCGTACGAGTTCTCCGCGTCAGAGCAAGGAGCCGATCATCGTCATGTCCGACGCCGGATCAGTCCACCAACACTCACCGCGAACATCCGCGGTGCACCGCGCCCACGTGGTGCTCGACCTGGGCACCTCACGCACCCGTTCGCTGTCCCTGGACGGGTTCGCCATCGCCGACCGTCCCTCGGCGGTCGTCGTCCCGTCGCCGGAGAGCCCGGCCGGGATCCCGGTCCGCCCGATCCGCCGGGGCATGGTCGTCGACCCGGGCGCCTGCCTGCGGCTGGTGCATCTCGTGCTGCAGGACGCCTGGCTGGCCGGCGGCCGGCCGCTGGAGCACGTGATGGCCGCGGTGCCGAGGGCCGCGACGGGCAGCGACCGTCAGGCGGTGCGCGCGGCCGTCGCCGAGGCGGCCGGCTGCCAGGTGACACTGGTCGAGGCGCCGCTGGCCGCCGCCGCTGGCGCCGGTCTGGACGTCGCGGGGCCGGGACCGTACCTGCTGCTGGACGTGGGGGCGGGCATCGTCGAGGCCGTCGTCGTCAGCGGCGGCGCGGTCAGCGACGCGGCGGCGCTCCAGCTCAGCGCCACGACGAGCACGGGCCTGCTGCCGGACGCCCTGGACGGCGTCGTGGAGATGACCGCGGGCCTGCTGCGCCGCCAGCCGGCCCACCTCCGTCCGGCCGTCCGCGACAACGGCCTGACCGTCACCGGCGGGGGCGCGCTCCAGACGCGGCTGCTGGACCGCCTGCACACCGCCCTTCGCACGCGGATCAACGCCGCGCCGGAGCCGCAGCACGCCACCGTCCGCGGCCTGCTGCGCCTGTGCCTGCGCCCCGCGGCGCCCGTCATCGCCCTCTGAACCCCCGCAATCACAGCGCGGAAAGGAAACCATCATGACCGACCACCTCAGCACCGTGCAGCTCCAGTCCCTGCGCCAGGACATCGACGAGCAGCTGGAGCGGCGCAGCCGCCACCTGCTGGGCCTGCAGGCCGCGGCCCAGGACGGCAACGGCGCGGACGACACCTGGCAGGAGCTGCTGGCCTCCCTCGCCACCGCCGACCGGGCCATCGCCGAGCTCACCCAGGCCCGCGACCGGCTGACGGCCGGCTCGTACGGCCGCTGCGCGCACTGCGAGGCGGGCATCCCGTTCGAACGGCTCAAGATCCGGCCGCTGGCCCGGTTCTGCATCAACTGCCAGCGCCAGCACGAAGCCGCCTGACCTCCGGGACCGGCCGCCCCTCACGACGTCGGGCGGCCGGCCCACCGCCGGCGGCCGTGTGGACAGGAATATGCAGACCGGTCTAGTGTGTGCCACGTGGCGGTCAAGGGGGACGAGACGCGGGCGCGCATCATCGCGGCGGCCCGCGCGCTGGTGGAGGCGCAGGGCAGTCACGGCACCGGCCTCAACGAGGTGCTGGCGGTGGCCGGCGCGCCTCGCGGGTCGCTCTACCACCACTTCCCCGGTGGCAAGGACCAGCTGGTGGGCGAGGCGCTCGCCGCCGCCGGGCGCGAGGTCGACGCCATGATCGACGATCTGGCCGGCACGCTGCCGGCCGCCCGGGACCTCGTGCCGGCCGTCCTCGACGCGCTGGCCGACAGGATGGTGGCGGCCGGGTACGCCAAGGGCTGCCCGGTGGCGACCGTGGCCCTGGAGGTCGCCTCCTCCAACGAGCAACTGCGGCGCGTCTGCGCCGGCATCTACGAAGGCTGGCAGCGCAGGCTGGCCGACGCCCTGCGCACAGAGAAGCACGACGCGGGCGACGACACAGCCGACGAGCTGGCGGCGACCGTGCTCGCGATGATCGAGGGCGCGCTGGTGCTGGCCCGCGCCAGCCGTTCCCGGCTGCCGGTCGAACGGGTCCGCCGCCAGGTCGTCAGGCTGCTGGCCTGAGCCGGCGGTTTTCGTGCCCACAGAATATGCAGATCGGTCTAGAGAGGAATTGTCATGGAAGACGCCGTGGTGTTCGGCGCGACCGGCTTCATCGGCAGATGGACGGTCCTGCACCTGCTGGAACAGGGCCGCGCCGTGACGGCCGTCGCCCGCCGCGCGGACGACCGGCTGGACCGCTGGCTGCGCGAGCGCGGCGTGCCCGGCACGCGGCTCACCGTCGTCGAGGGCGACGTCACCGCCGGGCCCGGCCTGGGGCTGAGCGCGGCCGTCGAAGGGGCGGCGGGCGTGCGGGACGTGTTCAACGCCGCCGGCGTCTACCGCTTCGGCATGGGACGCGAGGAGGCCAGGGCGGTCAACGTCGAAGGCGCGCTCAACGTGCTGAACTGGGCCGCCGCCCGTCCCGCGCTGCGCCGGCTGGTGCACGTGTCGGGCTACCGCGTCGGGCTGGACCCGCGGCCGCGCCACCCACTCCCCGAGGCCGAGCTGGCGGCCCTGTACCGGGACAAAGGGGCGTACGAGGGCTCCAAGGCCGAGGGGGACGCCGCCGTACGGGTCGCCGCGGCGCGGCTCGGCGTGCCGCTGACCGTGGTGAACCCGAGCAGCGTCATCGGCCATTCGCTGACCGGCGAGGCCGGCCAGTACCTCGGGCTGGCCTCGCTGGTCCGCGACCTGTGGGCGGGGCGGCTGCCCGCGCTGCCGGGCGGCGCCCGTACGTTCGTCCCGGTGGTGACGGTGGACCATTTCGCCCGGTTCATGGCCGCCGTGCCCGAGCACGACCCCGAGCCCGGCGGCCTGCACTGGGTGCTCGATCCCGCCACGCCCGACCTGCCCGACCTGATCCGGCTGCTCGCGGACCACCTCGGCGTACCCGCGCCGCGCATTCGCGTGCCGGCGGGCGTGATCCGCCGGCTGCCGTCCGCGCTGACCGGCGCCGAGCCCGAGACGCTGGGCTTCCTGACCGAGGACCGGTACGACACGGGCTCGGCCGACCGGGTCGCCGCGTCCGCGGGGCTCCTGCGGCCACCCGTGGAGGACGCGTTGCGCCGCTGGACCGACCGGCTGGTCGCCGACCGCTTCGGGGCCGCGCCGGCCGCACGTCCCGGTGGTTTCCACAGCGTGGCGGGGTCGCGTACGTACGTGGCGGGTGAGCGTACGTCGCCGCGGCTGGTCCTGCTGCACGGGCTTCCGCTCGACGGCGACTCCTGGCACGGCGTGCTCGACGATCTCGACAGCACCCTGTCCGCGGCCCGCCCCGAAACCGCCGCGGACCGGTTTCCCGCGCTTGTCGCCGATCTGCCGGGGCTGGGGCGTTCCTCGCCGGCCGGGGGCGCGGCGTCGGACTGGCTGGCCGAGTTGCTGGAGCCCGTGCGCACCCGTCCGGTGATCGTCGCGCACTCGGCCGCCGCCGCCCCGGCGCTCCGGTACGCCGCCGCCCATCCTGGCCGGATCGCCGCCCTGATCCTGCTGTCGCCGTACTTCCTCCAGCGCCGGCCGTCCGCGCTCACGCTGCTGCTCGCGGCCCCTGCCCTCGGCAAGATGAACCCCGACCGGCTCGCGTCCACCCTCCTCGGCCCGGCGTCCCCGCCCGAGGACGCGCGGCGGGCGGTCGCGAGCGCCGCGGCCGGGCTCCGCCGTCCCGGGGTCGCCCGGCGCACCGGCCGCGTGCTGCGCGCCGCGCACCGCCCCGCCGAGCGCGCCGCCCTCCGCAGGCTGCTCGGCGGCCCCGTCCCCGTGCACCTCGTGGCCGGCGAGCTGGACCCGCTGACCGACAGCCCCCTCCCTGTGACGGTCATCCCGGGGGCCGGGCACCACCCGCACCTCACCCACCCGGCCGCCGTCGCGGAGATCGTGCGCCAGGTCCGCCTCCGGCCCGTCGTGGACGATTGCCCTCCGCCGCCCACGCCTGAAATCATGACCGGCCCGCTTCCTCACCACCTCAGGGAATCATGAGCTCCGTCACCTACACCGAGCCCGCCGAGCCCCAACCCGAGATCCCGCTCGTCGGCGGCGACGTCACCGAAGGCGTCGTACGCGTCGGCGACACCGTACGCCGCCCCGTCGGGCCCAACTCCCCGCTGGTCCACGCGCTGCTGGGGCACCTGGAGGAGGCCGGGTTCGCGGGCGCGCCGCGGTTCCTCGGCATCGACGCCGCCGGCCGTGAGGTGCTGACCTTCGTGCCCGGTGAGGTCGCCGGGCAGCCGCGGCCCGCGTGGCTGGCCGACGAGGAGCGGCTGGCCTCCGTGGGCCGGCTGATCCGGGCCTACCACGAGGCGGTGGCGGGGTTCGTCCCGCCCGACGGCGTGCGGGCGGACTTCGGGTTCACCGAGCCGCCGGGCATGCCACCCGCGCCGCCGTACCCGACGGAGCTGGTCGGGCACCTGGACTACACGCCGGACAACATCGTGTTCCGCGACGGCGTGGCGGCCGGGCTGATCGACTTCGACATCGCCAGGCCGGCCACCCGGGTCGAGGAGCTGATGAGCGCGATGTTGTACTGGGCGCCGCTGGCCGACCCGGCCGACGCCGACCCGCCCCTGCGCGGGCTGGACGTGCCGCGCCGCTGCCGCCTGCTCGCCGACGCGTACGGGATGTCCGGCGTCGACCGTTCGCGCCTGGTCGAGGTGGCCGTGCTGCGTACCCGGCGGTCGTGGTTCTCGATGCGGCAGATCGCCGAGGAGCAGGGCGGCGGCTGGGCCCGGATGTGGGAGGAGGGCGTCGGCGACGTGATCAAGCGGCGCGAGGCGTGGCTGGAGCGCCACGGCCCGGCGATCGACGCCGCGCTCACCGCCCCCTGACCGCCCCTGCCCCGGAGGCGGCGTCCGCCTACTGCCCGGGCGGCGGCAGGCGCAGGGCGAGCAGCGCGATGTCGTCGGTACGCGGCGACGGCGCCAGCGCGAGCACCTGCTCGCAGAAGTCCTGGAGCGGGCGCCGGGCCAGCGTCGCGGCGTGTCGGCGCAGCCGGGCCAGGCTGTTGTCCAGGTTGACGCCGGGCACCTCGACCAGCCCGTCGGTGTAGAGCAGCAGCGTGCTGCCCGGCGGCAGCGGTGCCAGGGCGTCGTGGCGGGTCACGTCGTCGAGATGCACGCCCAGCAGCAGCGACTGGCCCTCCTCCAGGTAGCGGGCCTGCCCGTGCGCGGTGACCAGCAGCGGCGGCAGGTGGCCGGCGCTGGTCCAGCGCAGGATCCGCGTGTCCGGGTCGCTTTCCGGCTGGGGCGGCTCGATCCTGGCCAGGATGGCCGAGGCCGTGTGGGCGTCGCTGGCCACGGCCATGACCTTGTTGAGCCGGTCGAGGATCAGGCTGGGCGACTCCTTGTGGTCGCAGGCCAGGGCGCGCAGCATGTTGCGGAGCTGGGCCATCTGCCCGGCGGCCTCCAGGTCGTGGCCGGCGACGTCGCCGATGGCCAGCGCGGTGACGCCGTCGGGGAGCACGAACGCGTCGTACCAGTCGCCGCCCACCTGGGACCCGGCCGGGGCCGCCAGGTAGCGGGCGGCGAGCTGCAGGTGATCGACCTGGGGCAGCGCGGTCAGCAGGTGGCGCTGCATGGTGTCGACGATGTCGCGCTGCTGGCCGAACAGGCAGGCGTTGTCGGCGGCCAGCGCCGCGGTGCGGGCGATGTCGGCCACCAGCTCCACGTCGGCCTCCGTGTACGGCCGCGCCGGGTCGGTGCGCGCCACCGTCAGAGCACCCAGCACGCGGCGCGGCGTGCGCAGCGGCGCCACGATCGCCGACGAGCCGCCCAGCACGTTGAACAGGGAGTCGTGGGCGGCGGCCAGCGGCCCGTCGGGCGGCGCGGCGATCTGCTCGGGCCCCAGCAGCAGGGCCTGCTCCCCGCGCAGCACCCGGACCAGCGCCGACCGCGACGGGCCCTTCGGCAACGACGGCAGCTCGGCGAACCAGGAGGGGTCCACCGGCGTGGCCCCGGCGCAGGCCATGGCCAGGCGGCGCAGCTCGCGCGGCCCGAGGAACATGTCCACCGCCGCCCAGTCGGCCAGGCGCGGCACCAGCAGCCGGCCGAGCCGCGTCATCGCCTCGCGCACGTCCAGCGTCTGGGTGAGGACGGTGCTGATCTCGGTCAGCAGGCGGAACTGCTCGGTCAGCTTCTGGGCGCGGACGAGCTCTTCGGCCTGCCGGCCGGCCGCGTCGAGGCGTTCGACGACGTCGATGAAGACCACGACGACGCCGGCCGGCTCGCCGTCGTGATGGATGGGCGAGGCCAGCCAGGCGACCGGGAGCAGCCGGCCGCCGGCGGTGGCGAAGGTGGCGAACTCGCTGCGTACGGACCGGTTCTGCCGGCACACCGTCACCAGCTCGCAGCCGGAGCGGGGCGGGAGGCTGCCGTCGAGGCGGCGGTGCAGCTTCTGGTGCGCGTCGGCGCCGCGCAGCTCGTCGGCGGGAAAGCCGAGCAGGGCCGTCGCCCCCTGGTTGACCCACGTGATGCGGCCGGCGAGATCGGTGAGGTAGATGCCCATGCCCGTGCCGTCGAAGGCCGCCCGCAGCAGCCACTCCGCCGGCTGGGCGCCGGAACCGGAGCCGTCCGGCCGGTGTCCGGCGTCGCCCCCATCAGCCATCATCACACTACGTTATCGGATGATTACTGACATGCCGACTTCGTGTACCCCGGAACGTGCCGGGCCGGCGCCGGCCGGGCTAGGACCAGGGGAAGGCGCCGCCGGCCATGGTGCTGCTGAGGCGGCGATCGGCGGCGCCGGGGGTCTCCGAGGGCACCAGCATGCGCAGCCGCAGCCGCGAGCCGAGGCCGGTCCGCTCCAGCGCGACCGAGTCGCACAGCTGCTGGATCACCCACAGGCCGAAGCCGTGGGACGCGGTCGGGTCGACGCCCGCGGTGTCGAGGTGGTCGGGGGTCAGGCGGCCCGCGGTGTCCAGGATCTCCACGCAGACGCCGATCGGGTCCCGGGTCGCGGTGACCAGGCCGGCCGAGCCGCCATGGTCGAGGACGTTGGTGACGGCCTCGTTCACCGCGAGCACCAGGTCCTCCAGCCGCTCGCCGGACAGTCCGCTGTGGTGGCCGTGGATGCGCACCAGGTCGCGGATGAACGCCAGATCGGCGCTGATGGGACAGCGCAGCTCGAACTCCACAAGCATGATCGTCTCGTCTGTCGGAGGTCGGGAAGGGGTACGCCGGCCCCCTTCAGCTTTCCCGTCGAGCGATCGTCAAACGCGCCGGCCGCTCGCCGTCGAGCTCCTGGGAGGGCTCACGGGATGACGGCCTGGGCGAGGGCGATGCCGCACCAGGCCGCTCCGAGGCCGGCCGCGATGCCGGCCACGGCGTTGAGCGCGGCGTAGGTGCGGGCGCCGTTCTGCAGCAGCCGCAGGGTCTCGTAACCGAAGGTCGAGTACGTGGTCAGCGCCCCGCACAGGCCCGTGCCCAGCAGGGCCTGCACCGCGCCGGTGGCGGGCAGCGCCAGCAGGAAGCCGAGCAGCGCCGAGCCCGTCACGTTCACGGTGAAGGTGCCCCACGGGAACAGGCTGTCGTGCCGGGCCTGGACGGCGCGGTCGATCAGGTAGCGGGCGGGCGCGCCCACGGCGGCGCCCAGCACCACCAGCAGCAACGTCGTCACGGACGCCTCCCGCCGCGCGGAGCCCGCGCGGCCCGGTCGGGCGCGGCCCGGTCGGGACCGGTCTCGGCGGGGGTGGTCTCGGCGGGGGTGGTCTCGGCGGGGGTGGTCTCGGCGGGGGTGGTCTCGGCGGGGGTGGTCTCGGCGGGAGTGGCGAACCGGCCGAACAGCCCGCGGCCGAGCACCTGGCCCAGGAAGACCGCGGCCAGTGCCGCGAGCAGCGTGACCGCCAGGTAGGCGAGCGCCGTGCGCGGCTGCCCCGCGGCCAGCGCCCCGTGGGCGTCGGCGATGGTGGTGGAGAACGTGGTGAACCCGCCCAGCACCCCCACCCCCAGGAACGGCCGGGTCAGCGGGTGGGCCCGCCACACCTCGGTGATGGCCACCATCAGCAGCCCGATCAGCAGGCAGCCGGTGACGTTGACGGCCAGCGTCGGCCAGGCGAACCCGCCGGGCGGCACCGGGAAGGCGGTCAGGACGGCGTAGCGGGCGAGCGCGCCCAGCACGCCGCCGGCCGCGATGACGGCCAGCGTGGCGACCGGGGCGCGGGCCAGCTCGCCGCGCTGGGCGGGCACGTGGAGGTCGACGTCGGGATCGACCGCGGCCCGCGGATCGACCTGCGCGCCGGCGCCTCCGGCGGCATGCGCGCCACCGGCCTCCACCCCTTCGGCGGCGTGCGGGGATCCGGCCGCCGCCCCTTCGGCGGCGGCGTGCGCGCGGCCGGGTTCAGGTTCGGGTTCGGGGGGACGGGCATGGGTCATGAGGCATCTCCTACCAGCACATGAGCGTGGCACATCTCTGGCAGGGACCGTTGGCGGCGACACCGCGGTTACCCCCGGACGGGCGGGAGGCGGCGGGCCCCACCGCCGCGGCTCCCGGCACGGGAAGCCGCCCCCATCATACCGGCGACCACCCCACACCCCACCGCCGAGAGGTGTCCCCCACAGGCAACCGGCCCCCGGCGTCAACCGCCGAGCGACAACCAGACGCGGTCGGGCAGGACGCGGGCCGCCTCGTCCAGGTCGATGTCCGGCGCGCCCGCCAGCCACCGTCTGCTCACCTCGGCCACCGGCCCGATCAACAGCATCTCCACCTGCGCCGCCGGCAGCCGCGCCACCGTCCCCTCCGCCATGCGCGCCCCGATCCAGGCGTTCAGCCGGGCCAGCCGGGACGCCTTGGCCGCGGCGATGCGCTCGGCGTACGGGCCGAGGTCCAGCGCGTACGGCGCCGCGTGGATGAAGCGGGCCTTGCCTGGGTGCGAAGCGGTGAAGCCGAGGTAGGCCGTCACGGCGTGGCGCACGCCGTCACGGGCGTCGGCGGTCTGCTCGGTGACGGCGACCAGCGTGTCGAGCAGCTCGTCCATGCACCGGCTGTACAGCGCGGCGGCCAGCCCTTCCAGGCTGCCGAAGTGGTGGTAGACGCTGCCCATGCTGACGCCGCTGCGCGTGGTCACCGCCCGGAGGGTGAAGTCGGCGGGGTAGACCTCCAGGGCGGTGTCCAGGAGCCTGCGCACGGTCTCCTCGCTGCGCCGGTGCCGGGTCATCGCACCGCGGCCAGCGCCTCGGCCTCGTCCCAGACGCGCCGGGCCAGGTCGGCGTCCAGCGCCGGGCCCTGCAACGGGACCTGGCGGCCCTGGTCGAAGTACCGGCCGGTGCCGGCAGCCCCGGTCAGGGAGACGACGTGCCGCGCTCCTTCCTCGGGCGCGGCCCAGCTGCGCTTGGCGGCCTTGAGCAGCCAGCCGAGCGGGCCGCGGCGGTCGCCGAGCCCGGTGCGGATGACGCCGGGGTGCACGGCGTCGATCGTGATCCCGGCCGTCCGCCAGCGTTCGGCGAACAGGGGCACGGTCAGCAGGTTGCACAGCTTGGTGTCGGCGTACGTGCGCATCGGCGAGAAGGCTGCGCCCACGGCCGTGCGTCCGGGTTCGGCCCGGCCCTTGACGTACAGGCCGGCGGTGACCTGCACCACGCGTCCGAGCCGGTCCTCCAGCAGGTGGTTGAGCAGGAACGGCGCCAGGTGGTTGACCGCGAACGACTCCTCCAGCCCGTCCTCGGTCAGGACGCGGCGGGCGGGCCAGAGGCCGGCGTTGTGGACGAGCACGTCGATGCGCGGGCAGCGGTCCAGCAGGTCGCCGGCCAGCCGCCGGACCGACTCGGCCGTGGTGAGGTCGCCCGTCACGGCCTGGACGTCGCCCCCGATCCGCGCGGCGGCCTGCCGGCCCCGATCCGCGTCCCGCGCGACCAGCAGCACCGTGTGCCCGTCGCCGGCCAGCCGTTCGCACACCGCGTACCCGATGCCCCGGTTGCCGCCGGTCACCACCATGATCGACATATCAGAGCATTTTTCTAGAGAAATGATCTAATTTCAAGAAGATGGCCGGTCCGGCTTGACCTGGAGTTCGCTCCAGCCCCCAGACTCCCGTTCCGGGGCCTCGTACAGAACGTGACGAACTGGGGAGACAGCATGAAGTACCGGACGATCGGCACGAACCCGGACACCCGCCGCGAGGTGAGCGCGCTCGCCCTCGGGGCGATGTTGTTCGGGTCGGTGACCGACGAGAAGACGTCGTTCGCCATCCTCGACCGCTACGCCGAGGCCGGCGGGACGTTCATCGACACGTCCGACAACTACGCCTTCTGGGTGGACGGCGGCCAGGGCGGGCAGAGCGAGGAGCTGCTCGGCCGCTGGCGGCGCAGCAGCGGCGCCGGGGACGAGATCGTGATCGCCACCAAGCTGGGCGCGCGGCCGCTCGCGCCGGGCACCAGCTACGTCGACAACGCCGAGGGCCTGTCCGCCAAGATCATCAGGGAGTCGGCCGAGCGCAGCCGCGAACGCCTCGGCGTGGACCGCATCGACCTGCTCTACGCCCACATCGAGGACCGCACGGTGGAGGTGGCCGAGACCGTCGAGGGCTTCGGCGTCCTGGTGGCCGAGGGCACGGTCGGCCTGCTCGGGGCGAGCAACCACGCGATCTGGCGGGTGGAGCGGGCCCGCGCCCTGGCCGCCGCCTCGGGGGTGGCCGGGTACGAGGTGCTGCAGTACCAGCACAGCCTGCTGCGCCCGCGCTTCGACGTGCCGGAGTCGATCTTCCAGGACGGCAGCCTCGGCCACGCCGGAGCCGAGCTGCTGAGCTACCTGCGTGCCGAGCCCGCCCTCACCCTGGTCGCCTACTCGCCGCTGCTCGGCGGGGCCTACACCCGGCAGGACAAGCAGGTGCCGCCGGACTACGACCACCCCGGCACCCCGGCCCGCATGGCGGTGCTGCGCGAGGTCGCGAAGGAGTGCGGGGCGAGCCTGAACCAGGTGGTGCTGGCCTGGCAGATCGGCTCGGCGTTCCCGGTGATCCCGCTGGTCGGGGCGTCGTCGGTGGCCCAGCTTGAGGAGAGCCTGGCCGCCGTGGACCTGGAGCTGACCGACGACCAGCGCGCCCGCCTGGACGCCGCCCACTGAAACCCCGCCCGCCCGATGCCGCATAGGGCTCGGGGAAGCGGCCGGGACGCCGTGCCTGAGCCCGATTCGCCCGGGTAAGGATGGGGCTCATGTTCATCAAAGCGTGTCTGAACGGAAGCCGGGCGGCGGGCGAGCACCCCCGGCTGCCCCTGACGCCCGCCGAGCTGGCCGCCGACGCCGTGGCCGTGCGGCGGGCGGGGGCGGGGGCGGTGCACGTCCATCCGCGGGACGCGGCGGGGCACGAGTCGCTGGGCGCCGCCGACGTCGGGGCGGCGACGTCGGCCGTCAGGGCGGCGGCGCCTGGGCTGCCCGTGGGCGTGTCCACCGGCCTGTGGATCACGGGCGGCGACGCCGCGGCCCGCCTGGACGCGGTGACCGCCTGGGCGGAGCTGCCCGCCGGCGCCCGTCCGGACTTCGCCTCGGTGAACCTGTCGGAGCCGGGGTTCGGCGAGCTGGCGCGGACGTTGCTGGCGGCCGGGATCGGGGTGGAGGCGGGGGTGTGGACGCCGGCCGACGCCGCGACGCTGACCGCCTCGGGCCTGGCCGGACGGATGACGCGCATCCTCGTCGAGGTGATCGACGCGCCGTCCGAGGAGGCCGTCCCCCGGGCTGCGGCCATTCTGGACCGCCTGGACGGGTCGCCCGCCCCCCGCCTGCTGCACGGCGAGGGGCCGGCGACGTGGCCGCTCGTGGCGGAGGCCGTACGGCGGGGCCTGGCCACCCGGATCGGCCTGGAGGACACGCTGCTCGACCCGGACGGCGGCCCGGCCGAGGACAACGCCGCCCTCGTCGGCCACGTCCTGGCCATCGCCCGCCCCGGCGGGTAGAAGGCAGCGCGCCGGGTGGTAGGGACAGCCCCCGGATGAGGGTGGGTGGTGCCGTGACTGTGGCGAAGCCGCCGATTCGCCACAGTCGGGACATAGCTTGATCGACGCGACAAGGAGTCCCGATGCCTTCCTCCGCCGCCCGGCGCGCACTCGCCCTGCTCGTGATCGTCCCGCTGGCGCTCGCACCGATGGCTCCGGCGTTCGCCGCCGAGCGGGCGCCGTCGGTGCAGTCGCGGCTGGACGCCCTCACCGCCTCCCCCGACGTGCCCGGCGCCGTGGCCTACATCCGCCACCCGGACGGCCGGACCACGACGGTCGTCTCCGGCACCGCGCGGCGCGGCACGAAGCAGCCCATGCCCGGCGCCGACGGCCGGTTCAGGATCGCCAGCGTGAGCAAGTCGATCATCGCGGCCACCGTGCTGAAGCTGGCCGACCAGGGCAAGGTGAACCTGGACGAGCCGGTCGAGACGTACCTGCCGGGGGTCATCCGCGGCAAGGGCATCGACGGACGGGACATCACCGTGAAGATGCTCCTGCAGCAGACCAGCGGCCTGCCGGACTTCACCCCCGTCGCCGACTGGTCGAAGATCGGCAAGCAGGACCTGCTCAAGCTGGCCCTCTCCCTCGAACCGACGCCGCGCGGCCGGTTCGCCTACTCCAACACCAACTACATGGTCCTCGGCCTGGTCGCGCAGGCGGTGACCGGGCGCGACTTCCGCGTGGTCAGCCGCGACCTGGTGCTGAAGCCGCTGGGCATGCGGGACACGTACTGGCCGGCCGAGGGCGAGACCGGCATCCGCGGCCCGCACGCGCACACCTACGGCGTGCACCCGCTGCACCCGAAGGACGGCGTCGTCGACGTGACCCGGCTGCCCGGCCACGCGCTCGGCGCCAGCGGCGGGCTGGTCTCGACGCCGCGCGACCTGAGCACGTTCTGGCGGGCGCAGTCCGTCACATCCGGTTCGTACGTCGACGTCGACCGGCCCGGCTGGCCCAAGGGCGCCCGCTACGGCTACGGCGTCATGGAGATCCCGCTGAGCTGCGGCGGGAAGTTGTGGGGGCACGGCGGCGACGTCCCGGGCGTGTCCACCTTCAGCGGCCGCGACCGCGACGGCCGCACGGTCACCGTCTACGCCACGGGTTCGGCCAACGGCGGCAAGGCCCGCGATCTCCTGATCGCCGCCTTCGACACCGCCCTGTGCACCCGCTGACCGGCCCCGCGCGCCCGCTAGGCGGACCGCCGGCTCAGCACGGGATCGGCGACCAGCCGGGCCGCCGGGCACGACGTCTGGCCGTGCTTCCGGAACAGCTCGTCCCGAGAGCCGAAGTAGCCCAGGTCCGCGCGGACCCGGGCGGACAGATCGCACTTGGGTGAGGACGTGCCGTCCCAGTCCACGACCGTCCGGGTGACGGCGTCGAAGAGGGTCTCGGGGCCGTCGTTGCCGAAGCCGGAGGTGACGCACAGGCCGTCGAACAGCTCGGAGATCGGCCCCCAGGCCCCGTCGAGCAGGAACTCCGGCCAGGCCAGGATGACGTCGTCGGGGACCAGCGCCCGCATCCGGGGGAAGCGCGAGTGCCAGAACGCGCCGTCGACCACCCGGCCCCTGACGCGGGTGGCGATCCCCCGGGCGCGGGCCAGCGACTCCAGCACGGCCATGCGCTGGCTGCACGAACCCCGGCCGCGGGCGACGGTCACGGAGACCGGCTGCTCGTCGTTCATCGCGTACACCGGGCGGACGGTCCGGCTGATCAGGCTGTGCGCGGCGCGTACCAGGGCGCGCGGCGGCGTCCCCTCTCCGGGGAGTCGCGCGGCCAGGGCGGTGACGCGGGGGTGATGCCAATCGAGGATGGCCGTGGCGGCGGTGCCGAATAGTCCCCCTTCACTCATGCCCGCCACGGTAGCCCGCCCCCTTCGGGAACGTGCCGCCGCCCCCGTCGCGACGTGGGTCAGCGGTTCATGTCACGGCGCAGGGCCGGGAGCCGGGGCTCGTCGTCGGTCCAGGCGGCCGTCCTGATCGCCTCGTACGAGCGGTCCTGGCCGATCGTCGACTCCAGGGCCAGCGGCAGGCCGGTGGCGGTGTCCACGACGAACCGGTATCGCTCACCCGGCCCGGCCGGCCGGCTGACCGCCTGGCCCTTACGGCCGAGCGGGTCGGTGGCCTCGTTCTCCGCGCTCGCCCCCGGGAGCGCGGCCAGCATGCGGTACGTCGCCGCCCGCACCTCCGGCGAGGTCGGGAAGTTCATGACGAGCCGCACGCCGGTCTCGAAGAGCTGGGCGTTCATGTCCACCCGCTCCTTGCCGTACCCCTTGGACACGACGCGTTCGAGGGTGTCGCGCAGCCCTTCCGGGGTGGTCGGCAGGGCGTTCAGGGTGGCGGGCGTCATAGGCGTGCCCAGCAGGGTGAGCGTCTTGCCGCTGTCGTCGCGTACGGCGTCGCGCTCGCCGGGGCCGGCCTGCAGCTTCACCGGGGGCGTGCCCCCGCTCAGGGTCCAGGTCCGGGGGGAGCCGGCGGCGCGCCAGGCCGTCTCGTCCTCGGGCGTCGCCGGCTCGGCGCCGAGGTCCTGGCGGATCACCCAGGTGGGGCGGTCGGCCGCCTTGGGGAGCCAGAGCTCGATCGAGCGGGTGGTCTTGAGGGTGTAGTGGCCGCCGGGCGCGCGTTCGTACCGGCCGATGACGCCGTCGCGCCTCCAGTACGCGCCGTCGCCTGCGACGGGGGTGACCGAGCCGGCGGCGGCCAGCAGGATGTCACCGGCCGAGAGCCGGGCGGGCGCCGCGGATGCCGCGGGTGTCGAAGGCGTCGAGGGGGCGGTGAGGAAGGTGGCGGCCACGGTGACGGCGGCCGCCCCGGCCAGGCTCGCCCCCACGAGCGGCCAGCGCCGCCGACGCCTCCCGCCGTCCGGCAGTGCCCGCAGCGCCGGGCGCCGCTCCTCCCCGCGGACGCCGGCGTCCATGGGGGAGGCGTAGGCGTCGGCGAGGCGGGCGCGGCCGTCGGCCAGCACCTCGGGGGTGGGGGGCGGGGCCGCGTAAAGGTCGCGGATCAGGGTCAGGTCCTGGTTCAGGTCATCCACGGGAGTCTCCAAGCAGGGGATTGACGCCGCCCAGGGCGGCGCGAAGCTTCCTTCTGATGCGGTTCAGCCGGGAACCGACCGTTCCCGACGGGATGTCGAGGGCCTGGCCGATCTCCTGGTAGCTCAGGTCGGCCAGCGCCAGGAGCAGCAGGACGTCGCGGTCGGCGTCCGGCATCGCCTGCAGGGCCGCCACCAGGTCGTCCTTGACGCCCGCCGCCGCCAGCCGTCCGGCGACCAGGTCCTCGTGCCCGTCCTCGGCCTGTTCGCCGGTGAGCGTCCCTTCCGGCGCCCGTTGCATCGCCTGCAACCGGCGCAGCTCGCTCCGGCGGTGCTGGGCGACGACGTTGGTGGCGATGCCGTACAACCAGCCGCGGACCACGCCACGGCCGGAGTCGAAGCCGGCCCGGCCGTGGAAGGCGGCCAGGAAGATCTCCGCGGTGAGGTCGTCGGCGGCCTGGGTGCCGAGGCGGCCGGCGACGTACCGGTGGATCTCGGGAAAGTAGCGGTCGTAGAGCACCCCGAACCTCTCGGGGAGGCGCAGGGACTCGGCGATCGCCTGCTCGTCCTCGACCGTCATGGTTTGTGTCACACCCCTACTTGGCGGGAGCGCCCGTCCTTCTTCACGCCCTCTCAGCCTGTGAAGAGGGGGCGGGCATTCCGCCAAGAAGACATGTGATCCTCAGAACGACAGCGGTCTCAGTGACCATCGCGCTCCTCGGAGCCGTCCCTTCCGGCCTGCCGGCCCCGCCGGGCGGCCCCGCCCGTACCGTGACGCTGATCACGGGAGACCGGGTGAGCCTCGTCGCCGACGGCGTGCGCGTCGCGCCCGGCAAGGGCCGTACGGGCGTCGTCTTCAGCACGGAGAAGATCGGCGACCGGCTCCGCGTCGTCCCCGGCGACGCCGTCCCCCTGCTGGCCGCCGGCCGGCTCGACCCCCGCCTGTTCGACGTGACGACCCTGCTGGAGTACGCCCCCGGCGCCCTGCCCCTCATCGTCGCGGGCCCGGACGCCGCCCGCCGGCCGGGCCTGGCCGCCCATGGCATGGCGGTGACCCGCGACCTGCCCGCCGTGAACGGCGCCGCCGTACGGTTCGACGCCGCCGCCGGCTCCTGGCCGGACCTCAGGGCCTCGCTCGCCTCCGGCACGGGAAAGATCTGGCTCGACGGCCGGGCGTCCCTGTCGCTGGACGCCAGCGTCAAGCAGATCGGCGCCCCCGCCGCCTGGGAGAAGGGCTACACGGGCGCCGGGGTGAAGGTCGCCGTCCTGGACTCCGGCATCGACGACACCCACCCCGACCTGGCCGGCAAGGTGGCGGCCCGCCGGAACTTCACCGACACGGACACCGCGGCCGACCTCACCGGGCACGGCACCCATGTGGCCTCGACCATCGCCGGGACCGGCGAGCGTTACCGCGGTGTCGCGCCGGGCGCCACCCTGCTGGACGCCAAGGTGTGCGCCGACCGCTGGTGCGCGGAGTCGGCGATCCTGGCCGGCATGCAGTGGGCCGCCGAGCAGGGGGCCAAGGTGGCCAACCTCAGCCTCGGCTCGCCGGACGCCCCCGGCCTGGACCCGCTGGAGGAGGCCGTCCGGACGCTGACCGAGCGGTACGGCGTGCTGTTCGTCGTGGCCGCCGGCAACTACGGCAAGCCGGGCACCGTCGCCTCGCCCTCCACCGCGGACGCGGCCCTGTCGGTCGGCGCGGTGGACCGTGCCGACCGCCTGGCCGTCTTCTCCAGCACCGGTCCCCGCACAGGCGACTCGGCGTTGAAGCCCGACATCACCGCGCCGGGCGTCGCCATCCGCGCCGCGCGTGGCAAGGACTCCCCCGGCGACGGCCCGTACGCCGAGATGTCGGGCACCTCCATGGCGGCCCCGCACGCCGCCGGGTCGGCCGCGATCCTGGCCGGGCTGCGCCCGGACTGGACGCCTGAGCAGCTCAAGGCCGCCCTCATGGCCACTGCCCGGCCGCAGCCCGGCACCGGGATCTACGCCCAGGGCGCGGGCCGCCTCGACGTGGGCCGCGCGATCGGCCAGACGGTGACCGCCTCCCCCGCGTCGGTCAGCTTCGGCGTGCTCGCCTGGCCGCACGACGACGACGAGCCGGTCACCAGGAAGCTGGCCTACCGCAACGACGGTCCTGAGCCGGTGACGCTGCGCCTGTCGGCGCGGGCCGGCGCGGACGTGTTCGAGGTGTCGCCCGGCACGCTGACCGTCCCCGCGGGCGGCCGGGCGGAGGCGACCGTCACCGCCGACACCCGGGGCGACGTGGCCGACGGGCCGCTCGGCGGCTACCTGGAGGCCACCGCCGGGGACGGCACGACCGTGAGCACGCCGCTCGCCGTGGTCAAGGAGGGCGAGAGCTACGACCTGACCCTCGACCGGCCGGGCGCCGCGGACGCGCTGACCACCCTCTACCGGACGGACGTCGACCGGAAGGACTGGAACCCGGTCACCGTCCAGCCTGGCGGCAGGGTCACGCTGCGGCTGGCCAAGGGCACCTACGTCGTCGACAGCCGGTCCACGGACGGCGAGGGTCTGACCATGCTCGTCCATCCCGGCCTGCGCCTGGACCGGGATCAGTCCCTGCGGCTGGACCCGGCTCAGGCGCGGCCGGTGTCCATCGCGCCGCCCGACCCGGCGGCCAAGCACCTGATGACCGAGGTGACCTACAGCGGCCGCACGCGGGACGGTTCCCCCTACTACCTGGGCGCGGACGCCACCATGTTCGACGCCGCGCCGGGCATTCGCACCGCGCAGGTCGGGGCCGGCCGGTACGACCTGCTGACCAAGGTCGCCGGCCAGTGGGCGGTGCCGGGCCCGGACGGCGACCTGGCGGGCAGCGCTCAGGCGTACCGGCTGGCGTGGTTCGTCCAGGGCCAGGTGCCGACCGGCTTCAGCCGCCGGGTCGGGCGCGCGGACCTGGCCACGATCCGCAGGGACTACGGCGCGCCGGCGGCCGGCGCGGACGCGAGCGCCGCGAGCGCCGCCTGGCCCGCGGAGGGACGGTTCTTCAGCATCATGTTCGTGACCGACTTCCGGCCCCCCTTCACGCACACCGAGTACGTCAACACCGGCGGCGGTCTCCGCTGGCAGAACATGTACACGGAGACGGGCCCGACCTGGGGAGCCGACCTGATCTCGACCCCCCGCAGGTACGAGGCGGGACACGCCTACGACGAGACCTGGAACCGCGGCGTCTTCGGTCCCGCGCCGGTCACCGAGGAGGGCACTCCTCCCGTCTCCCGCGCGGGCGACGTGATCTCCGCGTTCCCCTTGCTGTACGCCGACGGGGCCGGTCATCCGGGGATGTCGAGCGTGTCCAGGGCGCGGATCGCCCTCTACCGGGACGGCGAGCTGGTGGCGGAGGAGCCCGCTCTGGGGGCGCGGTTCGGCGTGCCGGCCGGGGAGGCGGCCTACCGGCTGGAGGTGACGGCCGAGCGCGGCCCGGAGCTGCTCTCCACCCGTACGGCGGTCGCCTGGACGTTCCGCTCAGCCGGTGGCCGGGACGGCGCGCTGCCGCTGCCGGTCGTCGTCTTCTCGCCCCCGCTGGACCCGGCGAGCGGCGCGCCCGCCGGCCGGGCGTTCGCGGTGCCGGTGTCCGTGCGCGGGCAGGCGGGGGCGGCGCGGGAGCCGGCCGTGGAGGTCTCCTACGACGACGGCCGCACCTGGCGGGCGGCGAAGGTCGCGGGCGGCGCCGTACGGCTGCGCCATCCGGCCGGGGCGGGCTTCGTCTCCCTGCGCGCCCGCGCCGCCGACACCGGAGGCAACACCGTGGAGCAGACGGTGATCCGCGCCTACCGGATCAGGTGACCCACCGGCCGGTGAAGGGCGCGGGGCGCGTGGAGCGCTTGGGTAACTTTGGGGAAATTTCCGATTTTGCCGTCATTTCCAACCACAAACCGCGATGATCAAGGTCGGCCGGATGCCCACGGGGGGCGCACCGACCGTTGATTGGAGCCCCATTTTGCGGAGAAGACTCCCACTGTTCGCCACCGCCTTCGTGGCGCTGGCGGCGTTGATCCCGATTCCGGCGGCGAACGCGGCGACGACCGCGAAGCCCGCCACCACCACGACGAACACCATCACCTGGGCGCCCTGCGAGGAGGAGCCCAGCGCCGAGTGCGGCAAGCTGACCGTGCCCATCGACTGGGCGCAGCCGAGCGGGCCCTCGATCGACCTCGCGGTCGCCCGGCGCAAGGCCACCGACCCGGCCGCCAGGGTCGGCTCGCTGGTGATCAACCCCGGCGGTCCGGGCGGGTCCGGCGTGGAGGCCGTCTACGGCGCTCCCGGGTCCTACACCGAGGAACTGCAGCAGCGGTTCGACATCGTCGGTTTCGACCCGCGCGGCGTGGGCCGCAGCCACCCGGTCATCTGCTCGGCGTCGGTCTACAACCAGATGCCGCCGACCGTCATGCGCAGCCAGGCCGACTTCGACGCCTGGAACGCCTTCACCAAGAAGCTGCACCCGGACTGCCGGGCCCGCACCGGCCCGCTCTACGACCACGTGGACTCCGTCTCCGTGGCCCGTGACATGGACGCCCTCCGCGCCGCCCTCGGCGAGGAGAAGCTCACCTACTACGGCATCTCGTACGGCACCCTGATCGGCCAGATGTACGCCGAGCTGTTCCCCGGCCGCATCCGGGCGCTCGCCCTCGACAGCAACATGGACCACAGCCTCGGCGTGAAGGGCTTCTTCGCCACCGAGGCCCTGGCCGTCGAGGACGGCTTCGACCAGTTCGTCGGCTGGTGCGAGCAGGACACCAGTTGCGTGCTGAACGGCCGCGACATCCGCGCGATCTGGAAGAGCCTGCTGGACAAGGCCCGCCGCGGCGAGCTGGTCTACCCCAGCACCGGTCAGCGGATGACCGAGCTGCAGGTCATCTACAACGCCGCGCTGGGCAACGAGGGACCCGACTGGCGCACGCTGAGCGAAGTGATCAACTGGCTGAACGGCGGCCCGGCCCCCGAGTGGGTGCCGCCGCTGCCCGGCCGGGGCCCGGTGGAGGGCGACGTCGCCGAACTGCCGACCCGGATCCTCTGCCAGGACTACAACCTCAAGGTGAACAGCTACGCCGAGTACGCCGACCTCATGCGTACCGCCGGCCTCCTGGCGCCGGACACGAAGTACCACCCGTACCCGACCGACGACCTGCCCATCTGCCTCAACTCGGGCGCCCCCGCCAACCCGCCGCACTCGCTGCGGTACACCGGCCAGGCCCCGCTGCTGCTCGGCAACTCCATCCACGACCCGGCCACGCCGTGGATCTGGGCGGCCAACGCCACCCGTCAGCTCGGCCCGAAGGCCGTGCTGCTCACGTACGAGGGCTGGGGTCACCGCATCTACGGCAAGGACAAGTGCCAGACCGACATCATCGACCAGTACCTCATCGACCTGAAGGTGCCGCCGCAGGGCACCCGATGCGCCGTGGGCACGCCTGAGGAGACGCTCAAGAAGCAGACGAAGCGGGCGTGGCCGTCCGACTCGCTGCCCTGGGCCGGATAGTCCGCACGGCACGGGTACGGCCCCACCGCGGGCCGTGCCCGTCCCCACAAAGGGATATTTGCCCTGGCCAACCCCTCGGTATGGACAATTCAGCGTAAGAAGGTAGCTGACGAGGGGGTGAGCCATGATTGAGGTCAAGAGCATCGACAAGCCCGACGAACGGCGCGACTTCCCGAAGGGCCACCTGGAGATCTGCGAGCTGAGCGGCCTGACCTTCGGGGTCGCCACGTTCGAGCCGGGATGGCGTTGGTCGGAGTCCGTCAGGCCGATCGCCGGCACGTCGTCCTGCCAGGTGCATCACAACGGGTTCGTGGTCTCGGGCCGGATGCGCCTGCGCATGGACGACGGCACCGAGGCCGAGGCGGGGCCGGGCGAGGTCTTCGTCTGCCCGCCCGGACACGACGCCTGGGTGGTCGGGGACGAACAGGTCGTCCTGTACGACTTCGCGGGCGGCGCCGCCGACTACGCCAAGGCGAGGAACGGCTGACGCCGCGCGCGCTCCGGACGGGGCGCCGCTAGGCGGGCGCGTGCGTCCGTCTGGGAATGATCTCCTCCAGCGCCTCGGCGACGGTGGCGCGTACGCCGAGACGTCCTTCCAGGCCGGTGATGCGCATCAGTCTGGCCGGTTGCGGGGTCGGCGCGGCGACCATCACCGTCCGTCCCGTGGCGGTGATGCGTTTCCACGCGCCGATCAGCGCGCCGAGTCCGGCCGAATCCATGAAGCCGACGTCGGACAGGTCGATCAAGGTGACGGCGGCCGGCGTGCCGTCGAGATAGCCGGTCGCCCAACGCTCGATGGCGTCGGCGGTGTGCAGGTCAAGGTCCCCGGCCGGATGCAGCACGACCGTTTCTCCTGCGGAGTTGGCCAGGAGCCGGAAAGTGTCCACTTTCACTGCTATCACTTCCCCTCTTGGTCCGCTCTCCCCTGGTCATCGGCCGACAAACCCCGTGACCTGCCCGCCGGACGCAGCGCCGCTGCTCAATGCGGATTTTTTCGCGAAGCAATTAGCGATGCTCCGCGCGGCCATTCCCGATGCGAATGCGCGGCCATTTCCTCGACGCCGGGCGCACGCCCGTACATAAGTAAAGAAATGCTGGGCAGCGGCAACGAAACGTGATCGCCGACGTTCGAGGAGAGTGAGAACCATGGTCCTGCTCGGCCTGCTGCTCATGGTCGCCGGGTCGGCCGCCGTGGTCGTCCTGTTCACCCAGACGACGACCACCGCCACCGCCGCGCTGACGCTGATGGGCGTCACCTTCCGGGTGGGTGACCTGGAGCTGTTCGCCGCGGGAGCCGCCACCGCGGCCGCGTTCATCTTCGGCGCCTTCCTGATCGCCGCCGGGACGGGCCGCAGGCTGGCCCGGCGCCGCGAGCTGCGCCGCCTGCTGGCCGAGCGCACCGACGACCAGCCCGCCACGGACCAGGACGAGCGCCGCACGGCGGACCGGCCCGCCGACCGTCTGGTGGCCACCGGGCGCACCGCCGACCGGCAGCCCGACTCCGCCCCCGCCGCGCGGCACCGGACGCCGGCCGACCGCCTGGTCGCCGGCCGCCGCCGCCCGGCCACCGGCTGACCCCGGGCCCGGACGGGTCAGGCGGGCAGGGCGTCGGTCGTGGGGACCACCAGGCCGAACAGGTCGCCGATGGTCGTCAGGGCGGCTTCGTGCAGCACGTCGGCGGGCAGGGGCGCGCCGCCGGGGCCGGCCAGTGTGCGGGTGGCGCAGGCGTCGGCGACGACCGTGGGCCGGTAGCCCAGCCGGAAGGCCCCCTGAGCGGTGAAGGTGACGCACATGTGGGTCATGAACCCCGCCAGGACCAGGTCGGGCCCGGCCTCCATGCCCGCCAGGACGTCCTGGAGCTCGGTCTGGTGGAAGGCGTCGGGGAACGTCTTGACCACCACCGGCTCCCCCTCGCGCGGCGCGACCGGCGCGCTGATCGCCCCGATCTCGGCGCGGACGTCGTACGGGCTGCCGGGGCCGCCGTCGTTGACGACGTGCACGACGCGGGCCCCGGCGGCGCGGGCGCGCTCCAGCAGGCGGGCGCCGGCCGCGAGGGCCTGTCCGGCGTCCGGCAGGGCCATGACGCCGGTGCTGTAGGTGTTCTGGTAGTCGATCAGCACGAGGGTCGAGTCGGCCAGCCGGGCGGGCTCGGCCGGCAGGCCGACGACCTGGCGCAGGGTGGGCGAGACGGTGCTGCTCATGGCAGGGGTTTCCTTTCGGACAGGCTCGCGCCGCCGCCCGGCTCGGACGGCGTACGCGCGGAGAGAGGGGATCAGGCCACCGTGCGGAAACGGCGGCGGTAGGTGCCGGGGCCGGTGCCCAGACGGCGGCGGAAGGCGCGGTGCAGGGTCTCCACCGAGCCGAGCCCGCTGTCGGCGGCCACCCGGGGCAGCGGCAGGTCGGTGGTCTCCAGCAGCCGGCGCGCCACCTCGACGCGCGCCGACTCGACGTACGCGGCCAGGGTGAAGCCGGTCTGCTGCCGGAACACCCGGGTGAACTGACGCTGACTCAGCCCCATCCGCGCCGCCAGCTCGACCGTGGTCAGCTCCTCGGCGAGGTGCTCGGCGATCCACAGGCGCAGGTCGTCGATGTCGCGGCGGCCCGAGGCGGCCCGGGTCAGCGGGACGCTGAACTGGCTCTGTCCGCCCTGACGCTTGAGGTAGACGACCAGTTCGCGGGCCACCGCGAGGGCCGTCTCCTCGCCGTGGTCCTCGGCCACCAGCGCGAGGGTCAGGTCGAGGCAGGCGCTGATGCCCGCGCCCGTCCAGATCCGGCCGCTGGAGCGCAGGAAGATCGGGTCGGGGTCGACGGTGACCCTGGGGTGGTCCGCGGCCAGTTGCCCGGCCGTGGACCAGTGGGTGGTGGCGGTCAGGCCGTCCAGGAGGCCGGCCTCGGCCAGGATGTGCGCGCCGACGCACACCGAGGCCACCCGGCGGGCGCCCGGAGCGGTCCGCCGTACCCAGGCGACCACCTCGGCGTCCGTCAGGGCGCGGGGCCCGTCGGGCGTGACGGTCACCGCGCCGGGCACCACCAGGGTGTCCACCTGGTCGCCGACCTGGTCGAACGTCAGATCGGCGACCAGCCGCACCCCGGCGGACGTGGTGACCTGGCCGCCCTGGGGCCCGGCCAGCCGCACGTCGTACAGGGCGCGACCGGCGACCCGGTTGGCCAGGGCGAACACCTCGGCCGGGCCGGTGACGTCGAGCAGGTCGACGTCCGGGAAGAGCGCGATGACGACGCGGTGGGCAGCGGGCATGACCCGATTCTCACCGAACTGGCGGAATGTCCGCAACGACAGTTATCTGGCACATCTGGCCATCGACCAGGCGACGGAACCGGTCAGCCGGCGTGCAGGCCGGCCGGTTCGCCGAGCCGCAGGGCCAGCAGGGCGACGTCGTCGGTGAAGCGGTCGCCCCGGTGGACGAGCAGCAGCTCGCACATCTCCTCCAGGGGCAGGTGGCGTAGCCGGGAGGCGGTGCGGACCAGGCTCTCCATGCCCCGGTCGAGGCCGTGCGCGGGGTCCTCGACGAGCCCGTCGGTGTAGAGCAGCAGCGTGGACCCGGCCGGGATGACCTGCTCGTGGTCGGGCCGGGGCAGGTCGGGGGTGACGCCGAGCGGGTGGCCGCCCTCGGCCCGCAGGTAGCGGGCGGGGCCGTCGACGGGGAGCAGCAGCGGGGGCAGGTGCCCGGCGGTGGCCCACCTCAGCCGCCAGTCGGTGCCGCCGTACTCCTCCAGGCGGGCCAGCAGCACCGTCGCCATCGGGCCGCCGTGCAGGGCGTGCAGGATCTCGTCGAGGCGGCGCAGGATGCGGGACGGCGGCTCGCAGTGCTCGTAGGCGAGCACCCGCAGCATGTTGCTGATCTGGCTCATGACGGTGGCCGAGCGCAGGTCGTGGCCCATCACGTCGCCGACCATCAGGCAGGGCACGCCGTCGGGCAGGACGATCGCGTCGTACCAGTCGCCGCCGATGCGCGGGACGGTGCTGGAGGGCAGGTAGCGGGCGCAGGCCCACAGGCCGTTCAGGTCGGGCAGCGACGGGAGCAGGCTGCGCTGGAACTCCTCGGTGTTGCGGCGGATGCGCTCGTAGAGGCGGGCGTTCTCGATGGCGACGCCGGCCGCGCTGGCCAGCGCGGCGACGATCCGCTCGTCGTCGCCGGTGAACGGCAGGCCCGACCGTTTGTCGGCGAAGTACAGGTTGCCGTACACGGTGCCGCGGACCAGGATCGGCGTGCCCAGCAGGGTGCGCATCACCGGATGGCCGGCAGGGTATTCGCGGAAGCCGGGGTGGGCGAGCACGTCGTCCACGCGCAGCGGCCTCGGCCGGGCCATCAGCTCCTGGAGCAGGCCGTGGCTGGTCGGCAGGCGGCCGATGGCCTCGTGCACGTCTTCGGAGACGCCGTAGGTGAACAGGTCGGCGAACTCGCCCTCGTCGTTGAGCACGCCGAGGGCGCCGTACTGGGCGTCCACCAGGTCGGCCGAGACCTCCACGATCGTGCGGAGGGCGGTGTTCAGCTCCAGCTCGGAACTGATCGCGAGGACCGCCTCCAGCAGGCGCGCCATCCGGCCGTGCAGATCCTCGATCTGCGTCAGGCTGGCCTGCAGCCGCCGGAGCTTCTCGGCGCCGAACGGCCCCAGGTCCCCGCCGTACGCGCCGCCCTCCGGCCGCTGTCCGCCCACCCCACCCCCCGAGATGCCCTCGCCCAGGTCATGCCCCCGGTCACCGGCATGACACCTGGTCACGGGCACTGCGGGAGACGACTCAGAGCACCTTGGAGGAGGCAGCCGCCCAGGTGTTGCAGGAGGCGGGGTCGCCGGTGGCGAAGCCACGCCTGATCCAGGAGCGGATGGCGCCGGTCGTGCCGTACGAGCTGTACTTGCCCTCCTTGTTCCCTACGGGGAGGGTGAGGAAATAGTCCCAGTCCTTCTTCGACCTGCCCTCCAGGGGCCAGACGCTCTTGACGAAGGCGCCGCCCAGGCACTCGGTCTGGAGATTCCTACGCCGGTCCTGCTCACGCCCCTCCGCCTTGGTGGGGTACGGGATCACGTCGTAGGCGTCGGAGATCCCGACGAGGTTCTGCACGTGGTACGCGTACATCCCGGCCGTCGTGTGGAACAGCCACAGGTCGCTCGGGTCGTCGGTCCACTCCTTGCCGATCTGGAAGACCAGCGTGCGGGTCTTGTCGCAGTACCACGTCTGCGAGTCGTCGTCGTTCACGGCCAGGCCGCAGTACTTCTTGGGGATGCGGTTCATGTGCCGGACCTTCACCGGCTCGTACGGCAGCCCGGCCGCGGTCAGGTGCTGCTGCCAGGTGGTCTCCAGGCAGGCGACGACCGCGTCCACGTAGGCGCGGGCCTGCTTGAGGTTGCGGCGCTTGACCTGCGGCTCGGCGCAGGTGGTCGTGGGCAGCGGGCCCGCCTCGTAGAGGGGGTTGGCGATCAGCTTGGGGTGCTTGACCGGGTAGGCCGCGCTCTCGGCGGCGGCCGTGCCGGCCAGGGAGGCCGTGAGCACGCCCGCCATCGTCAAGATCATGAGGGGTTTCACGAAGGGTGACAATAGGGGCATAACCCGGCCTCCACAAGCCGGTCAGCCGCTCACGGTGGTGACGTTCGGTTGCGGGGCGCTGCGGATCTCGGCGTCGGTGAAGCGTTCCGTGACCCAGCCTCCCCGGGAGAACAGGGCGGTCTGGTCGGTGTGGTGGGGGGAGTTCGGGTTGGCGGACAGGGAATAGGTCAGGACGGTGCGGGTGCGCGGCCCGTCCGGGGTGAGCTCGACGGCCATCATGAAGCTGGAGCCGGTGTTCACGTCGCCGTAGCGCCCGTCCTTGCCGAGCGGGCCGGAGTTGCGGACGCGGTCGAAGCAGCCCTCCCCCTCGGTGCAGCCGGGGATCGGGACCGACGCGTAGTGCTGGGCCTGGCCGGTGGTCAGGGTCAGGGGCAGGCGGTTGTCGCGGAAGAACAGCACGGCGTCGGCCAGGGCGCGCCGCACGCCGGGGTCGTCCCGCTTGAGGCCGCGCGGCGTGGTGAGGGGCTGAGCCGGGTCGAACGGCACCCGCCACCAGCTCTGCGGCGGCTCCCCGGGCTTGACCGGGGCCTGGAGCCCGTCGAAGAACCGCCGCCACAGCACGGCCCCCTCGCCGTCCAGGGTGGCGCGTCCGTCCCAGCGGGTCAGGGTCCGGCAGGCGTCCCGTACGTCGACCCGCTCCCCCGAGGAGGCCCGCAGCTCGCGATGCTCCCGGCACAACGCCTTCAGGTCCGGACGCATGAGCTCGAAGCCGTGATTGCGCTTGCTCCGCGCGGTGGCCTGGAGCGTCTCCAGGGTGAAGCCGGGTGCGCCGAGCCCGTCGGCGCCCTTGAGCCGCCGGTCGATCATGTCCAGGCTGACCCGGGGCCGCAGCTCCACGTCGGTCCGTACGGCGCCCCAGACCTGGTCGTAGCCGGTCAGCGGCGCGGCCGGGTTCGTCATCCACGGGCTGTTGTTGGAGTTGGCGACGTAGTCGGCGCGGGTCAGGCCGGGCTGGTTGCGGGGGCCGAAGATGCCCGGCACGACCGCGTCGGCGTCCTTGCCCCACAGGCACGCCGAGGTCGAGCCGTCCAGGACGAACGCGTCGATCGACGGGTCGGGCGACGGCTTGGCGCACCGGCGGGCCTGGGCGTCGGTGACGTGCGGGACGACGGAGGCGTCGGCGAAGGACGCCGTCCCCCCGACGTCCGTGGCCAGCGTGTAGACGAACGGCAGGCCCTGGTGGGCGTCCTGGGCGGCGCGCAGCCCGCGCAGGACGCCGGCCTTGGCCATCGCCAGCCACTCGTCGGCCGCCCGCAGGTTGGCGGCGTTGACGTCGGCCAGCGCGTACGCGTACTCCTCGCCGCGCCCGGCGGCCAGCACCGGGCCGTAGCGGGAGGTGAACAGGGTGCGCGGGACGAGGGTGCCGTCCTGGAGCGGCACCACGACCTCCTGTCGGCCCATCGGCTCGGGCCGGCCGTCGACCAGGTAGGTGGTGGGGTCGCCCTGGGCCAGTTGGAGCCGGTAGAGGGTGAACCGCTGGGCGTGGGAGACGGTGTGGGTCCAGGCGACGGTCCTGTTGTGGCCGATCTGCACGACGGGGGTGCCGTACAGGCTGCCGCCGGCGACGTCGAGCACGCCGGGGATGGTGAGCTGCACCTGGTAGAAGCGGCGGACGCCGTTCCACGGGAAGTGCGGGTCGGCCAGCAGCATGCCGTGGCCGTCGCGGGTGGCCTCGCGGCCCAGCGCCCAGCCGTTGCTGCCGGGGGCGCGGCGCGGGCCGTCGTCCCCGTCGTCGTCCCCGTCGTCGCCGCCGACGATGGCCTCCTTGAGCGCCGAGCTGCCCGACATGCGGCCGAGGTCGAGGAGGTTGGCCCAGACGTCCTCGGCGGTGATCGGGCCGACCCACGACTTGCCGCGGCAGGTGGGGTCGGGCAGGTTGGCCACGCCGGTGTCGTCGAGGTAGCGGTTGTAGCCGGCCACGTACCCGTCGACCAGCTGGCGCAGCTCGGCGCTCGGCCCGATGGGGGCGGGCCGGGCCAGCAGCCGCCGGACGACGCCGGAGTCGGCGACGCTGCGGTGGTAGAGATCGCTGGTGAGGTTGGCGACCGGGCGCACCGGGTCGTCGGACCGGGCCTGCGGGCCGAAGTGGCGGGATCGTTCGCCGCGCAACGTCACCACCCACGAGGCCAGCACGCACAGGTTGTCCTGGGCGAAGGCGTACCCGTAGCCGAAGCCGAGGCCGCCGTGGTCCTTGGCGGACACGTGCGGGATGCCGTACTCGGTGCGCCGGATCTCGGCCGAGTAGCGGCCGTCGGCGGCCACGGCCGGCGGGGCCGTGAGCAGGCCGGCGACCAGCGCGAGCACGATCGCCGCGCAGGGCTTTCGCAGCTTCATGTGGCTCCTATTCGAAACGCGCGTTGTCGGGCGAGGTCATGCGCCGCAGCAGCGGCAGGACGGTCGAGATCACCAGCAGGGACGCGACCAGCCCGCCGCCGACGCCGGCGAAGTAGGCGGGCCCCGGCATCGCCAGGGAGGCCCCCTTCATGGCGAGGGCGTCGATGAACGGCGCCGCCACCCCGAACCCGGCCCCGGCCGCCACGACGGCCGCCAGGACGAGCGGCAACGCCGACTCCAGCAGCACGACCGCGCCCAGGGTGCGGCCGGGCGTGCCGGCCAGCCTCAGCAGCGTGAACGGCTGCCGGCGTTCCACCAGCCCGCCGCCGACCGCCACCAGCAGGCTGCAGCCGCCGGCGAGCAGGGTCAGCGTGACCATGGCCAGCGCGATGTTCTCGGCCTGCGTGTAGAGCGCCGCCCGGACCTGGGCGACCTCGTCGAACGTCATTGGCGGGCCGGTGCTCTGCCCGGCCAGCAGGGTGCGGATCTCCTCCAGGGTCGCCGGGTCGGCCATGGTGACCAGCACGGAGGACAGGTTGAGCCCGTCGGCGGAGACGGGTTCGCTGTCCGGCCCGGCGAGGGGGATCAGCTTGTCGATGGTGAGCGGGTTGTCGGCCTCCACCACCCGGTCGAACCGTCCGGCGACCGCCCGCGCGCCCGGCGGGCACTGCCCGAGCGCCGGGAAGCGGGCCAGGTCGGCGCACTCGACGACCGCCCGGGGCGGCGGCGGCCGCTCGGGGTCGATCACCCGGTTCTCCTCCTCCTTCGCGGCGTGGATCGGCAGCACGCCGACGCCCGGGTAGGCGCGCAGCCGGGCCACCAGCTCGGCCCCGGCCCGCGGCGACAATCCGCCGCCGCCGAGGTCGCCGAGCGGCGCGCGCAGCACGCCGGACAGCGTGCCGCCGGCCACCGCCCGCTGGCCGTCCACCACGGCGGGCACGATCCCGGCGATCGCCGTCCCGATGAACACCGCGAGGACGAGCCCGCTCACCGACCTGAAGGCGGCCTTCGGGTCGGCGGCCAGCCGCCGGGCGGCCAGCAGCGTCGCCGCTCCGCCGGTCAGCCGGGCGGCCAGGCGGGCGGCCAGCATCGTCAGCCAGGGGCCGGCCAGGATCAGCCCGATCATGATCAGCGCCAGGCCCGCCGAGGCCGGACCGGCGTTCGGTTTGCGGTCGTCGGTCTGGAACATCGGCACCGCGAACAGCGCCAGCCCGGCCAGCAGCGGGATCGCCCGCCAGGCCCGCGGCGGCCGTGGGGCGCCCTTCCTGAGCGCGCCCAGCGGCGAGATCCGGACGCGGCGCAGCGACCACAGCGCGCTCGCCCCGGCCAGCAGCGGGACGCCGGCGAGCACGGCCGCGTACTGCCAGGCGGCCGGGGCCACCGTGTCGGGGAAGAACCGGGAGCCGGTGACGCGTACGGCGGCGACGGCCGGACGTACCAGGAGGAAGAGCACGATCCCGGCGAGGGCGCCGGTCAGCGCGCCGAGCGCGGAGTCCACCGCGGCGAACAGGTTGACCTGCCGGGACGTGCCGCCCACCAGCCGGATCGCGGCGAAGCGGGCCTCGCGGCGGGCGGCGGCCAGCCGGGTGGCGGTGTTGACCAGCACCAGCAGCGGCAGCAGCAGCCCGACGGCCGCGATCGCGAACCCGAAGTGGTAGATGTCGGCGTCGCCGTCGACGGCGGGCTCGTCGGCCGTCGTGTCGACCTGCCGGGTGCCGAGCAGGGCGGCGACCTGCTCGGGCGTGCGGCCGATCACGATGGTCAGGTCGTCGGGGCCGGTGAGCGCGGCGCGGCCGATCGTCCCGGCCCTCGTGCCGGGGAAACGGTCGGCGAGCTGCGCGCGCGGCGCCGAGTCCAGCAGTTCGGCCAGCGCCGGGGAGACGTAGTACTGGCCGGGCGCGGGCATGCGGGACAGCCCGGGGACGACGGGCGCCCGGCCGCCGAGCGCGGCGGCGTCGAGCCGCCTGATCGGGCGTCCGGCGTAGTAGTCCTCGTGGTAGTTCCACAGGGCGCCGGTGGCGGTGGCGTCGAGGGCCCAGCCGCTGGGGGCGGTGCCGCGGGTGCACTCCCAGCAGGTGCGCTCGCCGGCCGTCTGGAAGGCGTTGAACAGGGAGAGCGTGGCCAGCAGCACCGCCACGCCGACCGCCACGCCGGCGACGATCAGCGCGAGCCGGGCGGCCGCCTCCCTGCCTCCGGCCAGCGACAGCCGCAGGCCGAGGGCGATCACCGTGCGACCTGACCGGCGAAGGGGTCGGTGAGCCGGCCGTCGCGGACGATGACCTCCCGGTCGGCGCAGGAGGCGACGCGGGCGTCGTGGGTCACCACGAGCACGGTCGTGCCCTCCTCGCGCGCCAGGCCGACCAGCAGTTCCATGACGTGCTCGCCGGTCAGCGAGTCGAGCGAGCCGGTCGGCTCGTCGGCGAACAGCACCCGCGGCCCGGTCACCAGCGCCCTGGCGATCGCCACCCGCTGCGCCTGCCCGCCGGACAGCTCGCCGATGCGCCGCCCGCCCAGCTCGGCCAGCTCCAGCCGCTCCAGCCAGCCCGCCGCCCGCCGGTACGCCTCCTTGCGCCCGGTACGCGCGAGCAGCAGCGGCAGGGCGACGTTGTCGGCCGCGGTGAGCTCCGGCACGAGCTGCCCGAACTGGAACACGAAGCCGAACGCGGTGCGCCGCAGCCGGGTGCGCCGGTCGTCGCTCATGGTGTCCAGGCGGCTGCCGTCGAACCACACCTCGCCGCTGTCGGGGGTGAAGATCCCGGCCAGGCAGTGCAGCAGCGTCGACTTGCCCGAGCCGCTGGGGCCCATGACCGCCACGATCTCCCCGGCCGCCACCTCCAGACTCGCCTCCCGCAGCGCCGGGGTGCGGCCGAAGGAGCGGCTGACCCCGCGGGCCTCCAGGATCACGACGACCCCCGCACCAGCTCGGCCAGCGCGTCCAGCCGCGCCTGGGTGACGTCGATCCAGCGCAGGTCGGCTTCCAGGTGGAACATGCCGTGGTCGGCGAGCAGCGCGTCGGCCAGCGAGTCCCCCCGCTTGATCTGCGCGAACTCGCGCATGCGCCGCAGGTGGGTGGCGCGCTGGAGGTCGAGGTAGGCCGCCGCGTCGCGGCCCAGCATCAGCGCCAGCACGACCTTGGTGAACAGCACGGTCTGCAGGTACGGCTCGGCCGCGACCGGCTCGCTCAGCCACGCCTCGACCTCACGCGCGCCGATGGGGGTGATCGCGTAGCGCTTGCGCTCGGGGCCGTCGCCGGGCTCGCTCTCCCCGGCGGTGACCTTGCCGTCCCTGGCCAGCCGGCCGAGGGTTGAGTACACCTGGCCGAAGGGCAGTGACTTGCCGCGGCCGAAGTAGGTGTCGTAGTCGCGCTTCAGGTCGTAGCCGTGGCTCGGCTCCCGCTCAAGGAGGCCGAGCAGCGCAAGAGGAACGCTCATGCCCCCGCACTATATACCGAGGGTATATACGGGGGGCATAACCGCGTAGATTCGGCCGGCGTCCCTCAGGAGGTGGCGCTGGGTGACGGCGTCGGCTGGTGGTCGCCGTGCCGGGGGCCACCCATGCCGCCGTTCCTGTCGCCGTTCCCGTCGTTGTTCCTGTCGCCCCAGTGGTCGTCGCCGTGGGGGTGCCGGCCGCGGCCGTCGCGGGCGGTCACGTCGTGGACGGTGACGGCGGTGGCCGTGCCGCCGGTGACCTTGGCGCTGACCATGACCTTCTGGCCGGCCTTGATCGCGTCGATGCCCTGGTCGCGGTTGACCCGGGTGTCGGCGTTGACGGCGTACTGCTTGGTGTAGCCGTCCTCGCTCTTGACCGTGACGGAGTCCTGGCCGACGGCGGTGACCTCGCCGTACTGGGTGGCCACCGTCACGTACGCGCCCTGCCCGTCGGGGACGACGAACTCGCCGTGGACGGGCGGGCCGCCGAACCCGCGTCCCCAGCCGCGTCCCTTGTCGGACGGTGAGCCCGACGGGACGGCCGACGGGCTCGCGGCGGGCGGGGGCGTCCCGGTGGGCGACGGCGCCGGCGAGAGCGCCGAGGCGGCGGCCACGCCGGCGCCGGTGGCCAGGACGACCGCGGTGGTCGCGGCGAGCAGTACGGAGCGGGGGAATCGGCGCCTGGGCGGTTCGTTCTCCAGGGTCTCCGCCTTGCCGAATCCGTCAGGCCCAGAGGTCATGATCTTTCCTCTCCATGGGAGACAACACCACAACTCTGCCCAGAACCACCTAAAACGGTCGTAAACGCCCATCGACCTGCGGCCCGCGCCTCCGCGCGCGGGCCGCGGGTGCCGCTAGGACGCCGAGACGCGCACCAGCGCGCGGTCCCCGTCACGCAGGACGGCGATCCGGGTGCCGGTGTCCGGCACCTTCACGCCGAGCTGCGGCAGATCGGGGTGCCAGTAGACGCCACGGTGGTCGTCGAACACCGGAACGCCCGGACGCGCCGGGAACACGGCGGGCACGCCCGCCGAGTGCAGCCGCAGCCGGTCCGTGCGCGCGTTGCCGAACGGCGCGTCGAACACCTGCAGCCGTGCCCCGGCCGCCGCCCCACTGGCCCAGCGCAGCGGCTCGGGCCGGGCGTCGACGGGCAGGATCATGCCCTCGCCGGGGTGGTCGCGGGTGGTGTTGTCGCCGTACCAGGCGTCCCAGAGCCAGATGAGCACGCCCTGCTGGTACGGGTAGTGCTCGACCCGCTGGCTGCCGGTCCACCCGAAGTTGTACGGCCCGGTCCGCAGGTAGGCGTTGTACCCGGTGTAGCGCCGGTTCTCGGCGAGGTAGGCCCGGGAGAAGCGCTGCACGCCCACCTCGCCGCTGCGGGCGAAGCCCACCGCCGTCCACTCGCCCTCGCCCTGCTCGACGTCGTCGGCGAACACGCCGGGCACCTGGACGTCGTCCAGCCGGAAGCCGGACTCGGAGGTGTTGGAGTCGGTCGAGTAGCGGAAGCGGAACCAGATCCTGCCGCCCGCGTACGGGCTCAGGTCGTAGGCGATCTCCCGCCAGTCCGAGCTTCCGGTGAGCGGCTGCCCGACCGGCGTCCAGGCCGCGCCGTCGCGGGAGACCTCGGCGTACAGGAAGTCGTAGCCCTGCTCGATCGCGTAGGCCGCGTGCGCCTTGAGCGTCGGCTCCGTGGCCCGGGAGAGGTCGATCTGCCGGGTGAGCGTCTGCTCAAGGTTGTCGCCCTTGCCGCTCCACCATTGCCACTCCCCCTGGTACGGCCTGCCCAGCGGAGTGCTGATCTCACGCGCCGGCAGGTCCACCACGAGCGCCTGCGGATCGCGGGTGTTGTAGGAGCCGACGCCGAGGGTGTGCGTGGAGGGGGTGGCCGCGCGGGCCCGGTCGTAGGCCAGCCAGCCGAGCTGGAGCTTGCTCCAGGCGTCCAGGTCGCCGGCGTACTCGCCGAGCGGGCCGGTCCGCGAGCTCAGGTAGGAGCCGGACGACATCAGCGACCAGAAGTTGACCGAGTTGTCCCCGCCGCCCGCGTACAGGTCCGGCAGGCCGAGGTCGTGGCCGAACTCGTGGGCGGTCAGGCCGACGCCGCTGTTCTCGCCGACCGTCAGGTAGTCGCCGACCCAGATGCCGGTGTCGCCGATCTGGGTGCCGCCGTTGCGGTTGCCCTCGGGGCCGGCCTGGCCGCGCTCGGGCCAGTAGGCGAAGTAGCGGTGGGCCCAGACGGCGTCCGCGCCCTGCGCGCCGCCGCCCCAGGTCTCGTCCACGCCGGCGTGCACGACCTGGTAGTGGTCCAGGTAGCCGTCGGGCTCGTCGAAGTCGCCGTCGTTGTCGTGGTCGTAGCGGTCCCAGACGTCGTACTTGGCCAGTTCGGCACGGATCTGCTCCACCGTCCTGCCCTTGGCCTTCTCGGCCTCGTACCAGGCGTTGGCCGAGTCGCGTACCAGGTCCCAGTTGTTCCAGCAGATGCCGCCCTCCTCGGGGGCGCACCGGTCGCTGCCGTAGCGGGCCTCGTTGTACGGCACGCGTACCCAGTCGCTGACGTAGCCGTCGAGGTCGTAGCGGCCGGAGGACTGGAGGCGGTAGTAGTCGCGCAGGGAGTTGCCGCCGGTCGCGAAGTAGGACTTCGCGTAGGAGGCGCGGTCGAAGTCCGGGCGCCAGAGGGTGTGGTTGTCGTCGGTGCCGCGCGGGTCGGGGATCGCGTTGTGGCGGGGGCCCGGCTGGCCGCCGTACTTGACCTGGCCGTCGATCTTCGTCTCGTTGTCCACCTTGTCGCCGAACTCTGCCAGGACGACGAAGACCTGGTCCTTGCGCTCCTGGGCGAGCTCGACGTAGCGGTGGCCCACCTTGACCGAGCGGCCGGGCCGCGCCTTGGCCGTCGCCGCGTCCGGGGATAAGACGCCTTCGACGGCCTGCCTGCGCAGCGCCGCCTGCTCGCGTTGCTGCGGGCTGAGCGGGGAGATCTCCCTGCTCACCTTTTTCGCGGGCGGCGCCGCGGTCTCCGCCGCCGCGGCGGAGACGGAAGGGACGCCGAGCGCGGCGATCGCCAGGAGGGCGGCCGCCGCGGAGAGAGTGATTCGCATGGCATGTAACATGTCACACTTCAAGTCTCCCGTCTCTACCTCCGGCCGATCTTCCGGGACGCGGATCCCGTCACTCGATGATCAGGTTGACCGGGATGTTGCCGCGGGTGGCGTTGGAGTAGGGGCAGACCTGGTGGGTGGCCTCGACCAGCTCGCGGGCGACCTCGGGGGCGATCTCGTCGGGCAGCTCGACGCGGAGCGTGGCGTCCAGCTGGAAGCCGCCCGCGCCGTTGGGCGACAGGCCGATCTCCGCCGTGACGGAGGCGTCGGAGACGTCGATCTGCTTCTGCCCGGCCACCAGCCGCATGGCCGAGGCGAAGCAGGCTGCGTAGCCGGCGGCGAAGAGCTGCTCGGGGTTGGTGCCCTCGCCGTCGCCGCCCAGCTCCTTCTGCAGGGCCAGCTTGACGTCCAGCCTGCCGTCGGAGGAGACCGCGCGCCCGTCGCGGCCCGCCGAGGTGGCGATGGCGGTGTACATGCTCATGACCGGTTGCCCTTCGTTTCATTTAACTAGACAGACCTGTCTGTCTGGTTCGTTGAGCCTGAGGCTAGACAGGTCTGTCTGGTAACGTCAAGGGGTGAGCGCAGAGACGGCGAAGGAGCCCCGCCCGAGCCCGGCCCGCACCCGGATCCTGGAGACGGCGGCGCGGCTGTTCTACGCCGAGGGCGTGCACTCGGTGGGGATCGACCGGATCATCGCGGCGGCGGGCGTCGCGAAGGCGACCTTCTACCACCACTTCCCGAGCAAGGACGAGCTGGTCCGGGCGTACATCGCCGAGCAGGGCGCGGTGCAGCGGGCCATGGTGGACACGCTGCGCGCGGACTCACCCCGGCAGACGCTGACGGCCGTCTTCGCGTTCATGTGCGAGTTCGGGTCCGGCTCCGGCTACCGCGGTTGCCCGTTCGTCAACACGGCGGCCGAGTACCCGGATCCGGCGCATCCCGTACGGCAGGCCATCGCCGAGCACCGGCGCTGGCACCGCGACCTGTACCGCGACCTGCTGGCCGCCGACGGCCACGCCGACGCCGAACGCACCGCCGACATCCTCCTCCTGGTCAGGGACGGCCTGGTGGTGGGCTTCGACCTGGACGACCCGGCCACCGTCCACGCCACCGTCCAGGAAACCCTGACCCGCGTCCTCACCCCCTGACCCACCCACCCCCGGAACGGCGACACCCCTTCGCCTTCGACGACCCTCGGCTTCCCCACCCTCCCGCACCTTGCGGGCCTTCCCCTCTTCGCCCTTCGCACCCTCCGCAGCCTCCGCGCCCTTCGCGCCTTCCCTCTTCACCCCTTCGCACCCATAACGCCCTCCGCGCCTTCCGCGCCCTCCGGGCCTTCCCCCCTCCCTCACCCCTTCGCTCTTCGCGCCTGAGGCTGCTGAGCTGCGGTGATGGGTGGGGTGGGTGTGGGAGGTTTTGTGCTTTGTGGGTAGTTTGTCTGGTATTAGTGGGCAGCGCCGTTGCTCCCCTACCACCGCTTACGAGGCAGTCATGTCGTTGTCCCGAAATATCAGGAGAAGCTTGGCTGCGGCGGTGGCCGCGATCCTCGCTCTGCTCATCGCCTCCCCCGCGCCCCCGGCGTCCGCCGCCACCCCCACCCGGCCGAACATCATCTTCTTCCTGGTGGACGACCTGTCCGCCGACCTGCTGCCCTACATGGACACGGTCCGCGGGCTCGCCGAGGGCGGCACCACGTTCACCGACTACTACGTGTCCGACTCGCTCTGCTGCCCCTCCCGCGCCTCGATGTTCACCGGCCAGTTCCCCCACAACACCGGCGTACGGACCAACCAGGGCTACGACCGCGGCGGCTACGAGGCGTTCGCCCGGCACGAGGGCCGCACCTACGCCGTCCCCCTCCACCAGGCCGGCTACCGCACGGGCTACCTGGGCAAATACATCAACGAGTACCCCGCCCGCCCCGGCTACCAGGTGCCGGACGGCTGGGACGAGTGGCACGTCTCCGCGGGCGGCGGCTACAACGAGTTCAGGTACCAGCTCACCCGCTACATCAGGGAGGAGTCGGGCGACCGGCGCCCGATCGCCCCCTCCAAGGGGGACTACCTGGTCGACGAGCTGGCCCAGCGGGCGACCGGCTTCATCGAGCGCTCCCGCGAGCACGCCCCCGGCCGGCCGTTCTTCCTCCAGGTCTCGCCCTTCTCCCCGCACAACCGGGTGGACGTCCGGCCCGGCGACACCGAGCCGCGTTTCCCGCCCGCCCCGCGCGACCGTCCGAAGGACCGCTTCCCGGACGGCGAGTTCCCGCACGGCGACTGCGGCGGCCCAGACTGCGCCGGCATCGACGTGACCACCCTGCCCTCCTACGACGAGGACACCGCCGACAAGCCGTCCTGGGTGCGCCGGGCCCCGATCGAGGCGAAGCGCGCCGAGGAGCTGCGCGAGGACTTCCGTGACCGGATCCGCATGGTCCAGTCGGTCGACGACATGGTGGGACGGGTGCTGTCCACGCTCACCGAGCCGGAGCGCCGCAACACCTACGTCGTGTTCGCCAGCGACAACGGCTTCCACCTCGGCCAGCACCGCCTGGTCCGCGGCAAGTCCACCGCCTACGACCACGACGTCCGGGTCCCGCTGCTGGTCAGGCGGCCGGTCACCGGAGAGCGCGACCGGCTGGTGACCGGCGCCATCGCCCAGAACGTGGACCTGTTCGCGACCTTCCTCGACATGGCCGGCGTCGCCCCGGCGATCCGCGACAGCCGGGACGGCCGCAGCCTGCTCCCCCTCGTCCAGGGCCGGCAGGTCGCGGACTGGCGGCAGGCGGCGCTGGTCGAGCACGTCAAGCCCGACCCGCGGACGCCCGGCAGGCCCGACCCCGACGCCGACCGGCTGAGGCAGGGCAACGCGCAGCCGCCCACCTACAACGCCGTGCGGACTGCGGGAGAGCTGTACGTCGAGTACGAGAACGACCCGAAGCCGGAGTACTACAACACCGTCGCCGACCCCCGCCAGGAGTCCAACGACCCCGGCAACGCCCGGACGGCGTCCCTGGCCGGGGTGCTGCGCGGGCTGACGACGTGCGGAAAACCCGGCGCGCCCGACTGCTGGACGGCCGCGCACCTGCACTGACTCGTACGGCAGAAGCTGGGGCATACGGCAGAAGCAGAGTCGTACGGCAGAAGCTGAGGCGTACGGCAGAAGTTGACCTCCTTCGGTCCGGCGGTTGACGCCCCGGCCGCCGGTCCCCCCGTACATTGGGGCGGTCGGGAGCCCGAACCGAAGGAGAGAGATGCGGTTCACGTCCGCCCTTGCCGGATTACTGATGGTCGCAGGCACGTTCGCAGGCACGGGAGCGGCGCAGGCGGCCACCGGGACGACCACTGGGACGACGGGGTGCGCGGCCGTGCTGCCCCGCCCCGACGGTCATGGCATCACCTGCGTCGACGTACGTCGTCGCCCGCAGAGCGACGGCTCGGAGCTGCGGGACGTCACGATGACCTCGACGGCGATCTTCCAGGCGTCCGGCGGCGCCCCGGTCATCGACCCGCTGACGCGCCCGATCACCGTCCGCGTCTACCTGCCGAAGGACTACGACCCCTCGCGGGCCACCCCCTACCGGGCGCTCTACCTGCTCAACGGCGGCGGCGACAACTACGACTCGTGGACCGTCAAGGCCGACCTCGTCTCCCTCGTCCGCACCGCGGGCTCCTTCGACGGCATCGTGGTGATGCCGACCGGCGGGATGACCGGCTGGTACGCGGACTGGGCCGGCCGTACGGACGGATATTTCGCACCGAAGTGGGAGACGTACCACATCGACCAGCTCATCCCGTGGATCGACAGCAACTTCAACACCGTCGCCGACCGGTCAGGACGCGGTCTGGCGGGCCTGTCCATGGGCGGCTACGGCACCCTGCGGTACGCGGCCGCGCACCCCGGCGTCTTCTCGGTGATCGGCGCGTTCTCGCCCGGCATCGACCTGCGCGCCAGGCCCGCCCAGCGCACGATCTCCGACTCCATGTGGCAGTCGGGCGCGGCGATCGAGCTGACCGACCTGGGCGAGTTCCGCGTCAACAAGTACGACAGCGGCAGCCCGCTGCCCGTCCTCGACCAGGAGGTGCAGCGCCGCTACCGCCTGGACACCCTGTTCGGCCCGCACACCACCACGGTCTTCCACGGCCGCACGGTCGACGACTGGCCCGCCGCCAACCCCGCCGACCTGGTCACCCAGGGCAGGTACGCCCCCTATGACGGACGGCTGGCCCTGTACGCCGGCGGCTGCGCGAGCCTCCCGGACGTCCCGGACGGCGCCGAGCCCGCCCCCGCCGCGTGCGGCTACGACACCAGGGCGAGCGACGACGCCGCGAGCGTCAGCGAGCCGATCCTCGGCGCGTACGCGAGCGAGTTCGACGCCACGCTGACCGGCCTCGGCGTCGGCCACCGCTACTGCTACAGCAGGGGCGGCCACGACTGGAACGCCTGGTCGGCCTACCTGGTCGACTTCCTCCGGTACGCCTACGGCACCGCCCCCGCCCGCTGCCCCGCACTCTGACGCCTCAGCCCGCTTCCAAGTCGGCCACAAGTACCGGCCGGTAGTCCTGGACCGGTGACGAACCATCTTCCGACCCGCGTCCTGACCGCCCTGGGCGCCGCCGTCCTCACGCTGACCGCGCTGAGCACGGCGGCCGCCGCCGACACCGCCGCCGACACCGCCGCCGACCCCGCGAGCTGGAGGTGGGGCGCCCTGCACTCGGCCGACGGCCTGGCGACCGCCCGGGGCAAGGTCGTGGCCGGCCAGTCGGGGCTGGCCGTGACCGGCACCCTCGACGACGACCGCGGCAAGGGCTGCTCGTGGCTCCTGATCAGGTACCAGAGCGCGAGCAACGGCCGCTGGCGCACGCACGGCGTCTACAACTGCCTGCCGGGCACCGGCTCCTTCCGCAAGAACGTCGGCGGCGCGCTGCAGATCCGGGCGCAGGTGTGCCGCGGCAACGGCGCGCGGCCCGTCGGCCGGTGCTCGCGGTGGCGGACGATCTACACCCAGGGCGGCTGACGCCCGTCCCGCCGGCCCCGGGCGTCAATCGGCGCGCTTCTTGCTGGCGATGATGTAGAGCACCAGCTCGCCGCAGGCGCGGCAGACCGTCCTGTCGCCGTCGGCGCCCAGGTGGGCGGGCACGGCCCGCGCGCCGCAGAACGCGCACGGCCGCTCCACCGGCTCCCGCTCGCCCCGCACCGCCCCGGCCGTCGCCAGCAGCGCGCATCCCAGGCAGATCGAGACCGACTTGCCGACGACGAGATCGGCGGGGTCGGGCGCCGAGCCGCAGAAACCGCACTGGAACACCGCCGTCACCCCGATCCAGTCGCTCGGGCGCGCGTGCTCGCCGGACAACACCATCCGCAGGACGCGCAGGCAGCGGCCGGCGACCTCGTCCGTGACGCCCGCCCGTTCGAGTTCGGCCCGGAGCTCCGCCCGCGCGCCGGGGTCCTCGGGCGGGAGCGCCTTCAGCAGGCCGAGCAGCGCCTCGTCGAGCGCGCGCAGGGCGTCCGCGGCGGAGGCGACGAGATCGCTCATGCCGCGCCGCCGATGAGCGGCGGGCCCAGAATGCCACGCGCTTCCTCGTACGCCCACTCGGCGCGGCCGGGCCATTTGCACTCGGGGCTTATGCGTAATATCGCGATCCGCATCCGCCGCGCGTTATCACCGGCCGCGTCGGAAACGCTTCCCGGCGATGACCGTTCTAGAATTCTGCACCACCCCGAGTCAATGGACCGGACCTCCGGACCGAAGGGCATGAATTCATGCGCCCGGAAATCGGCGGCGAACTCGGGCCGGCCGGCGCGCAGGAGCGCCGTGGTGCCGGGCGCGGGCTTCATCTGCTCAGCCCCTGCCACCACCCGCCAAGAACCCGCAGCTCACGGCCGTGTACCGGCGCTCGGTGGGCACGCCGGCGGGCGCCCCGGGGTGTCGAGTATTCACATCCTTAAGCAGGGTCACGCATTCCCTCATTTCCGGCGGAGGCGCGGGCGCCCCTTTCGCGGCCATCATCGCCCCGGCCCAATAAAGCGTCAACGGGCGACGGCCCTACATTTTCCCTATATTGCGGCGTGGCGCCGTCTTGCGCGCCCCGGGTTGTCCCGGCACGCTGGCAGACGTGGCGGATAACCGTACTGGAAAGGGCCGCGCGCGAGCGGCGCGCAGATGGTCGGCCGCGCCGCGCAGCCAAATGTTCAGCCTTCCGGAAATCCTCGCCAAGCTCGCCGACCCCGACCGCGAGACGCCCGGCGATCCGGAGCTGCGTGACTTGTTCGACCGCGACCAGGACGACCGGCGCGACGGCGTGCCCGGCGACGGCGGCGAGCGCGGCCTGGCCCGGCGGGCGCGCTGCATGGAGAAGTTCGCGGCCGGAGAGGTGCGCTCGCCGGGCGACTACTACCATCTGGCCGCGGTGATGCAGCACGGCGGGCTGGCCGAGCACTACCACCTGGCCTTCGAGCTGGCGCGGCGGGCGGCCGACGCCGGTTGCCGGCCCGCCCGCGGGCTGGCGGCCTCGGCCCTCGACCGGTGGCTGCTGCAGATGGGCCTGCCCCAGCGGTACGGCACCCAGTACGTCGACATCGGCGGCCGCTGGTCCCTCTACCGCGTCGACCCCGTCACCACGGACGCCGAACGCACGGTCTGGGACGTCCCGCCCCTGGCCGAGGCGCTGGCCCGGGCCGAGGAGATGAACCAGGCCGACGGCCTGGGCTGACGCCCGCGCCAGAACGCCGGACGGGCCGCCGGCGGCGTCTCCCGTCGGAAACCGGACCCGACCTTTGCCACGGGTTTTCCCGGAATTCCCAGGTCGCGGCGGGCCGGCGGGCGAACCTGACCATGACATGTTCCCGTCCCGGTCGAAACAGGCAGGTTCCCATGGTCAGACGGGCTCTCGGGGCGCCGGTCCCGCTCGCTCTCTCGCTGGTCGCCGTTCTCGCGGTCGCGCCGCCGGCCCAGGCGGTGACGCTGGAGGAGAAGCTCGCCGCGCTCTCGGAGTTGACGCAACCCACCACGTCCAGCGCCGCGGCCTGGCGGGACGCCTGGGCCGACCGGGGTTCGTGGTCCGACTTCGACTTCGACTGGTCGAGCGACGGCTGCACGAGCAGCCCCGACCAGCCGCTCGGCTTCGACTTCTCGATTTCGTGCCGGCGGCACGACTTCGGCTACCGGAACTACCAGGCCGTCGGCGACTTCCCGGCGAACAAGGAGCGCATCGACAAGGCGTTCTTCTTCGACCTCAAGCAGGTGTGCACCCAGTACTCGATCTTCCGTCAGCCGAGCTGCAACGCGCTGGCCAAGCTGTACTACCAGGCGGTCCGCCACTACGGCGCCCCTCGCGGCACCGGCGGGGAGATCGTGCGCGTACCGGACAGGGACGCTCTAAGACAGCAGGGCGCCGCTGAGTCCGCAGACGGCGGTGACAAGATGTTCGCCCAGAGCCCGCCAGGATTCTTCGACTGAACCGGCGGCGGCGTGGCCGGCCGCCAGGTCGGCCTCCAGCTCTGCGCTCATGTGCACGACGAGCAGCCGGATCATCGCCGCCTGCCGCTCGGACAGCTCGTGCTCCCGGTCGCGCATCGACGGCGGGCGCAGCAGCTCCAGCCGGCGGAACGAGGGCGTGCTCAACGTCGCCCGCGCCGCGTACTCGCGCAGGGACGGCTCCACGACGGCCTGGGCGAGGAACCGCCCGTACCAGGACGGGGTGCCCAGCTCGATGTGGTGCTCGATGCTCGGCGCGATCGCGCACGTGATCCAGTCGCGCAGCGACACCTCGCCCGAGGTCTCCAGCGCGGCCACCATCGGCAGGCGGTGCCGGTCGACGGCGGCCGCGTGACGGGACAGGATCGCGTGGATCAGCTCGTCACGGGTGCTGAAGTGGTATTGGACGGCGGACTTGTTCCGCTGGCCCGCGGCCTCGCGGATCATCCTGATCGACACGTGCGCGAAGCCGTGCTCGGCGTAGAGCCGCTCCGCGGTCTGCATGATCCTGTCCTTGGCCCGGATCGAGCGGGGAGACGGCGCGGCGACCGCCGTACTGACGTCCATGACCTGTCCTCGATCTTGTTTCCACCACCGTCCCCGAACGCTATCCCATGCCGCCGGCTGAGGTCAGCGGGTCACCAGGTGACCCACACGTCCTGGAGGCCGCCGGACAGGCCGCCCGTGCGCAGCCGCAGCTCGCGGGGGTCGTCGCGGAGCCGCAGGCCGGGCAGCCGCCGCGCCAGCAGGCCCAGGACGACCTGCAGCTCCACCCTGGCCAGCGGCTGGCCGAGGCAGTAGTGCCGGCCGGCGCCGAAGGTGAGGTGCTGGCCGCTGTTCTCCCGGCGCGGGTCGAACCGGTCGGGGTCGGCGAACTTGGCCGGGTCGCGGTTGGCCGCCGGGATGTTGGGGATCAGCGTGCTGCCGGCGGGCACGGTGATCTCGCTCAGCTCGACGTCCTCGGTGATGAAGCGGGGCACGCCGCCGATGGCCGACAACGTGCTGTCCAGCCGCAGGACCTCCTCCACGGTGCCCGGGATCAGGTCGGGGTCGTCGATCACGGCCTCGTAGCGCTGGCGGTCGGACAGCAGCATCGCCGTCATGATGGCGATCATGTTGGACGTGGTCTCGTGGCCGGCCAGCAGCAGCCCGCGCACGGTGGCGATGAGCTCGTCCTGGCTGAGCCTGCCGTCCTCGGCGTCGGTGATCTGGGTCAGCTCGCTGAGCAGGTCGTCGCCGGGGTCGGCGCGGTTGCGGTCGATCAGGTCCGACACGTACGCGTTGAACTCCCGGTAGGCCGTGTCGACCTCTTCCTGCGTGTTGCGCGTCAGGGTCAGCATCGTGCGCGACCAGTGCGCGAACTTGTCCTGGTCCGAGCTCGGCGCGCCGACCAGCGCGCAGATGACCCGTACCGGCAGGGGCAGGGCCAGGCCGGACGACAGGTTGCCCGGGGAGCCCTTGGCCAGCATGGAGTCGAGGAGGTCCTCGGCCATGGCCTGGACGCGGGGGCGCCAGACCTCCATCTTGCGGGCCGTGAACCAGCGGCTCAGCAGGCGTCGCCACCGCATGTGGCCCTCGCCCTCGCCGATGTCGCCGGCGCCGTCCTTGCGGCGGTTGAACAGGCCGCCGTCCTCGGTGGTGGACAGCCGGGCGGCGCCCTCGCGGGCGAGGTTGCGGCTGAAGCGGGGGTCGGCCATGACGGCGCGGGCGTCGTCGTACCTGGTCACCAGGGCCGCCACGTCGCCGCTGGGCAGGCGCACGTGGGCCACGGGGCATTTCTCCCGCAGGTCGGCGAGTTGCGGCGGCGGTTCCAGCGCCGTGGGGCGGTCGAAGGGGAAATCGGGGATCGCGTCAGCGGTCATGCGTCCTCCAGCTTGAAAGCCCGACACTTCGGAATATAAGGCGATCGACTTATTTGAGGCAATCGTCTTGACTGGATGGATTACTTCGAGTGCGAGAAATCTACCGAGGCCTTGCCTCCCCTTGGGGACCCGCGCGGGCGCCGAGCTGGCATGCATCGAATTACCCCGATACGTCGATGGCTCACTATGCTGGCATCCATGGCGGAAGCTCCACTGATGACCGATTCCGAGCTGTCCGACGCGTTGCGGGCGCTGGCGAACCCGACCCGGCTGCAACTGCTGACCTGGTTGCGGGAGCCGGAGCGCCACTTCTCGCTGGAGGGGGCGATCGCCGACCCGGTGGAGGTCGGGGTGTGCGTGACGCACATCCAGGCCAGGGTGGGGCTGGCGCAGTCCACGGTGTCGGCTTACCTGAGCGAGCTGCAGCGTGCGGGGTTGGTACGCGCCACGCGCGTGGGCAAGTGGACGCACTACAAGCGCGACGAGCGGCGCATCGCCCAGCTCGTCGCCACCCTCAGCCGCACGCTGTAGAGACAGCACGCCGTAGAAGCAGCACGCCGTAGAAGCAGCACGCCGTAGAGGCGGCACCCTCCCGCGAAAGAGGCCGGCCGGTTTCCATGTATCGACATTTTGCGATATGTCTATGTACCTGAGGATCGACACACGATGAGGGGACGTCCCATGGGCAGCATCGACGGCCTGGATCTCGGCACGTTCGGGATCTACACGTTCGACTTCGAGCACGTGCCGGCCGCGCAGATGCGCGAGTCGATCCAGGAGCTGGAGGAGCAGGGGTGGCGGGCGTTCTGGATGCCCGAGCTGCTCGGGCGCGAGGCGCTCACGCACGCCGGCTTCCTGCTGTCGTGCACGCGGCGGATGCACATCGTGAACGGCATCGCCCAGATCTGGGCCCGCGAGGCCAGGTGGACGTACGGCGCCGCCCTGCTGCTGGCCGACGCCTACCCCGACCGGCACGTCCTCGGCCTGGGTTTCGGCGGCGCCCCCCGCCCCGGCACGACCCCGCTGACCGCCATGCGGACCTACCTCGACGAGCTGGACGAGCTGGAGACCGTCAACCCGGCTCCGAAGTCAGGCGTGCGCCGCCTGCTGGCCGCGTACGGGCCCAAGATGCTCGAACTGGCCCGCGACCGCGCGGCGGGCGCCCAGACCTACCACGTCAACGTCGCGCACACCGCCGAGTCACGGCAGCTCCTCGGCCCGGACGCGTTCCTGGCCGTCGAGCATCCGGTGCTGTTCGAGACCGACCCCGCCAAGGCCCGCGCCGCCGCCCGCGAGCACCTGCGCCCCTACCTGAGCACGCCGTACAACGTGGCGAAGTTCCGGCGGCTCGGGTACGCGGAGGACGAGATCACCGGCGGCGGCAGCGACCGCCTGGTGGACGACTTCGTCTTCTGGGGCGATCTGGACACCGTCATCGGCAAGCTGCGCGCCCACGTGGACGCCGGCGCCGACCACGTCGCCGTGCAGGTGATCGGGATCGAGCCGGGCCGGACGGCGATGCCCCACTGGCGCGAGCTGGCCGCCGCCCTCTCCCCCGGCCGTGACTGACCGCACCCCTCAGATATACAAACGATCGGTCGTTAATATAGTTTGACGGCATGACCTCCGAGTCCGGCCGGTGCGCCGCATGCTGACCTCACGCTGGATCCCCGGCCCCGAGAGCGACCGGCCGGGGCCGCTGGTCGCCGCCCTGACGGACTTCCGCATGCGGCGGCTGCTCGACCTGCCCGGCATCGCCCGGCACGGCCGGTCCCTGAGCCGCCACTGGCCCGGCCTGCCCGGCGCGGTGGGCATGTGGCTCTGGGCGGACCTCACCGGCCGCCGGGTCGGCTCGCTGTCGGTGTGGCGGAGTGAGGAGGACCTGCGGGGGTTCGTCCGGTTGCCCGACCACGTCGCCATCATGCGCGCCTATCGCGACCGGGGCACCCTGCGCTCCCGCACGTGGCCCGTGGACGCCCTCGACCGCGGCGCCCTGCTGCGGTCGCTGCGCTGACCCGCCGGTCGATCCGGCCGGCCGGCCCGCTCATGGCGGACCGTTCCGCGGGCACGCTAGGGTCGGGCGGGAACGGCAGCCGGAAGGCGGGGACGGATGGCGTGGGCAGCCCGGGTGGTCGCCGTCGTCCTGGCCGTGGTCTCGCCGGTGCTGGTGCTCGCGGCGGTCCTGATGTACGCGGCGCTGCCGCCGGAGTGGCGGCTGCCGGAGATCTTCAGCCCGCTGGCCGCGGCGGGCGTCACCTTCCCGGCCTTCAGCGCGTTCCTCATCGTGCACCGGCCGCGGCTCAGGCTGGCGTGGCTGATGTGCGCGGGCGGTCTCGGCGGCGCGGTCAACACGTTCTGCCAGTCGGCGATGCTGGCCGCCGCGGCGGGCGGGGATCTCCCGCTGGCGGGGTTGCTGAGGTTCCCCGCGCAGGTCGGCTGGGCGGTGTCCGGGCTGCTGCTGGAGATGTTGCTGCCGCTGTACTCCCCCGACGGCAGGCTGCCCTCGCGGCGCTGGCGTCTGGTGGTGCTGCTCGGCGCGGTGTCGACCGCGGTGGAGCTGGCCCACATGTTCCTGCGTCCCGACCCACCGGCCGAGGGTTATCCGCTGCCCGCGGTCATCCCCAACCCGTTACAGGTCCCGGAGCTGGCGCCGATCTGGCCGGTGGTCACGGTGGTGGCCTGGACCGGGATCCTCTCGACGCTGCCGCTGGCGGCGTGGTCGATGTTGCTGCGCTTCCGGCGGGCCGACCCGGTCGTGCGGCGGCAGATCGGCTGGCCGCTGTTCTCCTTCGGCGGGTACATCGTCTTCATGCTCGCCGGCGTCGTCGTGCCGGAGCTGTACTGGTTGTCGATCGGGTGGGCGGCGGTCATCCCCGTGTCGATGGTGATCTCGGTGACCCGCTACCGGCTCTACGGCATCGACACCGTCGTCAGCCGGACGTTCGTCGCCGCCGGGCTGCTGGCCGTGGTCGGCGGGGTCTACTTCGGGGTGGCCACGCTGTCGAGCCTGCTGGTGTCGGGGTACCACCAGGTCGCCGGGCTCGCCTCCGCGCTGCTCACGGGCGCGTTCTTCCAGCCGTTGCGGCGGGCGCTGCAACGCGCGGTCGACCGCCTGCTCTACGGGCCGGTGGGCGATCCGCGCATGCTGGCCGAGCGGCTGGCGCAGGAGGTGCGCCGGGGCGATCCGGCGCAGGCGCTGGCGGCGGTGATCGGCGTGCTGCGCGAGGGCCTGGCGGTACGCGGCGTCGCCGTCGAGGTGACCAGCGGCGAGCCGGGCAACCCGGTCAGCGTGGCCAGCACGGACCGCGGGCAGCTCGGCGACTCACCGCGCGAGGTGCCCCTGATCTGGCACGGCGAATGGGTGGGCCGGCTGCTGGTCGGCCCGCCCGCCGCGCGGCGCTTCCCCGCCGCGCACGACGAGCGGGTGCTGGACACGCTGGTCCCGTACGCGGCCGACGTGGCCCACGCGGTCCGCCTGGCCGCCGACCTGCAACGTTCTCGCGAACGCCTGCTGGCCGCCCGCGAGGAGGAGCGCCGCCGGCTGCGCCGGGACCTGCACGACGGCCTCGGCCAGACGCTCAGCGGGCTGGCGATGACCGTCAACATGGCCCGTCTCAGCCTCAAGAGCTCGCCGGAGGCGGCCGACGGGCTGCTGCGCGAGCTGCGTACCGGCATGGACGCCGTCACCGGCGACCTGCGGCAGCTCGTCTACGGCCTGCGCCCGCCCGCCCTGGACGACCTGGGCCTGGCCGCCGCCGTGCGGGCGCTGGCCGCGCCGGACGGCCCGGCCGCGGAGGTGATCGCCGAGGGCGACCTGACCGGCCTGCCCGCCGCCGTCGAGGTGGCCGTCTACCGGATCGCGCAGGAGGCGCTGACGAACGTGCGGCGGCACGCGCGGGCCACCCGCGTCCGGGTCGAGCTGCGCCGCGAGCCCGGCGCGCTGCGCCTGCTGGTCGCCGACGACGGCCGCGGCCTGCCGCCCGAGCACCGTTCCGGCGTCGGCCTGACCTCGATGCGCGAGCGCACGGCCGAACTGGGCGGCATCTGCCTGGTCGGCGGCGCGCCGGGGACGGGCACCACGGTGGAGGTCATGCTCCCCGTCCAGCCCTGACCGTGCGCCTTACCGGCCGGACACCCTCCTGTCACGTAGAGTGCTGGACGATCACTCTCGGTAACTCCCATGGAGGTGTCCATGAAGCTCAAGGGCCGTCTCACCTGCGCCGTGGCCGGTGGCGCGCTGCTGACCGTCGCGCTCACCACTCCGGCCGCGGCCGACTCGCTGGCCGCCGGCGGGCCCGTCGGCGCGCTGCTCCAGCCGGTGCTGGACGTGTTCAACATGGTCAACGACACGTCCACCCTCGGCGCCCTGCTGCCCGGCGGCATCATCTCCGCCCGCTGACGCTCGCCCTCCCCCCGGGGCGACCGCGCACCGCCCTGCGGGCCCGGCCGGGGCGTACCGTGGTTCGCGGCGGTCACGGCGGAGGGCGGGAGCAACGTGCAGGGGTGGGAGCCGTCCACTGTCGTCAGTGACGAACTGGTCGACCCGACGCCGGTCGCCGCGCTCGCGGCCCTGTTCGACGACGGTGTGCCGGCGCCGGGACCGGGCTCGGAGCTGCCGCCGCTGTGGCATTGGGCGGCGCTGGCGCGCTGGCCCGTCTCGTCCGTGCTGGGGGGCGACGGGCATCCCGTACGCGGCTCGTTCCTGCCGCCCGTCGGCCTGCCGCGGCGGATGTTCGCCGGGGGCGAGGTCGTCTTCCACGGGCCGCTGCGGGTCGGCGAGACCGTACGCAGGCAGAGCGCGGTGGAGTCGGTCACCGAGAAGTCCGGGCGGTCGGGACGGCTGGTCGTGGTGGTCGTGCGCACCCGGCTGACCGGCCAGGACGGCAGCCCCGGGCTGGAGGAGCGGCAGGACCTGATCTACCGGGAGGCCGTGGCGCCCGCCGGCCCGGCGGCGGCGGCGGCCGAGGAGGCCGTGGCGGCGCGGGCCGCCGGTTCCCCGTTCCGCAGGGCGGGCGCCTGGGAGTGGCACTTCGACACCGATCCGACCCTGCTCATGCGTTTCTCGGCGGCCACCGCCAACGCCCACCGCATCCACTACGACTGGCCGTACGCCACCCGCGTGGAGGGCTATCCCGGCCTGGTGGTGCACGGGCCGCTGATGACCCTCGCCCTGGCCGAGACGCTGCGGCTGGAGGGGCGTCCCGAGCGGGTGACGCGCATCGCGCATCGCAACAACCGCCCGCTGTTCTGCGGACAGCGGGCCCGGCTGCTCGGCCGCAGGACGGCGGACGGCTTCGCGCTCGACCTGACCGGCCCGGCGGCCGCGACGACCGGCCCGCACACCACCCTGACCGTGACGGCCCGGTAGGCGCCGCTCGGGGGCTGCGCCGCGACCGCCCGTCAGGGGGTGATGACGTGTTCGGCCAGCTCGCGGGCGGCGGCGGCCGGGTTCGTGCCGGGGCGGGTCGCGCCGACGGCGAGGGTGCCGTCGATGAGGATGAGGAGCTGGTCGGCGGCGTGGCCGGGGCGCGGGTGGCCGAGCGCGGTCAGCTCGCGCGCCAGCAGCTCGTGCACCTGCCGGCGGTAGTCGCGGGTGATCTCGTGCGCGGGATGGGCGGGGTCGGTCAGGCCGAGGTCGGCGGCCAGGTAGCGGCAACCGTGGAAGCCGGGCGTGGCGACGATCTCGCCGATGCGGTCGAAGACGGCCAGCAGGCGCTCGCGCGGGTCGTGGCCGGCGGCGTCCATGGTGCGGCGGTAGTCGGCGGCGTCGGAGTCGGCGGCTGACCTGAGCACCTCGACGATCAGGCCGTCCTTGCCGCCGAAGTGCTCGTACAGCGAGCGCCGGGCCACGTTGGCCGCCTTGAGCAGCGCGTCGACGCCGACATTGACCCCCTGGCTGTAGATCAGCTGGTCGGCGGCCGTCAGCAGGCGCTCCCGGGGGCCCGGCCCCGTACGAACAGTCATGGATTCAGGTTGCCACGGGTTGACGAGTAGATCAACCGGTCGATATACATAGATAGACCGATCGATCTACCCGCTTTCTTCTGGAGGAACCGTGTCCTTCCCATCCACCGCCGACGTCATGGAGCGCTTCAACCGGGCCTTCGTCGAGCGTGACCGCCACCTGCTCGACGACCTGGTCGCCGAGGACTGCGTGATGGAGTCCGTGCAGCCGGCCCCCACCGGCGAACGCGTCACCGGCCGCCAGGCGTGCCTGGACTGGTGGGGCGCGCTCGTGGACGACCTGACCAGCGCGTTCGAGCCGCAGGAGGTCATCGTCGCCGGTGACCGCGCCACCATCCACTGGCACTACCGCTACGGCACCGGCCCCTCCGACTGGGTCAGCGGCGTCAACCTCATGCGCGTCCGCGACGGGCAGATCGTCGAGGCGCTCGGCTTCAGCAAGACCGCCGGCGAAGTTCCCCTGGCGACCGCCTGATGAACGTCATGCGCAGCTACCACGTCGACAGCGGAGCCGGCATCGAGGGCCTGTCGATCAAGGAACACCCCGTCCCCACTCCCGGCCCCGGGCAGGTGGTGGTCGCGGTACGGGCCACCTCCCTCAGCTTCCGCGAGCTGATGATCCTGCGCGGCGCCTACGTGCTCCCGGTCAAACCGGACGTGGTGCCGGTCTCCGACGGCGCCGGCGAGGTCGTCGCGACCGGCCCCGGCGTCGAGTCGGTCGGCGTCGGCGACCGGGTCACCGCCACCCTGTTCCCGAGCTGGCAGGACGGCCCGTTCGCGCTGCGGCACCTGCCGCAGCTCGGCGGCTCGCTGGACGGCATGCTCACCGAGTACGCGCTGCTCGACGAGCACGCGCTCGTGCCGATCCCGGCCCACCTGTCCTACGAGGAGGCCGCGACGCTGCCCTGCGCCGCGGTCACCGCCTGGAACGCCCTGACCGGCGACGGCACCGGCCCGGTGCCCGGCCGGACCGTCGTCACCCAGGGCACCGGCGGGGTGTCGCTGTTCGCGCTGCAGTTCGCCAAGGCGCTGGGCGCCCGGGTGATCGCCACGACCAGCAGCCCGGCCAAGGCCGAACGCCTGTACGCGCTGGGCGCCGACGAGGTCGTCGACTACCGGGCCACCCCCGACTGGCCGGTCAGGGTGCGCGAGCTGACCGGGGGCGAGGGCGCGGAACACGTCATCGACGTCGCCGGCGACCTCGGGCGGTCGCTGGCGGCCACCGCGATCGGGGGCCAGGTGGCCAGTGTCGGGTTCGTCCTCGGCGACCCGCCGCCCCTCGACGCGCGGGCGGTCTTCAGTGCCGGAGCCACGCTGCGGGGCATCGCCGTCGGCAGCCGCGCGCAGTTCCTGGCCATGAACCGGCTCATCGAGGCCCACCGGCTGCGCCCGGTCATCGACCGCGTCTTCCCCTTCGACCAGGCGCCCGACGCCTACCGCCACTACGCGTCGGGCAGCCCGTTCGGCAAGGTCGTGATCACGGTGTGAGCCTGCTGGAGCCGCGCGCGACTTCGCCCTAGCAGGGGGTCTCGTGGAACTCCGGGTACGAGCCGCGGGTGCCCACCCACGTCACGTCGCCCACGCAGTTCTCGTACTTGACGCCGACCACCGTGGTCCGGGTGGAGTCGCTGTAGTAGTACGTCTCGCAGTGGTAGTCGATCTGGCAGGCGCGGGCCTGGGCGGGGGAGCCGACGACGGTGAGCGTGCCGAGGGCGAGCATGACGGCGAGCGATGCGCGACGAATCATGGAGATCCTCTCTGACGCGAGGAAGCGCTACTGCCCCTGATGATCGATCGCCGGAGCGAACAGTTCAATACGGTTCATCACAGTTCAATGCACCAGATGCCGGGTACCCGTCGCGAAGGCGAAATGATCGCCCCTGTCACCGACATAGGATCTTTTCATCTGGTAGATGGCCGATTGTCGAAAGGCTTCCATGACCCACCCCCTCAGCCGCCGGTCCGCCCTGCTGGGGGCCGCGGCCGTGGCCGGTATCGCCCTGTGGGAGAAGCCGGCCGAGGCGACCGGCGCCGCCGCGTTCGACGCGGCCCGGGAGCGATGGGTGAGCCTGCTGGCCGGCGCCACGTACGACCCGGCGTACCTGGACAAGACGCAGGCCGTCGAGGGTTCGGCCAACGCGGTGCTGCGCAAGATGGACCCCGCTCCCGGCCGGCCGAGCCTGTGGCCCGACCTGCCGCTCGACGACCCCCGTACGGGCAACTTCAACCGCGCCTACAACCGCATGCGCACGCTGGCGCTCGGCTGGGCCACGCCGGGCACCGACATGCACCGGGACCAGCGGGTCGCCGAGACCGCGGCCAGGGCTCTGGACTTCCTGTACGAGCACGCCTACCGCGAGGGCCTCGACCGCCGCGGCAGCAACTGGTACTGGTGGGAGATCGGCGTCCCGCGCGCGCTGACCGACACCTGCGCCCTGCTCTACGACGGCCTGCCCAAGGACGACCTGCGCCGCTGGCTGCGCCCGCTGCGCCACTGGTGCCCCGACCCCGAGCGCCGCGTCAGCCACCCCGGCGTGGTCGAGACCGGCGCCAACCGGGCGAGCAAGGCCATGGCGGTGGCGATGCGCGGGCTGCTCACCCACGACGCCCGCCTGCTCAAACGGGCCAGGAAGGCCGTCTCCGACCTGCTGCGCCGCACCGGCGGGCCGGGCGACGGCTTCTACCGCGACGGCTCCTTCATCCAGCACGGCGTGTTCCCCTACAACGGCAGCTACGGCGTGGACTACCTGGAGAGCGTGGCCAAGCTGATCGCCATGCTGGCCAGGTCGCCGTGGGAGATCCGCGACGTCGGGAACGTCTACGACATCGTCGACCGCTCGTTCACGCCGTTCATCTTCGACGGGCTGATGATGGACTGCGTGCGCGGCCGGCAGATCTCGGTGCAGGGCCACCGCGACCACCACTCCGGGCAGAAGGCGGTCGAGGCCATCCTGACGCTGCTGGAGACGGCGCCCGAGCGCCACGCCCGGCGCTGGCGGCCGATGTTGAAGGGCTGGCTCACGCGCAACCAGGCCGTCCCGTACGCCGCGGTCGCCCCGCTGGCGAGCGTCGCGCGGGCGGAGGCGCTGCTGGCGGACGCGTCCGTGCCGGTCGGCCCCCGCACGACCGGCACGTACGTCTTCGCCGACATGGACCGGGTCGTGCACCGGCGTCCCACCTGGGCGTACGCGATCGCGATGAGCTCGGAGCGCATCGGCGCGGCCGAGGGCATGAACCAGGAGAACCTGCACGGCTGGTACACCGGCGACGGCATGACGTACCTCTACACCGCCGACCTGACCCACTGGAACGACGACCTGTGGCCGACGATCGACCCGTACCGGCTGCCGGGCACCACGGTCGACACCCGCGGGCGCGCCGACCTCCCGCACGGCGCGCGCCGCCTGCCGCCCACCCCGTGGGCGGGCGGCGCGGCGCTCGACGGCGAGTACGGCGTGGCGGCGATGAGGCTGATCGCCGACGGCTCCTCGCTGCGGGCCAGGAAGGCGTGGTTCCTGCTCGACGACGGCGTGATCGCCCTCGGCGCCGGCATCACCGCCTCCGACGGCCGCCGCGTCGAGACCGTCGTGGAGAACCGCAACACCCACGGCGCCCATCCCCCGCTGACCCGCGGCGACGGCTGGATCCACCTGTCCGGCGTGGCCGGGTACGCGCTGCTCGACGGCGCCGAGGCCAAGGTGATCCGCGAGCGGCGCACCGGGCGCTGGCGCGACATCGACACCGGCGCCACCACCGGCGGCGACCGGACCCCCGTCACCCGGCACTACACGACGATCCTGGTGGACCACGGCGTCGATCCGCGCCGGGCCCGCTACGCCTACGCCGTGCTGCCCGACGCCACCGCCGAGCAGACCGCGGCCTACCGCGACCGGGTCCAGATCCTGGCCAACTCCCGCACGGTGCAGGCCGTCAGCCGGGACGACCTGATCGCCGCCGTGTTCTGGCGCGCGGGGACCGTCGAGACCCCGCACGGGCCGCTGGCCGCCGACGGGCCGTGCGCCGTGCTGCTCCGCCACGACCGTCACCGGGTCCGGCTGGCCGTCGCGGACCCGTCCAGGACCGCCGACGAGGTGCGGATCAAGCTGCCGTGGCCGGTCAGGTCGGTCAAGGAGGGCGACCGGGGGGTGCGCCGGTCCAAGCGGGCGGTCAAGGTCGAGGTCGGCGGCAGCCGCGGGCACACCCGCGCGGCGGTCCTGCGCGTCTGAGCAGGGGCGTCGCCGTTCAGGAGACGCCGGTGGGGGCGTGCGGCAGGAGCTCCGTCATCGGGACGCCGGGGTCGGCCAGCCGGCGCGGATCGGCGGTGTGCCCGGCGGCGACCAGGGCCCGGAGGTGGCCGGCGGCGTCCTGGCCGTCCGTCTGGCCGTCCATGGTCAGGGCGGCCACCGGCACGCCGCGGTCGAGCCAGAAGGCGGTGAACCCGGGCTCCCCCGGCTCGCCCCTGGTGACGACGCGGTCGGAGGTGGTGGGCAGGCCGACGTATTCGAGGGTGGACCCGTACTGCGTGGAGAAGAAGTACGGGACGTGGTCGATGGTGACCGGCTCGCCCACCAGTGTGGCCGCGGCGGCGGTCCCGTGGACGACGGCGTTGTCCCAATGCTCGATCCGGACCGGTTTCAGGTAGCGCGGGTGCCGGTGGCGGGCGACGTCGCCGGCGGCCAGCGCGGCCGGGTGCGAGGTGCGCAGGCAGCCGTCGGTGACGATGCCGCCGTCGACGCGCAGCCCCGCCGCCTCGGCCAGCTCGGTGCGGGGGACGGCGCCCACGGCGACCACGACGAGGTCGGCCGGGACGCGCCGCCCGGCGACCGTGCGCACCGCCTCGACCGAGCGCGTCCCGAGCACGGCCTCGACGCCGTCGCCGGTGAGCAGCTCGACGCCGTGGTCGAGGTGCCGGCGGGCGACGGCGCCGCCGATCCGGTCGCCCAGCACGTGGTAGAGCGGCGTGGGCAGCGGGTCGACGACGGTCGTGCGCACGCCGAGCGCGCGGGCGGCGGCGGCGACCTCGCAGCCGAGCCAGCCGGCTCCGACCACGACGACGGCGGAGGCCGCGCGCAGGGCCGCGCCGAGGCGTTCGCTGTCCTCGCGGTCGCGCAGGTAGTGGACGCCGTCGAGGTCGGCGCCCGGCACCCGGAGGCGGCGCGGGCGGGCGCCGGTGGCGATCAGCACCTGCCCGAACGGCAACTCCACGTTGCGCCCCAGCTTCACCCGCCGGCCGTCGAGGTCGAGCAGGGTGGCGGGGGCGCCGAGGGCGAGGGCGACGTCCTGGGCGGCGTAGAACCGCGGGTCCAGGACGTCGAGCTCGGCGGCCTCGGTGGTGCCCAGCAGGTAGCCCTTGGACAGCGCGGGACGCTGGTAGGGCAGGTGGTGCTCGGCGCCGACGAGCGTGAGCGGCCCGTCGTAGCCGTGGTCGAGCCGCAGGGCCCGCGCGGCCTGGGCGCCGGCGAGACTCGCGCCGATGATGACGATGCCGGGATCGGCGGGCATGGAGACACTCCTTGTGAACGGGACCGGGGTGGCGCGGAGGGCAGACGACCTGGAGGCCGGCGCGGGGATGTCAGACGACCTGGAGGCCGGCGCGGGGGTGTCAGACGACCTGGAGGTTGGCCATCATGGCCATGTCCTCGTGCTCGGCGTTGTGGCAGTGGAAGAGGTAGCGGCCGCGGTAGCCGTCGAACCGGGTGATGATCTCCACCGACTCGCCCGGACGCAGGGAGACGGTGTCCTTCAGCCCAGCGTCATGGGGCAACGGCGGCCGGCCGCTGCGCGCGAGCACCCGGAAGCCGACCAGGTGCAGGTGGACGGGGTGGTGGACGTCGGCGACCATCCGCCACACCTCGACGTCGCCGAGGCCCACGGTGACGTCGGACCGGGCGGGGTCGAACGGCAGCCCGCCGATCAGCCAGCCGCGGCCGTCGTGCATCCGGCCGGCGCGGAAGGACAGCTCGCGCACCCGGACGGCGTCCGCCCGCCGCCACTCCGGCAGGTCGGTGGACAACACCCGCGGGACCCGGCTGTCGTCGGCCGCGGCGCGCGCGACCCGGAAGGCCATCACGTCCCGGGTGCGGCCCGAGCCGAGCCGGTTGACGATCCGGACCCGCCCGCCGACCGGGACGCGGGCGAAGTCCACGACCACGTCGTAGCGCTCGGCCGGCGCGATCGGCAGGACCTGGTGGGTGACGGGGGCCGCGAGCAGCCCCTGGTCGGCGCCGATCTGCACGAGGTCGAGCCGCCGCCCGTCGTCGAGCACGGCTTCGAGCTCGTAGTGGCGAGCGTTGGAGGCGTTCAGCAGGCGCAGCCGGTAGCGGGCCGCGTCCACCTCGTGGACGGGCCAGGGGGCGCCGTTGACCAGGATCACGTCCCCGAGCACCCCGGCCAGGTACGGTTCGAGCACGCCAGGCCGCTCCCGCAGGGTGGGGTCGAGGGCGGGGTAGGCGAGCTCGCCCTCGGCGGTGAACGCCCGGTCGGCGATCATGAGCGGCAGCTCGCGCGGCCCCGCGGGCAGGCCGAGCGCCTGCTCGGCGTCGTCGCGGACGATCTGCAGCCCGGCCAGGCCGCGCCAGATCGCGGGGGCGGTGAAGTCCATCCGGTGGTCGTGGTACCACAGCAGCGTCGGCCGCTGGTCCAGCGGGAAGGTGTAGTCCCTGGTCCGCCTGCTCAGCACGGCCCGGGGGTCGCGCATGTTCCCCATGCCGGAGCCGTGCGCCATGTGCATGGTGGGCTCCGTCCAGCCCTCGGGCAGCACGAGGTCGGTCGGGTAGCCGTCGGAGGCGGCCGGGGTGCGCCCGCCGTGCAGGTGGACGACGGTCGGCACGGGCAGGTCGTTGCGGTGCGTCACGGTGATCGGCCGGCCCCGGCGGGCCTCGATGGTCGGCCCGGGGAAGGTGCCCCCGTACGTCCAGGCCCGGGTGCGCACGCCGGGCAGGATCTCCAGGGTCGTCTCGCGCTGGACGATCTCGTAACGGTCGGCGCCGCCCGCGGTGCCGGACGGCGCCAGCACGGCGGGGATCGGCAACGGCACCTGGAACGGCGGCGGCAGCGGCAGGTCGCTGCGCAGCTCGGCGCCGGTGATCGAGGGCCGCCGGGCCATCGCGGCCGAGGCGCCCAGCCCGGTGGCCGCCATCAGCCCGAGCGCGCCGCCAATGCCGAGCGCCTGCCGCCTGGTCACGCCGCGCGCCGGCCGGTCGAGCTCAGGCATCGCGGGCCGCCCGACGCGGGAAGGGGCGGCGCCAGACGTCGATGAACTGCACCGTGAGCGCGGCGACGGTCGCCACCCCCAGCGGGATGTGCAGCCACAAAGCGCCGTCGAGCCCGGCGAAGTACTGCGCCGTCTCGGCCGCCACCACCGCCGCCGTGGCCAGGAACGGCCCGCTGCGGCGCAGGCGCGCCCACACCACGATCGTCACGATCAGCTGCAGGTAGCCGATGGAGGTGACCACGTCGGCGCCGAGGGAGTGCCAGCGCAGGCTGTCGTAGTCGCCGGTCAGGTAGACGCCGGCGAACACCGGCTGCCCGGCGATCGCCGCCATGTGGGCGCTGACCGTCGCCCGCAACGTCCAGCCCACGGGTGCCGTGCGGCGCGTGGCATCGGCTCGCGGTCCGTCGACCACGCTGAGCATCGGGGGTCCTCCTCATGTCCGTCCTGGTGGAACGCCTCCGACGCTATGGCTCCTGAGTTATCTTGTCCAAGATCTATATTGCTATGGTGTTATGCGTTGGGAGGCATGATGGATCTGAACGCCCTCCGCCAGTTCCTGGTGGTGGCCCGGCTGGAACACCTCAGCGCCGCCGCAGAGGAGCTGCGCGTCGCGCAGCCGTCCCTGAGCCGGACGATCGCCCGCCTGGAGAGCGAGCTGGGCACGCCGCTGTTCGACCGCGGCGGCCGGCTCCGCCTGAACGGCGCGGGCACGCTGTTCCGCGGCTTCGTCGAAAGGGCGCTCGGCGAGCTCGACGCCGGACGGCGAGCCGTCGCCGAGGCCGCCGAGGGGTTCGGCACCGTACGCCTGGCCTCGGAGACCTTCCTGACCCTCACCGGGCCGCTCGCGGCCTACAAGCGCGCCCATCCCGCCGCCGAGATCGAGCTCCACTGGGCCCCCGCCGACGACATGACCCGCCGCCTGCGCGCCCAGGAGTTCGACCTGTGCGTCGCCTCCCAGCCGATCCACGCCGACGGGCTGGAGGCGGCCGAGCTGCTGGACGAGCCGGTCGGGCTGGCCACCGCGCTCGACCACCCGCTGGCCGGCCGTACGTCGGTGACCATCGACGACCTCGCCGACCAGCCCTTCGTCACCGCCCGCAAGGGACACTGGCAGCGCCGGCTGCTCGACCGGCTCTTCGCCGCCAGGGGCCGCACGCCGCGGATCGTCTGCGAGGGCGACGAGTCCAGCGCCATCGCCGACCTGATCAGCACGGGGCTCGGCATCGGGCTCGTCCCGTCCCTCGCCCGCCGCTCCACCACCCGCGCCCCGCTGGCCTGGGTGGACGTCGACGACCCCGACTGCCGCCGCACGCTCACCCTGTTCTGGGGCGCCGACAGCCACCTGTCCACCGCCGCCCGCCTGATGCGCACCACCATCACCAGCTGGGACTGGCTGGCCGGCGAACCCCAGGAGAAACGCTGAGCGGTCGTGGTCTACGGCGGGGGTGCCCCGATCCAGCGGCGGTAGGCGTCCATGTCGACGTTGGCGCCGCAGACGATGGTGACCACGTGCCGGCCGGCGAAGCGGTCGCGGTCTTCGAGGATCGCCGCGACGCCCAGCGCGGCCGACGGCTCCACCACCAGGCCGGCGTGGTCGAGGAGCAGCCGCATGCCGGCCACGATCGACTCCTCCCGCACCAGGACGGCGTCGTCGGCGACCACGAGGAGGTCGTCCAGGACGGCCGGGATCGGACGCCGGCCCGCGACGCCGTCGGCGATGGTGCGGGTCGGGCCGGTGGGGACGACGCGCCGCCGTCGCCACGAGAGGGTCATCGCGGGCGCGCCCAGCGGCTGGACGCAGATCACCTCGACGCCGGGCGCGAGCTCCTTCAGCACGTGCCCCACGCCGGTGGCCAGCGCCCCGCCGCCGAGGGCGATCAACACGGCGTCGTACGGCGGCACGGCGTCGTGCCGCGGCAGGGCTCCGGCCAGTTCCAGGCCGATGGTCGCGGCGCCCTCGCAGGTCTCGATGTCGAGGCTGTCCTCGACCAGCCGGATGCCGTGGTGCCGGGCCATGGCCGCCGCCCGCTCCCGGGCCAGGTCGAAGTCGCCGTCCACGAGCTCCAGCCCGGCGTCCAGGGCGCGGATGCGGTCGAGCTTGGCGGCGGGCGCGGAGCGGGGGGCCACGACGGTGACGTCGAGGCCCCGCCGGCGGCCGGACCAGGCGAGAGCCTGGCCGAGGTTGCCCGCGCTGGCGCACACCACGGCCCGCGCGCCGCCATCGGCGAGCAGGCTCGCGACCAGCTCCGTGCCGCGGGCCTTGAAGCTGCGCACCGGGTTCGCCGTCTCCAGCTTGACGCTCACCGCGCACCCGAGGTGGGGCTCCAGCGCCGGGCAGGGGAACAGCGGCGTGTCGAGGAACATGGGGTCGATCATCGGGCGTGCCGCCCGGATCCGAGCAGTGTCGAGCCGCGTCTCCCGCACGACACACGAGCGTAGCAACGGCTCCCGCACGGCACAGGAGCGTGGCAACGGCTGGGCTGCGAGAACCCGGACACGCGGCGCGACCGTCCGTACACTTTCTGTCGCTGGTCTGCGGGGCCTTACGGCCCGGTCAAGAGAGGGCGGGGTGGGGAGCGATGAGCGAGGTCCACGGCGGCGGGCCGCCGCCGGGCGCCGCGGAGGCCGCCGGGCCGGAGTCGGTGACCTGTCACGAGGACCTGGTGAGGCTGCTGGCCGAGCAGTTCGCCCGGGCCGACGTGTCGCTGCGGGAGTTGCAGGCGCGGGCCGACAGGTCGGGCGGCGCCCGGTTGCCGCGCAGCACGTGCGCGGACATGCTGGCCGGTCGGCGCTTTCCCAAGAAGGCGGTCATGGTGGCGTTCCTGCGGGGGTGCCGCGTGCCCGAGCACCAGTTGCCCGCGTGGGAGCGGGCCTGGGACCGGGTGCGGATCAGCCGGCTGCCCGCCGGGTCCTGGGACGACCGCGGCTCGCCGGCGTCCGACGGCCCGCATACGTTCGGCAGCCCGCGGACGTCCGACGGCCCGCAGACAGCCGACAGCCCGCAGACGGCTGGCAGCTCGCAGACAGCCGGCAGCCCGCAGACGGCTGGCAGCTCGCAGGCGTCCGGTGGCATGCTGTCGGCCGCGGTCGGCTCGGCGGGGCCGGTGCTGCCGGGCGGGGCGGTGTCGGACGTGGGCGGTGGCGGGCTGCGGCGGGCCGTCCTGTTCGCCGGGATCGCCGTGCCGGTGGCCGCCGCGCTGGTCCTGGCCGTCGTCGTCGCCCTGCGGCTGTCGGGACGGCCAGAGCCGCGGCCCGAAGGCGCGTCCGGGCAGGCCGTGGACCCCGGCCAGATCGTCACCGACGACGGCCGCGCGTTCCCCCGCGGCGGGTCGAGCCGGTTCACCGTGAGCGTCAGCCCGGCCAACACCGGCGTACGGCTGATCCGCCGGCTCGACGCCGGCGTCGGCCTGCAGGACGCGACCATCACCGTGGACGGCGTGCCCGCGGCGAGGTGGCGGCCGCTGCTGGAGGACGCCGTCCACAAGTGGCGGAACCAGATCGTCGATCTTCCGCCGAGGCTGACGGCGGGCCGGCGGGCGCTCACCGTCGTCAACACGTGCGTGTCCGAGACGGGGTTCAACGAGTTCCTCTACACCGTGGAGCACCGGATCAACGGCGTCTGGTCGGTCGCCGACCGGGTCGACGTGGGCCCCGACCACCCCGCCAGCGAGGCGGCGCACGACTACCGCGTCGTGCGCGGCGACTGGGCCCACCACCAGACCTTCGCCTACCCGCCACGAAAGGAGGACTGGGACGTTCGCTAATATAGCGAAGTACTTCATAATGAAGTACGTAAACAAAGGATCCCCATGGCCTCCATCCGGCACGAAGTCGTCATCGACGCCTCCCCCGACCACATCTGGGACGTCCTGCGTGACGTCGGAGCCGTGCACGAACGGCTGCTCCCGGGCCGCGTCGAGAACACCAGGCTGGACGGCGACCAGCGGTTCCTGACGTTCCCCGACGGGCACGTGATCCGCGAGCTGATCGTGGCGATCGACGACGACGCCCGCCGTCTGGCCTACGCGGTCGTGGAGGGCGCGAGGCCGCCGCTGGCCCACCATCACGCCTCCTTCGAGGTCCGTCCGGAGGGCGAGGGGGCCGGCCGGCTGATCTGGATCACCGACGTGCTGCCCGACGCGCGAGCCGCCGAGGTCGGCCTGCGGATGCAGTACGGCGCGGCGGAGATGAAACAGACGATCGAAACCACGTCCCGCCACTAACCCCCGCGCCACCGACCGCCGCCGCCCCACCGCGACCCGCCGCTGCGCCGCCACAAAGGCCCGGCACGGGAGCTGCCTCAGAACCCCGTGCCGCGCCCGGCACGGGGCCCAGCACAAGGGGCCCAGCACAAGGGGGCCCGGCACAGAGGCGGGGCATGGGAGTCGGCACAAGGCCCGGCCACAGGGGCACCGTGGCCAGGTCATTAGGATGACCGGCGCCGGATGACCCCCCGTCCCTCCAGCCGGCTCCCCCGTACCACCCGAGAGGCGCACACCACGATGGCGGACCGCGACGCCACCCCGCTCGACGACCCGGTAGGCGCGTCACTGCGCGGCCGTCACGCGCACCTCGCCCGGCGGCTGGGCGCGGCGGTCACGTACCAGGCGGAGGTGGCGACCTTCTCCTCGGTCCCTGCCGAGCCGGACGAGCGGGCGTGGGCCGACCTGGCCCGGCTGCTCGGGCCGGGCGAGCTCGCCGACCTGTTCAGCTCCCCGGCGACCCCGCCACCCGGCTGGGAGCCGGTGTTCGCCCTCGACGGCCGCCAGCTGATCTGGGACGGCGGCGACCGCGTCCCCGCCGCGCCCGGCGACGTCACCGAGCTGGGCGCGGACGACGTCCCGCACATGCTCGACCTCGTCGCCAGGACGCGACCGGGGCCGTTCTGGGCGCGTACCCGCGAAATGGGCGCCTACCTCGGCGTCTTCGACGGCGGGAAGCTGGTCGCGATGGCGGGCGAGCGGCTGCGGCCGCCGGGCTGGACCGAGATCAGCGCCGTGTGCACCGCACCCGAGGCGCGCGGCCGAGGCCACGCGGGCCGCCTGGTCGGCGCGCTCGTCTCGCGGATCGTGGCCCGCGGCGAGCGCCCGTTCCTGCACGTGGCCGAGGCCAACACCGGCGCGATCGCCCTCTACGAGCGACTCGGCTTCCGAACCCGCCGAACCGTGACCTTCCGAGGCTTCCGCACCCCCTGACACCCCCGGGAGAGACCGTAACGGCTCGGGACGGTCCGGACGGCCAGGGGCTCTCGGGGCGGCCCCGGGTGGGCGATGCGGTCCTGGTGGAAAACGCGTTGCCCTGGACGCTCGGTGAAACGTATGGTTTTGCGCTCGTGGTCACAGTCGTGGAACGGGTCCTGCCGGCCCGGTTGGGGACAGGGTTCCGATGGTTGCTGGCGTCGAGCTGGCTGACGAATCTCGGTGACGGGATCGCGGCCGCCGCCGGCCCGCTGCTGATCGCGACGCTGACCCGCGACCCCCTGATGATCTCGCTGTCCGCCCTGGTGAGCTGGGCGCCGCCGCTGGCGTTCGGCCTGTACGCCGGCGTCCTGTCCGACCGGTACGACCGCCGCAGGATCGTGCTGGTCGCGAACGCCGTGCGCGCCGTGGTGCTGGCGGCGCTCGTCGTGCTCATGGCGACCGGCACCGTGACCGTGGCGACGGCGCTGGCGGCGCTCACGCTCCGGTCCATCGCCGAGGTGTTCGCCGACAACGCGACGTCCACGCTGACGCCGATGATGGTCTCCAGGGACGACCTGATCGTCGCCAACGCCCGCCTCGGCACCGGGTTCATCACGCTCAACCAGCTCGCCGGACCGCCGATCGGCGCGGCGCTGTTCGGACTGGGCCTGACCTGGCCGTTCGCGAGCCAGCTGCTCCTGGTGCTGGCGGGGATGGTCCTGGTCTCCCGCATCGCGCTGCCGGCGCGGGTCCGGCCGGACGACGCGCCGCGTCCGAACACCGTGCGTGAGCTCGTCGCCGGGTTCAGCTGGACCGTGCGGCACCCGGCGGTCCGCACGCTGGCGCTCACCATCCTGATCTTCAACTTCACCTTCGGCGCGGCCTGGTCGGTGCTCGTCCTCTACACCCAGGAGCAGCTCGGCCTCGGCGCGATGGGGTTCGGCCTGATGACCACCATCGGCGGGATCGGCGGCCTGATCGGCACCGGCCTGTACGGGACCATCACCCGCAGGGTCAGCCTCGGCGCCCTGATGCGCATCGGGCTCATCATCGAGACGTTCACCCACCTGGGCCTGGCCCTGACCCGTTCGCCGTGGGTCGCCGGAGCCATCTTCCTGGTCTTCGGCGCGCACGCCTTCATCTGGGGCACCACCTCGGGCACCGTCCGCCAGCGCGCGGTCCCGCAGGAGCTGCAGGGACGGGTGGGCAGCGTCAACACCGTCTGCGTCTACGCCGGCCTGGTGGTCGGCTCGCTGATCGGCGGCGTGCTGGCCACCCGGTTCGGCGTCGCGGCGCCCTTCTGGTTCGCCTTCGCCGGTTCGGCGGTGTTCGTGGTGCTGCTGTGGCGGCAGCTCATGCTCATCGCCCACGACGACTGAGCAGCGAGCGCCGCACGCCGCTCGTCCGTCTCACTTGAGCGGGTCGTGCCCCCAGTTCATCAGCGAGTGGCGCCACCGGGTCTCCCGGACGTCACCGGACGGGCGTTGCGCCAGGTGCCGGTGGATGTAGCCGATCACCTTGGTCATGTGCTCGTAGTCGTGGCCGGTCCAGGCGGACCTGCCCTTGCGCAGGAGCCGGACGATCTCGCGGCCGGAGGCGTGGCCGGTCGACTCGCCGCCGCCGTCCTGCTTCTGGCCGACCTCCTTCGACTCCTCGGTGTCCAGCCAGCGTTCCAGCTCGTGCGCGGTCATGTTGACGGCCTGGCCGAACTCGGCCGCCACGTCCCGGTCATCGCTCACTTCGCGCCCTTGCCCTTGTCCTTGCGCAGGGCGGACGGCTTGTGCACGGCCTCGTGCCCGCTCTTGTCGCTGCGCACGACGTACTGCGGGTCGTCGGGCGAGGCCGCCACCGTACGGCCGGCCTCCTTCGTCCTCTTGGTGATCTTCTTCTCCACCTTGCCGCGGGCCGTGGATCCGTGGCTCTTCCAGGAGACCTCGTCACCCACGGACGGATCGTCCTTGCGCTTGCCGGTCATAGGATCCGCGCTACCCCACCGCCCTCCCGCACTCGGTCAGGCGGGCAAACCTTCCTTTACCGGCGCCGTCCCGGGTCCGGCGACGGCGTCCTCGGGGCGGGGCGGCTGCTGCTCACGCGTGGCCGAATCGTAAAGTGAGCAGGATCGCACCAGTGATGTAGGGAGCCCTTGTTGCACGAGAAACTGTCGTCGACCTACGACAACGTCCTGCGCCGGAACCCCGGCGAGGTCGAGTTCCACCAGGCCGTGCGCGAGGTGCTCGAAAGTATCGGCCCAGTTCTCGGCAAGCATCCCGAGTACGCCGAATCGAAGATCATCGAGCGGATCTGCGAGCCCGAGCGGCAGATCATCTTTCGCGTGCCGTGGCTGGACGACCGGGGCGAGGTGCAGATCAACCGCGGCTTCCGGGTGGAGTTCAACAGCGCGCTCGGGCCGTACAAGGGCGGGCTGCGCTTCCACCCGTCGGTCTACCTGGGCATCGTGAAGTTCCTCGGGTTCGAGCAGATCTTCAAGAACGGCCTGACCGGCCTGCCCATCGGCGGCGGCAAGGGCGGCTCGGACTTCGACCCCAAGGGCCGCTCCGACCGCGAGGTGATGAACTTCTGCCAGAGCTTCATGACCGAGCTCTACCGGCACATCGGCGAGTACACCGACGTCCCGGCCGGTGACATCGGCGTCGGCGGGCGCGAGATCGGCTACCTGTTCGGCCAGTACAAGCGCATCACCAACCGCTACGAATCCGGCGTGATCACCGGCAAGGGCCTGGTCTACGGCGGCGCCCAGGTACGCACCGAGGCCACCGGCTACGGCTGCACGTTCTTCGTCGAGGAGATGCTCAAGGCTCGCGGCACGTCGTTCGACGGCAAGCGGGTCGTCGTGTCGGGCTCCGGCAACGTGGCCGTCTACACGATCGAGAAGATCGAGCAGCTCGGCGGCGTCGTGGTGGCCTGCTCCGACTCCTCCGGCTACGTGCTCGACGAGAAGGGCATCGACCTCGACCTGCTCAAGCAGGTCAAGCAGGTCGAGCGGGGCCGTCTGGAGACGTACGCCGAGCGCCGGGGCGAGCAGGCCGTCTTCGTCCCGGACCGCAGCGTGTGGGAGGTGCCCTGCGAGGTGGCGATGCCGTCCGCCACGCAGAACGAGATCACCGGCCGGGACGCCGCGTTCCTGGTGGACAACGGCTTGGTCGCGGTCGGCGAGGGGGCCAACATGCCGACCACGCCGGAGGGCATCAAGGTGTTCCTGGAGGCGGGCGTCGCGTTCGGGCCGGGCAAGGCCGCCAACGCGGGCGGGGTGGCCACCAGCGCGCTGGAGATGCAGCAGAACGCCAGCCGCGACTCCTGGACGTTCGAGTTCTCCGAGCGCCGCCTCCAGGAGATCATGCAGGACATCCACGGCCGCTGCCTGCAGACCGCCGACGAGTACGGCATGCCGGGCAACTACGTGGCCGGCGCCAACATCGACGGCTTCCGCCGGGTCGCCGACGCCATGCTCGCGCTGGGCCTCATCTGACCGCGCCGGCACCCCGGCCTGCCCTTCCGCCCCCGCCTGCCCTCCCGGCGCGGCATGCGCGAGAGGTCAGGCAGGGGCGCCGGGAGGCAGCTGGTGGTCGGCCCAGACGTAGGTCTCGGGCAGCAGGTCGGTGACGGGGACCATACGGAGACGGTCGCCGTCGCCCACGATGACCTGGAGGGCCGGGAAGTAGTCCAGCAGCACCTGACGGCAACGGCCGCACGGCGGGACGACCCCGCGCTCCCGGTCCCCCACCGCGACGATCGTGTCCAGCTCGTACGCGCCCTGGGCGGCCGCCGTGCCGATGAGGACCAGCTCGGCGCAGGGCCCGCCGGTGAAGTGGTAGGCGTTCACCGCCGTGACGATCCGGCCGTCGCGGGCGCGTGCGGCGGCCGCCATGGTGTGGTTGTCACCCCGGCACCGAGTGCGGGCGACCTCCGTGGCGGCCTGGACGAGTTCGCGGTCGACGTGCGGGCTCACTGCTCCTCCTCGTGACCTGGCGCGTCAGGCGCGGGTCTGCTCGCGCAGGAACCCGACGATCAGCTCGGTGACCTCGGCCGGCCGTTCCATGCTCGCCAGGTGGGCCGCCCAGGGCAGCTCGACGTTGCGGGCGGCGGGCAGGTCGGTCTCGGTGTGCCGGAAGTCGGCGACGTCGTGCGCGCCCGACACGGCCAGGCACGGCATCGTCACGGCCGCCGGGTCCACCTGGACCTTGACCGGGCCGACGACCCCCTCGGCGAGCTGGAGCTCGTAGGCGCGCAGCTGCATCTCGTGCACGGCCCGCCCGGCCTTCTCGTCGGCGTCGGGGCCCAGCCAGCGGTCGACCATCAGCTGCGCGGCGCCCGCCAGGTCGCCGGCCTCGACCAGCGCGTCCTCGCGCTCGCCGACCGCGCGCAGCTCGGCGCTCGGCTCCCGCCACGGCAGGGCGGCGGAGAGCAGGATCAGCGCCTCCACCCGCTCGGGGCTGCTCGCGGCGACCTCCAGCGCCACCTTCCCGCCGTAGGAGCAGCCGACCAGGAAGAACCGGTCGATGCCCAGGCTGTCGAGGAGGCTCAGCACGTCGCCGGAGTTGCTGTACGGCTCGGTGGGCAGCGGGCTCTGCCCGAAGCCGCGCAGGTCGCACCGGACCACCCGGAAGCCGGCGGCGATCAGGGCCTCCCACTGGGGGTCCCACATGCGCCGGTCGCAGACCCCCGCGTGCAGGAGGAGCAGGGCCGGTCCGTCGCCTGCCACGTCATGAGAAATCGTCATCGCGCAGACGTTACCAGTCATTCACTGACCGGTTTGTCCCACGCGAGACGGCGTCGGGGCTTTTCCGGCGACCCTGGCCATCCAGGCCGTCACGCCCAGCACCACCACCAGCGCGCGGCGCCCGACCGGCGACCGCAGCGCCGGCCCCGCGGCCACCACGGCCATCTCCTCCTCGTGCAGGGCGCGGTGCTCGGCTCCTGCATCGCCCTGGAAGTCATGCCGACGATATATACCGATGATCGGAGCATGACGCGACTCCGGGGCGCGGAGGGCCCCGTGGCCCCCCGCGCCCGGAGCACTACGGCAGGGCCACCGCGCGGTCCAAGGCGGGCGGGGTCAGCGGGCCCTGTCGCAGGTAGGCCCGCATGGCCTCGTAGTCGCGGCTGCCGCGCACCGCGTCGGTGTACCCGGCGAAGGCGGTGTAGCCGTCGGCGCCGAGCAGCGTGTACGCCGGCGCCGCGAGCCGGTAGGTCCGGCCGGTGTCGAGCGGCTGGCCGTTGATGACCACGTCGGCGGGGTTGATCCGGTCGCCCACGGGCCGGTTCGGGGAGTAGGAGAAGCGCACGTTCTTCGACACGGCCAGCGGGGCGAACTTCACGGTGCCGTCGGCCTGCGTCTGCCACTGCTGCTCCAGGGCCTGCTCAAGCTGCGAGCCCTTGACCGACACCGTGACCACCGGGTTGGCGTAGCCCCAGGCGGCCCACGACTCGCCCATGAGCACCTTGCCGTCGGCGTCGGCGGCGTTGGCGCCCTTGGCGAACCTCAGGTCGCCGCGCAGCGAGTTCGAGCCCTTGGTCGGCGCCACGGCCACCATGGCCAGGTCGGCCTTGCCGCCCTCGGTCTGCTGGGAGTCGAAGTACTCCACGTCGGCCACGGTGTTGCCGAGCGTGCTCTGCCCGGTCACGTCGCGGGTCCTGGTGAGGTCGCCGGTGATGGTCCCGTACGGCTTGGCGTAGGTCTCCTTCTGCATGGCGTTCCAGTGGTCGACCAGCTTCACCATGGCGGGGTCGGGCGTGATGTCGCGGGTCACCGGGTGGTTGGCCGCGGTGGTCGCGGTCCTGATGACGTCGCGGGTGCGGCGGTCGAGCTTGAGGTTGATCTCGCTGATGAGGCGGCCGTGGTTGGCGGCCTCGACGACCGGGCGGGGGTTGCCCGCGAGGTCGGGGATCGAGCAGTTGAAGTACCAGTGCCAGTGGCCCGTGACGATGGCGTCGATGTCGGGCGAGGCGTTCTTGGCGAAGTCCCAGATGGGGCCGGCCTTCTGGTCCCCGCAGCCGCTGTAGTCCTCGCCGGCCTTGCCGCCCTCGTGCACGTTGGCGACGATGGCCTTGACGCCGCGGCGCTTGAGGATCTCGGCGTACTTGTTGGCCGTCTCCACCAGCGGCAGGTTGTCCAGCGACGGCTGGTAGGAGGTGGAGCCGTCCACGGTGGTGGGCGTGGTCAGGTTGATGAACCCGACGGGGATGCCCTGGAACCGCTTGATCACGTACGGCGGGAGCACCGGGCGGGTGTCGCCCTTCATGGTGATGTTGGCCGTGGAGATGTCGAAGTCGGCGCCCTGGAAGGGCTGCCCGTCGGAGTCGGTGAAGCAGCTGTCGAGCCCGACCTCGCCGAAGCACTCCCCCTTGCCCATGTGGTCGCGCAGGAACTCCAGGGACCGGTCCAGCTCGTGGTTCCCGACCGTGGTGAACTCCACCTTGATCTTGTCCAGGAACTCGATCGTGGGCTCGTCGGCGTGGTAGGACACCTCGGTGGGCCAGCCGCTGAAGTTGTCGCCGCTGGAGAAGGTGACCGTGTTCTCGTGCCCCTGCCGGAGCCGGTCGAGATGCGCGGCCAGGTACGGCGCGCCGCCCACCACCAGCGTGTTCCCCTGCGGATCCTTGATCGTGCCGTCGGCGGCGTTGCTCTGCGGGGTGATGTAGCCGTGGAAGTCGGTGAGCGACAGCAACTGCACGTCCACAGGCTTGGGCGCGGCCAGTGCCGGTGAGGCGGACGAGGCCAGAGTGACGCCTAAGGCGACAATGATCCACTTACGGAACGAAGACACGCAGACTCCTAAACAAGGGGATATAGCGGGAGAAAAGACTTGCGGATCAGCCCTTCGAGCCGGTGAACGCGATCCCGGCGATCAGCTGCCGTTGCATGACCACGAAGAGAACGATCACCGGCAGCGAGGCCACGACGGACCCGGCGAAGAGGATGGGGTAGTTCGTCAGGTACTGGCCGCGCAGCGAGGCCAGCCCGGCGGAGAGCGTCATCATCTCCGGGTCGGTGTTGACCACCAGCGGCCACAGCAGGCTGCTCCAGGACCACATGACGGTCAGCAGCCCGAGCGCCAGCAGGCCGGGCCGGACCAGCGGCAACATGATCCACCAGTAGATCTGCAGCGGGTTGGCGCCGTCCAGCCGCGCCGCCTCGTCCAGCTCCCTGGGCAGGGTCTTGAAGAACTGCCGCAGCAGGAACGTGCCGAAGGCGCCGAAGACGCCGGGGGCGATGAGCGCCTGGAGGGTGTTGAGCCAGCCGAGGCCCTGCATGATCTCGTACCGGGGCAGCAGGAACAGCTCCCCCGGCACCATCAGCACGGCCAGGAACAACATGAAGACCGGCCCGCGCCCGGGGAAGTCCAGCCGCGCGAAGGCGAAGGCCGCCAGCGAGCACAGCAGCAGCTGCCCGGCCGTCACCGCGGCCGTCACGACCACCGTGTTGAGGAACTGCCGCCCGAGCGGCACGGTCCGGAACACGTCGGCGAAGTTGTGCCACTGCCAGGAGGGGACCGCCGTGGGCGGCACCCGCATCGACTCGGTCATGGTCTGCAGCGAGACCACGAGCTGCCAGACGAACGGCATGACCATGATCAGACCGCCGATGAGCAGGACCGCGTGCACGATCCAGCGCCTACTCATAGTGGACCCACCGCCTCTGCAGCCGGAACTGGACGGCGGTCAGCATGAGGATCAGCGCCAGCAGCACGACCGCGATCGCGGCGGCGTAGCCGCGGCTGTTCTGCACGAAGCCCTGCTCGTAGAAGAGGTAGACGATCGTGCGGCTGCCCGCCAGCGCCGGGCTCTTGGTGTCGATCATGAGGTAGACCAGGTCGAAGACCTGCAGCGTGTTGATCAGCGTGATCACCACGACGAAGAACGTGGTGGGCGTGAGCAGCGGCAGCGTGATGCGGAAGAACTGCCGCACCCGGCCCGCGCCGTCGATCGAGGCGGCCTCGTAGTAGTGCTTGGGGATGCCCTGCAACCCGGCCAGGAACAACACCGCGTTGTACCCGAGCGAGGTCCAGATCCCGACCACCGCGACCGCGTAGATCGCGAACTCGGGGTCGGACACCCAGTACGGCCCGTCGATCCCGACCAGGCCGAGCAGGTAGTTGATCGGTCCGAAGTCGCCGTTGTACAGGTAGCGCCAGGTCAGGCCGACGGCCGCGGGCATGGTGACCACCGGCAGGAAGTACAGCGTGCGGTAGAAGCCCAGCCCACGCAGCCCCGGCACGTTCAGCAGCGCCGCGATCACGATCGACAGCGGCACCCCGACCAGCACGAGCACGGAGTAGAGCAGCGTGTTGCGCAGCGCGCCGGCCATCTCCTCGTCGCCGAGGAGGGCGATGAAGTTGTCCAGGCCCACCCACGTCTGCCCGCCGAACACGCCCGACTCGGTGAAGCTGAGGTAGAGCGTCTGGACGATCGGCCACAGGTAGAACACGGCCAGCCCGAGGGTCATGGGCGCGATCAGCCCGTAACCCCACAGCCAGTCGCGTCGCGACCGCCGCCCCGGCGGGGCCGCCGCCTTGACGGCGGCGGCCCGTTCCTCGGTCAGCACCATCGGCTACTCCTTGGCCAGGATCTCGTTCATCTGCGCGGCGATCTCCTTGGCTGCCTCCGCGGTCGGCCGCTTGCCCGCCCACGCCTCGGCCAGGAGCTTGTTCTGCACGTCCTGCCACTTGGCGGTGTTGAGCGAGACGGGGTACGGCACGCCGTTCGGGATCGAGGCGTCGAAGGTCTCCTTCAGGTGGTAGTCCGGGAAGGCGGCGAACCAGCCGTCCTGGGTGCCGGCCCGGGAGGAGACCGAGGCGCCGCCGGAGTCACTGAGGATCTTCTCGGCCTCGTCGGAGGACAGGAACGTGGCGAACTGCGCGGCCTCGGCCGGGTGCTCGCTCTTGGCCGAGACGGAGTTGGCCAGGCCGAGCAGGATGACGGCCTCCTGCGCCGGCCCCTTGGGCAGGGGCGCCACGTCGACCTTGCCGCCGCGCTCGGTGTTGGTCTTGAACGTGCTGGCCAGCCACGAGCCGCCGTAGTACATGGCGTACTTGCCGGTCATGAACAGCTGCACGGGGCTGGTGTCGGTGGTCGCCTGGGCGGGCGGGGCCACCTTGTCCTTGTTGATCATGTCGGTCCAGAACTCCAGGCCCTGGATGGAGCCGGGCTCGTCGAAGCCCGACTTCTTGCCGTCGGCGGAGATGACGTGGCCGCCGGCCTGGATCATCGTGGGGTAGAAGCCGCCCTGGTCCCACAGGGGGGCCAGCAGGCCGTACTGCTTCTTGGCCGGGTCGGTCAGCTTCTTGGCGGCGGCCTTGAGGTCGTCCCAGGTCCAGTCGGCGGTCGGGTACGCGACGCCGCCCTTGTCGAACAGCTCCTTGTCGTACCAGAGCACGGGGACGCCGACGTCGCGCGGCATGCCGTACAGCTTGCCGTCGTAGCGGTAGCCGTCCACGATGGCCTGCGGGAAGGCGCTGACGTCGGCGTTCTCGAAGGGGGCGATGACGCCGCCCTTGGCGTACATGCGCACGTTGAGGCTGTTCATCCAGAAGACGTCGGGGGCCGCGCCGCCGGTGGCCGCGGTCTGGAGCTTGGTCCAGTACTGGTCCCACGGGGTGATCTCAAGCTTGACGGTGACGTCGGGGTGCTGCTTCTGGAAGGCGTCGATGATCTTCTGGGTGCTGGGCTGGTCGTTCTTCTCCCAGATCGCGTAGCTGATCGTGACTTTTCCTGGCTTGGTGGCGGCGGTGTCGGAGCCGGAGCCACAACCGGCCAGTGTCATCGCCAGGGCGGCGGCGAGTGCCATACGCAGGCGCACGGGCAGTTCCTTTTCTCTAGAAGGCGTCGGGGGATGGTGATCAGGGTCTCGATCGCGGCGGGCGGCGGGCTCAGAGTCCGGTGTTGGTGAAGCCGGTCCTGGCCACGACGTCGCCGTATCCGTTGGCGTCGAAGTCCTCGACGTAGAAGAGGTGGAACCCGCTGCCGTCGGCGGCGACGGCGGTGCCCGACTGGTCGCCGGCGGTGTTCGGGTTCATGCGCTCGCAGGGGAAGCGGCCGGTCGTCGTCCCGTCGGCGTTGAACCCGCGGGCGTACACCTCGTGGGAGCGGCCGGCGTTCCACAGGTCGGACTCGGTCCAGCCGACCACGAACCGCCCGGTGTCGTCGACGGCCACGGACGGCGACCCCTGGACGGCGCACCGGTAGGTCTGGTCCGTCTTTCCGCAGAGCGGCGGGTACTCCTTGCCGCCGTCGGAGGGCGTGTTCGGCGCGTACCTGCCGAACGCGACGGGGATCTCCGCGAACCTCTGCCCCAGGGTGGGCGTCAGGCCGCGCGTCCGCACCCGCCAGACGGTCGTCACGTCGCCGCCGGTGACCGCCACGTTGTCGCTCCAGGCCACGACGCTGTCGCCGCCGGGGGTCGTCGCCACGGCGGGGGCCAGGTGCTGGGTCGCGGCGTTGGTGTTGATCCGGGTGGCGGCGGCGACGGTCGCGCCGGTCGCCGAGATCCGCCTGCCGTACACGTCGGGCGCCTGCTGCCAGACCACGGTCGCGGTGCCCGCGCCGTCGACGGCCACATCGGGCCGGTCGCCCGTGCCCACCTGGAGCGGCGCGAAGGTACGGACGGTCAGCGAGGCGTAGCCGGCCGCGCGGACGGTCCCGGTCGGCCCGTCCTCCCAGGCCACCGTGAACCCGCCGGCGCCGCGGACCGCGATCCTCGGCCGGGTCTGGTCGCCGCTCCACTGCGGGTCGTTGGCCCAGATCGTCGCGCTCAGCGTGCCCGACGGCGACAGCCTGCGCACCGCGATGTTGTGCTCGCCCCGGCAGTCGCCGTCCTCGGCCCAGGCGACGTAGGCGTTGCCCGCGTCGTCGACGCCGGCCGACGGCTGCACGTGGTTCCAGCCGGTGGCGCAGCCGACGCCGCCCATCGAGACCTTGACGGGGCCGGTCACCGGCTGCCCGTCGCGGTAGATGCGCGCGTAGACCTCGGCGCCCTCCACCGAGGCGCGGTCGCGGTCGTCCTCCCAGGCCACGGCCGTGTAGCCGGAACGCATGGCGGCGGCCCTGGGCGCGCGCTGGTCGTCGGGGCCGTTGGCGGTCATCTGGAGTCCGGCCCCGGGGAAGGCCCTGGGGACGATCTTGACGACCTCGTCCTTCATGGCGGCGAAGTCGGCGTCGTACGCCGCGTAGACGGCCGGGTCGTCGACGCGGACGAAGGAGTCGTCCGAGGCGGTCAGGGAGCCGCCGTTGAGGTTGTGGGAGCCGGTGTAGACGTAGCTGCGCCGCGCGCCGCCCGCCGCCGCCGACGGCCCGTCCACCAGGATGATCTTGGAGTGGATGCTGTCCTGCGCGCAGGTGTCGCCGATCGGGTAGTGGCAGCCGCCGGGCCGGAAGGTGTGCACCACGATCCCGCCCTTGGCGAGCTCGGCGGCGGTCGCGGTCGTCTGGTTGCCCTCGGCCACGAGCACCTGGACGTCGCAGCCCTGCTGCTTCTTGGCCTTGAGCTCGGCGATGACCAGCGGCCGGTCCGTGGCGAACTGCGACTGCACCACGCGGATCGAGCCGGGGCAGCCCACGTCCCGGATCATGGCCGCGACCAGGTCGGCGCTGCCGTAGGCGCTCTGGTCGTAGGCGGTGTCGCGGGGCTCCATCCAGACCGTGACCTTGCCGCTGGTGGCGGTGAACGGCGCCCGCCAGGAGGTGCGCACCTGGGAGGCCAGCGTGTCGAACACCTGCCGGTAGCCGTCGGCCAGCGCGGCGTCGCCCGAGCTGATCAGCATGTTCTGGTGCAGGCCGGTGTCGGGGGCGAGGTTCTGCGAGCTCTGCACGACCACATCGGTCCTGCCGTCCGTGAGCCGGCTGAAGACGAGGAACTTGTGGTGGCTGATGTCGGTGTCCGGCCCGTTGCAGCCCCTGTCGCAGAGCGTGACGGGCACGCCGGCCGCGGCCAGCTCGTCCAGGAGCGCGTTGTGCCCCGATCCCTCGGACACCACCCGTACGTCGACCCGCCGGTCGTGCGGCGCCACCAGGGCGTCCTTGACGGCCTTGATCTCCAGCACGAAGGTCGCCACGCGCAGCGTGGAGTCCGGGGCGGCCAGCCCGATCAGCTCCAGCACCTTCGCGGGCAGGGGGCCGGCGAGCGTGCCGTCCACGCTCGGCCTGCTGAAGTACGCCGACAGCTCCGGGGCCGCCGCCTGGGCCGGGGTGACCAGGCCGAGTAAGCAGAACAGGCCGACGAGGACGACGGACAGACGCTTGATCATGCTCGCTTCCCTTCGCTGAGGTTCCGCCGCAGGCCGCGGGTCCAGGCCGCCACCTCGGCCTCGGTCTCCGCCCGCTCCTTGGGCCGGCCGCGGACGTCCGGCCGGGTCTGCCACGGCTCGGGGCCGGTCTCCTTGCGGTACTCCACGCCCAGCGCGGCGAGCCGGCGCTCGTGGTGGCGCAGCCGCGCCAGGAAGTCGTCGAAGTCGCCTCCGGCGGGGCTCCACACGACCTCGGCGAAGGCCGACAGTCGCGGGAAGGCCATGTAGTCGAGCCCGCGGGGCGAGTCGATGTGCTCGGTCCAGAGGTTGGCCTGCGCGCCGAGGACCCGGGCGGCCTCGGCCTCGGTCAGCTCCGGCGGCACCGGCTCGAAGCCGTGGACGTCGCGCAGCGAGATCACGTTGCCGATCGGGACCGGCTCGTCGGGCCGGTCGGACTGCCGGAAGTCCAGGTAGAGCTCGGTGAAGGGGCAGGTGACCACGTCGTGCCCGGCCCGCGCCGCCGCGACCGCGCCGTACGTCCCGCGCCAGGACGCCACGGTCGCCCCGGGCGGCAGGCCGCCCTCGATGATCTCGTCCCAGCCGAGCAGGCGACGGCCGCGCGCCGCCAGGTGGTCGGAGAACTGGCCGATGAACCAGCTCTGCAGCTCCTCCTCGTCGCGCAGGCCGAGCTCGGCGATGCGGCGCTGGGCCGACGGGCTCTGCCGCCACTGCTCCTTGGGGCACTCGTCGCCGCCCACGCAGACGTACTCGCCGGGGAAGATCTCCATGACCTGGTCGAGCACGTCCCGGTAGAAGGCGAGCGTGGCGTCCTCGACGTTGAGCACGTTGGGCGAGACGCCCCACCCGGTGGCGACCTCCAGCCGTTCGTCGAGGTTGCCCAGCTCCGGATAGGCCGCGATGGCCGCCTGCGAGTGGCCGGGCAGCTCGATCTCCGGCACCACGGTGACGAACCGGTCGGCCGCGTACGAGACGATCTCGCGCAGGTCGTCCTGGGTGTAGAAGCCGCCGTGCGGGCGGCCGTCGAACACGCCGTGCCGGCGGTCGCCGAGCGGGCTCTCCCTGCGCCAGGCGCCGACCTCGGTGAGCTTCGGATACCCCTTGACCTCCAGCCGCCAGCCCTGGTCGTCGGTGAGGTGCAGATGCAGCACGTTGAGCTTGTGGGCGGCCAGCAGGTCGATGTACCGCAGCAGGTCGGGCTTCGGCAGGAAGTGCCTGGCCACGTCGATCAGGCAGCCGCGCCACCGGAAGCGCGGCCGGTCGGCGACGGTGACCGGGGCGAGCAGCCAGTCCTGCTCGCCGACCGCGCCCCGGCGGAAGGCCGCGGGCGGGAGGAGCTGGCGCAGGGTCTGCGCGCCGTAGAACGCCCCGGCCGCGTCGCCCGCCTCGACGCGCACCCCGTCGGGACGTACGGTCAGGCGGTAACCCTCCGGGCCGAGCCCGGCGGCCAGGGCGAGCTCGATCGCCCCCGGACCCGGCGCTCCGGCGGGCAGCGGCAGGCCGGTCGCGGGCGACAACGCGGCCCGCAGCCAGCCCTCCACCCGCGACAGGCCGGGAGGGGCGGCGATCACTGTGGTCGCGGTGAGGGCGAAGGGTTCCCCGCCGTCTGGGGTCACATGGACGGGTCGTGGCAGCAGCAAGACAGGTCCCTGGGGGGTTCGGGGGCGGGATCGTCGGTCGGTGACAGGGCGGGCGGCGGGTCGTAGCATGGCGCTCGGCTTCCGGTCGCCGCGAGCCGCCCGCGGCCATGCCCGTGATCTGGCCTCTTTTTTCTGGGTGAGCGCCTCGATCAGGATTTATGATGGAGCTCACCATTAAGATTCGTCAAGAAGGGTCATCAGTGACGCTCTCCGTGACCGGCGGCGATCTCCAGCGGCTCCGGCGGCTCAACGCGCTCGCCGCGCTCTCGGCCCTGCGCGCCGGCGGGCCGGCGACGCTGACCCAGCTCGCCGAGCGCGCCGACCTGGCCAGGGCCACCATCAAGGTGGTGGTCAAGGACCTGATGGAGCTGGGCTGGGTGGTCCAGATGGATCCGAGCGGCGGCGAGAAGGGCAGGCCCGCGCGCCGCTACCGGTTCCACGCGGAGACGGGCCGGGTGCTCGGCCTCGACATAGGGGCGCACAAGGTGCTCGCGGTCGTGGCCGACCTCGACGGCAACGTCCTGCACACCACCCGCGAGCCGGTCACTCCCGAGCAGCCGCGCGGCGAGCGGCTGGCCGCCGTCGACCGGGCCATCGACGGCTGCCTGACCGGCTCGGGCACCGCCGCCGCCGACGTCTGGCTCGCGGTCGCGGGCAGCACGGGCTACGTCGACCTGCAGGGGCGCGTCGTGCTCTCGCGGGCCATCCAGGACTGGTCGGACGTGCCGCTGGCCGACCATCTCGGCGACCGGCTGCGCTGCCCCGTCCTGGTGGAGAACGACAGCAGGCTCGCCGCGCTGGCCGAGTGCCGCAGGGGCATCGCCCGCGACGCGCGGAACCTGATCTTCCTGCACGTCGGACGCCGGGCCGGCGCCGCCGTCGTGCTCGACGGGGTCCCCCTGCGCGGCAGCGGCGGCGCCGCCGGGGAGATCGGCGTGCATCCGCTGTTCAACCTCGGTCACGTGGGCGAGCTGCTGCAGGCCGTCCCGTCGGTCGAGCCCGGCACGCCGCCGGAGGCGGTCGCGGGGGCGGTGTTCGAGGCCGCCAGGCAGGGTGACGTGGAGGCGCGCCGGGCCGTCCTGCGCTACGTCAAGGTGCTCGCGCTGGCCACCACCGCGATGGCCCTCACCGTGGATCCCGACCTGGTGGTGCTCGGCGGGGGGTTCTCGCGCTCGGCCGACGTGCTCATGGAGCCGCTGCGGATCGAGCTGGAGACGATGTGCCTGCGCACGCCCGAGCTGCGGGCCTCCGTGCTCGGCGACGAGTGCGTGGCCATCGGGGCCGTGTGCCACGGCGTCGAGCATCTGGCCAAGGTGCTCTTCGACCCGGAGATCGACCTGTCGGTCGCGGCGCCTCCGTCGTCATTAATGGTGTAGCTCACCGAATGTAGCTCATTTGCATCGAACTTCGATATAAATGGGCGCGTGGCATCCTCTCCGGCGGACCCCGGCCCCGCCCTCGACCTCGACGCGCTCGTCGGCGCGATCGAGGACTTCAACGCGTACTTCATCCGGCTGCCCTCGGTGAGGCGGCTCAGCTTCTCGACCCTGTCCGTGCTGCACACGCTGGCGGGCAAGGGTCCGATGCGGCTCACCGACCTGACGGCGACGGAACAGCTCAAGCAGCCCGCGCTCACCAGCCTGGTCGCCAGGCTCGAACGGGACGGGCTGGTCTCGCGCCGCCCCGACCCGCGCGACGGCCGCGCCGTCCTGCTGAGCCTCACCGAGGAGGGCAGGGACATCGTCCGCTCCCGGCGCGCCGACCGGGTGGCGCGGGTCGCCCGCCTGGTGGCGCGCCTGAGCGAGGACGAGCGCGCGGAGCTGGCCCGGTACGCGGGCGTCCTCGGCCGCCTGACCGAGATCGCCGCGCGTGTCGAAGACTAGGAGGACGGTTCCCTTGACTCGCTCGACTCCCTTCCCGTTGCGCCCCGAGCCGCTGCACGTACCGGACGAGGTGCTCGACGACCTGCGCCGCAGGCTCACCATGACCCGATGGGCGCCGTCCGCCGGGAACGACGACGGCTTCTACGGCGTGCGCGGCGCGTACCTGCGCGAGCTGGTCGCCTACTGGGCCGACGGCTTCGACTGGCGGGCGGCGGAACGGGCGATCAACGCCTACGAGCACTACCGGGTGGACGTCGGCGGCGTGCCGGTGCACTTCATGCGTAAGCCCGGCGTCGGCCCCGCCCCCGTGCCGCTGATCCTCAGCCACGGCTGGCCCTGGACGTTCTGGCACTGGTCGAAGGTCATCGACCCGCTCGCCGACCCCGGCGCCCATGGCGGGGATCCGGCGGAGGCGTTCGACGTGATCGTGCCCTCACTGCCGGGTTTCGGGTTCTCGGCCCCGCTGGACGGCCGGCCGGACATGAACTTCTGGAAGATCGCCGACGTGTGGCACGAGCTGATGACCGGCGTCCTCGGCCATGACCGGTACGCCGCCGCCGGATGCGACGTCGGGGCGCTGGTCACCGGGCAGCTCGGCCACAAGTACGCCGACGAGCTGTACGCCATCCACATCGGCTCGGGGCAGAAGCTCACCTTCTTCAACGGCGACCGCGCCTGGGACCTGAGCGGCGGCATGCCCATCCCGGACGGCCTGCCCGCCGACGTGCACGCCCGGTTCGTCGAGCTGGACCGGCGGTTCGCGGTGCATCTGGCGGCGCACATGCTCGCGCCGTCCACGCTCGGCCACGGCCTGGCCGACTCCCCCGCCGGCATGCTGGCCTGGATCCTGGAACGCTGGACGAAGTGGTCCGACAACCATGGCGACGTCGAGAACGTCTTCACCAAGGACGACCTGCTCACCCACGCGACGATCTTCTGGGCGGGCAACACGATCGACAGCTCGATCCGCACCTACGCCAACAACAACCGCTACCCCTGGACGCCGTCGCACGACCGGTGGCCGGTCGTCGAGGCGCCCACGGGCATCACGTTCGTCGACTTCGAGAACCCGCCCGGCGTCACGACCGGCGACCAGCGGATCCGCGGCTTCCTCGACGGCGACCGGGCCGCCTGGTACAACCACGCCGGCATCACCTGCCACGATCGCGGCGGGCACTTCATCCCGTGGGAGATCCCCGACGAGTGGGTCGCAGACCTCCGCCGCACCTTCCGCCCCCACCGCTGACGCCCCCTTCCCGCTGATCCCGCCGAATCCGACGACCGGCCCGGCCCAGACCTGGAACGGTGACGGGCTGCGGGAACGTGGCGGAGCCGCCCGCCTCCATCGCCGACCGCAGCCGGCGACGCGCCCGGTGCAGCCGGACGAAGAAGACGGCCTTGGTGCAGCCGAGCACCTCGGCCGCCTCCGCGGTGGACAGGCCGTGCCAGGTGGTCAGGGTCAGCAGTTCCTTGTCGGCCTCGGACAAGGAGGCCGGCGCCCGCAGGACGGCGACCCGCTCGGTGGCCTGTTCGCCCGCGTCGAGGGCGGCCTCCTCGCCCCAGGTCCGCAGTTCGGCCTCCAGGGCCTGACGCCGTACGGTCTGCCGGAAGTCGTCGCGCAGGACGTTGCGGGCGACGCGGAAGAGCCACGGCAGCTCGGCGTGGGCCGGAATGTCGTCCAGCCGCCGCCGGACCACCAGGGAGGTCTCGCTGACCACTTCCTCCGCGAGCTGATGCCCGGCGCGGCCGGCCGCGTAGGCGTACACCCGCGGCCGGTAGGTGTCGTAGAGCACCGTGAAGCGCTCGGGTGGGTCGGGCAAAACCGTGTCCTTCGGTCGCGGATGAGTCGTTCGTAGAACATGTGGTCCGAAGGACGGTTTTCTTACATCCCGGTTCGTATTTCCGGCGAACCGGGCTAGCCGGCGAGGGCTTGGGTGATCTGCCGGGTGGTCTGCGCGGCGACCCTCGGGCTGACGGCGGCGTAGGCGGCGTACGCGTTCAGGCCGGTGGCCAGGGCCCAGCCGCGGCCCCGGGTCCAGGTGGCCTCGTCCACGCCGAGCGCGGCGCGGAAGGCGGCCCGGCTGCCGGCCGACATCAGGGTGAAGGCGATCATCAGGTCGGCGGCCGGATCGCCGATGCCGAGCCCGCCGAAGTCGATGACCGCGCTGACGCGGCCGCCGACGGTCAGCACGTTGCCGGTGTGGAAGTCGCCGTGGAACCAGACCGGCGCGCGGTCCCAGCCGGGGGCGCTCATGGCCGCGTCCCACAGCCCGGTCATGGCGGCGCGGTCGAACACGCCGCCGAGCGCCGCGATGGCGGCCCGCGTCGCGCGATCCCGGCCCGCCAGCGGCTGCTGCGCGAGGTCGGGACGGGTCTTCAGGGACGGGACGGACTCGGGCGCGAACCGCTGCAGCGCGACCAGGAACTCCGCCAGCCCCTCGGCGGCCACGGACGAGCCGGCCAGCGCCTCGACGGTGGCCGGCTCGCCCGCCAGCCAGCGGGACACCGCCCACCGCCACGGGTAGCCGAAGCCGGGCTCCCCCACTTCCACCGGCACCGGTACGGCCAGCGGCAGCCATGGCGCGAGCCTGGGCAGCCACTCGTGTTCCTTGTCGGCCTGCCCGACGGCGTCGGCGTGGCGGGGCAGCCGGACGGACAATTCGTCGCCCAGCCGGTAGATCACGTGGTCGGAGCCCGCCGGGTCGACCAGCCGCAGCGGCAACGTGGCCCACTGCGGGAACTGCGTGTCGACCAGCCTCCTGACCAGGGCGGCGTCGATCGTGGGGCGGGCGGGCGCGGTTCCCGGGACGGCCAAGGACGACTCCAGCGACGGGCCCGCTGCCTGCGGCGGGCGGCCGGACCATCACAGTGCACCGCGAGCCCGCGTGTCGACCCGATTATCGAAGGCCCGCCGCCCGGCGCGAGGCCGCGACCCCGTTCAGCACCCGAAGCCCGATCGAACCCGGCACGCCCGTGGGAGGTGCAGCCGCCCGAAGCCTGCTCGAACCCAGTGGGCCCGTGGGGCAGGTCGCGCCTGCCCCACGGGTGTCGCCCGCGTCCGGTACGCGTTCCCGGGGCGGAGCCGCCGGGTCAGCCGGGGCGGTTGCCGGTCGGGATCACGATCTTGGTCTGCGCGCCCTTGGTCAGGTAGAACGTGGTCCACTTCTTGATCATCTCGTCGAGCAGCCAGGCCGCGGCCGGCACCAGCGGCAGCCCGATCACCCCTTCCCTGAACGCCACCAGCAGCGGCCAGGCGGTCTTGACGACCGGGTCCCACAGCGGCTCGCGCGGGATGCCGTTCCAGTCGGCCGCCTGGTTGCCGGTGAGGTACCTGGAGAACGCGTTGACCAGCGGCTTGTCGATGCTCCCCGGGCTGGTCAGCTCCGCGAGCATGTCACGCAGGATGTCGTTCAGCTCCACACCCTCCGGCGTCGGCCCCATGTTCCTGGGCAGGACGATGTCCGACTGGGCGTAGGAGGTGTCCCAGGTGGCGGGGATGAACTCGTCCCTGATGCCGAGCATGTGCGCCAGCAGCTGCAACGAGTGCAGGTACGCCGCGGACTCGGCGGCGGAGATGCGCACCTTCCACTCGCGCATCCCGCGCATGGAGTAGGTCGCCAGGGTGTGCCACGTGACCAGCATGTCCTCCTGGCTGATCGGGATGGGCCCCGGCCAGTGGGGGGACGACTTGAGCAGGTGCCGCACGGCCGCGTGCACCAGCCGGGTCTTGACGGCCTCGACCACGGCCGTCCCGCCGGGCCCCCAGGCGTTCTGGGGCCTGACCGCGTACGCCAGGACGTTCGTCTTGGCGACCCGGTCCTTCAGGTCGGCGCCGCCCGCGGAGTAGTAGACCGCGCGGGCCTCCTTGGGGATGGCGGTGGCCAGCATGCCGGCCCCGACGATGGTGAGCACGACGATGTAGTTGCCCTTGAGCGCGTGGAACCGCGACGCGGCCTCCAGCTTGCCCTGGTCGGCCCAGGGCGGGAGCTGACGCGCCTGCTCGATGAAGGCCCGCAGGTCGGCCGGCAGCCCGGCGGGCAGCGGCTGGTCGTTGCGGTTCCAGTCGTGGAGCAGCCGGTTGACCTCGGGGATGACCCCGCGGTCGAACAGCGAGGCGAGGAGCGGGTCGGCGACGTCGTCCCACACCCAGCGAGGGTCGGCGCCGGTGCCGGAGCCCGCGACCGAGCCGGCGGCCGGCCACTCCCAGCCGTCGGCGAGGGCCTTGGCCTGGGCCGGGGAGGTGATCCCCAGCGCGCCGAGGGCTCCCAGGGCGGTGCCCGAGATCAGTATCTCGCGCCTGCTCAGCTCTGCCATGCTCTGCACTCCTTCGAGATGGGGGGGTCCCGCTCAGGGCAGTCTCGATCGGTTCGCCGGAGATCCACCGAACAGGGAGCGCGTGTCGGCGCCGTCGCCGGAATCACGCCTGCTGAGTTCTCCCACGCCGCTTCCTCCTTCTCGCCCGGGGCCGAGAAGTGGGTGATACTGAGAAACAAACCATGAGTCTGTGTATCATCATGAGAGCACGTTGTGATGGACATCACAAGACCCGCCCCTGAGGCAGAATCGATCCAGGAGGTGATCGTGGAATCCGTGCTGTCCGGCTTCATGGCGCCGTCAGGCTCGGAGTCGTTGCTGGAGCGCGCCTTCGTCGACGCCGTCGAACGCGTCGGCGACCCCGACGAGCTGCGGACGCGCATCCTCGACGCGGCCTACGAGCAGTTCTGCCGGATGGGCATCAGGCGCTCCACCATGGAGGACGTCGCACGCCTGGCCAAGGTGTCACGCATCACCGTCTACCGGCGCTTCGACACCAAGGACACGCTGGTCGAGCACGTGGTGCGCCGGGAGTTCCGCCGCTACTTCGACCGGTTCCTCATCGACATCGAGCAGGCGCACACCCCGGCCGACCGGGTGGTCCTCGGCTTCGTCAGCTCGTTGCGGGCCATCCGCGGCAACCCGCTGATCGGCGGCCTCATCGCCACCGAGCCCGATCTGCTCGTGCCGTCCCTGATGACCGACGGCGGCCAGACCCTCGCCACGGTGCGGCAGTTCGTCGCCGGCCAGCTCCGCCGGGAGCAACGCGCGGGCAACGTGTCCGACGGCCTCGACGCCGATCTCGTGGCGGAGATGATGGTGCGCATCTCCACCTCCTTCCTGGCGATCCCCAGCGCCGTCATCGACCTCGACGACGACGGGCAACTCGCCGAGGTGGCCAGGCGTTTCCTGGTGCCCATGCTCCAGCCGCCCGCCTGACCCGCGGGGCCCGCACCTCACTTCCGGCCGGGGAAGGCGGCGCGCAGCGCGGCGCCGCGGGTGATGACGGCGACGCCGGCCAGGGCGAGCGCCGACAGGCCCTGGAGCACGGCGTACCAGGCCGGGCAGAGGCCGGGGATCAGGTCCACGCCGATGATCGCGATCGGCATGACGGTGGACAGGGTGCGCACCCGGTCGAACGCCTTGTACGACCCCTCCGCGGCGCGGACGGTCATCCGGTGGATCAGCGCGGCCATCGCGACCAGCACGATCCCCCGGACCCACATGAAACCGGACGCCTCGCCGCCGGTGAACGCCATCACCGCGACCACGCCGAGGACGATGACACCGACGGCTCCGAAGAGCGTGACGCACTTCTTCACCATGGCGAGGGCCTCCTGGGCACGGGCGTCGCCGAGGGCCGTCGTCGCGGTCGGGATGTCGCCGGTGTTCGTCATGATCTGTCTCCTCCGTGTCGTTGTGGCAGCGAGCTTAGGAAGCACCCGCCGGGCCGGAACATGGGGTTGGCCGTACGGGTGGGTGGGGCTGGCCCCACTTCTGCCGGCGATCCCGTCCCGCCCGCCCCTCTTGACTTATTCTTTTGACCGACATATCTACTTTCCTGAAGGCATTTTCCAGCCACGCAACATTGGCCGATCAGATGAACTCCGAGGCGATTAGGCAATTCGTCTGGGACCATGAATCGCGCGTCGTCGTGTTCAGCCTTTCGCCGACCATCTGAACAGTGGAATGGAAATTCGCGATGTCTCACGCACCGGTTCCCTCCGACGTCTCCGCCGCCCCGTCCGGATCGATGTCAGGGCCGTCCCGGCGGGCCGTCCTGGCCGGTGGCGGCGCCGCGCTCGCCGCCGCGCTGGCCCCGGCCGCACCGGCGCGGGCCCGTGTGGCGCGGGACGCCGGCCGGACGGCCGTCACCTCCGGCACCGACTTCGCCGTCGCGCCCTCGCCCGACGGCCGCCTGCTCGCCCTCGACCTGCTCGGCGTCCTGTGGGTCTGCTCGGCCTCCGGCGGCGCCGCCCGCAGGCTCACCAGCGACCTGTACGACATCGCCCAGCCCGACTGGTCCCCCGACGGCAGGACGATCGTGTTCCAGTCGTACCGCGACGGCGTCTTCGACCTGTGGACGATCCGGCCCGACGGATCCGCGATCAGGAAGCTGACCACCGGCCCGTACGACCACCGCGAGCCCCGCTACAGCCCCGACGGCCGCACCATCGCCTACTCCTCCGACGCGGGCGGCAGCTACGGCATCCACCTGCTCGACGTCGCCACCGGAGCGAGCCGCGTCCTGACCGACGGCTCCGCCGAGGAGTACGAGCCGGCCTGGTCGCCCGACGGAAGCAAGATCGCCTTCGTCGTCGCCGACACCAGGATCGACGTCGTCGAGGTCGCCACCGGCACGCGCGCCACCGCGGTCACGGTGCCCGCCGGGCAGGTCGTCCACCAGCCGTCCTGGCTGCCGAACGGCGCCGACCTCGCCTACCACCACTTCCACTCGGGCGCCAACGACCTGGCCGGCACCGCGGGCGCGCTCGTCACCGGCGAGGAGGTGTTCCCGTTCCGCGCCCGGTTCGCCCCGGACGGACGCTATTACTACACCTCCGCCGGCACCATCAAGGTCCGCCGCCTCGGCTCTCCCACCGCCGGCACGGTCGGCTTCACCGCCGCGCTGACGACGACCACTCCGAAGTACCGGAAAAAGGTCCGGGTATTCGACCAGCCGGGCTCATTCCCGGTCGTCGGAATCGGCAGCCCGGCCGTTTCGCCGGACGGCTCCCTCATCGCCTTCCGCGCGCTCAACGACATCTATCTCATGCGCGCCGGCGGCACCCCGGAACCGCTTTTCCGGGACCGCTGGTGGAAAGCCGACCCGGATTTCTCCCCCGACGGGCGGCGGCTGGCATTCGTCACCGACCGCACCGGCACGCTCAACGTCTGGGTCCGCGAGCTGGACACCGGCGCCGACCGGCAGGTGACCCGGCTGACCGACTCCGCCGCCCTGTCGGTCCGCTGGTCGCCGGACGGCAGCGAGATCGCCTACCTGGACCAGGACGGCGCCCTGTGGGTCGTGGAGGTCTCCACCGGCGACCGCCAGAAGATCTACGACGCGACCTTCGAGCCGGGCCGCCCGACCTGGTCCCCCGACGGCAGGACGCTGGCGCTGGCCGCGGTGGTGCCGTACTCGCGGCGCTACCGGGAGGGGCTGTCCAAGATCCTGCTCGTGGACCGGGCCACCGGCGCCGGCACGTACGTCGACCCCGCGCCCCACCGGTCCCTGCAGACCCGCGGCGACGACGGCCCCGTCTGGTCGCCCGACGGCACGATGCTCGCCTTCGCCATGGAGTCGCTCCTGTGGGTGCTGCCCGTCGACCGGAGCGGCCGGCCCACCGGCGCGGCCCGTCAGGTCACCCGCGAGGTCTCCGACGCCCCCGTCTGGGCCGGCGACTCGGCCACCCTCCTCTACCTCAACGAGGGACGTCTCAAGCGGGCGAGCCTCGACGGGAGGCCCGCCCGGCCGGTGCCGGTGCGGCTGACCTGGCGCAACGACCCCGGCCCCGACCAGGTCGTCATTCACGCTGGCCGCATGTGGGACGGCGTCTCCGGCCGCGTCGTCCGTGACGTCGACATCGTCGTACGGGGCCAGCGCATCGCCGCGATCGAGCCGCACCGGGACGGACGGCCCGGCGACCTGATCGACGCCCGCGACAGGTTCGTCATGCCCGGCCTGATCGACATCCACCACCACCGCGAGATGCAGGGCTACGCCTACGGCTCGCGGCAGGGTCCGCTGTGGCTGGCGCTGGGCGTCACCACCACCCGCTCGCCGGGCTCGCCCGCGTACCACATGGTCGAGGAACGGGAGTCGGTGCAGTCCGGCGCCCGGCTCGCGCCGCGCTACCTGGGCACCGGCGAGGCCATCGACGGGGCGCGCGTCTACTACAACTTCATGCGCCCGACGTACTCGCACGAGCAACTGCGGCTCGAACTGCGACGGGCCGCCGCCCTCGACTACGACCTGCTGAAGTGCTACGTGCGGCTGCCGGTCGTCTGGCACCGGGAGGTCATCGACTGGGCCCACCGCCAGGGCAAGCCGGTCAGCTCGCACTACCACTACCCGGCGATCGCCATGGGCGGCGACCAGACCGAGCACGTCGGCGCCACCAACCGGTTCGGCTACTCGCGCACCGTCACGAACGTCGGCTCGGCCTACTCCGACGTCATCTCCATGTTCAACGCCTCGAAGATGGCCAGGACCCCCACCCTGTTCACCTCCTCGACCCTGTACCGGGAGGACACCTCGCTGGTCACCGACGAACGGGTGCGCCGGCTCTACCCGAACTGGCGGACGGCCGCGCTCCGGGCGACGGTCACCGCGGCGCAGACGGCCGACCCGGCGGCGGTCCAGGTGGTCCGGACGAACCTCGCCAACCAGGTCGCGCAGCTCACGGCGATGATCCGCGGCGGCGGGGTGGTCACCGCCGGCACCGACGCGCCGATCGACCACCTCGGGCTCAGCCTGCACATGAACCTGCGGGCCATGGTCCGGTACGGCCTGACCCCGCGCGAGACGCTCACCGCCGCGACCAGCACGTCCGGGGCCTACCTGGGCCTCCCGCTGGGCCGGATCGCCCCGGGCATGTACGCCGACCTGGCCATCGTCGACGGCGACCCGCTGTCCCGCATCGAGGACGCGGCCAACGTCACCGCCGTCGTCGTCGGCGGCAGGCACCACACCGTCGAGCAGCTTCTCGCTCCTTACCCGTCCGCCACCACCACCGCCGCCACCGACCAGGGGGCGGCCGCGCCCGCCGGGCGGGTCAAGGCCCGCGTCCCCGTCCATCCGAGCACGGCGGGCCACTGGTGGAACGACCCCGCCCATCTCGCCGAAGCCCGCACCGCCTGCTGCGACGGCCACTGAACAGGCCCCGGCCGCTCATGTCCGCGTAGGTCGGGGGCGTACCTGCTGCGGGTCAGGCCGTCCGGATCAGGACGTCTGAATGGCCGTACGGCCGATCAAGGTCGGCCGTTCGGCCGATCAAGGTCAATCGCACGGCCCCCTAGCGTCGGTGCCGACATCATCAGAAATGGGGGCTTTCTGTGCGTGCACGAAAGATCGTCACAGCCGTCGCCGCGAGCGCGACCCTGATGGCGGGGATGGCGGGGATGGCGGTCACCGGCCAGGCGTCGGCGGACGTCAGGCGGGACAGCGGGACCGACGCCCTGGCGAGGTTCCACCGCCAGGCGCTCGCCTGGCACCGCTGCTCGACCGGTCCGGCCGACGACGCCGGCGCGGCTCTGGACGCGGCGGGCGCCCAATGCGCCGAGGTGACCGTTCCGCTGGACTACCGCAGGCCCCGGGGGCGGACCGTGTCGGTGGCGATCTCACGGATCAAGGCGGCCGATCCCGGCGCGCGCCGAGGCGTCCTGCTGATCAATCCCGGCGGTCCGGGCGGGAGCGGGCTGCGACAGCCGCTGCTCGGCAGGCTCATGCCCGCCGTCGCGGCCCGTTACGACCTGATCGGGATGGATCCGCGCTTCGTCGGCCGCAGCACGCCGATCCGCTGCCGGTGGACGACCGACACCCCCACCCGATCGGCCGGCCCGACCCGCCGCACGTTCGCCGAGAGCGCCACCCTCATGAAGGAGCTGGCCGCCGGATGCGTCCAGGGCAACCGTGACCTGCTGCCGCACGCCTCCACCCGCAACACCGCCCGCGACATGGACGTCATCCGCGCCGCGCTCGGCGAGCCCAGATTGTCCTACCTCGGCTACTCCTACGGCACCTACCTGGGCGCCGTCTACGCGCAGCTGTTCGGCGGCCGCGCCGACCGGTTCGTGCTGGACAGCGCGGTGGACCCGGACGTCTACGGCCCCGACCTGCTCTCCGCGACCGGCCCGGCGATCGACGCCGCGCTGAGGCACTGGGCCTCCTGGGCCGCCGCCCGCGACTCCGAGTACGGCCTGGGCGCCACCGAGGCCGACGTCCTGGCCACCGTGGAGCGGGTGAACCGGGCCGCGGCCCGTCGTCCGCTGCGCGTCGGCGGGTACCGGATCGATGCCCACCACGTCCCCTACCTGCTGTTCATCCGCCTCTACGACGACAGCGCCGAGGCGTACGCGAGCTTCGCCGCGGAGGTGCGGACGCTGGCCCGCGCCGCCCGCGGCGACGCGGTCACCGTCCCGGCGTCGTTGAAGGAGACGCTCGACGGCCTGTTCACCGGGTCGGGGTCGGCCGAGGACCGGGCGGGCACCCCGATCCTCTGCGCGGACCGGGCCGCCTCCCGCGACCTGGAGTCCTACTACCGCGACATCCAGGCCCACCGCGCGGACGAGCCGCTGTTCGGGCCGATGACCCGCAACCTCGGCCCCTGCTCCTTCTGGCCGGCCGCGCCGGTGGAGGCGCCCACCGCGCTCGGCAACGACGTCCCGCTGCTGGTCGTCGGGGCCGAGGGCGACCCCGTCACCCCCTTCCCCGGCCAGCGGTCCATGCACCGGGCGCTGACCGGCTCGCGCATGATCACCCTGCGCGGCGCCTACCGCCACGGCGCCTACCTCGCCGCGGGCGACGCCTGCGTGAACGCCACCGTCAACCGGTACCTGGTGGACGGCGTCCTGCCCGCCGAGGACACCACCTGCGACGGGACCGGCCGGGGATGAACCCGGCCGCGGATCGATCGGCGGGCTGACCCCGCCGGAGGTCAGCCGGAGCGGGCGCGCCGGCAGCGGTCCAGCTCGGCGCGCAGGTCGCGGCGGAGCGCCCGGTCCAGGCCCGGCTGGGCGAGCGCGTCGGTGAAGTCGCGGGCCGCCTCCTCCCAGCGGCCGAGCCGGGCCAGCGCGGTGCCCCGGTTGTAGCGCGGCTCGGGCGCGGGCGACAGGGCCACCGCCCGGTCCAGGTCGGCCACGGCGGCGGTCACCTCACCGCGTTCGAAGCGGACGGCGGCGCGATTGGTCCACGCCTCGACCAGCGTCTCGTCGCCCTCCAGAGCCTGGGTGAACAGGTCCTCGGCCGGTTCGCCGCGCTCGGAGCGGATCAGGCCGAGCGTGCACAGCAGCGCGGGGTCCTTGGGGGCCAGTTCGAGGCCGGCCAGCGCGTCCCGTTCGGCGGCGTCGAGCGCGCCGCGCTCCAGGTGGGCGTTGACCAGGGCGATCCGGGCGTCCAGGTGGCCGGGGTCGATGGCGAGCGCGTGCTCCAGGTCCTCGCGGGCCCGGTCGTCGCGGCCGCGTTCCAGGTGCAGCACGGCGCGGTTGTAGTAGGCCTCGGGCAGGTGCGGTCCCAGGCTGATGGCGGTGCCGTAGTCCTTGATCGCGGCTTGCACGCGACCGGCCACCCGGTGCAGGGCGGCCCGGTCCACGTAGTACTCGCTGTTGTCCGGGTCGTGGGCGATCACGCTGTCCAGGTCGGCCAGGGCCCGCTCCGGGTCGCCGAGCGCCAGGTGCACCTGGGCGCGGTTGTGCCGCAGGCGGGCCAGGTGCTGCGGGTGCTCGCCCGGCGCGAGCACCGCGGTCAGCCTGGCCAGCCCGTCGTCGACCAGCCGCAGCGCCCGGTCGGGCGCGCCCGCCTTGGCGTCCAGCAACGCCAGGCCCTGCTCGTAGAAGACGGTGGAGATCACCTGGTGACGCGGGTCGTCCAGGCTCTGCGCCAGGTCGAGCGCCTGTTCCAGCCAGTGCCGGGCCTGCGCGGGGTCCTGGCGGGCGGCCGGGAGGTGGCGGGCGTACAACATGGCGGTGGCGTACGCGGCGGACATGTTGATCTTCGGGTCGCCGGTGGCGGCGCGGGCCTCGTCGTAGAGATCGAGCGCCTCCTCGGCGCGCTCCAGCGCCGCCAGCGCGGTGGCCAGGCCGGTGGTGCAGGCCCACCATTGCCGCAGGTCGCCGTCCGGGGTGACGAGGGCGCGTCCGTGGGCGGCGACGCGGGCCGCGTGGTGGTAGAAGCCGCGGGCCAGGCCGTCGCCGAGGGCGGCGCGGACGGCGTCCGGGGCCGTGGGGAGCGGCGGCGGCTCAGCGGGACCGTCGGGACGCGGGTCCAGGCGCAGCGGGGTGGCGGCGGTCCGCGGGACCAGGACGTCCAGCAGCTCGGCGGTGGTCTCGTCGGCGTTCGCGACGTGGTCGAAGGTGACGGTGACCGGGCGGCGGAGGGCGCCGGCCCAGGCGGCGGCGAACTCGGCGGCGCCGTACGCCAGGCAGGCGGTGCGGCGGGCGGGGTGGAACCTGATCGGCTCCTCCTCGGCGGCCGGCCGCGCCGTGCGGTCGAGCCAGGGGGCGATCGCGTACAGCTCGACCCGATGGCGGGCGGCCAGGCGAGGACGGTCGGCGGCGATCGTGGCGAGGAATCCGGCTACCCCGGCGTAGGGCCCGTGGCCGCGATGGCAGTCGTAGCGGTTCACGGCCGCACCGGGAACCGCAGGGGCGGGCACCCGAGAGCGCCCGCCGTCTCGGCACCTACCAGCACCACTCGATCCAGAGCCGGCGGGCCCCGGCCATCAGGCGCTGCGTGCTCTTGCGGCGGATGGTCATCTTCTTCATGGGCGCCTCCCAGGGGGGTGATCCATTTCAGGATGCCCAGAGCATAAACCGGCTTGTCCGAAATGAGTAGACCATCCGGAATTAAAGATGATCTGGCCTCAGGATCGGCGGAAGGCGGCACGGAGATCTTGTCGGTGGCGCGATCTATCGTCCCGGCCATGACTTCAGCGACGCAGGCGTACACGTACGCCGCGCCCTCCTCGCTCATCGACGGTCGCCTCGGGCTCGCGACCTCCGGCGGCCGTGCCCTGTCCGGCCCCGCCGTGGCCCCCCGCTTCTTCAGCGGCGTGGTGACCCAGGCCGCCCCCGCCGCGGCGGCCCTGCTCGGCGTCGCCGACGTGGCGCTGGCCCGCTACCACCAACCGCAGGAGCGACCCGGCTGGGTGCGCGACCCGGTGGTGACGTGCAACGGCGACCGCCTGCGCTTCGAGTCGTTCTCCGCCTGCGGCGGCGTGTACGCCCGGCTCGACCTGCTGCAGGGCGCGCTCGACGGCGAGGTCTTCGACCGGGGCACCACCAACGTCGACGTGAACGCCCCGCTGCGGGAGGCGCTGGCGCGCATCGGCGCGCGCGACCCGCTGCACCTGGGAGTGGGCCTCGACGAGCTGGTCGTGACCACGACGGACGGCGCGGTGGTGGAGAAGAAGGTGCCGCTGCCCGAGCGCTGGCTGCGCGGGTTCGCCGAGGTGCAGGTCATCGCCTCGGGCATGGACCAGCGCGGCGAGCTGGCCGGCATGGCGGCGGTGCGCTTCCTGCGCGGGCTGCCCAGGAAGGGCACGGTGTGGGTGGCCCAGGTGGGGCGCGACCTGAAGGTCTCCGACCGCCCGGCCGCCGGATCCGTCCAGCTCGCCGGCCCCAACCGGCTCGCCACCCTGCTGCCGCTGCTCCGCTTCGCCAAGGCCCTGCGGGTGTACGGCCCGTCCGACGCCGCCTCCAGCGCCTGGGAGCTGGAGCTGCCGGGCATGCGCTACACGCTCACCCTGTCGCCCGAGCGCTGGCGCGGCTTCTCCGGCGAGGGCGCGGTGCTCGACGACCTGGCCACCGACGAGGCCGAGAACGACGCCGACGTGGTCGGCATGCTGCTCAACTTCGAGCCCGAGGTCGAGATCGGCCTGCTGGCCGACCGCGCGGGCATCTCCGCCGACCGGGTGCGGGCCGCGCTGACGCAGCTCGGCGTCGCCGGCCGGGTCGGCTACGACCTGGCCGAGGCCGCCCACTTCCACCGCGAGCTGCCCTACGACAAGGACAACGTGACCGTGCTCAACCCGCGGCTGGCCAAGGCGCGCAGCCTCGTCGAGGCGGGCGCCGTGCGGCTCGACGGCGAGTCGGCCACCGTCCGCACCGCGGGCGGCACGCGTCAGGTCTCGCTGGCCGACGGCTCCTGCACGTGCGAGTGGTGGTGGGACCACCGCGGCTCCCGCGGCCCGTGCAAGCACGTGCTGGCCGCCCGGATCGTCGCCCGCGCCGCCGTGGAGGTCTCCCGATGACCACCTGGACGGAGATCCGCGACCTCGTCGTCCGCAACGAGTCCGGCCGCCTGGCCGACCGGCTGGTCACGCTGACCGAGCAGGAGCGCGCCGAGCTGGCCGGGCAGCTGCCCGGCCTGGTCAAGGAGCTGCGCCGGGTCCGCACCGAGCAGGTGCGCGCCGAGTACCCCGACGACTTCGGGGGGATGGCCTCCTGGGAGGTCGAGAAGCTGTTCACCGGCATCGCCAGGGCGCTGCTGGTGGCCGGCGTCGGGCTCATCACCGGCCCGGCCGCCGCTGTGACGTGGATGACCGGCCGCGCCGTCAACCGCCGCTGGGGGCCGTCCATCAGGGTCGACCAGGTGTGCCGGGTGGCGGCCGCCCGTCCGCCGGAATGGCGCCGGGACGTCGCGGTCCGGCTGGCCCGGCGGGTGCGCCGTCCCGCCGACCGCATCGCGCCGCTGGCCCTGGAGCTGCTGCGCCAGTCCGGCGCGGTGCCGCCCGACCACGACCCGCTGGTGGCCGCCTGGCTGTTCCAGCCGACCGTGCCCGACGACCCGCTGGCCCCCGTGCTGCTGCCCCGGATCTTCGACGCCGACGGCGCCGGCCGCGTCCTGCGGGAGGAGTCGCTGCAGCCCCGGCCCTCCCGCTGGCTGGCCGCCGTCGCCCGCGAGATCCCCAGGGAGCAGGCCCTCGACGGTTGCGTGAGCCGGTTCCTGCGCGGCGGCGAGCAGCAGGACCTGCGGTTCTTCGTCCGGCTGCACACGCTGCTCGACCCCACGCCGGCGGAGTCGGCTGCCCGCCTGCGCGACTACCTGCGGTTGTTGCCGTCCGCGCCGGGCATGGTCGCCGAGTCGGCCGCCGCGCGGGTGCGCGCCGCGATGCCGCTCGACCACGCCGACCTGGTCGAGGCGGTCGACGCGCTCACCTTCCGGGCCGAGGCCAAGCTCGCCGCCACCGGGCTGCGCTGGCTCGACCAGGCGATCCGGGCCACGCCGGAGACCGCCGCCGACTTCGTCGCCGCGCTGACCACGGCGTACGCGCACACGTCCTTCGAGGTGCGCAACCGCGCGGTCGAGCTGACCCTCAAACACGCCGGCCTGCTCACCGACCACGCCGAGGCGATCCTCGACGCCGTCCGCGACCTGCCCGCCGACCTGGGCGCGAAGCTGGCCGGGCGGTTCGGCGGGAAGACCCCGGTCGAGGAGCTGCTGGAGCCCAAGGAGTTCCCGCCGCTGCCCGAGCCCGCGCAGGCGCTGCCCTTCCCCGAGCCGTCGATCTTCCCCGGCGGGCACGAGCCCTGGATCGACGAGGAGCGCTGGCTGGCGGCCTTCGTCACCGGCGTCGCCGACGACCGGGCGGAGCTGCGCCGCAGGCTCGCCCCCCACGTCGAGCAGGCACACGTCGAGCAGGTCCACGTCGAGGAGGTCCACGTCGCGCAGGCCCACGTCGAGCAGGCACACGGCCGCCGGAGGCTCAAGGACGTGTGCCTCGATCCCGGCGAATGGCGGGCGGCGCTGGCCGCGGAGCTCGTCACGCCCGGCAGCGTGCCGGAGCTCCCGCCGATCCAGCCGGAGAGGTTCTGGGAGCGCGCCGCCCACTCCGTGGGAGTGCGCGTCATCCCCCGCGGGCAGGAGCCCGGCCAGGAGCCGCCGACCGGGCCGATCATGGTGGGCGGCGGCCGCCGGCCCGGCCGCTTCCTCGACGACGACGCCCCGCTGCGGGCCTTCTCCATCACCTGGACCAGCGACGAAGGTCCCGCCAAGGCGCTGGTCCGCGAGGGCGACCAGGAGATCCCCTTCGCCGGCGGCCGGATCCGGCTGAACGAACCCGATGATCGCCCGGTGCGCAAGAGGCCCGGCGTCCTGTACGACGACTCCGTGGAGGCCATGCCGTACCACCTCCTCGACCGCGCCTACGACGAGATGACCGCGCTCGGCGTGGACCCGGCCCGGATCGCGGCGATGCGACTGGGGGAACCGGTGCCCCCGCCGGGCCCGGACGAGCCGCTCGCGCGGGTGACCGTCGTGTTCGTCCCGCCGCGGCGGCGTTCGTACCTGCCCGAGGCGCTGTCCGAGCAGGACGAGTGGCGGCGGCGCAACCGCCTGCCCCGCACCGGTCGGGTCGCCCCGCTCCACGACTTCCTGCTGCACCGCTACGCCGAGCTCGCCGCGGCCCTCCGCGCGGACGCCCTCCCGCCGGTGCTGCTGGCCACCCCGACCTGGACGAGCGGCCACCTCGACCCCGACGTGCTGGTCGGCCGGCTGGAGACGTGCGCCGCCGCCGGGGTGGAACCGCTCCCCGCCGACCTGGCGCAGGCGCTGCTGCGGCTGCCGCGGGGCCGCCATCCGGCGGCGGCCGAGCGGGCCGCCAAGGTCGAGTCGGAGGCGGCGCGGTCGGCCGCCCGCTGGCTCGCCGGTGACGGCATGGCCGACCCCGAGTGCGGCCACGGGTGGCGGCACATGGTCCACGCGTCCATGGTCGAGTTCGGCGACGGCGACCCGGAGCACTTCACCGAGGTCAGGCTGCGGCCCGTGCTGCGGGTGACGGCCCCGACCGGCCATCGGCTGATCGACGAGGTGGTGCTGCGGGAGCCGTCCGACCGGGCGGGCAGCGAGTCCGGCCACACTCTGGGGGCGTGGCCCGCCGTTCTGCCCTCCCACCGCGAGGTCGTGGCCGTCAACTTCCTGCCCTACCTGTTGCAGGGCCACTGGGGCGTCTGGCGGGCTCCGGCGGAGATCATCGGCCTGGAGCTCGCCCAGGGGCCGATGGGTGAGTCCACGTCGCTGATCCTCGCCTTCCTCCTGGCCGGCGGCGTGCCCGGCATGATCCCGCTGGTCCTGCGCATGGCCGCCAGGGGCGAACTGCCCGCCGAGGAGATGGGCCGTCAGCTCGCGCTGGTGCTGCGCCGCACCTGGCAGGAGACCACCTCCGCCGTCGCGGCCCTGACCCGGCTGGCCGAGGCCGGCGGCCACCACGAGGTGTGGCGCGTCATGCGGGCCCTGCTGCCCGTGATGTCGCCCGGCGAGGGGCGGCGCGTCACCGTGAGCCACACCCGGCTCGTCGCCCTCGCCACCGACGTGGCCCTCTGGACCGGCGCGCGCGGGGAGATCCCGGTCGTCGCCGAGTTCGCGGGCGGCCGCCGGACGACCCGCTTCGTCCACGCCTGCCGCCGCCTGCACGCCCAGCTCACCGGAGCCACGTCATGACCGCCGATGACGTCCGCGCCGAGATCAGGCGCCTCGTGCTCGCCCGCGACACCGAGCGGCTGGCCGCACGGTTGCCGGACCTCACCGGCGCCGAGCGGGCCGCCGTCGCCGCCGAGCTGCCGGGCCTGCTCGACGAGCTGCGCCCGCGACTGCTGGCCGCCCGCTGGAACGCCTTCGACCAGCTCACCAGTCACTCCGAGGCGCTGATGATGGTAGGCGCGGCGACCGTTCCCGGCCCGGCCGGCGCGGCCACCTGGCTGATGAAGCGCGACCTCGACCCGGGAACGTCCGGCGCGCCGAGCCCGCACCGGCTGGTCAGGGCGGTCTCCGGCCGCCCGGCGGCCTGGCGGGCCGATCTGGCGGTCCGGCTCGCGCGCCGCGTCCGCCGTCCCGACGACCGGGTCGTGCCGCTGGCGCTGGCGCTGCTGCGCGACGGCCCGGTTCCCCCGCCCGACCACGAGCCGCTGGTGGCGGCCTGGTTGTCGGCGGCGACCGTGGCCGACGACCCGCTGACGCCCCACCTGCTTCCGCGGATCTTCGAGGCGGCCGGCGCGGGCCGGGCGCTGGCCGACGAGCAGCTCACCCCCGAGCCGTCCCACTGGCTGGCCCTGACCGGCCGCGCGCTGCCGCGCGAGCAGGTCATCGCGGGCTGCGTGCGCCGTTTCCTGCTCGGCGGCGACGCGCGTGACCTGCGCTTCTTCGTCCGGCTGCACACGCTGGTGGCGCCCACGCCGGCGGAGTCGGCCGGACGGCTGCGCGACTACCTGCGGCTGCTGGCCACCGCGCCGGGCCCGGTGGCCGAGCTGGCCTGGCGGCAGGCGCGCGCGGCCCGGCTCGACCCGGCGGACGTCGCCGAGGCCGTCGAGTCGATGACCTTCCGCCCGGAGGCCGGGCTCGCGGTGAAGGGCCTGACCTGGCTCGACCGTGACCTCGGCCCTCACCCGGAACGGGTGAACGACCACGTCAGGGCGCTGACCCACGCGTACGGGCACGCCTCCCACGAGGTGCGCGATCGCGCGGTGGCCCTCACCCTCAAGTACGCCGGGCACGTCACCGACCCCACAGCGCTCCTGGAGGGGGCCGAACTGCTGCCCCCGGCCTCGGCGCGGCGGCTCCACGAGCGCTTCGGCGAGGGCCGGACCGGCGACTTCACCCCCGGCCGGCTGCCCGAGGCCACCGTGCCCGGCCCGTTCCCGGTCCGCGGCCCGGAGGCCGGCCCGCCGGCGGAGGCAGGCTGGATCGCCGTCGAGGCGTGGCTGGCGGCGGTCGTGCGGGAGGCCCACGCGGATCCCGGCCCCCTGCGCGAGACGCTGGCCCGGCGGTTCGGCGAGGAGCTGCGGCCGGTGCTCTACGACATGCCGGTGTGGGAGTCGCCGCGCGACTGGTGCACCGCGCTGGCCAGGGAGCTGGTCAACCCGGGCGAGGATCCGGGGCCGCCCGGCTCGCGTCCGCCGCGGGAGTGGCCGCCGTACCGGAGCACGCCCGGCGACGTCGGGCAGGCCCTGTACGACGGCATGGTGAACCTCGCGGCCACGGCCTTCCGGCTGCTCCCCGGCCTGCGCACGATGCTCCCGCTGCACGACCTGCCCGACGACGTGCAGGAGGAGCTGCTGCGGACGGACGACGTCGAGACCGATCTCTACGACCCCGGCGCCCGACCGGCGCCCGCCGAGTGGTGCCGCCTCCCCCGCCCGGAGGGACGCGCCGGCCTCTATGCCTTCCTGCTGTCCCGCCTCGACGAGCTGCTGCGCGCCGCGAAGGCCGGAGCCCTGCCCCCGATCCTGCTGGCCACGCCCACCCGCGCCGACGGCCACCTCGACCCCGAGACCCTGCTCACCCGCCTGGCCGGGTGGGCGCGCTCCGGCCGCGAACCGCTGCCGTTCGACCTGGCACAGGCCCTGCTGCGGCTGCCGCCCGATCCGGCCCCCGAACTGGCCGAACGGGCGCGGGGCATCGGCTCGGAGGCGGCCGCCGCGGTGGCCCGCCGGCTCGGGCGCGGCGCGCCCCCGCCGCCGCGGGTCGAGGTGACCTGGACCCCCGACCTCGGCTCGGCGCCCCACGAGCAGGTCCCCGACCGGCGCGGGATCGCCGCCGTGAGCTGGCCGCCTGCCGAGCCCACCGGCCTCGCCCGCGTCGACGCCCTGCTGGCCGCGCCCGCCGGGAGAGGCTTCTCCCGGCGCGGGTCACGTGACTTCTGGACGGGCATGACGCCCCACCACCGGGAGCTCGCGGCGGCTCATCTGGCGCTCTGCCTGCTCGACTACTCGGTCCCGCCCGGCGTCGACGACCTGCGCGGCCTGGCGCTGGCCGGAGGGGAGTCCGGTCCGGCCACGGCCCTGGTCCTGGCCTTCGTGCTCACCGCGGAGGGCGACGACGCGGTGCCCCCGCTGCTCGAACTGGCGGCCAAGGGCGCGCTGCCCGCCGCCGAGACGGGCCGTGCGCTGGGCATGCTGAGCCGCCGCGGCGGCGTGGGGCCCGACCTCGCCCTGCCGTCACTGGAGCTGGCCGCCCGGCAGGGCGCGCACACCGAGGTGTGGACGATCCTGCGCCACTTCCTGGCCGTCTTCCTCCCGCGCGGGGGCGAGCGGGCCCGGCGTGCGCACACCGACGCCGTCGTGCTGGCCACGGACGTCGCCATGTGGGCCGGGGCGCGCGGCGAGATCCCGGAGGTGGCGGCCCACGCGGGCAGACGCGGCTCGACCGCGCTCACCCGCGCCTGCCGTGGCCTGAACCAGGCGCTGACCCAGGAGCCCTGAATCGGCACTGAACGGCCCTGAACCGGCCCGGCGCCGCTCCCGCCGACCAAGCCCGAACCGGCGGCGGGATCAGCGCCGGGCATGCCGAAGCGGCGCCGGGGTCGGCCCGGCGCCGCTTCGGTGGTCTCGACGGCTCAGCCGGCCACCAGCTCGTAGCCCGCCTCTTCGACGACGTCCCTGATCTTCGTGTCGTCGAGGGCGTCGGTCGAGGTGACGGTCACCTGCCCCGTGGCCAGCTCGACGTCGACCGAGGAGACCCCGGCGACCTTGCCGATCTCGGTCTTGACGGTGCCCGCGCAGCCGCCGCAGGTCATTCCGGACACCGTGTAGGTCTTCGTGCTCATCGCCTCGCTCCTCTCGTTATACCCCGGCCGGGTATGTCGGAAGAGAACGTACGCCCGATCTTGCGTAAAGGCAAGCCATACACCGGAGGGGTATGTGAGACGCGCGTCACATTGCCTCACCTATACCCCCTCCCGGTATCGTTGCCTCGCATGAGAACCCTTGACAAGATCGTCGTGGTCGGCGCCTCGCTGGCGGGGCTGCGCGCCGTCCAGACCCTGCGCCGGGAGGGCTTCGACGGCGAGCTCACGCTGGTCGGTGCCGAGGCGCACCTGCCGTACAACCGGCCGCCGCTGTCCAAGAGCGTCCTGCGCGGCGACGAGGACGTCACGCTCCCCGGCGCCGAAGAGCTCGGCGACGACTGGCTGCGCGGCAGGCAGGCGGTGCGCCTGGACGCCGGCAACCGCACGGTCGTCCTCGACGACGGCGCCGAGCTCGGCTACGACGGCCTGGTCGTCGCGAGCGGCGCCCGTCCCAGGCGGCTCGACGGCGTGCACACCCTGCGCACCCTTGAGGACGCCCTGGCCCTACGCGCCGAGCTGGACTCCGGCCACGAGCACGTGCTGGTCATCGGCGGCGGGTTCATCGGCGGCGAGGTGGCGACCACGGCCAGGCAGCTCGGCCGCAAGGTCACCCTGGTCGACTCCGGCCCGCACCCCATGCACGCGGGCCTCGGCGCGCAGGCGGCGCGCTGGCTGGCCGGGCACCACGAGCGCAACGGCGTCGAACTCGTCACCGGTGTGCGCGTCACCGAGGTGACCGGCGGCCAGGTGCGGCTCGGCGACGGCCGCGTGCTGTCCGCCGACCTGGTCGTGGGCGGCATGGGCGTGACGCCCAACACCGAATGGCTGGACGGCAGCGGCCTGGCCGTGGACGACGGCGTGCTGTGCGAGCCGACGCTGTACGCCACCGGCTCGGTGAACGTCGTCGCGGCGGGCGACGTGGCCCGCTGGCCGCACCGCCTGTACGGCGACGCCCTGATCCGCGTCGAGCACTGGTCCAACGCCAACGAGCAGGGCGCGGTGGCCGCCCGCAACCTGCTGGCCGGGCCCGACGACGCGCAGCCGTTCGCGGACGTGCCCAACTTCGCCACCCACGTGCACGGCGCCCGCATCCAGACGGCCGGCCTGCCCCACCTGGCCGACGAGGCGCGCGTCGTCGCCGGCGACCCGGAGGAGGACCGCTTCGCCGTGGCCTTCGCCCGCGACGGCGTGCTGGTCGGCGCGGTCGCCGTCAACGCGCCGAAGGACCTGATCAGGCTCAAGCGGTCCATCGCCGCGGGCGAGGCGATCTGACTACGACCGCGGGTAGCATGACCGGCATGATGCGTGGCCTTGGCGAGCTCGAATCCACGATCATGGACTGGATGTGGGCCAGGCGGCGTCCCGCCTCGGTCCGCGACGTCTTCGAAGACCTCAAGCAGCGGCGGACCATCGCCTACACCACGGTGATGACCGTGATGGACAAGCTGCACACCAAGGGCATGCTCCGGCGCGAGGCCGTCGGCCGCGCCTACGTCTACGAACCGGTCGCCTCCAAGGAGGCGTACACCGCCGACCTGATGCGCCGCGCGCTCGCGGGCAGCGGCAACCAGGCCGCCACCCTCGTGCACTTCCTCGAACGGCTCACCCCCGAGGAGGCCGCGGCGCTGGAGGCGGCCCTTCAGGTCTACCCGCACCGGGGCCGTCCCGCATGATCGCCGCCGTCGTCCTGGCCTGTTACACGGTGGCGGCGGCCGTCTGGCCGCCCGTGCTGGGGCAGCGGGCCGCCAAGTGGTCCGACCGGGCGCCGCGGCTGGCGATCGCGCTGTGGCAGGCGGGGGCGGCGTCCGTGGTCGCCTCGGCGGTGCTCGCCGCGCTGGCCTTCGCCGTGCCGGCCGAGATCGTGGGCCACGGGCTGGCGGGGTTGTTCGAGGCGTGCGCCGACATGCTCGGCGACGGCTCCAGTGTGTCCCGGATGGGGTTCGCGGCCATGCTGGCGGCCGGCGCGGTGCTGTCCAGGGTGCTCTGGTGCGGCGTGACGGTGCTGGTGCGGGCCGCCGTGGAACGTCGCCGGCACGCCGCCATGTTGCGGCTGCTCGGGCGGCGCGACGCCGAGCTGGGCGTGGTGGTGATCGACTACGACGAGCGGCTGGCGTACTGCGTGCCGGGCCGGCGCGCTCAGACGGTCATCACCACGAGCGCGCTGCGGGCCCTGACGCCGGAGCAGATCGCCGCCGTGCTGGCGCACGAGCGGGCGCACCTGCGCGGCCGTCATCATCTGGTGCTGGCCGGGGCCGAGGCCCTGGTCCGGGCGTTCCCCAGAGTGCCGCTGTTCGAGCGGGCCAGGACCGAGATCGCGCGGCTGGTCGAGCTGCTCGCCGACGACGTCGCGGCCCGCCGCCACCCGCGCGCCCAGATCGCCGCGGCGCTGGTCAGCCTGGCCACCGGGCGCGCGCCCGCGTTCACGCTCGGGGCGGGCGGGGAGACGGCGCTCAGCCGCGTACGCCGGCTGCTCGGCCCCGAGCAGCCGCTCGGCCGCCGCGAACGGCTGACCGGGCTGCTGGCGGTCAGCGCGCTGCTCGGCGGGCCGGCGGCGGTGGCGCTGGCGCCGGGGGTCGGCTCGTTCCTGGCCCACCACTGCCACTCGCTGCTGTCGCTCTGACGTACTACTGCCCCTAGTAGCCAGGTGGCCGGACGGGGTCAGACGACGCCCCAGCGCGCCCAGTGCCGCACGGCCGCCGCGACCAGTTGCACCGCCATGGCCGCGGCCAGCAGCCCCATCCCCGGGCGACCAGGTTGAGCCCGTTGTCCTTGATGCCGTTGTCCTTGATGCCGTTGTCCTTGATGCCGGCCGCCACCAGCACGGAGACCCTGGCCGTACGGCGGCGGCCCGCCGGGTCCTGGCTCCTGGTAAGGGGTGAGGAAGATCGGGATGGCCGCCAGCGGGTCGAAGATGACCAGCAGCGTGACGAAAGCCTGGACGAACAGCGACATCACCTGCTCCACGGGTACGGAGGGGTTCCCGGCGGTCAGCGCGCGGGGCCGGGCCGGATCTCCGTGGAGCGGCAGGGCACGGTCCGGCGCAGCCACACCGCGCCGCCGTGCTCCCGCCTGCTCATGCCCGCCCGAACGGGGGCGGCGGCCGGGCTGTTCCCGAGGCGTCCGGATGGCGTCGGACTGCTCGGGTCTACTATGCAGAATAGTAGGCCAGCCATCCGAGCCGAGCTGGTCCCGGACCTGCCTCTTCGCCCCCATGCCGCTGACAGGAGGCTTACCTCCCTCTTTACCGGCATACCCCATACCCCTAAAATCGGTCACCCCACCTAAGGAGTATCACCATGGACCATAGTGGACATCACCCTCCCTCCTCCTCGTCGGAGCACCAGCACGCCGCTCCGCCCGCCGCCACGTGGGCCATGGCCGCCCAGGCGACCCTGCACTGCCTGACCGGATGCGCGATCGGCGAAGTGCTCGGCATGGTGATCGGCACCGCGCTCGGCCTGTCCAACCTCGCCACCGTGATCCTCTCGGTGGCGCTGGCCTTCGTGTTCGGCTACGCGCTGACCATGCGCGGCGTCCTGCGTGCCGGGGTGGACTTCAAGTCGGCGCTGAAGGTGGCACTGGCGGCCGACACCATCTCGATCGCGGTGATGGAGGTGCTGGACAACACCGTGATGGTGACCGTGCCGGGCGCCATGGACGCCGGGCTGGGCAACTGGCTGTTCTGGGTGGCGCTGGCCGGGTCGCTGCTGGTGGCGTTCCTGCTGACGACGCCGGTGAACAAGTGGCTGATCTCCCGCGGCAAGGGTCACGCCGTGATCCACCAGTACCACCAGGGCCACGGCGGCCACCAAGGTCACGACGACCACGGGGGCCATCAGGGACACGAGGGCCATCACGGCCACCAGGGCCACCAGGGCCACCAGGGCCACTGACAGGACACCACCCCAGGCACGACACGAGCCGACCCGCCCGCCGTCCGCGATCGCCGACGGATCCCGGACGAGAGGCGGGCCCGCTCACAGACACCCGCCCCGCCCCCATGACGGCCCCTCTCCGACCGCACAGGCCGGCCCCACACAGGCCAGCTTCGACGCCGCCCCCGGAGATCGCGGCAACCCCGACATGAGGCCCGGCTCACCGCCCCGACCGGGCATTTCCCTGGCGCCATCGCGGACCCATCCACCGCCGATCCAGGAGGGCACAGCAACCCCGGCATACCCCGCCTCACAGCCACGAGCGGGCATTTCCCGCGCCGCCACTGGCTCCCCCCGACACCGCGCCAAAAGCGCGTGGCGATCCCCCGACGCGACGCCACCTGCGACGCGTCAACCCGCAGACCCATCTGCCCGGGCATGCCAAGCCCGCATACCCCCTGCCCCTGACGCGCCCGCATACCCAGTCCCGCATACCCCCGGCCCCCTGGCGCACCCCGCATACCCCTCCTCTGCACACCCCGGTCCGCCGACCCGTTCCGCATACCCCGCCCCCGCACCCCCAAGCCCCTGGCGCGCTCCGCATACCCCTGGCATACGGGGGGCCACGATGTGTGGGCTGGAGTGCGGGGGCCGGAGTGCGGGGGCCGGAGTGCGGGGGCCGGAGTGCGGGGGCCGGAGTGCGGGGGCCGGAGTGCGGGGGCCGGAATGCGGGGGCCGGAATGCGGGGGCCGGAATGCGGGGGCCGGAATGCGGGGGCCGGAATGCGGGGGCCGGAATGCGGGGGCCGGAATGCGGGGGGTATATGGCTGCGAGGGGGAGGCATGGAGGCGCGGCCCGGCCCGCGCACCCGGCCCCCTCGCGTGCCGCATACCCCCGCCCGGCACATCGCCCGGCCCACCCCCATCCCACCGCCCTCCGACGCATCCCGCACGCCCTCGCCCCGGCACGTCCCGCACACCCAGCCCCGTGCATGTGTCACTTGCGCGTCCCTGCCCCGTGACGCGTCACCCCCCGACGCCTCGCCATAGGCCGTCGGAGCTGCGGGAATGCTGTCGTCGCACGGTCGTCCTCAGGCATTGCCGGCGCACGTGGGCCCGCCGTCAGGCAGTGCCGCCCGGACGGTCTCCGGCGTGCGGACTTGACAGATACCCCCCCGGTGTATGTATGTTCATCGCCAGATACCCCCTACCGGTATTTTCGAGGAACCCCAAAGACCCGCCCGCATCCCCACCGGGGTACGGCGTAGCGCTGGAGAATGCTCATGTCCGCACCATCCCCCCGGCGATGGACCGCCCTGGCCCTGATCGCCACGGCCCAGTTCATCGTCATCATGGACACGTCGATCATCGGCGTGGCCCTCCCCCGCATCCAGGAAGACCTCGGCTTCTCGCAGGAGAACCTGTCGTGGGTCTTCAACGCCTACGTCGTCGCCTTCGGCGGGCTCCTGCTGCTCGGCGGCCGGCTCTCGGACCTGTTCGGCGCACGCAAGCTGTTCGGCGCCGGCTGGCTCATCCTGCTCGCCGGCTCGCTCGTCGCCGGCATCGCCCCCGAGGTGTGGGTCGAGCTCACCGGACGTGCCGTCCAGGGCGTCGGCGCGGCCCTGATCGCCCCGTCCGCGCTGACCCTGCTGATGATGCTGTTCGGCCACGACCCCAAGGAGCTCACCAAGGCCCTCGCCCTGTACGGCGCGGCCGCCCCGGCGGGCGGCACCGCGGGCGTGTTCCTCGGCGGCGTCATCACCGAGTACCTGAGCTGGCCCTGGGTCTTCTACATCAACATCCCGATCGCGCTCGTCGCGCTCTTCGCCACCCGCCCGCTGATGCCCGCCGGCCAGTCCCAGCGCGGCTCCATCGACGTCCTCGGCGCGCTGACCGTCACCGCCGGGCTGGGCGCGGCCGTCTACGCCGTCGTCCGGGCGCCCGAGGTCGGCTGGGGCTCCGCCCAGACCTGGGGCGTGCTGGCCGCCGCGATCGCGCTGCTCATCGCCTTCCTCGCCATCCAGGCCCGCCGCCGCGAGCCGCTGATGAGGCTGTCGATCTTCCGTACGCCGAACCTCGCCGCCGCCAACCTGACCCAGCTCCTGCTCGGCGGGGCCTGGATCCCGATGTGGTTCTTCCTCAACCTCTACCTGCAGCAGGTCCTCGGCTACAGCGCCTTCCCCAGCGGCGCGGCCCTGGTGCCGATGACCGTCCTCATCATGCTCGGCATGATCGTCCTGGCGCCGCGCGCCATCAACCGGTTCGGGCCCAAGGCCGTCACGGTGGCGGGCCTGGTCCTGCTCGCGGTCGGGATGGGCTGGCTGTCGCTGATCAGCCCCGAGGGCAGCTTCGCGGTCGACGTCCTGCCCGCCAGCCTGGTGGCCGCGCTCGGCATGTCGCTGGCCTTCATCCCCTCGCTCGGCACCGCCATCTCCTCAGCCCGTCCCGAGGAGGGCGGCCTGGCCTCCGGCATCGTCAACACCAGCTACCAGGTCGGCTCGGCCCTCGGGCTGGCCGCCATGACGGCCGTCGCCGCCGCCAACGGCGCCGCCCAGCTCGGGAACCTGCCCGCGCTGACCGACGGCTTCTCCTCGGCCTTCGTGGGAGCCGCCGGGATCGCGGTCGCCGGCGCCCTGATCGCCGCGCTGACGCTCCGCTCGCGGGGCGCCGCGCCCGCCGAGGCCGCCGACACCGCCGAGACCACCGCCGCCACCCGCGGCTGACCTCGACGCTCACAGCTCCGAAGGAGATCCCCATGTCCATCCTCATCGCCTACGACGGTTCACCCGACGCCCGCCACGCCGTCGAGGAGGCCGCCCGGCTGTTCCCCGGCGCGTCCGCGGTGGTGCTGTACGCCCGTCAGCCCCTGGAGAGCCTCGCCGCCCACCTCGAAGGGCATCCCGCCCTGGAGGACCTGCGGGACATCGACGCCAGGACCATGGACGCCTCGGAACGGCTGGCCGCCGAGGGCGCCGACCTCGCCCGTTCCCTCGGGCTGCGGGCCGAGCCGCGGGTCGCCTCGGTCCCGGAGGAGGTCGTCGCCGCCGCCATCGTCGACGCCGCCGAGGAGGTCGACGCCTCGCTGATCGTCCTGGGCTCGCGCGGCCGGCAGGGGCTGCGGGCGCTGCTGTCGGGCAGCACGTCCACCCATGTCATGCACGCCACCGCGCGCCCCACGCTGATCGTCCCGTCCAAGCCGCTGGCCGACGCCCGTCGCGCCGCCGAGCACCGCGCGGCCCGCTGAGGTCGCCGAGAGACGCCCGGCTCCCATCGGAGCCGGGCGTTTCGGCGTTCCGGTGAACGCGCCGGACCTGGCGTGCGTATCCCCCCACGAGCCGGAATGACGGCCTGTTACGCCGGATAGTACGGACGAAATGCCAACAAGCAGGGCGACCTTCGGTACTATTCCGCCTCAGGCATGGAGGCGTACGAGGAGGCATCGTAGTGGTCGTGGCGACGAGGCTGGGGCGAGCGGCAGTGGCCGTGACACTTGCGGCGGTCGCGGCGGTCTCCATCCCGGGCGTCGCCTCGGCCGATCCGTCGCCCGCCAAGGCCAAGGCCAGGCTGGTGAAGCTGAACGAGCGGGCCGACGAGGTGGTCGAGCAGTACAACCAGGCGACCGAGGCGCACAAGAAGGCCAAGCAGAAGTACGACGCGCTCAACGCCGAGGTCGCGCGCAAGAACGCCCAGGCGGACGGGTTACGCAGAGACCTCGTCTCGGCGGTGGTCAGCGACTACCAGTCGGGCCCGCTCACGACCTGGGGCCGCTTCGTCGCCGACGGCACCCCCGACGAGGTGCTGAGCGGCATGGCCGCCCTGGAGCAGATCTCCCGGGCCAGAGCGGCGAAACTGGCGGCGTTCCAGGCGACCACCAAGGACCTGCGCGCCCGGCGCGACGAGGCCCGGACCGTCCTGGCCGAGGCCGACGCGGCGCGCGACAAGGTGCGGGCGGAGAAGGCGAAGGTCGACAAGCTGGTCAAGGCGCAGACGAAGCTCCTGCGCAGGCTGGGCGCCTTCCGGGCGGGCGATCCGAACAGCGCCGGCATCAGGTACACCGGCTCGGCCTCCGGAAACGCCCGCCTGGCGTTGCAGTTCGCCTTCGCCCAGGTCGGCAAGCCCTACCAGTACGGCGCCGAGGGCCCGAGCTCCTACGACTGCTCCGGCCTCACCCAGGCCGCCTGGCGCACCGCGGGCGTCGAGCTGCCCCGCACCACCTGGACGCAATGGGCCTGGGGCGCGAGCAGACGCGTCTCGCTCGACGCGTTGCAGCCCGGCGACCTGCTCTTCAGCAAGGGGCTCGGCCACATGGGCATGTACGCCGGCAACGGGAAGATGGTCCACGCGCCCCAGACCGGTGACGTCGTCAAGGTGGTCGACCTCGACGACTACTGGCGCACCCGGCTGCTCGGCGCGGTCCGCCCCTGACCGGCGACGGCCGCCGTCAGCGCGTCGGCGGCGGGCCCGGCGAGCGGGGTGAGCAGGGGTGTGCTCCGGCTGTGCACGGGCCGGGTACGCGAAAGGGGCTCCGGGCGTCGTGCCCGGAGCCCTCTTCACTTGAGGCCGTTGCTCACTTGAAGCGGCGCAGCCGGAGGCTGTTGCTGACCACGAACACGCTGGAGAAGGCCATCGCGGCCCCCGCGATCATCGGGTTGAGCAGGCCGAGCGCGGCCAGCGGCAGGGCGGCCACGTTGTAGGCGAAGGCCCAGAACAGGTTGCCCTTGATGGTGCCGAGCGTCCGGCGGGAGAGCCTGATCGCGTCGGCGGCCACCCGCAGGTCACCGCGGACCAGGGTCAGGTCGGACGCCTCGATGGCGGCGTCCGTGCCGGTGCCCATGGCCAGGCCCAGGTCGGCCTGGGCGAGCGCGGCCGCGTCGTTGACGCCGTCGCCGACCATCGCCACGACCTTGCCCTCGCCCTGGAGCTCCTTGACGACGTCGACCTTGTCGGCGGGCAGCACCTCGGCGATCACCTCGTCGATGCCGACCTCGGCGGCCACCGTCCTCGCCACGGCCTCGTTGTCGCCGGTCAGCAGGACCGGGGTGAGACCGAGCGCCCGGAGCTGCTGGATGGCCTCCTTGCTGGTGGGCTTGATCACGTCGGCGACCACCAGCACCGCGCGGGCCTTGCCGTCCCAGCCGACCGCGACGGCGGTCCGGCCGCCCGCCTGGGCGGCGTGCAGAGCGCGTTCCAGGTCGGATGGCAGATGCTGGGACCACTCCTCCAGCAGCCTCGGCCGGCCCACCAGGACCGCGTGCCCCTCGACGACGCCCTGAACGCCGAGGCCCTCGACGTTCGCGAAGTCCTCGGGGGTGGGCAGGTCGCCGACGCGGGCGGCGGCGCCCTTGGCGATGGCCTGGGCGATCGGGTGCTCGGAGGCGTGCTCCAGAGCGCCCGCCAGGCGCAGCACCTCGGCCTCGTCCTCGCCGTCGGCCAGGTGCACGCCGGTGAGCGTCATCCGGCCCTCGGTGACGGTGCCCGTCTTGTCGAGCACCACCGTGTCGATGCGGCGGGTGGACTCCAGCACTTCGGGGCCCTTGATCAGGATGCCGAGCTGCGCGCCCCGGCCGGTGCCGACCAGCAACGCCGTCGGGGTGGCCAGGCCGAGCGCGCACGGGCAGGCGATGATCAGCACGGCCACCGCGGCGGTGAAGGCCGCGCCGACGCCGTCGCCGGTGCCGAGCCAGAAGCCCAGCGTGCCGAGAGCCAGCGCGATCACGATCGGGACGAAGATGCCCGACACGCGGTCGGCCAGCCGCTGCACCTGCGCCTTGCCCGTCTGGGCGTCCTCGACCAGCTTGGCCATCTGGGCGAGCTGCGTGTCGGCCCCGACCCGGGTGGCGCGGACGACCAGCCGGCCGCCCGCGTTCACGGTGGCGCCGGTGACCGTGTCGCCCGGACGCACCTCGACGGGCACCGACTCACCGGTCAGCATCGAGGCGTCGACCGCCGAGGTGCCCTCCTCGATCACGCCGTCGGTCGCGATCTTCTCGCCGGGCCGCACGACGAACCGGTCGCCCACGGCCAGCCGGTCGCTGGGGATGCGGGTCTCCACGCCGTCGCGCAGCACCGCGACGTCCTTGGCGCCCAGTTCCAGCAGGGCGCGCAGGGCGGCGCCCGCCCGGCGCTTGGAGCGGGCCTCGAAGTAGCGGCCGGCCAGGATGAACGCGGTCACCCCCGCCGCGGCCTCCAGGTAGATGTTGCCCGACCCGTCGGTGCGCTCGATCGTGAACGCGAAGGGGTGGGTCATGCCCGGGGTGCCGGCCGTGCCGAAGAACAGCGCCCACAGCGACCAGCCGAGCGCGGCGATGGTGCCGACCGAGATCAGCGTGTCCATCGTGGCCGCGCCGTGGCGCAGGTTCGTCCAGGCGGCCTTGTGGAACGGCCAGCCGGCGTAGACGACGACCGGCGCGGTGAGCACCAGCGACATCCACTGCCAGTTCGTGAACTGCAACGGCGGGATCATCGCCATCGCGATCACCGGCACCGCCAGCACCACCGAGGTGATCAACCGGCTGCGCAGCGGACGCAGCTCGTCCTCCGGCTCCCGCTCGCCCGGCTCGCCCTCGGTCCGGGGCGGCGCGGGCAGCGCGGCGGTGTAGCCGGCCGCCTCCACCTGGGCGATCAGCTGCTGCGGATCGACGCCTTCGGGGAAGGTGACCTTCGCCTTCTCGGTGGCGTAGTTGACCGTGGCGGTCACGCCGTCCATCTTGTTGAGCTTGCGCTCGATGCGGTTGGCGCACGAGGCGCAGGTCATGCCGCCGATCGAGAGTTCGACCGCGTTCTGCCGGTCATCGGTGACAGAGGTCATCACCGTTCCCCTTTCCCAGTGGCTTTTCTCAGTGGCTGTGGTTGCCGTGCCCGGCGGGCGTCGCCGACGCGTCGGGGCTGGCGGGAGTGGCGGGCCGCGGCCCGGCCGCGAGCGTGAAGTCGGCGGTACGGACCTCGCCCTCGTGCTGGAAGTCCAGGAACAGGCGGTAGTCGCCGCCGCTCGGCACCTCGGCGTAGAAGACGATCTCGGGGCCCGGCTGCGTCTTGCCGTCGCCCGGCTCGCCGTCGGGGTGGACGTGCAGGTAGGCCAGGTCACGACCGCGCAGGGCGACCAGGTGGCCGAAGGCGCCGAGGTAGGGCTGCAGGTCGGTGACCGGCTTGCCGTCCTTGCTGACCTTGAGGGTGAGCTTGCCGGCCTGGCCGGGCGTCAGGTCGCCGTCGAGGGTGACCTCGTAGCCGTCGACCTTGGAGACGCGGCCGGTCTCCGGCAGCGGCTTGGGCTGGTAGTCGCCCGCCACGGCCAGGTCGGCGCCCAGCGTCAGGGCCGCGCCGCCGGTCGGCGCGAAGTCGGCGAAGGCCCGGTAGCCGCCCGCCTCGGGGAAGGTGACCTTGACCGACCAGATGCCGTCGGCCGACATCTCCGGATGGACGTGCTGGAAGCTGCCCAGGTCGCGGGAGACCACGATGAAGTGCAGCTTCTTGTCGTGCTGGACCTGGTAGTCGGTGACTGGGCGGCCGTCGGGGCCGGTCACGGAGAAACGGAAGTCCGCGGGCTCGCCGGGCTTGAGCGACGTGGTGAGCGGGTTGAGGGTGTAGCCGTTCTCGGACACTTGGAGCCCCCCGGGGGTATCGTTCTTCTTCGTCGTCGTCTGCTGGGCTGTGTGCTGGTTGTGGCCCGCGCTCTGCGCGGTCTCCGCGGGGGTCGTCATGGCGCTGTGGTCGGCGGCGGGAGCGGCCCCGACCGGGCCCACGACCTTGCCGGCGCCCAGGGCCCCGCCGAAGACGACGGCCAGCCCCAGGGCGTAGGAGCCGAGCTTGGCTGCGGTGTTCACGACTGGTTCGCCACCTCGTACCCGGCCTCCTCGACGGCGGCGACGATCTTCGCCGCGTCGATCGGGCTGTCACTCTCGACGGTCAGCAGGCCGGAGGCCAGATCGACCTCGACGCCGGTCACCCCGGCGACCTCGCCGACCTCCTCCTTGACCGAACTGACGCAGTGGCCGCAGGTCATGCCCTTGACGGTGTAGGTGGTGGTGCTCATATCGGTCTCTCCTTCAATCCGGTCAGGAACGAACAAGTCTGGCGATGGCGTCGGAGGCTTCCTTGACCTTGGCCTCGGCCTCCGGGCCGCCCTTCGCGGTGGCCTCGGCGACGCAGTGGGCCAGGTGGTCCTCCAGCAACGACAGGGAGAACGACTTCAAGGCGCTGGTCGCGGCCGACACCTGGGTGAGGATGTCGATGCAGTACTTGTCGTCCTCGACCATCCGCTGCAGGCCGCGGACCTGCCCCTCGATGCGGCGCAACCGCATCCCTTGGTCCTGCTTGCCACTGCCGTGTCCAGCCATGTCAGCCCTCCTTCGGCTCATTGCCGTTGAAGACACTATACCCCCCTATGGTATCCAGAAGGCAAGTGGCGGCCCCTGCCGACGAGATCCGGTGGCCGGGTGAAAGGCTGAAGGCATGTTCCCGGAGACTCCCGCCGCCGCCGCGGCGCTGTCGGTGGCCGGTCGTCACTGCTCGCCCGCGCTGCTCAACCACTGCGTCCGCGCCTACCTGTGGGGAGCGATGTACGGCGCGGCCCACGGCATCGCCTTCGACGACGAGCTCTACTACGTCTCGGCGCTGCTCCACGACATGGGGCTGACCGAGCCCTTCGACAGCCACCGGCTGCCGTTCGAGGAGGCGGGCGGGCAGCTCGCCTGGGTGTTCGGCACGGCGGCCGGCTGGCCGGCCGAGCGCGCCGAGCGGGCCGCCGAGATCATCAGGCTGCACATGCGCGCCGACGTGTCCGCCGCCGACGACCCGGAGTCCCACCTGCTGCAGGTCGCCACGAGCTGGGACGTGGTCGGGCGGCGGCCCGAGGAGTTCGCGCCGGACGCGCGGGCGGAGCTGCTCGCCCGCTATCCCAGGCTGGGCTTCGGCCCCGAGTTCCTGGCCTGCTTCGAGGACCAGGCCAGGCGCAAGCCGGACAGCGCCGCCGCGGCGTCGGTCCGCAACGACGTCGCGGGGCGGATCGCCGCCAACCCGCTGGACGGCGGCTGACCCGAGCCCCGGCGACTGATCCCGGTCCCGGCGGCTGACCCGAGCCCCGGCGACGCCGCAGGTCAGGAACCGGGCCGCAACGAGTTCCGGTACGGCGTCATGAACCGCGTCCGCGGCATCTGGTCGGCCAGCACGCCGCCGTCCACGACCAGGGTGGAGCCGGTGACGTAGCGGGCCGACTCCGAGGCCAGGTACGCCACCGCGCCGGCCACGTCGTCCGGCCTGCCGTACCCGCCGCGCAGCGGGATGCGCTCCTCCCACGCCGCCTCGAAGGCCGCGCGGTCGAAGGGGAAGTCGCCGTCGATCGGGGTGGCGATCATGCCGGGCGCCACGGCGTTGACGGTGATGCCATGGGCGCCCAGCTCGGCGGCGAGCGAGCGGGTGATCAGCTCCAGGGCGCCCTTGGAGGCGTTGTAGTGGGCCAGCCCGGCTTCGGCCATGAGGCCGTTCTTGGAGGAGACGTTGACGATCCGCCCCCGCACGCCGTCGGCGATCATGTGCTCGGCCACCCGCTGCGCCAGGAAGAACGGCGCGTCGCAGTTGACCCGCATGACGGCCTGCCAGCCGGCCACGGTGATCTCGTTGAAGTGTTCGAGCCGGGCCACCCCGGCGTTGTTGACCAGGACGTGGATCGGCCCGTGGTCGCGGCGGACCGCGTCGGCCAGCCCGGCCAGGCCCTCGGTGTCGGCCAGGTCGAAGTCGTAGGCGCAGCCCGCGCCCGGCCGGTCGACGGTGATCACCCGGTAGCCGTCGGCCGTCAGGCGCGCGGCGATGGCCTGGCCGAGGCCCCTGGCGGCCCCGGTGACCACGGCCAGTTCGGTCATGACAGCCCCAGCAGGTCGAGCGACGGGCGGTGGATCAGCTTCTCGATCTCCTCCCGGTCCAGGGGCGGCAGACCGGGGATGCCGGGGACCGCGCCCACCGCGCGCAGCCCCGCCACCGAGGCGTCCACCGTGGTGAAGGGGTAGTCGCTGCCGAACAGCAGCTTGCCCCACACCCCGTAGTCCTGGGCCAGGCGCAGGCTGTGCCAGAGCTGGAAGGGGCGGTAGTGCAGGGCGGAGACGTCGGCGTAGACGTGGCGGTGCTTGCGGATCACCGCGATGCACTCGCCCTCGTACGGGTGGCCGAGGTGGGCCAGGACCATGCGCAGCTCGGGATGCCTGATGGCGACCTCGTCCAGGTGCACCGGCAGCGCGTAGCGCAGGGGCGCGGCCGAGACGAACGTGGTCCCGGTGTGCACCAGCAGCGGCAGGCCGTGGCGGGCGGCGTAGGCGTACAGGTCGTCCAGCTCGGGCGCGGCCGGGTCGAAACCGGCGTACATCGGCATGAGCTTGATGCCGCGCAGCCCCAGGTCGCGGTGGCCGTGTTCCAGCTCGTCGCGCCAGCCGGGCTGGGTGGGGTCGAGCGACAGGTAGCCGATGAGCCGGTCGGGGTGCTCGCCGGCGTAGGCGGCCACGGCGGCGTCGTCCACCCACAGGCCCGACCGCCTGGCCTTGCCGCCCACCACGACGGTACGGGTGCCGGCGGGCGAGGTGGCGGCGTAGTCCGCCCAGCGCACGGTCAGGTCGACGTGACCGCCGTGCGCGCGGGCGGACTCGGCCGCGAACGGGTCGCCGACGTCGTCCGGGCAGCTGAACAGGTGGGAGTGGACGTCAACGATCACGCTTCTCCCAGCCCTCCTTGAACATGTTCCAGAACCGGTGGGACGGCGGGTGCTCGGCGAAGACCTCGTCGGCCAGCTCGACGCCGAGGCCGGGCCGCTCCGGCAGGCCGACGTGCCCGTCGACCACCGGCAGCACGCCCTTCAGCGCGTCGAAGACGTACGGCTCCAGCATGCCGTCGAACGTCTCCAGGACCAGCAGGTTCGGCATGCCGAGCACGGCGTGCACGGAGGCCGTGGTGCACAGCGGGGAGTTGGAGTTGTGCGGGGCGACGAGCATGGCGTGCACGTCGGCCTGCGCGGCCAGCTTCCTGATCTCGGTGAACCCGCCGGCCATCGACAGGTCGGGCTGGATGATGTCGACCGCGCCGGTGGCGAACAGCCGGGCGTACTCGTAGCGGTTGTGGAAGTGCTCGCCGCCGGAGATGGGCATGGCGGCGCGGGCGCGCAGCTCGGCGTAGCGCTCGATGTGCGTCCACGGCAGCGGCTCCTCGAACCAGCCGAGGTCGAACGGCTCCAGCTCGCGCACGAGCCGGACGGCGGTCGGCATCGCGAACCGGGCGTGCCCCTCGACGAACAGGTCGAGGTCGGGCACGGCCTCGCGGACCGCCGCGACGATGTCCACCGAGAGCCGCAGCTCGGCCCGGGACAACTCGCCCAGCCCGGCGCCGAACGGGTCGAACTTCAGCCCGGTGTAGCCGCGGGCGGCGACCTCCTTGGCCTTGGCCGCGAACACCTGCGGGTCGCGTTCGCCGGTGTACCAGCCGTTGGCGTAGACCCGCACCCGGTCGCGGCAGGCGCCACCGGTCAGCCGGTAGACGGGCACGCCCAGCGCCTTGCCCATGATGTCGTGGAGCGCCTGGTCGACGCCGGAGACGACGATGCCGCCGACGTCGCCGCCGCGCAGGAAGTCGCCCTGGTACATCCGCAGCCAGATCTCCTCGACGTCGAAGGGATCGGCACCGATCAGGTGGCGCTGGGCCATGGCCTCGGTCAGCGAGCAGGTCTCCCGGCCCCGGTAGGGGTGGGTGATCTCGCCGATGCCGCTCAGCCCTTCGTCGGTGTGGATGCGCACGTAGGAGAAGTCGCGCCAGGCGGTGCCCAGCGAGAGGGTCTCGACGCGGCTGATCCGGCCGGCGGGGCCGGCCGGGCGGCTGGTGTCAACGGTGAGCATCGGCGCCGCCCATGGTGCTGACGTCGGTCAGGTCGAGCACGTCGCCGCGGGCGAGCCTGGCCGCGGTGGCGGCCGCCTCCAGCAGGTGGTCGGCGTCGGCGTCGGTGTGGGCGTAGGAGACGTGGCTGCGCTTGAGGTTCAGTGGCAGCTCGAAGACGCCGTGCTCCAGCAGCCGGCGGCGGTACCCGATGAACATGTTGGCATCATTGCGCAGCAGGTCGTCGTAGGTGCGGGCGGGTCCGGTCATGAAATATCCGACGAAGACCGAGCCGTACCCGCCGACCAGCGCCGGGATGTCCAGCGAGGCGAACACCTCGGCCAGGCCGGTCCTGATCCGCTCGCCGAGGCGGAAGACGTGCTCGTGCACCGGCTCCTCGCGCAGCTTGCGCAGCGTGGCCAGGGCGGCCGCCACGACGGCGGGGTGGCCGTTGTAGGTGCCGGCGAAGAAGGCGGGGCCGCCCGGTCGCGAGCTGAACAGCTCCATGAGATCGGCGCGGCCTCCGAGCGCGCCCACCGGGTAGCCGTTCGCGATCGCCTTGCCCATGGTGGTGAGGTCGGGGGTGATCCCGCAGATCGCCTGCCAGCCGCCCAGGTGGTGGCGGAAGCCGGTGATGACCTCGTCGAAGATCAGCACGCTGCCCGCTTTGGTGCACTCGTCGCGCAGCGTCTGCAGGAACTCCTGCTCGGGCAGCAGGCAGCCGACGTTGTGCGGCACCGGCTCCAGGATGACGGCGGCGATGTCGTCGCCGTGCTCGGCGAACGCCCGGCGTACCGCCTCGGGGTCGTTGAACGGCAGGACCAGCGTGGCCTGCAGCACCTCGGGCAGGATGCCGGTCGAGATCGGGTCGTGGGTGCCGACCTTCTCCGGCGCGGAGATCACGTTGAGGCTGACCGCGTCGTGCCAGCCGTGGTAGCAACCCTGGAACTTGACCACGAGCCGGCGGCCGGTCGCGGCCCTGGCCACGCGCAGGGCGTGGAAGGTGGCCTCGCTGCCGGTGCTGGTCAGGAGCACCTTCTCCACGCTCGGCACGAGCTCTGCCAGCGTCTCGGCGAGCTCGACCTCGCCGGCCGTGACGCCCACGCCGCACAGGTCCACCGTGCGGCCGGCCTCGGCGACGGCCGCGCCGACGTCGGGGTCGTTGTGGCCGAGCAGCGGCGGGCCGAAGGCGGCGTGGTAGTCGACGAACTCCCGTCCTTGCGAGTCGCGGAAGCGGGCGCCGGCGGCATGGGTGATCACCAGGTCGGTGAGCCCCGGAATGCTGCGCTGCCCGCTGTTCACGCCGCCGGGGATGACCTGGCGTGCGCGCTCGGCTAGGTGCTTCAAATCTCTCTCCTCCGACGCGCCTCCCGGCCCGGCCCGGCCTGGGAAGCGCTGATCGTCCGCCACAAATTCCGAACAGTGTTTGGCAATACCGAACAGACGAGGGAGATTGAAACACGAGATTGGGTGGGGGTCAACGATGAATTCCGCTAAGCTGTTCGGCTGTGACGAACACTGCTGCTGAGGAATCGCGATATTGGGTCCGCAGCGTCGCCCGCGCCGCCGAGGTGCTGGAGGTCCTGTCCCGCGTGGGGCCGGGTGGCGGCATGAGCGTGACCGAGGTCGCCGCGGCCTGCGGGCTGAGCAAGAGCGCCGCCTTCGCCACCCTCTACACGCTGCGCGGCTACAGCCTGGTCGCCGACGACGGCGAGGGCATGAACCGCCGCTACCGGCTGGGCATGGCGCTGTCCAGGCTGGGCGCCAGGGCCCAGGAGCAGCTCTCGCTGCGCGACGTGGCCCGCCCCGCGCTGGTCGCGCTCACCGAACGCACCGGGATGAACTCCAGGCTCGCGGTGCCCGAGGCCGGCCAGGCGGTCGTCGTCGACCAGGTGAGCAACGGCGAGCGCATCCAGGTCGACCTGCGGATGGGCACCAGGGAGCTGCCCCACTGCACCGGGCTGGGCAAGGCGCTGCTGGCCGAGATGGACGACGAGGAGGTCGCCAGGGTCGTCGGCCACGTCGGCCTGCCGCGCCGCACCGGCAACACGATCACCGAGCTGCCGTTGCTGCTGGCCCACCTGAAGACGGTCAGGGAACTCGGCTACGCGGTCGACGACGAGGAGGACGCCGACGGCATCTTCTGCATCGGCAGCGCGCTGCGCGACCACACCGGCGCCTGCGTCGGCGCGATCAGCATCACCTCGCTCAAGCGCGACCTGCCCGCCTGGCGCTACCAGGAGCTCGGCCGGGAGGTGAGAGAGACGGCGGCGATGATCTCCCAGCATCTCGGGCATGCCACGTGACGGCTTGACAGATGCCTCATCCACTGTCTAGCGTCCTCGCCAATCGTTTCGGGCGAAGATCCGACTCCGAGCGCCGCGGCCCCCGGCGCCGGACGTCTGGGCCGCAGCACCGCCGCCTGCCCGCCTTCGCACGTCGCCCGGCCTTCCCATCACCCCGCTCCCGAAGGCCTCCCCCCATGAACCATGTAGCCGACGTCGCGCGCCTTCTCGCGCTCGACGCCTCCCGACTCGCCGACGGCACGCTGCTGCGTGTCGCGGGCTATCACCGCGCCGGTGACGGCGGCGGCAAGCTCGTCCGCTGGGACGCCGCCTCCACCACGCCCGCCAACGGCGGCACCGTGCTCGGCTCCGCGCCCAAGGGCCGCTGGATCCAGCTGCACGACGGCTGCCTCGACTTCCGCGCCTTCGGCGTCTTCGACGACAAGACCCCCGCCGACGCCGCCCTGGAGGCCATGGTCGGCGACCCCGCCGTCTCCAGGATCGAGGCCCACACCGACCTCAACTTCGTCAAGCGCCACACCTTCCGGCGCTCCGGCCTGGTGCTCGACTTCGGCGGCCACACCATGACCACCGCCGGCATCGAGAAGAACTCCCACGACAACCCCTTCGGCGCGGTCCTGTTCTTCCAGGGCGAGCGGACCGGGACCACCGTCACCGGCACGCTCACGGCCACGCTCCCCGACCTGGCCGACGTCTTCGAGGTCGACTCCCGGCAGTTCCAGGTCGGCCAGTGGTGGGCCGTGCAGGTCGACGCGCTGGCCGGCACGTACGAACGCGAGCTCCAGCGCCTGGTCCAGATCACCCAGGTCGTCGACGGCCGGCACGTCCGGGTCAACTACAAGAACGGCTGGGAGCTGGCCGCCGGCCGTACGCTGACCTGGACGCTGGTCCGGCCGGTCGAGCGCGTGCACGTGCGCGACCTGCGCTTCGAGGCGGCCCCGGGCGGCGACGAGTACACCGGCTCGCACCCGATCGCCTACGAGTACGCCGTCCACTGCGACGTCGAGGACGTGCACGCCACCGGCAGCTTCTGGCCGGTGATCATGCGACGCTGGTGCACCCACTTCCGCACCGAGCGCTGCAGCCTGAAGAACCCCCCGACCGTCATGTACGGCGGAGCCGGCTACCTGACCCAGCAGATCTACTGCCTGTACGGCCACGTCGCCGACTGCACCACCTCCAACGTCCGCCATCTCAACGACTTCACCGCCAGCGCCTACTGCACGGTCGAGAACTGCCACGGCGACGGCGACGACGAGGGCGGCAACCCCTTCACCACCCACGGCCAGTACGAGCACGACCTGGTCTTCACCGGCAACTCCGGCCTCATGGACATCGCCAACAGCGGCGCACTCTGGGGCACCAGCGCCAAGCGCATCACCGTGCGCAAGCACCTGTGCTCGTGGTTCGTCGCCGGAACGAAGATCACCGACCTGACGCTGGAGGACGTCCGGGTGATCCCGCGCTCGACGTTCGATCCGGCGGGAACGCTCCAGGTGAACGCCGACGGCCTGCACATGCGCGGCTGCTCGGCCAGGACCGTCGCGATCGGCCAGCGGTCCAACCGCTCCGGCCGGCCCAACGTCATCGAGGGCTGCTCCTTCGAGCTGCCGAAGGAGCAGGTGCTGGTGCAGACGCCGGTGAGCAACGCGCTGCACTTCAAGGAGTGCGCCATCACCGGTCTCGACGGCGCCACCCTGCGCGGCTCCGGCCCCTTGCGCTTCACCGGCTGCGTCCTGAGCGGAGCGGGCAAGGTCTCGGTGGGCTCGGCGGACGTCGTGATCAGCGGCGGCCGGCTCGACGGCGTGCGCGTCGAGCTGAGCGCCGTGCGCGACCAGCGGCTGCGCCTGGAGGGCGTCACGCTGGAGAACGCCTCGCTCGGCCGGGCCGCCGGTCCGGGCGTCCTGACCTGGGAACTGGCCGCCTGCACGGCCACCGGCACCCGCGTCGAGCAGGCCACCGGCGACAACCGCTGGCGCGCCACCGGCTCCCGGTTCACCGGCGGCCGGCTCGACCTGACCGCCACCACCGTCCTGGTGCACACCGGCTGCACCGAGGAGGGCGTCGAGCGCGCCTTCCCGCCCGCCGGCCCCCGCGTCCTCATCGCCGACACCCTCGCACTGTAAGGAACCACCCCCATGGAACGTCGTGACATCCTGCGCGTCACCGGTTTAGCGGCTGTCGGCACCGTCCTGATGGCCAAGCCCGCGCTCGCCGAGCCGGACAAGAAGCCCAAGGACGAGGTGCAGGCGGTCGCCACCGTGGCCGAGCTGCTCGCCTTCGAGGCCGCCAAACTGGCGGACGGCACGCTGGCGCAGGTCGCGGGCTATCTCAAGCCGGGCGACGGCGGCGGCAAGCTCGTCCGCTGGGACGCCGCCGCCACCGCGCCCGCCAACGGCGGCACCGTGCTGGGTTCCGCGCCCAAGGGCCGCTGGATCCAGCTGCACGACGGCTGCCTCGACTTCCGCGCCTTCGGCGTCTTCGACGACAAGACCCCCGCCGACGACGCTCTGGAGGCCATGGTCGGCGACCCCGCCGTCTCCAGGATCGAGGCCCACACCGACCTCAACTTCGTCAAGCGCCACAAGTTCCAGCGCTCGAACCTGGTGCTCGACTTCGGCGGCCACACGATGCGCACCGTCGGCATCGAGAAGGCGGGCCAGGACGACCCGTTCGCGGCGGTGATGTTCTTCCGCGGCAAGGTCACCGGCACCACGGTCAGCCACAAGCTGAGCGCCCCGGTGCCCGACCTGTCGGACGTCTTCGAGGTCGCCGACTCCGCCGCCTTCAAGGTCGGGCAGTGGTGGAGCGCCGAGGTCAACGCGCTGTCCGGCCGCTGGGAGCGCGAGCTGCAGAAGCTGGTCGAGGTCACCCAGATCGTCGACGGCACGCACATCCGGGTCAACTACAAGAACGGCTGGGAGCTGGCCGCCGGCCGCACGATCACCTGGACCCTGGTCGAGCCGGTCGAGCGCGTGCACGTGCGCAACCTGCGCTTCGAGGGCGTCGCGAACGGCGACCAGTACACCGGCTCGCACCCGCTGGCCTACGAGTACGCCGTCCACTGCGACGTCGAGGGCATCCACGGCACGGGCACGTTCTGGCCGCTGATCATGCGGCGCTGGGCCACCCACTTCCGCACCGAACGCTGCACGCTGAAGAACCCCGCCAGCGTGACCTGGGGCGGGGCGGGCTACCTGACCCAGCAGATCTACTGCCTGTACGGCCACGTCCGCGACTGCCACACGGCCAACGCCCGGCACCTGAACGACTTCACCGCCAGCGCCTACTGCTACGTGGAGAACTGCCACGGCGACGGCGACGACCAGGGCCCGTTCGTCACCCACGGCCAGTACGAGCACGACCTGACCTACACCGGCAACTCCGGCCTGATGACCTTCGCCAACTCCGGCGCGGCCTGGGGCTCGGCGGCCAAGCGCATCACGGTGCGCAAGCACGTCTGCTCGTGGTTCGTGGCCCGGGTGAAGGTCACCGACCTGACGCTGGAGGACCTCCAGGTCATCGGCAAGCCGTCGCTGGAGGGCTCGGGCATGATCTGGGTCAACGCCGACGGCGTGCAGATGCGCGGCTGCTCGGCCAGCCACACGCTGATCGTCTCCCAGCAGTCGAAGGTGTCGCGGCGGCCCAACCTGATCGAGGGCTGCGTCTTCAACGTCCCGGCCAAGAGCGAGATCGTCCAGGCGAACGTGACCGCGCCGCTGCACGTCAGCCGCACCACCTTCCACGGCCTGAACGGCAACGCCTTCAACGGCGCGGACCTGCGCCTGTCCGGCTCGACGCTGAACGGCGCCGAGGGCGCGGCCCCGCTGGTCCTGGCCGGTTCGGTGGCGCTGACCGGCTGCACGGTGAAGAACGTGGGCCTGGCCGCCGCCGGCAAGGCCGACCAGCGCATCCGCCTCGACGGCGGCACCGAGCTGGCCGAGGCCGGGCTGTCGCGGGTGGAGGCCGCCGGGCTCGTCTCCTGGCAGCTCGCAGGGGTCCGCAGCCAGAACGCCGGAGCCCACGTCCAGCTCGACGCCGGCCGGAACCGCTACGCGGCGACCGGCTGCCAGTTCGGCGGCGGCCGCCTGTCGATCAAGGCCTTCGAGGTGGTCCAGCACACGGGCAACGTCGAGGAGGGCGTCGCCAGGGAGCTGCCGGCTGACGGCCCGAAGGTCCTCACATCAGGAAATCTGGTGATTTAGGTGCGAAAAATAACGCTGGCGGTCGCGGGAGCGGGCAACCGGGGGCAGACCTACGCCTCCTGGATCGCCGCGCACCCCGATCGCGCGGAGCTGGTCGCGGTGGCCGACCCCGACCCCGCCCGCCGGGCCAAGCTGGCCGACCCCGGCGTGCGCGAGTTCGGCGACTGGCGCGACCTGCTGCGCGAGCGGGTGGCCGACGCCGTCGTCCTGGCCACCCAGGACCGCCTGCACGTCGAGCCCGCCATCGCCCTGGCGCGGGCGGGCTACGCGCTGCTCGTCGAGAAGCCCATGGCGCCGACCGAGGAGGAGTGCCGCGAGATCGTCTCGGCCGTCGGCGAGACCGGCGTGCTGCTCGCCGTCTGCCACGTGCTGCGCTACACGCCCTACACCGCGCTGGTGAAGGAGACCGTGGACAGCGGCGTGCTCGGCGAGGTCATGAGCGTCGAGCACCTGGAGCCGGTCGGCTGGTGGCACCAGGCGCACTCCTACGTGCGCGGCCCCTGGCGCAGCGAGCGCCTGGCCAGCCCGATGCTGCTGGCCAAGTCCTCCCACGACCTCGACTGGCTGACCTACGTCACCGGGCTCAGGATCGAGCAGGTCGCCAGCTTCGGCTCGCTCGGCCACTTCAGGCCCGAGCGGCGCCCGGAGCAGGCCGCCGACCGCTGCCTCGACTGCGTCCTGGAGCCCCGGTGCCCGTACTCGGCTCCCCGGCTGTACCTGGACCGCGGCTACGACTGGCCGACCAGCGTCCTCGGCGAGAACGAGGAGCAGGTCATGCACGCCCTGCGCACCGGCCCGTACGGCAGGTGCGTCTACGCCTGCGACAACGACGTGGTCGACCACCAGGTGCTCGCCATGCAGCTGACCGGCGGCGCGACCGCGACCTTCACCATGACCGCCTTCACCGAGCAGACCCACCGCCAGACCAGGATCTTCGGCACCCACGGACGGCTGATCGGGGACGGCGAGTCGGTCGAGGTCCTCGACTTCCGCGACGGCCGCAGCAGCCGCCGCAACGTCACCGAGACCGGCTCGAACGCCGGCGACGGCCACGGCGGCGGCGACGACGGCGTGATGGACGCCTTCGTCACCGCGCTGGCCACCGGCGACCCCGCACACGTGCGCTCGGGCCCCACCGAGTCGCTCCACAGCCACCTCGCGGTCTTCGCCGCCGAGAAGGCCCGGCACAGCGGCACGGTCGTCACCGTGCCCGCATTCTAGGAAGGAACCATCATGCGACTGCGCGCGCTGGCCGCCGCTGCGGCCGCCCTCGGCACGCTGACCGCCTGCGGCGGCGGCTCCGGAGGCGACGAGAAGCAGACCGTGACCATGTGGATCTACCCGAACATCGCCGACCAGCCCAAGCACCAGGCGTTCTGGGACGAGCAGGCCAAGGCGTTCGAGGCGGCCAACCCGAACATCGACGTCAAGGTCGAGATCTACCCGTGGGCCAAGCGCGACGAGGCGCTGTCCACGGCGATCGCCGGCAACAAGGCGCCCGACGTGGTCTACCTCATCCCCGACCAGCTCCCCAAGTACGCCAGGACGCTGGAGCCGGTGGACGCCTACCTCGCCGACAAGGCCGACTACCGGGACAACGCCCTGAAGTCGGTCACCATCGACGGCAAGGTCATGGGCGCGCCGATCCTCATGTCGGCCAACCCGCTGGTCTGCAACCAGAAGGCGTTCGACGCCGCCGGCGTCACCGAGTTCCCCAAGACCTGGGACGACGTGCTCGCCCTGGCCCCGAAGTTCAAGGCCAAGGACGTCGACGTCACCAACTACTGGGCCGACCCCGCCGCCACCCTCAACCAGTCGTTCTACCCGCTGCTGTGGCAGGCGGGCGGCGACGTGTTCAGCCCCGACGGCAAGTCGGCGGCCTTCGGCGGCGCCGAGGGCGTCAAGGCGCTGACCTTCCTGAAGAAGCTGGCCGACGGCGGCTACGTGGAGAAGGACCTGCTGACCGGGCTGCCCAAGTTCGAGCAGACCAGGACCGCGCAGAACAAGGTGGCCTGCACCTGGCAGCAGCTGCCCGCCGACGTCGAGTCGTTCTGGGGCAAGGAGAACATCAAGGTCCTGCCGCCGCTGACCGACGCCAAGCAGGTCGCCTACGGCACGGTCGGCTCGCTGGCCCTGCTCAAGGCGTCCGACCACAAGGAGGCGGCGGGCAAGTGGATCGGCTTCGCCACCGGCGCCGCCCCGAGCAAGGCCTACGACCTGGCCTCGGGCTACTTCTCCCCGCGCAAGTCCACCGGCTCGCTGTACGCGGCCGACCCGGTGCAGGCCGAGGTGGAGAAGGCGCTCGACCTGACCACGGCCGGGCCGCTGCACGAGAAGGCGCGTGACGTGATGGGCGTCCTGGCTCCCGAGATCCAGGCCGCGCTGATCGGCAAGAAGACGCCCGAGCAGGCGCTCGCCGACGCGGCCAAGGCCGCGGACGCGCTGCTGGGTGGCTGATGGCGGCGATCGACGTCAGGCGGTGGGAGGCGCGGACCGGACTGCTGTTCGTCCTGCCGTGCCTCCTGCTCTTCCTGCTGTTCCGGTTCGGCCCGTCCGTCGCGGGGGTGCTGCTGGGGTTCTTCGACTCCTCCATCGGCGCCAGCCCGGAGTGGACCGGCGTGGACAACTACCGGCGGATGGCCGCCGACCCCGTCTTCTGGGAGTCGCTGCGCATCACGCTGATCTACACGATCCTGTACGTGCCGGCGTCGATGGCCGCCTCGGTGGGCATGGCGCTGCTGGTGCGCCGCGCCTTCCGCGGGGCGGCCTTCTTCCGCTCGGTCTTCTTCCTGCCCGTCGTCACCAGCCTGGTCCTGGCCGGGACGGTCTTCACCTGGCTGTTCTCCTCCGAGGGGCCGATCACCAAGCTCACCGGACAGTCCTGGCTGGCCTCCACCACGCTGGTCATCCCGGCCCTGGTGATCGTCTCGGTCTGGTCCAGGTTCGGGTACGGCATGCTGATCGTCCTGGCCCGGCTGCAGGACCTGCCGCGGGAGCTGGAGGAGGCCGCGCTCACCGACGGCGCCTCCACCTGGCAGCGGTTCCGCTACATCGTGGCCCCGCAGCTGCGCCCCGCGCTGTTCTTCGTCGCCGTGATCGAGACGACGAACTCCTTCCAGGTGTTCGACCTGGTCTACGTGATGACCGGCGGCGGCCCGGCGCACGGCAGCTTCACGCTGGTCATGGCCCTGTACGAGCAGGCGTTCAAGAACTTCGACTTCGGCTACGCCAGCGCCATCGGCGTCGCGCTGTTCGTCATGACCCTCGTGGTCGCGCTGGTCCAGCGCCTGATGATCGGGAGGTCGAAGTGACGACATACCGCCCGTACAAGGCGCTGGAGCCGACCAGGGGCGGGAAGGTGGCCAGGTTCGTCCTGCTGGCCGTCGCCACGCCCGTCACGCTGTTCCCCTTCTACGCGATGGTCGTGCTGTCGCTGAAGCCGGGCACGGCCGTGACGTTCCCGGAGAGCATGCTGCCCTGGCCGGTCGACTTCAGCGCCTACGGCGAGGTGCTGGGCGGCCGCGACCTGGTCACCTGGACGGTCAACACGCTCATCTACTCCGTGGTCAGCGTGGTGGCCGTGCTGCTGCTGGCCTCGCTGGCCGGATACGCCTTCGCCAAGAAACGGTTCCCCGGCCGCGAGCCCATGTTCTGGTCGTTCCTGGCCATGGTCATGGTGCCCTACCACGTGACGCTCATCCCGACCTTCATGCTCATCGCCGAGCTGGGCGGGGTGGACACGTACTGGGGGCTGATCCTGCCGACGCTCGCCAACGCGCAGGCCGTCTTCCTCATGCGGCAGTTCATCATGGGCCTGCCGGACGAGCTGTTCGAGGCGGCCCGGCTCGACGGCGCCTCCGAATGGCGGATCTTCATCAGGATCGTCCTGCCGTTGTGCAAGCCGATCCTGGCCACGCTGGGCGTCTTCGTCTTCCTGTGGCACTGGAACGACCTGCTCTGGCCGCTCATCATCGGCGGCGGCGCCGACATGCGCACCCTGACCGTGGGCATCGCCTCCCTGCAGACGGAGAACGTCCCGCTCAGCGTCGTGCTGGCCGGGGCCACGGTCGCGTTCGTACCGATCTTCGCCGCCTATCTGGTCGGCCAGCGTTATTTCACCGAAGGAGTCACGATGTCGGGGATCAAGGGTTGATGTTCACCTCCGTCGACGATCTGGAAGAGCACCTCACCCGCCCGTCCGAGTCGCTCGTCGCCGACCTCGCCGCCGGCTCCGGCGACCTGGTCGTGCTGGGCGCCGGGGGCAAGATGGGGCCCACGTTGTGCCGCCTGGCCCGGCGCGGCCTGGACGCCGCCGGTCGCGGCGCCGACCGCGTCTTCGCCGTCTCCCGGTGGTCCGACCGCGCGGCGGCCGGCGCCCTCGCCGGGCACGGCGTGGACGTCGTCCCCTTCGACCTGCTCGACGGCGACCTGGGCACGCTGCCCGACGCCGCGGACGTGGTCTTCATGGTCGGGGCGAAGTTCGGCACGTCCGCCGCGCCGTACCTGGCCTGGGTCGTCAACGCGGCCCTGCCCGCCCGCGTCGCCGAGCGGTACGGCGGTGCGCGCGTCGCCGCGCTGTCCACGGGCAACGTCTACCCGCTGGTGCCCCTGTCCTCCGGCGGGAGCGTCGAGGGCGACCCGGTCGGGCCGGTGGGCGAGTACGCGATGAGCTGCCTCGGCCGCGAGCGCGTCTTCGAGCACGCGGCCGCCGCCCGCGGCACGGCCGTGACGATCGTCCGCCTCAACTACGCCGTGGACCTGCGGTACGGCGTGCTGGCCGACATCGGCCAGCGGGTGCTGTCCGGCGCTCCGGTGGACGTGACGACCGGGCACGTCAACGTGGTCTGGCAGGGCTACGCCAACGAGGTCGTGCTGCGCTCGCTGGCCCACGCGACGGCGGGCACGCCGTTCACGCTGAACCTGACCGGCCCCGAGACCGCCTCGGTGCGCCGGGTGGCCGCCGCCTTCGGCGCGCGCCTCGGCACGCCGGTGTCCTTCGAGGGCGCGGAGGCCGCGACGGCGCTGCTGAACGACGCCACGCTGTGCCACCGCCTGTTCGGCTACCCGAACGTGCCGCTGGGCACGCTGGTCGACTGGCAGGCCGACTGGCTGGCCGCCGGGCTGCCGACGTCGGGCAAGCCCACCAAGTTCGCCGTACGAGACGGGAGATTCTGATGCCCACGCCGAATCCCGCGCTGTCGCGCCTGCGGGCGGGGACCGTCATCCCCGCCCACCCGCTGGCGCTCACCGCGGACCGGACGCTGGACGAGCGCCGCCAGGCCGCGCTCACCCGGTACTACCTGGCGGCGGGGGCCGGCGGCCTGGCCGTGGGCGTGCACACGACCCAGTTCGCGATCCGCGGGGCCGGGCTGCTGGAGCCGGTCCTCCGGCTGGCCGCCGACGTCGCCCGCGAGTCCGCCCGTGAGTCCGCCCATGAGTCCGCCCGTGAGTCCGCCCGTGAGTCGGCCCGGGAGCGGCCGGTGCTGGTCGCCGGGGCGTGCGGGCCGACCGCGCAGGCGGTGGCCGAGGCCGAGCTGGCCGCCTCGCTCGGGTACGACGCCGTGCTGCTCTCGCCGGTGGTGCCCGGCGCCTCCGAGGACGACCTGCTGGCGCGGGCGCGGGCCGTGGGCGAGGTGCTGCCGGTCGTCGGCTTCTACCTCCAGGCGGCGATCGGCGGGCCGGTGTTGTCGCGCGGCTTCTGGCGGGCCCTGGCCGACCAGCCCTCCACGGTCGCGGTGAAGGTGGCGGCGTTCGACCGCTACCGCTCGCTGGACGTGGCGCACGGCGTGGCCGCCTCCGACCGGGCCGACCAGGTCGCCCTCTACACGGGCAACGACGACCACATCATCGGCGACCTGCTGGCCGAGCTGCCCGGCGGCCTGCGCTTCGCCGGCGGCCTGCTCGGCCAGTGGGCGGTGTGGACGCGGGCTGCGGTGGAGATGGTCGAGGGCCTGCGCGACGACCCGGCGCGGTGGTGGGGCCGGGCCACGGCGCTCACCGACGCCAACGCCGCCGTCTTCGACAGCGCCAACGCCTTCGCCGGCTGCATCGCCGGCGTGCACGAGGTGCTGCGCAGGCAGGGCCTGCTGGCCGGCACCTGGTGCCTCGACCCGGACGAGGGCCTCTCCCCCGGCCAGGCCGAGGAGCTGACCCGGGTCGGCGCCGCCTACCCGTGGCTGACCGACGACGACTTCGTGGCCGAGCACCGCGATGCCTGGCTCGGCTGACTCCGCCGTGCGCGTCCTGGTCAGCGTCCCGCCGCCGCTGCGCGCGCAGTTCTTCCCCGACCCCGCCGCGCTGCTGGCCCTGGGGGACGTGCGGCTGCTCGACGACCACCGCGCGCTGCCCGAGGCGCTGCCCGGCACCGAGGTGCTGGTGACCTCCTGGGGGGTGCCGCCGCTGACCGCCGAGCTGCTCGACCGGGCGCCGGGGCTGCGGCTGGTCGCGCACACCGGAGCGACGGTCAAGCCGTTCGTCACCGGCGAGCTGTGGGCGCGGGGCGTCCGGGTGACGCAGGCGGGCGCGGCCATGGCCCGGTCGGTGGCCGAGGTGGCGCTGACGTTCACGCTGGCGCTGCTGCACCAGGTGCACCGCTTCGACCACGCCCTGCGCGGCGGCCGGCCGTGGGAGGCGGCCGAGCGGGCGCCGGCCAGGCGGGAGATCCTCGGCTGCCCGATCGGCGTCATCGGCGCCTCCAGGACCGGCCGGGCCTACCTCGACCTCGTCCGCGCGCTCGGCGCCGAGGTCACCGTCGCCGACCCCTACCACGAGGACGCCGTGGAGCTGGACGAGTTGCTGTCCACCAGCCGGATCGTGGCCGTGCACGCCCCTGCGCTGCCGGAGACGCGCCACCTGCTCGGGGCGCGGGAGCTGGCGCTGATGCCCGACGGCGCCGGGCTGGTCAACACCGCCAGGTCGTGGCTGGTGGACGAGGCCGCCCTGCTGGCCGAGCTGCGTTCGGGACGGCTGGACGCGGCGGTCGACGTCTTCGACGAGGAGCCGCTGCCGGTCGGGCACCCGTTCCGCGCGCTGCCGAACGTGCTGCTCACCCCGCACCAGGCGGCCGGCACCGATTCGGGGCGGGCCCGTCAGGGCCGGGTGGTGGTCGAGGAGATCGCCCGGTACGCCGGCGGCCTCCCGCTGGCGCACGAGGTGACGCCGGAGCTGCTGGGGAGGATGGGATGACGTCCCTGCGCACCGCCCGTCCGGGCGACCGGGAGGCGCTCTACGCGCTGTGGGCCGCCTGCTTCGACGCCCCGCACGTGGTGCCCCTGTACGAGACCGACCCCGGCCGGTACGGCCGGACGTTCGTGACCGGCGACGTGTCGGCCTGCGTGTACTACCTGCCGCGCCGGCTGCACGACGGCCTGGGCGGCGAGGTGCGGGCGGGCGGCGTGGCCAACGTCGCCGCCCATCCGTCGGTCCGCGGGCGCGGGCACGTCCGGCGGCTGCTGGCGCTGGCGGCCGAGGCGATGGCGGCCGACGGCTGCGCCTGGTCGTTGCTGTTCACCGGCACGCCGGGGGTCTACAAGGACTGGACCGGCTTCGAGCTGCGGACGGTGTCCGGCCCGTTGCGCCGGACCGGCCCGGCCGGGCGGGGGCTGCGCAGGATCCCGGTAGGCGAGGCGGCGGTGCTGCGGGAGGTGTACGAGCGGCACAACGCGCGGCGTCCGCTGACCGCCGTGCGCGACGAGGCGCACTGGCGGGACCGGCTGCCGATCTGGTACGGCGACCCGGTCGAGCTGCTGGCCGGGGACGCCGGGTACGCCGCCGTGCGCTGGGACGGCGGCGTCCTCGACGTGCTGGAGGTGGCCGGAGACCTGCCCGGGGTGCTCTCCGCGCTGGCCGCCGAGGCGGCGGCCAGGGGCGTCCGTACCGGCAGGGCCAGGCTGACCTGGGACGACCCGGCCCTGCCGCACCTGTTCGCGAGCGTCGTCCGGGAGCGGGACCGCACAGGGATGGCCCGCGCGATCCTGGGCGACCCGGGCCCCGTGGTGGGCGCGGAGAACGCCGCCCACTGGCCGGCGGACTACTTCTGACAGCTACGCCTCTCCGGGCAGACATCGGATGAATCTCCGTGCAGCTCTTGCCGAGAGAACAAAGATCGGGCTACCTTTCCTCCAATCTCTTCACCCGCTTTGGAGTGGACATGGCCCGCTTACGTCGACTTCTCGCCGTCTCCATGCTCAGTATCATCGGATGTCTTCCCGCTCCTGCTCAGGCCGCTACGGACGGCCCCTACGAGCCGACCGTCGAATCCCTGAACAGTCACCCGACCCCTAAGTGGTTCAACAACGACAAGTTCGGCATCTTCCTCCATTGGGGGGGTACTCCGTCCCGGCCTGGGGCCCGCGCGGCAGTTACGCCGAGTGGTACTGGTACTACATGAACTCCCCCGGGAACGCGACCAACAGCTACCACCGGGACACCTACGGGCCGGACTTCGCCTACGACCGCTTCGCCGAGCAGTGGAAGGCCGAGAAGTTCGACGCCGCCGACTGGGTCAAGCTCTTCAACGACGCCGGGGCCAAGTACTTCGTCCTCACCTCCAAGCACCACGAGGGCGTCGCCCTGTGGGACAGCAAGGTGAGCGAGCGCGACACCATGGCGCTGGGCCCGAAGCGTGACCTGGCCAAGGAGCTGTTCACCGCGGCCCGCGCCGACGGGAAGCTGCGCGCGGGCTTCTACTACTCGCTCATGGAGTGGTACAACCCGCTGTTCACCGGCCACCCGGCGACCAACCCGTACACCGGCCAGCCCGTGCCCTACACCGGAGCTCCGCAGAGCGGCGACTACGTCAAGGACTACATGCTCCCGCAGATGCGCGAGCTGATCGACGGCTACGACCCCGACATCCTGTGGTGCGACGGCCAGTGGGACCGCTCGGCCGCCCAGTGGCAGACCGCCGGAGTGATCGCCGACTACTACAACAAGGCGGCCAAGAAGGGCAAGGAGGTCGCGGTCGCCAACCGGTGCAAGATCGAGAGCGGCGCGCTGGAGAGCCACGAGCTGGACTTCCAGACGCCCGAGTACTCCGTCAAGCCGGACATCGACCCCGTCAAGTGGGAGGCCAGCCGCGGCATCGCGCACTCCTACGGCTACAACCAGAACGAGCCCATCGAGGACTACCTGACCTCCGACCAGCTCGTGGACTCCTTCGTGGACATCGTCAGCAAGAACGGCAACCTGCTGCTGGACGTGGGCCCGAAGGCCGACGGCACCATCCCCGACGTGCAGCGGGAACGGCTGCTGGACATGGGCTCCTGGCTGAAGGTCAACGGCGAGGCCATGTACGGCACCACGTACTGGACGCGCGCCGAGGAGAAGGGCGGCCCGGACGACGTCCGGTACACCGTCAAGGACGGCGTCCTCTACGCGACCGCGCTGAAGTGGCCGGGCGAGCGGCTCACGCTGGGCGCGGACGTGCCGGCGGGCCCCGGGACGCGGATCACGCTGCTCGGCTCCGACGCCGGCCCGCTGCCGTGGCAGCGCGACGAGCAGGGCCGGGTGGTCGTCACCACGCCCGCCGAGACCGGGCAGTACGCCTACTCGTTCAAGATCGAGACGCCCGGGGTGACGGCCCTGCCGCGCTTCGGCACCGACCTGCCCGAGCAGGCGCAGGCCGGTGAGACCCTCACCGGCAAGGTGACCGTCACCAACCCCGGCTCCACGCCGCTGCGCGCGGCCTCGCTGACCCTCGCCGCGCCCGACGGCTGGACGGTGACCCCGGCCAGCACCCGGATCGGCCACCTGGCCGCCGGGGCGAGCACCGAGGTGCCCGTCACCGTGACCGTGCCGCCCGGGGCCGAGCCCGCCGCGCTCGGGATCCAGGCGACGCTCAGGTCCGGACGGCTGCGCGCGGCGTACCTGCTCCCCGTCTCGGTGGTGCTGCCGAACCTGGCCCAGGGCAAGCCGGCCACCCAGCAGAGCACCGGCTACGACGCCCCGGCCGCGCGGGCCGTGGACGGCAACACCGACGGCGGCTTCTGGAACGGCTCGGTCACCCACACCCAGGAACCGGCCAGGGAAGCCTGGTGGCAGGTCGATCTGGGGGCCTCGGCCGCGCTGGACAGCGTGGAGATCTGGAACCGCACCGACTGCTGCGCCGAACGGTTGCGGGACTACTGGGTGATGTCCTCCGAGCAGCCGATCACCGGCGACGGCCTGGAGGCGGCCCGCACGACGCCGGGCGTGACCGCCGTGCACGTGCAGGAACAGGCCGGCCGGCCCAGCACGGTCAAACTGCCCGCCGGCACCACCGGCCGGCACGTGCGCATCCAGCTCTCCTCCGGCACCGACCCGCTCGCCCTGGCGGAGGTACGGGTGCGAGGCCGCTAACGCGGGCGGCAGGTCTGGTCGGTGGCGGGGAGTGCGCCGGTGGCCAGGTAGGCGTTGACCTTGGCGTCCACGCAGGCGTTGCCGTACTCGCCGTAGATCCCGTGGGCGATGGCGCCGCGCAGGGTGAGCAGGCGGGAGCCGGTCAGCGCCCGGTGCATGGCCCTGCTGCCCTCGTAGGTGGTGGCGGTGTCGCCGGTGGCGGACACGATCAGCGCGGGGGTGGGGTTGGCGACGTGCGTGAGCGGCTCGCGCGGCTCGTCCGGCCAGAAGGCGCAGGGCCAGATGTTGTTCTTGACCGGGCCGAAGAGCGGGTGACGCGCCCGGCTGCGCTGGACGTCGTCCCAGTAGACGTCGGGGTCGCCCGGCGCGGCCCGGTCGCCGCAGGTGATCGCGGCGGCCGGGCTCGCGAGCGGCGAACCGGCGCTGGTCAGGACGAACGCCAGGAATCCGGCGAGCTCGGCGCCGGGTTCGGCCGGGCGGCCGTGCGCGGCCTCGTTCAGGGTCCGGACGGTGGCGGCGAACTCGGCGCGCGCCTCGGGACGGTCGTTCGCGGAGCCGACGGAGAGCAGGTACGGGACCGCCTGGTCGTCCACCTCGTACGCCCCGACGCGCAGCGGACGCTCCTCCGCGGCGGCGACGATCGTGTCCACGGTGGCGAGCACGCGGGCGGGGGTCGCGCCGAGCCCGTAGGTTCCGTGGCGTCCGGCGGCCCAGGACGCCCAGGCGCGCAGCGCGCGGTCCGCCTCGTCCTCGGTGCCCCGCATCGCCCTGGGGCCCCACTTGCCCGGGTCGCCCGCGCTGTCCAGGACCACCCGGTCGGTGCGGCCGGGGAACATCTGCGTGTAGACCGCGCCCAGGTAGCTGCCGTAGGAGTAGCCGAGGAAGGAGATCCGGCGCTCCCCCAGGGCGCGGCGCACGAGGTCGATGTCGCGGGCCGTGTCGCGGGTGTTGGCGTACGGGAGCACGTCGGCGTGCCGCTGGGCGCAGCGCTCGGCCAGGTCGCGCTGCACCGCCACCTGGTGGTCGAACCGGGCGCGGGTCGAGCCGGCCGAGCGCAGCCACAGGCCGATGGGCCAGCCGCAGTCGAGCGGCGTGCTGCGCCCGACGAAACGCGGGTCCAGGCCGATGACGTCGTACCGGGCGGCGACGTCCTTCATGGCCGCGCGGGTCCGCAGGGGCATGCCGAGCGTGCTCTCGCCGGGGCCGCCGCTGTTGAGCACCAAGGTGCCGATGCGATGGGCGCGGTCGGTCGCGGGGATGCGGGACAGCGCGAGCTTGATGGCGCGGCCGCCCGGCCTGGAGTGGTCGAGCGGGACGGCGAGCTCCGCGCAGCGCGCGCCCGCCTGGTCGAGCTGCCTGCCGACGGCGTCGTCCGGGCCCAGGGAGCAGCGTTTCCAGTCGAGCGCCGGGGGTTTCCCTCCGGTCGCCGCGGGCGCGCCGGCGTCGGCTCCGGCCGGGGGCGCGACGGCGACGGACAGGGCGATCAGGGCGAGGGCCTGGACCAGACGGCCGAGCGGCCGCACACGTGTCGGTTTCATGGCCGGGGACGCTATTCCGGCCGGACGCCCGGCACGATACAGCCGGCCGCACGCCCTTGGTACAGCCCGCTGTAGTGTCCGGCCCCGGACGGTGACGGGATACTGGTGCTCCGGTACGCAGGTCAGGAGGTGCGCATGCGTGACCGTGCCTTCCCCGGTTCGATGTCCTGGCTGTCGTCCGGCTCGGTCTCCCGGCTGTTCTCCGGTTCGGGCTACCTGCTGGGCACGCTGGCCACCGCCGTGGCCACGGCGCTCGCGCTCCCGGTGCTGCTCGCGCCGGCGGCGGGGCGGGGCTGGGCGGCCTGGCACCGCCGGCGGGCCGGCCGGCTGCTCGGCGCCCCGGGCGACGGGGTGCCGGGCGGGCGGCGGGATCTCGCCTGGGCGCTCGCGCACGTCGCCACGGGGTTCCCGCTCGGGCTGGCCGCCCTGCTGTGCCTGGGCAACATCGTGGTCGCCGCGGTGGCGATGGTCGCGTGGCAGGCGTTCCCGGCGGACGCGCGTCCCACGCTGTTCTCGTTCTTCGACGTTCCCGTGGACGATTGGACGACCGCGCTGGCCGGAGGGTCGGCCCAGATCGTCGTCCTCGGCGCGGCGGCCTGGTGGGGGCTGCCCGCGCTGGCCCGGCTGCACGCCCGGCTGTCCCTGGCGCTGCTCGCGCCGTCGGCCCGCGAGCGGCTCACCGAGCGGGTCGACGTGCTGACCAGGAGCCGGGTCGGCGTGGTCGACGCCCACGGCGCGGAGCTCCAGCGCATCGAACGCGACCTGCACGACGGGACGCAGGCCCGCCTGGTGACCATCGCCATGCACCTCGGCCTGGCCCGCGAGTCGCTCGCCGACGACCCGGACACGGTCGCCCTGCTGCTCCAGGAGGCGCACGAGACGGCGGAGGAGGCGATGGCCGAGCTGCGCGCGGTGCTCCAGACGATCTACCCGCCGATCCTCGCCGACCGCGGGCTCGACGGCGCGCTGACGGCGCTGGCCGCCCGGTCGAGCGTGCCGGTCCACATCGAGCTCGCCGACCTGGGCGCGCTGCCGCCGTCCGTGGAGACGGTGGCCTACTACGTGATCGCCGAGGCGCTGACGAACGTGACCAAGCACGCCGCCGCCACCAGGGCGTCCCTGCGGATCGAGCGGGCCGGCGACGTGCTGTCCGTCGAGGTCACCGACGACGGCAGGGGCGGCGCCGACGAGGCGCGCGGCACCGGGATCCCCGGGATCCGCCGGCGGGTCGCCGCCCTCGACGGCACGCTGCGCCTCGACAGCCCGCCGGGCGGACCCACCACGCTCGCCGTCCGGATGCCGTGCGCGTCGTGACCGTCGAAGGAGGTCCCTTGCGGGTCGTGATCGCCGAGGACAACGTCCTGCTGGCCGGCGGGCTGAAGCTGCTGCTGGCGGCCAGGGGCTGCGAGGTCGTCGCGGTCGTCGGCGACGGCGAGGCGTTCCTGCTCGCCGTCGCCGAGCACCGCCCCGACATCGCCATCGTCGACGTGCGGCTGCCGCCGTCGTTCCGCGACGAGGGCATCCACGCCGCGCTGCGGGCCCGCCGCGAGCACGGCGCGCTGCCGATCCTGGTGCTCTCGCAGTACGTCGAGCGCGAGTACGCCGGCGAACTGCTCGCCGACGGCCGCGGCGGCATCGGCTACCTGCTCAAGGACCGCATCGGCCGGGTGGCCGAGTTCGTCGACGCCCTGCGGCGGGTCGCGGCCGGCGGCACCGCGATGGACCCGGAAGTGGTCGCCCAGCTCTTCGCCCGCCGCGCCGACGACCCCCTCGCCGCCCTCACCGCCCGCGAGCGGGAGTCCCTGGCCCTCATGGCGCAGGGGCACGACAACGCCACCATCGCCGAGCGCATGCGCATCTCCGACAACGCCGTCCACAAGCACATCGGCAACGTCTTCGCCAAGCTCGGCCTGGCCCCGGACGACTCAGGCCACCGCCGCGTCCGCGCCGTGCTCGCCTACCTGGACGGCACGCCGCGGCCGCCCGAGCAGGCCCCCGTCCGCGGGCAGCCGCGCTGAGCCGGCCTTCCCCGGCGGGCCGCGGACGTCAGAGCAGCGCGGCGAGCTCGGCCGGCCGCGAGAACATCGGCCAGTGGCCGGTCGGCAGCTCGGCGAACGTCCACTCAGGCGTGCCGAGCGCGGCGAACGCCGGGTTCCCCGAGTCGATCAGCTCGCGGATCACCGCCATCGGCATGGTCGAGGCGACCATGGTCTTCGGCGTCGCCGGGATGCGCTCCGGCCGCTGCGCCGGCTGCACCACCGCGCCCCACGGCTGGGGCGTCGCCTTCGCGCGGATCTGCTCCCAGCGCTCCTCGGTCAGGCCCGCGAACTTTCCTTTTCCCTGCTCGTAGGCGGGCACGTCGAGCGCGTGGCCGTCCCCGACCTGGGCGCGCCAGGCCTTCTGGGTGTCCTCGTCGTTGAAGTCGATCACCGCCGCCCCGGACGGCAGCGGCCCGGCGTCCACGTAGACGACCCGGCTGAGCCGCTCGGGATGCCGGTCGGCGACCGCGGTCACCGGGACGTTCGCCCCGCTGTGCCCGACCAGGACGACGTCGTCCCATCCGTCCATCGCCGCCAGGATGTCGGCGACATGCGTCTCCACGCCGACCTCCGGCGACAGCTCGCCGGCCCGCTCCGCCACCCCCGTCAGGGTGACCGCCCGCACCTGGTGCCCGGCGGCGCGCAGTTCGTGCGCCACCTCGTCCCAGGCCCAGGCGCCGAGCCAGAATCCGGGTACCAGCACGTAGTTCGCCATCTCGTCGTCCTTCCAAGTGAGCCGATGTCGCTACGCTAGAGCCGAAAGCGGACAGAACCCGCCCGGATAAAGAGGGTGACCTGTGTCATATCCGGCGACCCGGATGCTGGCGATGCTCGAACTGCTCCAGGCCCACCACGTGCTGGGCGGCCGCGACCTCGCCCAGCGGCTCGGCGTGGACGAACGGACCGTCCGCCGTTACGCCGCCCGGCTCGCCGACCTGGGCATCCCCGTCGCCGCCGAACGCGGCCGGTACGGCGGCTACCGGCTGATGCCCGGCTACAAGCTGCCGCCGCTGATGCTCACCGACGACGAGGCCACCGCCGTCGTCCTCGGCCTGCTCGCCGGACGCCGCCTGGGCCTGGCCGCCGAGGCCACGGAGGCCGCCCTGGCCAAGATCCGGCGGGTGCTGCCGGCCACGCTGCGGCAGCAGGCCGGCGCGCTGGAGGAGACCCTCGACTTCACCCTCGCCGCCCGCGCGGCGCGGACGCCCGCGAGCCGGGCCGTGCTGACCCTGGCCGCCGCGATCCGCGACCGCCGCCGGGTCACGCTGGGCTACCGCTCCTGGAAGGGCTCCACCACCGAACGCGAACTGGATGGCCACGGCCTGGTCTTCCACTCCGGCCGCTGGTACGTGACCGGCCTCGACCATCTGTCCGGCGAGCTGCGCACCTTCCGCCTCGACCGGATCTCCTCGGTCGTCCCGGGGACGGCCTCCTACGAGATCCCCGCGGAGTCCGACCCGGTGCGGCAGGTCACCGCGTCGCTGGCCCGGGTGCCGTACGCGCACCTCGTCGAGGTCGTGCTGCGCGTGCCCCTCGCGGAGGCGGCCCGTCGCATCCCGCCGTCGGTGGCCACGCTCACCGAGACCCCGGACGGAGTGCTGCTGCGGATGCGCGCCGAGTCCCTGGACGGCATGGCCGCCATGCTCGCCGGGCTCGGCTTCCCGTTCACGATCCAGTCGCCACCGGAGTTGCGCACGGCCGTCCGCCGCCTGGCCCAGAGCCTGCTTGACCAGACCTCCGATTGAGGCGGTACTGGAGGGACGGTGCCAGCCGAGTCCGTCCGGGTCCGTCCGAGCTGCTGTTGGACACCCCGGTCCGGCCGCTTGCCTGGGGTGCGAGGCGGCCGACCGGGCCGTCCGCAGCGAAGGAGAGACCCGTGAACGCAGTCAGCGCGCCGCGCCCCCGGACCGGGAAGGTCACCGCGGCCCTCGCCGCCACCGCACTCGCCGCCGGGCTCGGCCTGGCCGCCCTCGCCACCACCGCGCCGCCCGCCCAGGCGACCCCCGCGGCCGGCCCCGCGACCGGCCAGCCGGGCCTGGACCGGCTGCACGCGTACTGCCAGAGCCTGGGCCACCTCAACTCGGTGGCCCAGAATCCGAAGTCGGTCTGGAGCTGGCGCTGCGTCGGCGTGGACGGCACCATGCACGGCATCAACATGCACGACGCGTGCCGCTGGCAGCACGGCGCGGGCCTGTCCCACGCCGCCTTCCACGACGAGCGCAACGCCTTCTCCTGGTACTGCTACTGATCGCGGCACCACCTGCCCGCCCCGCCTTCGTCGGCGGTCAGCCGATGGGGGCGGGGAGGACTCCGGTGCGGTGGAGATGGCGGCGAGCCGCCGCGATGGCCTCCGGGGTCGAGGCGAACACCTGGCCGGCCTCGTCCAGGCGGGCGATCGCGCCCAGGGCGCGCAGCGGCCGGTGGTGGCCGTCCCGGATGCCAGAGACGTACACGGTGATGCCGCGTCGTTCCAGGCGGGTGACGGCGTCGCCGAGCACCAGGGCGCCGCTGGCGTCGATCGTGGTGATGCGGGACATGCGCAGGATCACCACCGAGACGTCGGCGACCTCCGACAGCTCCAGCAGGAAGCGGTGCGCCGCGGCGAAGAACAGCGGCCCGTCCAGCCGGTAGGCGACGATGTGCTCGGCCAGCAGCTCGTGCTCCTCGGCGTCGTGGTCGCCGGGCAGGTCGGCCTGCAGGGGCACGGTGTCCAGGCGCACGTTCCCGGCGATGGCGCGCAGCGCGAGCGCCCCGGCCACGATCAGGCCGAGGATGACGGCGGTGACCAGGTCGAGGACGAGGGTCGCGACCGCGGTCGAGACCAGGACGACGGCGTCGGCCCGGGTGGAGCGCAGCATCGACGTCACCGAGCCGACCTCGACCATCCGCGCCGCGGTGGCCAGCAGCACCCCGGCCAGGGCCGCCAGCGGGATGCGGGCGACCAGCCCGGCGGCGGTGAACACGATGACGCCGAGGATCGCGGCGTGCGCGAGCGCGGCCAGCCGGGAGGACGCGCCCGCGCGCACGTTGACGGCGGTGCGGGCGATCGCGCCGGTGGCCGGGACGCCGCCGAACAGCGGGGCGACCAGGTTGGCGATGCCCTGGCCGAACAGCTCGCGGTCGGGGTCGTGCCGATGGTTGACGCTCATGCCGTCGGCGACGGCGGCCGACAGCAACGATTCCAGCGCGGCCAGCGCGGCCACGGCGAACGCGGGGGCGACGAGGGAGCTCAGCGCGGCGACGTCCAGGAACTCCAGGGAGGGGGCGGGCAGCCCCGCGGGCAGGGCGCCGATGCGCGTCACCGGCAACCCCGCCAGCTCCGCGACGAGCGTGGCGGCGACGACGGCGAGCAGCGAGAACGGCACAGCGGGCCGCCGGCGTCCGCCGACCAGGATCAGCGCCGCGACCGCCGCCGCCATGGCGAGGGCGGCCCAGTTCGGACGGGCGGCGAAGTCGCGTACCGCCTGCCAGGCCACGGCCAGCACCTTGTCACCCGCGGGCGTGGGCACGCCGAGCGCGGCGGGCACCTGCTGCATGCCGATCACGCAGGCGATGCCCAGGGTGAAGCCCTCCACCACCGGCGCGGGCACCAGCATCATGAACCGGCCCGCCCGGGCCAGGGCCAGGCCGAGCAGCAGCAGCCCGGCCAGCAGCCCCACCGTCAGCACGCCGGTGGCGCCGTGCGCGTGCATGATCGGGACGAGCACCACCGTCATCGCCCCGGTCGGCCCGGACACCTGCAGGGCCGAGCCGCCGAAGACGGCGGCCAGCGCGCCGGCCACCACCGCGGTGGCCAGCCCCGCCTGCGCGCCCAGCCCGCTGGAGATGCCGAAGCCGAGTGCCAGCGGCAGCGCCACGATGGCCACCGTCAGCCCGGCCAGCAGGTCGCGGCGCGGATGACGGCCGAACGCGGCCAGATCGGCCCGGCCGGGCAGGACGGGGCGCAGACGGGCCCAGCCCGCCCGGAGCACTGAGGTCACCGTTCGCCGGCCTCCGATTCGAGCAGCTCGTTCAGCAGGGCGTGCCGGCCGGAGAGCTTGGCCTGCAGCAGGTGGCGGGCGGCGCGCAGCAGCTCCGCCACGTCGCCGCCGGACAGCGCGTACACGACGGTCGATCCGTCGCGGCGGGCGGTGACCAGCTCCGAGCGGCGCAGCACGGCCAGATGCTGGGACAGGCCGGTCGGCTCCACCTCGATCTCGGCCAGCAGGTCGCGCACCGGCATCGGGCCGTCCTGGAGCAGCTCCAGCACGCGGATCCGCACCGGATGCCCGAGCAGCCGGAACAGCTCGGCCTTGGCCTCGTACAGGGGGACGGACATCAGCGCGCCTCCTGTCCCCCGCGGGCCGGGCCGGGGTCCGCGCCGGGCCCCGCGCCGGGGTCCGCGCCGGTGTTCACGCCGGTGTTCACGCCGTGCGCGCGGGCCATCCGCAGCACCTCGTCCAGCCCGCCGGCGGCGGCCAGCGCGGCGTCGGCGTCGCCGTCCTGTTCGGCCGCGCGCAGCGCGCCGGCCGCCTCATCCACCCGGCGCCGGATCGCCGCAGCGAACGCCTCGCTCACACTGTCCCCTGCCTTCAGGCCTGCCTTGACGAGATAAGTGTTAAACGAATTGCGAAAATTCGCAAGTTCTATATGGCTTGGCCGTTTGTTATCTGACTAGATAACGTTATCTGTATGGATAACAGCGACGGCGATCAAGGCCGTCCGCCCGGCCCCCATCAGGCGGCGACCGCGGCCCGCAGGAAGCAGATCATCCGGGCCGCGATCACCCTGCTCGGCGAGCGCGGCTACCAGGCCACCACCTTCGACGCCATCTGCAAGGAGGCCGGGCTCAGCAGCAGCCGGCTGATCACCTACCACTTCTCCAGCAAGGACGAGCTGTTCGCGGCCGTCGCCGACCAGATCGCCGGCGACGCCGAGGCCCACGTGCGTCCCGCCGTGGAGGCCGCGACCGGCGCCCGCGAACTGCTCGCCACCGCCATCCGGGCGAACGTGGCGTTCATCGCCGCCCACTCCTCTCAGGTGCGGGCGCTCCAGCAGATCCTGCTCAACAGCGGTCAAGGCGTCTGGGAACGGCACCACACCGAGTCGCTGGACCGGCTGGCCGGCCTGTTCACGGACGGGCAGCGCGCCGGCGTCTTCCGCACCTTCGACCCGCGGGTCATGGCGGCGGCGCTGCGGGCGTCGATCGACAGCGTCGTCCCGCTCCTCGCCGCCGGGCTCGACCCCGGCCTCTGCGCGGACGAACTGGTCGAACTCTTCGACCGCAGTACGAGCGAGAAGTCCTGGGAAGATCCGGAAGGGGAACACGATGTCAGCTGAAGGGATCGCCGGGCGGACGTACGTCGTCACCGGTTCGGCGTCGGGCATCGGCGCCGCGACCGCCGCCCTGCTCCGCGCCCGCGGCGCCACGGTCATCGGCTGCGACCTCGACGACGCCGACGTCCCGGCCGACCTCTCCACGCCCGAGGGCCGGCGGTCGCTGGTCGAGCAGGTGAGCGCGGCCGGGACCGTCGACGCGGTGCTCGCCGTCGCCGGGGGCGGCAGGACCGGGCTGCTCGCGACGAACTATTTCGGCGCGGTCGCGACGCTCGAAGGTCTACGTCCGGTGCTGGCGCGGAGCCGGGCCCCTCGTGCCGTGGTCGTGTCGTCGACCTCGTCGCTGGCCCCCGCCGACGAGCGCGTCATGCAGGCGTGCCTGGACGGCGACGAAGCCGCCGCCGTCGCCCTCGTCGAGGCGGACCCGTCCGCCGGCGGCCCGGCCGGCGCCTACGGGATCGCCAAGCGCGCGTTGAACCGCTGGGTGCGCAGAGCCGCCCCCACACCGGAGTGGGCAGGCGCCGGCATCGCGCTCAACGCCGTCGCGTCCGGCGTCGTGGACACGCCGGCAGCCGCCTGGATCTTCGCGAGCGAAGAGGCGCGGGCCGCGGTGGAGGCGGCGGCGCCGCAACCGTTCGGCGGCTTCCCCGGGCGGCCGGAGTGGATCGCCGAGCTCCTGTGCTGGCTCACCGGCGCCGACAACCGCTTCGTCACCGGCCAGATCATCTTCGCCGACGGAGGCGCGGAGGCGGCGCTGCTCGGCGACCTTCATTGGCGCTGACGGCGCTGACGGCGCTGAGGGCCGCCGACCGGCCACCGCTCAGGCCACCGTTCAGGCCACCGTTCAGGCGACCGCGTCGGCGGGCTGTTTGCGGCGGGATCTGATCTCGTAGGCGAGCAGCGTGCCGCCGACGGCCACGGCGACCGCCCCGACCACGGGAAGCGCCTCGGCGGACGAGGCCACGGCGGCGAACGCCAGCACCAGCAGCGCCACCACCACCCGGCTCAGCCAGGGAAAACCCCACATGCGCAGCCGCAGCAGCTCGGGCGACTCGGCCTCCATACGCCGGCGCAGCCGGAGCTGGCTGAGCGCCACGAAGACGTAGAGCAGCAGCACCAGCAGCCCGGCGGTGTTGATCAGCAGGTCGAAGGCGTCGTCGCCGACCGCGAACGCGCCGGCCATCACGGCCAGCGCGAGCGCGCCGCCGCCGAGCAACGCGGGCGCGGGCACCCCGGACGCCCGCACCCGCGCCGCCGCGGCGGGGGCGTCGCCGCGGGCGGCCATCGCGCACAGGACGCGCGAGGCGGCGTACAGCGCGGCGTTCATCACCGACACGACCGCGACCAGGATCACCCAGGTCATCAGGGTCGCCGCGCCGGGGACGCCGAGCTCGGCGATGGCGGCCGCGAACGGGCTGTCCGCGCCGCCCGCCGGGACGCGGTTCCACGGCACGACCGCCAGGATGACCAGCACCGAGCCGACGTAGAAGATCAGCACCCGCCAGACCACCCGCAGGGTGGCCCGCGCGACCTCCTTGGCGGGTTCGGCCGACTCGGCGGCCGCGATGGTGACGATCTCCGCCCCGAAGTAGGAGAACAGCACGGTGACGAGCGCGGTGAGGACCGCTCCCCAGCCCTTGGGCGCGAACCCGCCGTGCCCGGTCAGCGCGCTGAGACCGGCGCCGCCGCCGGACGGCCACAGCCCCAGGACGTACAGCGCCCCGGCGGCGAGGAACGCCACGATCACCACGACCTTGACCGAGGCCAGCCAGAACTCGGTCTCGCCGAACAGCCGTACCGAGACCAGGTTGGCCGCGGTGAGCGCCGCCAGCAGCGCGACGGCCGTCGGCAGCACGGGGACGGCGCCGGACAGGGAGTGCAGCAGCTTGGCCCCCGCCACGCCCTCGAACGCGACCGCGACGATCGCGAACAGCCAGTAGCACCAGCCCACCAGGAACCCGGCGCGCGGCCCGAGGGCGGCACGGGCGTAGTCGGCGAACGAGCCCGCCGAGGGCCGGGCGGCGGCCATCTCGCCGAGCATCCGCATCACCAGGACGACGATCAGGCCGCCCAGGGCGTAGGCGACCAGCGCCGCCGGGCCGGTGTCGGCGATCACCTTGCCGCTGCTGACGAACAGGCCGGCGCTGATGACGCCGCCGAGCCCGATCATGGTCATGTGGCGTCGTTTGAGTCCGCGGTGGAGCGATCCCCCGCTGTCGTGCCCGGTCATGGCGTTCGGCTCCCTGCTGTTCTCGGATAGGAGAGGTCGGACCCCGGCCCATGGCGGGGCCGGGGTCAGGTTGATCGCGGGGGCGGTACGGGCGGCGCGGTCGGTGGCCGCGGTCAGTGGTAGCGGTCAGTGGTAGCGGTCAGTGGTAGCGGTCAGTGGTAGCGGTCAGTGGTAGCGGTCAGTGGCCGCGGTAGACGGCGGGGCGCCGTTCGACGAAGGAGCGGACGCCTTCGCGCACGTCCTGGCCGCGCAGGCAGGCCAGCAGCCCTTCGGTCTCCAGGTCGAGCACCTCTTCCAGGTCCAGCTCCCAGACCTGCCGCATGGCCTGCTTGATCAGGCGTACCGGGGTGGGCGCCGCGGCGGCGACGCGTTCGGCCAGCTCCAGCGCCGTGTCGAGCAGGTCGGCGTCGGGGACCAGCCTGCTGACCAGGCCGGCGCGGTACGCCTCGGCGGCGCCGACGGTCTCGCCCGTCAGCAGCAGGTCCACCGCGCGGCCGTGGCCGACCAGGCGGGGCAGCGAGTACAGCACGCCGTTGCTCGGGAACAGGCCGCGGTGCACCTCCTTGAAGGCGAACGAGGCGGCGTGGCCGGCCAGCCGCAGGTCGCTGGCGATGGCCAGCTCCACGCCGACGCCGACCGCGATCCCGTTGACCGCCGAGATGATCACCTTGGGGTGGGTGGTGAAGCGGCGGGTGAGGTCCTGGAGCGCGGCGGTCCGTTCGACCAGGTCGGCGTCGGACCCGGCGGCGAGCTGCGCGCCGGCCTCCTTCAGGTCGGTCCCGGCCGAGAAGGCGCGGCCGGTGCCGGTGAGCACCAGCGCGCCCACCGCGTCGTCGCGGGCGGCCTCGTCCAGGACGGCGACCAGCTCGCCGTAGGTGCGCTGGCGGAAGGCGTTCAGCACCTCGGGCCGGTCGAAGGCGACCACCAGGGCCGAGCCGGCGCGGCGCACCCGCAGATCGGTGCTCATCGGTTTGCCTCCCGGGCGTCGTGGGCGCCGTCCCGTCCGGGCGGCAGCAGGTGCTTGGCGATGCGTTCGGACGGCGTCATCGGGAACGCCTCGACGAACTCCACGAACCGCGGCGTCTTGAAGTCGGCCAGCCGCGCCCGGACGTAGTCGACCAGCTCGTGCGGCTCGACGGGCTCGGCGACCTGCACGAACGCCTTGACCTCCTCGCCGAACAGCTCGTCGGGCACCGGGATCACGGCGGCGGCGCGCACGGCCGGATGGCCGGTCAGCACCGCCTCCACCTCGGCGGCGGCGATGTTCTCGCTGCCGCGCCGGATCATCTCCTTGAGCCGTCCGACCAGGTGGTAGTGGCCGCGGGCGTCCCGGCGGCCGAGGTCGCCCATGGGGTACCAGCCGTCGCGCAGCAGCGGCTCGTCCCGGTTCCAGTAGCCGGTCAGCATCGGCCGGCCGCGGACCATGATCTCGCCGACCTCGTCGTCCGCGGCGTCGGATCCGTCCGCCAAGACGATCTTGACCTCCTTGCCGGGGACGGGCCGGCCCATGGCGCCGGTGCCGACGCACGCGGTGTCCTCCGGCCGGACGGCCAGCACGACCCCGGCCTCGGTGCTGCCGTACGCCTCCCGCCAGGGCGCGCCCCAGCGCTCCTCGATCGCGGCGTGCAGGGCGGGCGCGATGCCCGAGCACAGGACGAGCCGGACGCGGTGGGCCCGGTCCCGTTCGGGGTCGGGCGGCTGCTTGAGCAGCAGCAGCGGCATCGTGCCGAGGACGTAGAAGAAGGTGGCGCCGTGCTCGCGCACCGACGGCCAGAAGCCGGAGGCGGAGAAGCGCGGCAGGATCACCAGCGGGATGCCGGTCAGCAGGCACAGCACCGTGTTCCACTGCGGGTCCATGTAGTAGAACGGCTGGGCGGTGAGGTCCACGTCGTCCGAGGTGACGGCGGCGACGTCGGCCGCCAGCTCGGCCAGGTGCAGCCAGTAGCGGTGGGTGAGCATGCAGCCCTTGGGGAACCCGGTGGTGCCCGAGGTGTACTGGAGGTTGAGCAGGTCGTCCCAGCCGACGTCGGGCAGGTCGGGGGCGCCGGACGCGGCGTCGCTCTCGGCCCCCGCGTCGAAGGCGCCCGCGGGGACGGGTTCGGGCGCGGGCCCGGCGTCGGCGGCGTCGAGCAGCCCGACCTCGCCCAGGCCCAGCGCCAGCAGCGCCCCGGCCGCGGCGGCCGAGCCGGCCAGGGCCAGCACCGGCGCGGAGTCCTTGACGACGTGGGCCAGGTCGGCGCTGCGATACCCGGGGTTCAGCGGGACGATCACCGCGCCCAGCTTGGCGATCGCCAGCCAGGCGACCGGGAAGCCGACGCCGTTGGCGAGCATCACCGCCACCCGGTCGCCGCGGCGGACGCCGTGCCCGGCCAGCACGCCCGCCAGCCGGTCGGTCCGCCGCTCCACCTGCGCGACGGTGGTCTCGGCGCCGCCGAAGCGGAACAGCACCCGGTCGCCGTGCGCGGCGGCCCGGTCCCGGAGCAACCCGCCGAGGCCGTCCGCGGTCGGCCCGGCCGCTTCCCCGCCGGACGGCGGCGTGGCCGTCACGCTCGCCGCCGGGTGGCCATGTCGAACATCGTCGTCAGCTCGGCGGCGCAGTCGGCCAGGTCGACGGCCTCCTCGTCGAAGACCCACTGGAGCATGACGCCGTCGATCGCGCCCTGGACGGTGGCGGCCAGCGTGCGCGGCGAGAAGTCGCGGAAGTCGCCGCTGTCCTGGCCGCGCCGCAGGATGCCCTCCAGGTGGTGGCGGCACGGGTCGTACATGTCGGCGTTGAACCGGCGCTTGGCCTCGGGCGATCCGAAGCTGCCCCAGATGTCCACCAGCGCGACGAAGTTGGCGCGGTTGGCCGCCATGAACTCGAAGCTCGCCTCGATGAAGGCGCGCAGCCGGTGCGGGGCGTCCGGCGCCCGGTCCACCCGAGCCTTGATGAACCGGTTGCTCTCGGTGAACAGGGCGTTGACGACCTGCTGGATCAGTTCGTCCCGGCCGGCGAAGTGGTAGGAGATCACGCCCCTGCTGACGCCGACGTCCTGGGCGATCCGGGCCAGCGACGCCTGGGGCAGCCCGGCGCTGGCGATGGTGGAGATGGCGCCCTCCACGATCTGCCGCCGCCGGGCCTCCTCGATGAACGAGGCCTTCTTCTGGCCGTCCTGATCGATTTTTGACCGCATGGCCAGGATTCAAGCCCGTCGGACGGCGTGCGGCAAGCCCCGTTCACCGACTGTGCGGTTTCCCCCACCCCTCGCCCGGCCGTTCCCCGGGCCGTCTCCCGGGCCGGCCGGTCGCCGCGAGGTAGTGCAGCACCGCCAGCACCCGGCGGTTGCCTGCCGTCGACGCGGGCAGGCCGAGTTTGGCGAACACCGCGGTGACGTGCTTCTCCACCGCGCTCAGCGACACGTACAGCTGGTCGGCGATGCCGGTGTTGGACCAGCCCTCGGCCATCAGGGCGAGCACCTCGCGCTCCCGGGGCAGCAGGGACTCGTCCCAGCCGGGGTCGGGCATGGCGGCACCTCCTCGGTGCGGGAAACCGCAAGATCCGGGCGAACCTCTTGTCTCACTCATACCATCTGGATTAAATCCTGGCCATGCGGTCAAAAAATCATCATCGTGCCCAGAAAACCTGCGTGCTCGGCGCCGTCCTGGCCGGCGTGGTGCTCGGCGGCGGCCTCGCCGTCCCGGCCCACGCCCGGACGGCGCACGTCCCCGCCGCCGCGGCCCGGAGCGCAACGAACGCCACCGACGCCACCGACGAGCAGCTTCGCTGCCTGCTGGACGACGTCGTCAAGCCGCCCGTGCCTGGCGCGATCCTCACCGTGACCGGCCCCGGCCGCGCCTTCGACGGCGCGGCCGGCGTGTACGAGCTGGGCGGACGCGCCCTGCGCAGCTCCGACGCCTTCCGCACGGCCAGCGTCACCAAGACGATGACCGCGGCCGTCGCGCTCCGCCTGGCCGAACGCGGCGACCTGCGCCTGGACGCTCCCATCAGCGAATACCTGGACCGGAAGCTGGTCGCCCGCATCCCGTACGGGTCGCGGATCACCGTCCGGCAGCTCCTCGACCACACCGCCGGTCTGTACGACTACGTGGGGGACGAGAAGTGGTTCCAGTACGTGCTCGACCATCCCAACAAGACCTGGAAACCGCTGGAGCTGGTGGACTGGGCGCTTCGGTCGGGCAAGCCCTACTTCGCCCCCGCCAAGGGCTACCACTACTCCGACACGGGTTACGTCCTGGCCGGGATGGTCATCGAGAGGGCCGGCCGCGAGCCGCTGCACCGGCTGTACCGGTCGTTGCTGCTGGAGCCGCTGAAGATGGACCGCACGTACCTGGAGTGGTGGGAGCCGCACCGCGGCCCGCGCGCCCACAACTACCTCGGCGAGCGCGACACCTACGACCACAACCCGACGTTCGACACGTTCGGCGGCGGCGGCCTGGTCTCCACCGGGGCCGACCTCAACCGGTTCATGCGCGGCCTGTTCGAGGGCAAGGTCTTCAAGAACCCGGCGACGCTGCGGACGATGTTGCGCAGCACCCCGCAGAGCGTCAAGGCCGGGTCGCCGTACGGGCTGGGCATCGCCCGGCTGACCGCGACGGGCGAAGCCGCCTACGGGCACAGCGGCTTCTTCGGCGCGTTCCAGATCTACGTGCCGAAGCAGCGGCTCGCGATGACCGGCGCCCTCACCCAGGCGGAGACCGTGTCCAAGAAGCAGAGCAGCGAGTTCATCGAGAACGCCCTGCGGGTGAGCCTCGGCAAGGCGCCCACCGGCCCCTGCGCGCGCCCGTAGCTCAGGCCACGCAGGAGTCGGCCAGCTTCCCCGACGACGCCATCGCCGTCCTGCTGGGCGTGCCCGACGGCCGGGCGGACGGTGTGCTCGACGGCGTGCCCGACGGCGTGCCCGACGGCGTGGCGGACGGCGTGCCCGCGGCGACGGTGGCGGGCGCGCGGTGCGAGCGGAGGATGGCCCTGCGGACGTCGGCCCGGATGCGCGGGAAGTCCGGGTAGGCCGGGTTGTAGCGCGGCGGGACGATCGACAACGTCCCCACCCGGGCGCCCTTGACCTTGTCGGCCAGCGGCACCAGGTCCTGCAGCAGCCCGCGCGGGATGTCGGTCCGGAACGTCTGCCGGGCCGCGCCGGCCAGCTGCTTGAACTTCAGCAGCACGTTGGCCGGGTCGAGCTGGTCGAGCATGGCGGAGATGACGCAGTGCTGGCGGCGCATCCGGGTGTGGTTGTCGCCTCCGGCGCAGCTGGAGCCGTCGTGGTCGCGGGCCCTGCCGTACCAGAGCGCGTCGTTGCCGTTCAGCCGGCGGGTGCCCGCCTTGATCACGCCGCCGTCGCTGCGGCCCACGCCGTAGCAGATGTCCTGCTCGACATGGATGCGCACGCCGCCGAGCGCGTCGATCAGCCGGGCCACGCCCCACATGTTGACCAGCACGTAGTAGTCGATCTTGAGGCCGAGGATCTCGCCGACCGCGCCCTTGACGGCGTCCGGGGCCCGGGTGGGCGAGTTGCGGAACAGCGCGGGATGGGTGTCGGCGTAGGCCCACACGCCGTTCAGCAGGTCCTCCGACTCCCGCCCGGCCCCGGCGATGTAGAAGCCCTTGGGCGGCGGGAACAGCCTCCCCATCACGCTCCCCCTGGGGAAGGGCGCGTTCTCCATCTCCCTGGGCAGCGCGAACAGCACGGTGTCGCCGGTCCTGACGTCGATGCTGGCGACGTTGACGCTGTCGGTGCGGATGCTCGTCCCGTTGCGGCCGCGCGCGCCGTCGCCGCCGAGCAGCAGGATGTTCACCCTCGCCCGGCCGGCCCACGGGTCGGCGTGGTTGATGGGCGTGGGCTCGGGGGCGTTGAACACGTCGGTCAGCGTGGCGTCGGCCTCCGACACCGTCTGCGAGGCCACCACGAACGGCGACACGACGGCCGCGACGAGCAGCAGCGCCACGCCGTCCGACCAGACCAGCCGCCGCCGCGGCCGCAGCACGGTGTAGGAGGCGACCACCAGCAGCCCCCACGCGACGCCGACGCCGATGGCGCCACCGCTGATCGCCGAGGCCCAGGCGGCCTGGGTCGCCATGGCCCACCCGCCCACCGAGGCCACGACGAGGGCCACCGCCACGCCCGCGGCCAGGAACAGCCCCAGCAGGCCGAGCCCGAGCAGTCGGTACCCGGCCCGCAGATGGGCCGCGCCCGGAATGACGATCGACAGCGCCGCCCAGCCGATGGCTGCCCCCGCGCCCCGTTTGGTGCCCATCCGCCCTCATGATCTCTATGTGGTACGTCCCCCGAGATCATAGGTTCGGGGCTGATTGCCCATGTACGCAACTTATCCAGCGGAATATGCGGAAGAAGGGCGTCAGTCCACGTACGCCCACAGGTCGTAGGTGGTGGAGCCCGGGTAGCTCTGCGGGTAGTGCGTGCTGCACCACCAGGTCTGCCAGCGCCCGTTCTGCTGGCCCGACTGGCCGAAGGAGACGCAGATGTCGTACGGCAGGCTGGTGTAGACGACCTGGAGCGTGGACGTGGCGTCCGCCGGCGTGCTCATGGCCAGGACGGGCGCCAGGGTGGCGACCGCGGCAAGCGCCAGGGCGGTGATTGCGCGACGCATCGGCTCTCCCCTCATCAAGGGTCGGATTGTGTGAGAAGCGATCACCGTGAATTGCACGACAGGGCTCGCCCCCACCGCAAGATCGGCCCTCGCACGGCCCCGGCGACCAGCGCGAACGTCCCGCGGGCGATGAAAGGTTCATCCCGCCGCCCCTGACGGCGTCAGGACGGGGTTGTGCCGTGTCAGCACGGCGTCGGCGCGGTGTCAGCGCGGCCCGCGAAGGTGAACGCCATGAACACCTCGGCGATCAGGACTATTCGGTGTTGCTAGGTACCAGTACCTCGTGCCACTATATAGCTGGTAGTCAGCACCACTAAGTAGTTGAGCCGACACCGAGACCCCCCGAAGAGAAGACAGGGCCAAGTGATGACGACACGACAAGCTCCGGCGATCCAGGTGCACGGCCTGGAGAAGTCGTACAAGGAACTGCACGTGCTGCGCGGCGTGGACTTCGAGGTGGCGCGGGGCAGCATCTTCGCCCTGCTCGGCTCGAACGGCGCGGGCAAGACCACGCTGGTGAAGATCCTGGCCACGCTGCTCAAGGCCGACGCCGGCACGGCCAGGGTCAACGGCCTCGACGTCGCCGGGCAGGCCGCCCAGGTACGCGAGTCCATCAGCCTCACCGGCCAGTTCGCCGCCGTGGACGAGATCCTCAGCGGGCGGGAGAACCTCGTGCTGGTCGCCCGGCTGCGGCACCTGAAGAACCCCGGCAAGATCGCCGACGACCTGCTCGAACGGTTCTCGCTGACCGAGGCGGGCGGCCGGAAGGCGGCGACGTACTCGGGCGGCATGCGCCGCCGCCTCGACATCGCGATGAGCCTCATCGGCGACCCGCCGGTCATCTTCCTCGACGAGCCGACCACCGGCCTCGACCCCCAGGCGCGCATCGAGGTGTGGCAGGCCGTCAAGGAGCTCGCCGCCCAGGGCACCACCGTGCTGCTCACCACCCAGTACCTGGACGAGGCCGAGCAGCTCGCAGACCGGATCGCGATCCTGCACGAGGGCCGGATCATCGTCAACGGCACCCTCGCCGAGCTCAAGCAACTCCTCCCGCCCGCCAAGGTCGAGTACGTCGAGAAGCAGCCGACCCTGGAGGACGTCTTCCTCACCCTCGTCGGCACGAAAGCCTAAGGACCCCCACGATGAGCAAGCACTTCTTCGGCGACACCACCGTCCTGCTGGGACGGTCCCTGCGCCACATCTCCCGCAGCCCGGACACCATCGTCACGACCGCGATCATGCCGATCGCCATGATGCTGATGTTCGTCTACGTGTTCGGCGGCGCGATCAGGACGGGGTCGGACTCGTATGTGAACTACATGCTGCCCGGCATCCTGCTCATCACGGTCGCCTCCGGCATCGCCTACACCGCCTACCGGCTGTTCATGGACATGAAGGGCGGCATCTTCGAACGGTTCCAGTCCATGCCGACCGCGCGCTCGTCGGTGTTGTGGGCGCACGTGCTGACCTCGCTGGTCGCCAACCTCGTCTCGCTGGTGGTCGTGATGCTCGTCGCCCTGCTCATGGGCTTCCGATCGAGCGCGGGCCTGTCGGCCTGGCTGTCGGTCGCGGGCATCCTGATCCTGTTCACCCTGGCGCTGACCTGGATCGCCGTCATCCCCGGCCTGTCGGCCAAGACCATGGAAGGCGCGAGCGCGTTCTCCTACCCGCTCATCTTCCTGCCGTTCCTCAGCTCGGCGTTCGTGCCCACCGACACCATGCCCACCGTGGTGCGCGTCTTCGCCGAGAACCAGCCGGTGACCTCCATCGTCAACGCCGTCCGCGCCCTGTTCGCCGAGCAGCCCGTCGGCAATGACATCTGGATCGCCCTCGGCTGGTGCGTCGGCATCCTGGTCGTCGCCTACGTCTTCGCCATGAACACCTACCGCCGCAAGATCTCCTGAAAGGACGATCATGACCGACTCCCTGCACACCGTCACGCCGATGCCCGCCGAACGCCGTCCCGGCTGCCCGTTCGACCCGCCGAAGGAACTCGTCGAGGCCCGCGAGCACGGCCCCATCAGCCGCTTCCCCTTCGCCGACGGGCACCAGGGCTGGCTGGTCACCGGCTACGACCTGGCCCGCTCGATCCTGGCCGACCCCCGCTTCAGCTCCCGCAAGGAGCTCATGAGCCACCACCCGACCATCGACTACGGCGACATCGAGGTGCCCCCGGCCCCGCCCGGCGAGTTCCTGCTCATGGACGACCCGCAGCACAGCCGCTACCGCAAGCCGCTCGTCGGCAAGTTCACCGTCCGCCGGATGCGGCTGCTGACCGAGCGCGTCGAGCAGATCACCGCCGAACACCTGGACGCCATGGAACAGGCCGGCCCCACCGCCGACCTGGTGACCGCGTTCGCCAAGCCCATCCCCGCCATCGTCATCTGCGAGCTGCTGGGCGTGCCGTACGAGGACCGGGACCGCTTCCAGGAGAACATCGACAAGTTCCTCGGCGGCGAGGCCGGTGACGAGGAACTGATCGCCGCCTACCTCGCCACCCAGAAGTACCTGGCCGAACTCGTGGCCGCCAAGCGCGCCCACCCGACCGACGACGTGCTCAGCGACCTGCTCGACAGCGACCTGACCGACGAGGAGCTGCAGGGCATGGCCCTGATCCTGCTGTCGGCCGGGTTCGACACCACCGCCAACATGCTGGCCCTCGGCACCTTCGCCCTGTTGCAGAACCCGGACCAGCTCGCCGCGCTGCGCGCCGACCCCACGCTCGCCGACCAGGCCGTCGAGGAGCTGCTGCGCTACCTGTCCGTCGCCAAGCAGTTCTACCGGGTCGCCCTGGAGGACGTCGAGCTGGCCGGACAGACTGTCAAGGCCGGCACGATGGTCATCCTGTCCCTCAACACCGCCAACCGCGACCCCGAACGTTTCCCCGACCCCCACACCCTCGACCTGCGCCGGCAGGACGGCGGCCACCTGGCCTTCAGCCACGGCATCCACCAGTGCCTGGGCCAGCAGCTCGCCCGCGTCGAGATGCGCGTCGCCTTCCCCGCGCTGCTCGGCCGCTTCCCCACCCTGCGCCTGGCCGTACCGGCCGACCAGGTCGCCCTGCGCCCGGAGTCCGCCGACATCTACGGCGTCAAGAGCCTCCCCGTCACCTGGGACGCCTGACCCCGCCCCGGTGGCGCCGATCCCTGAGCTCCAGAGAGGAACCACCCATGGCACACCTCCCGGCGGGTCCCGTGAAGCCCTCCTCACCGACGCTGCGGGCCTCCGACGCGGACCGCGACCGCGTCACCGAACTGCTGCGGACGGCCGTCGCCGACGGCCGGCTCGACCTGGCCGAATTCGAGCAGCGGCTGGAGGTGGCGTTGTCCGCCCGCACCGTGAACGCGCTGGCCCCGCTCGTCAACGACCTGGTCGCGGGACCGGGCAGCCACGGTGCGCTCGCGCTGCCGCCGGCCGGGGCTCCGGCCGCCGAACTGCTCACCATCAAGGAGAAGCACGGCTCGGTGCGCCGCGACGGCCGCTGGACGTTGCCGCACCGGCTGGCGGTGCGCACCGCGTGGAGCGACGTGCTGCTGGACCTGACCAGCGCGGTGCGCGGCGCGCCCGAGCTGATCATCGAGCTGCGGGTGAGCGGCGGCAGCGTGGAGCTGGTCCTGGCGCCGGGCATGGTGCTGGAGAGCGACGAGCTCTCGGTACGGCACGGCACGCTGGCGATCGGCAGGGAGCCCGACGACGACCCGCCCGAGGTGTTGCGGGTCCGCCTGACCGGCCGCATGCGGCACGGCCGGCTCGTCGTCCGCCGGCGGACACCGCGGCGGTGACGCGGCGCGGCGCGTAGGGATTTCGTCAGGATTGCGGCGGTTCACGCCCCGGCGGGACAGGCTGGACAGATCATTCCCGCACGGACGAGAGCCACGTATGCCGATGAATCCATGGACACCTTCCGGCCCCCACGAGATCGAGATCGACCGGTCCCGGCTCAGGGAGATGCGATCGCGCCTGCCCGAGGCGGTCAGGCGGCTGGACGAGCAGGACGCCGAGACCGCCGCCACCGTGAGGATGCGGTGAACGCCGCCGGGCTGGCCCGCGACGCCCTCATGGCGGGCGCGGGCGCGGCGGTGACGCTGTCCGCGCTCGGCGTGCCCGCCGCCTGGCCGTTCGTCGGCAGGATGTACGTCCACCAGTACGACCCGCGGGCGTTCTTCGACGGCGCGGACACCTGGCCGGCCGTGCACGACGACGTGGCGGCCACCCGGCTGAACGTCGAGGCGCTGGTCGGCGAGGTGGCCACGACGAGCTGGCGGAGCGAGGACGGCCGGGCCTTCGACCGCCGCATGGACGCCTGCCTGGCCGGCCTGCGCTCGATCGAGATCCGCGCGGTCGTCGCCGCCCTCGTCCTCCGCACCGTCGGCGCCGCGCTCGTCGCGATGATCCTGTACCAGTTCCTGGTGGCGGCGGCCATGGCCGCGCTGGCGCTCTGGGTGCTGACCGCCGCGCTCACGCCGCTCAGCCTGGTCGCCGCCCGGACCGCGGCCACCCGCTGCCTGACCGGCCTGTACGAGAACCACCGGGCAGTGGAGTCGCTGCTCGACACGCTGCTGCACGGCTGCGCCGCTCGCGGCCGACGCCGACCACCTTTTCAGCAGGCTGAGCCGGCTCCCCGGCGAGACCGCCACGGTCCGGGCCGAATCCCCGGACGGCTGGGTGAGCGTCGAGTACAGCTGCGCGTCCGGCGTCCAGGACCTGCGTCTGGACCCGCGGGCGATGCGCATGGAGTCGGCGCGCCTGGCCGAGACCGTCCTCGGCCTGATCCACCAGGCCAGGCGCGGCAGGCCGAGGCGACGATCGACCGGGTACGCGGCCTGCTGCGCCCCTGACCCGAAGGCTCTACTCTGTGGTACTGTATAGCAGTACTCGGTACCACCGAGTACTTCGGAAGGCGGCGGAAGAAGAGCCACCATGGACAATCTGACGGAGATGCTGAAGGGCACGCTTGAGGGCTGCGTGCTCGAAATCATCGGCAGCGAGGAGACCTACGGGTACGCCATCACGCGCCGGCTGAACGACCTGGGCTTCGCCGACGTCGTCGAGGGGACGGTCTACACCATCCTGCTGCGACTGGAGAAGAACGGGCTCGTCCAGGTGACGAAACGACCGTCCGAGCAGGGGCCGCCGCGCAAGTTCTACGCGCTCAACGACGCGGGACGCGCGGAACTGGCGACCTTCTGGGCGAAATGGGCGTACATCACATCCCGGATCGACAAGCTCAAGGAGGGCGGGAAATGAGCTTCTGGGAGACCATCACCGGCAGCGACCTCACCAGGGACTACAAGGCGTTCGAAGCCCGGGCCGCGGCGCTGCCGGCCGACCACCGGGCGGCCTGGGAACAGATCAAGGGTCACCTCTTCCTCTACGGGGACTTCACCGGCCGGAACCTGATGCCGATCTTCGACGGCGTCCTGGGGCTGCTGGAGGAGACGGCGGCCGACGGGCAGGACGTCCACGAGGTGCTGGGCGACGACATCCCGGGATTCTGCGCGGCCCTGGCCGGCGAGTCAGGGGGCCGCAGCTTCCGCGACCGGTGGCGCGAGCAGTTGAACAGGAACGTCGCGAAGAAGCTGGGCCGGCTGGGAGGCTGACGTGGGCATCCAGGACATCATCGAGGGCAAGAAGCAGTGGCGGGCGCACCTGGCGCGGGTCAAGGCGCTGCCGCCCGACTACCAGATCGTCTACAAGGAGATGCAGCGGTACTTCTTCAAGGTCGGGCCGGTCGGGCTGACCGACGGGTCCCTGCTGCCGGGCATCGTCGACTTCTTCGAGGAGGGCGTCGCGGCCGGCAAGGGAGTCCTGGAACTCATCGGCGAGGACGTCGCCGCCTTCGCCGACGGCCTGATCAAGGACTCCCGCACCTACGCCGACCTCTACCAGGAGTCCGTCAGCGAGAAGACCGGCACGAAGGGGAAACCTCACCGGTTGTAGAGCCTGCGGGCCCACAGGTACCCGCCCAGCGCGATGGCCGCGCTCCAGAGTGCCGCCGCCGCGAGGCTGGGCCCCGCCGGCCGCCCGGCCAGCAGCGCGCGCAGGGTCTCGATGACCGGCGTGAACGGCTGGTGTTCGGCGAACCAGCGCAACGGGCCCGGCATCGACTCCGGCGGCACCACGCCGCTGCCCAGGAACGGCAGCAGCATCAGCGGCATCGGCAGGTTGCTGGCCGTGGCCACGTTCTTGGTGACCATGCCCAGCGCCGCCGACAGCCAGGTGACGGCGAAGGTGAACATGGCCAGCACGCCCACCACCCCGAGCCAGTCCAGCGCCGAGGCGGCGGGACGGAAGCCGATCAGCAGGGCCGTCAGCGTCACGGCGGCGATCGCGGTGAAGTTCTGCACGAGCGCGCCGAGCACGTGTCCGGTCAGGACCGAGACGCGGGCGATGGCCATGGTCTTGAACCGGGCGACGATGCCCTCGGTCATGTCCATCGCCACCGCGATCGCGGTCCCCTGCGCGGCGCTGGCGATCGTCATGATCAGGATGCCGGGAGTGATGTAGGCGACGTAGGCGGCGCGGTCGCCGCCGATCCCGGCGCCCATGATGCCGCCGAGGACGTAGACGAACAGCAGCAGGAACACCACCGGGACGCCCGCGTAGGTGAGGATCAGCGTGGGGTAGCGCCACATGTGCCTGATCTGGCGGCGCAACATCGTCGCCGAGTCGGTGATCGCTCTCATCGTGCGGACTCCTCGGTCAGGGCCAGGAAGACGTCGTCCAGGCCGGGCGTGCGCATCGACAGTTCGGCGACTTCGACAGCGTGCGCGTCCAGCAGTTCCAGGAGCTCGCGTAACGCGCCGACGCCGGTGTCGGGGATCTGCACCGTCAGGGACTCCTCGTCGCGCGAGCACGCCCCCACCAGCGAGACCGCCCTGCGGTACCCGTCGAGGTCGGCGAAGCGCACGACGACGTGGCCGCCGGGGACCATGCGCTTGAGCTCTTCAGGGGCGCCCTCGGCCACCAGCCGGCCCTGGCTGAGCAGCGCGATGCGGTCGGCGAGCTCGTCGGCCTCCTCCAGGTACTGGGTGGTCAGGAAGATGGTCACGCCGTCCTGCCGGACGAGGTCCCGGACGATCTGCCACATCGTGCGGCGGCTGCGCGGGTCCAGGCCCGTGGTGGGCTCGTCGAGGAAGATGAGCCTGGGCGTGCCGACCATGGTCATGGCGAGGTCGAGCCGGCGGCGCATGCCGCCCGAGTAGGCGGCCGCGGGCTTGCCCGCGGCGCCGGTGAGGTCGAAGCGCTCCAGCAGTTCGCCGGCTCGGCGGCGGCCCTCGGCGCGGCCGAGGTGGAGCAGGTCGGCCATGAGCCGTAGGTTCTCCTCGCCGGTGAGGAAGCCGTCGACCGCGGAGAACTGGCCGGTGACGCCGATCGCGGCCCGCACCTTGTCGGGTTCCCTGGACAGGTCGTGCCCGGCGACCCGGAGCTCGCCGGCGTCGGCCTTGATCAGGGTGGACAGGATCTGCACCGTGGTGGTCTTGCCCGCGCCGTTGGGGCCGAGCAGCGAGAAGACGGTGCCCTCGGGGATGGACAGGTCGATGCCGTCCAGGACGCGGTGGGCGCCGTAGGACTTGCGCAGCCCCGTCACCGAGACGAAGGCGCGCGACTCGTCACGATAGTACGTGTTCATCACGACTGAAAGCTACGTTGCTTTCAGAAATTGTGTCAATCAACGGCAACGCATAAGCCCAGTTCAAGGGCGATAAACTGATGCCTTGACGCTGAAGCTGAATGCAATGAAACGTTGCATTGTGTGCGGCCGAACGCAATAGTGAGGTCGTGGCAGAAGGAAGGTTGACCCTGCACGACCGCCGGCGCATCGCGACCGGTCTCGCCGAAGGCCGCTCCTACGCCGAGATCGCCAGGCGGCTCGACCGGCCGACCTCGACGATCAGCCGCGAGGTCGGCCGCAACGGCGGCCCCGGCGACTACCGTCCCGAGCGGGCGCACCAGGCGACGGCGCGGCGGGCGCGGCGCGGCGCCCCGGCGCGTCCGGCCGAGTCCCGGGACCGCCAGGTCTTCGAGGCGGAAGAGGGAGCCGTCGAGATGGCGGTCGCGATGGGCCTGCCGAAGATGGTGGCGCGCGTGCTCATCGGCCTGTGGCTGAGCGAGGACGGCCGGCTCACCGCGGCCGAGCTGGCGCGCGGGCTGAAGGTGAGCCCCGCCTCGATCTCCACGGCGGTGGGCTACCTGACCCGGCAGGGCCTGATCAGGCGCGAACGCGATCCGCAACGACGGCGCGACGTCTACGTGGTCGACGACGACGCCTGGTACCACTCGACGATGATCAGCGCCCGGCAGACGCTCGCGGCGGCGGAGGTCGCCAAGGCGGCGGGGCAGACGCTCGGGCTCGACACGCCCGCGGGCCGGCGCCTGGCCAGGGGCGGCGCGTTCCTGGAGCGGATCAGCCTGGACGCCCTGGCGTCGGCCGAACGCTGGCGCGACCTCCTGTCGTGACCGGAGCGCGGCCCGGACCGCGCGCGCCCCTCCCGAACCCGGACCGAGCCGCGTAGGGAGGCCGTCAAGATTCGGGCCGCGGCCGTATGGAAACCGTCAAGAACGGCAAAACACCCCATTTTCCGGCGTTTGCTGGACCTGCGCGCCGCCCGTCGAGGGGCGGCAATGGTCTCATCATCGAACTGAGGAGTGGGGATGGCCGACGTCATCTTCGTCGCCCTGACGATCGCGATCTTCGTGGTCTTCGGGCTGGTCGTGCGGGCGGTGGAGCGGCTGTGAGCGCCGTCAACGCCACCGGCCTCATCGTGGTCGCCGGTCTGGTGATCTTCATGATCGTGGCCCTGCTGTTCCCGGAGCGGTTCTGATGAGTACGACCCTGGCCGGAATGATCTTCATTGTCTCCCTGATCGCGGCGCTGGCCCTGGTGCACAAACCGTTCGGCGACTACATGCACCGCGTCTACTCCACGACGAAGCACAACGTCGTCGAGCGCGGCATCTACCGCCTGCTCGGAGTGCGGGCCGACACCGAGCAGAGCTGGCCGGTCTACGCCCGCAGCGTGCTGGCCTTCTCGGTGATCTCGGTCCTGGTCGTGTACGGCCTCCAGCGCCTGCAGGACAAGCTGCCGCTGAGCCTCGGCATGGAGCCGGTCACCGGCCACATCGCCTGGAACACCGCGATCAGCTTCGTCACCAACACCAACTGGCAGGCGTACTCCGGCGAGTCCACGATGGGCCACCTGACCCAGATGGCCGCCCTGGCCGTGCAGAACTTCGTCTCGGCGGCCGTCGGCATGGCGGTCGCGGTGGCGCTGGTGCGCGGGTTCGCCCGGCGCAGGTCCGGCACGATCGGGAACTTCTGGGTGGACCTGGTCCGCGGCACCCTGCGCATCCTGCTGCCGATCGCCTTCGTCGGCGCGCTGGTGCTGGTGGCGGGCGGCCTGGTGCAGAACTTCTCGGGCGTGCACGAGGTGACCACGCTGACCGGCGGCACGCAGGGCGTCACCGGCGGCCCGGTCGCCTCCCAGGAGGTCATCAAGGAGCTGGGCACCAACGGCGGCGGCTTCTACAACGCCAACTCCGCCCACCCGTTCGAGAACGCCACGAGCTGGACGAACTGGTTCGAGATCTTCCTGATCCTGGTGATCCCGTTCTCGCTCACCCGCACCTTCGGCCGGCTGGTCGGCCAGGTCCGGCAGGGGTACGCGATCCTCGCGGTGATGGGCGTGCTGGCCCTGGCGAGCGTCCTGCTCACCAACGTCTTCGAGCTGTCCGGGAACGCCACCGTGCCGCAGGCGGCCGGCGCGGCGCTGGAGGGCAAGGAGCTGCGCTTCGGCGTCTCGAACTCGGCCACCTTCGCCGCCTCGACCACCCTCACGAGCACCGGGGCGGTGAACTCCTTCCACGACTCCTACACGCCGTTCGGCGGCATGATGACGATGGTCAACATGATGCTCGGCGAGGTCGCGCCCGGCGGCGTCGGCTCGGGCCTGTACGGCATGCTGATCCTCGCCGTGATCACGGTGTTCGTGGCGGGCCTGATGGTCGGCCGTACCCCCGAGTACCTGGGCAAGCGCATCGGCGCCCGCGAGATCAAGCTCGCCTCCCTGTACTTCCTGGTCACCCCCGCCCTGGTGCTGGTCGGTACCGCGTTCGCGATGGGCTCGGCGGAGCGGCGCGCGAGCATGCTGAACGGCGGCCCCCACGGCCTGTCCGAAGTGCTCTACGCCTTCACCAGCGCCTCCAACAACAACGGCTCGGCCTTCGCCGGCCTCACCGTCAACACCCCCTGGTACGACGTGGCGCTCGGCCTGTGCATGGCCTTCGGCCGGTTCCTGCCGATCATCCTGGTGCTGGCCCTGGCCGGTTCGCTGGCGGCGCAGTCGCCCGTCCCCGAAGGCGCCGGCACGCTGCCCACGCACCGGCCGCAGTTCGTCGGCCTGGTCGTCGGCGTGACGATGATCCTCGTCGCCCTCACCTTCCTCCCGGCACTCGCGCTCGGCCCGATCGCAGAAGGACTGTCCTGACATGTCAACCCCCGTACTGGACAAACCCTCCCCCGCGCGGCGGGACGGCCGCGTGGGCGGCGGCCTGCTGGATCCCCGGCAGCTCGTCAGGTCCCTTCCCGACGCGGTCAGGAAGCTGAACCCGGCCACGCTGTGGCGCAACCCCGTCATGCTGATCGTCGAGGTCGGCGCGGTGTTCACCACCGTCCTGGCGATCGTCGATCCGTCGTTCTTCGCCTGGGCGACCGTCGTGTGGCTGTGGCTGACCGTGATCTTCGCCAACCTGGCCGAGGCCGTCGCGGAAGGGCGCGGCAAGGCGCAGGCGGCGACGCTGCGCAAGGCCAAGACCGACACCCGGGCCCGCCGCCTGCGCGGCGACGCGGAAGGCGGGTGGGACACGGTCGGCGCGCCCGAGCTGCGGCAGGGCGACCTGGTGGTGGTCGAGGCCGGCGAGGTCATCCCCGGCGACGGCGACGTGGTCGAGGGCATCGCCTCGGTGGACGAGTCGGCCATCACCGGCGAGTCCGCGCCCGTCATCCGCGAGTCGGGCGGCGACCGCTCGGCGGTGACCGGCGGCACGAAGGTGCTCTCCGACCGGATCGTCGTCAGGATCACCCAGAAGCCCGGCGAGAGCTTCGTCGACCGCATGATCGCCCTGGTCGAGGGCGCCAACCGGCAGAAGACGCCCAACGAGATCGCGCTCAACATCCTGCTGGCCGCCCTGACGATCGTCTTCCTGGTCGCCACCGTCACCATGCAGCCGCTGGCCGTCTACTCCAAGCAGATCAACCCCGGCGTCCCCGACTCGCTCGCGCTCGACGCGAACGGCGTCACCGGCATCGTGCTGGTCTCGCTGCTGGTCTGCCTGATCCCCACCACGATCGGGGCGCTGCTGTCGGCCATCGGCATCGCCGGCATGGACCGTCTGGTGCAGCGCAACGTCCTCGCGATGTCCGGCCGCGCCGTCGAGGCCGCCGGTGACGTGTCCACGCTGCTGCTGGACAAGACCGGCACGATCACGCTGGGCAACCGGCAGGCGGCCGAGTTCGTGCCGGTGGACGGGATCACCGAGGCCGAGCTCGCCGAGGCCGCCCAGCTCTCCAGCCTCGCCGACGAGACCCCCGAGGGCCGCTCGATCGTGGTGTTCGCCAAGGAGCGGTACGGCCTGCGCGAGCGCGAGATCCACGGCGCCGAATGGGTGCAGTTCACCGCCCAGACCCGCATGTCCGGCGTGAACCTGGACGGCCGCGAGGTCCGCAAGGGCGCGGCCACCGCGGTCATGAAGTGGGTACGCGACAACGGCGGCCACCCCACCGACGACGTCGGCCACATCGTGGACGGCATCTCCGCCTCCGGCGGCACCCCGCTGGTCGTGGCCGAGCGGGGCCGCGTGCTCGGCGTCATCCACCTCAAGGACGTCGTCAAGCAGGGCATGCGCGAACGCTTCGACGAGATGCGCCGCATGGGCATCCGCACCGTCATGATCACCGGCGACAACCCGCTCACCGCCAAGGCCATCGCCGACGAGGCCGGCGTGGACGACTTCCTGGCCGAGGCCACCCCCGAGGACAAGCTGGCCCTGATCAGGAAGGAGCAGGAGGGCGGCCGCCTGGTCGCGATGACCGGCGACGGCACCAACGACGCCCCCGCCCTGGCCCAGTCGGACGTCGGCGTGGCCATGAACACCGGCACCTCGGCCGCCAAGGAGGCCGGGAACATGGTCGACCTGGACTCCAACCCGACCAAGCTCATCGAGATCGTCGAGATCGGCAAGCAGTTGCTGATCACGCGGGGCGCGCTGACCACGTTCTCGATCGCCAACGACATCGCGAAGTACTTCGCGATCATCCCGGCCATGTTCGCGGCCGTCTACCCGGGCCTGGACGCGCTCAACGTCATGCGCCTGTCCAGCCCCCAGTCCGCGATCCTGGCCGCGGTGATCTTCAACGCGCTGGTCATCGTCGCGCTGATCCCGCTGGCGCTCAGAGGCGTCCGGTACCGGCCGTCCAGCGCGTCCAAGCTGCTCTCGCGCAACCTGTACGTCTACGGCCTGGGCGGCATCGTCGCCCCCTTCATCGGCATCAAGCTCATCGACCTGCTGATCCAGTTCCTTCCGGGGATGTCATAAATGGAACGCCTGCCAAGCTGGGTCCGCCAGCACCTCGCCGCCCTGCGCGCCGTCGCCGTCCTGACCGCGCTGCTCGGCATCGTCTACCCGCTGGTCACCACCGGGGTCGCCCAGGCCCTGTTCAACGGGCGCGCCAACGGCTCGATCGTCGAGAAGGACGGCAGGGCCGTGGGCAGCGCGCTCATCGGCCAGTCCTTCACCGACGCCGACGGCAAGCCGATCAGGACGTACTTCCAGTCCCGTCCGTCGGCGGCGGGCGACGGCTACGACCCGACCTCGTCCGGCGCGAGCAACCTCGGCCCCGAGGACGTCGTGGACACGCTGCCGGTCGCCGGCGAGGAGGGCCGGCAGTCGCTGCTCACCCAGGTCTGCGCCCGTTCCAGGGCGGCCGGCGAGCTGGAGGGCGTCAGCGGCGCCCGCCCGTACTGCACCCCGGACGGGGTCGGCGCGGTGCTCAAGGTCTTCCCCGACCGGGCCGTCAGCGTCAACCAGGCGTGCCCGGCCACCCCGTTCGTCGCGACCTATCAGGGCAGGCGGGTGGAGTGTGCCGAGCCGGGGGAGGACTACGCGGCCGGGCGCACCGTCCCGGTCCGGGGGGAGGCCGAGGCGAAGGTCCCGGCCGACGCGGTCACCGCCAGTGGCTCCGGGCTCGACCCGCACATCTCCGTGGCCTACGCCGAGCTCCAGGCGCGGCGTGTGGCCAGGGAGCGCGGCCTCGGCCAGGCCGAGGTCGAGCGGCTCATCAAGGAGCACACCACCGGCCGGGCCGTCGGCTTCATGGGCGAACCGGCCGTCAACGTGCTCGAACTCAACCTGGCGCTCGACCGCTCATGAGCAGGGGCCGCCTTCGGGTCTACCTCGGGGCGGCGCCCGGGGTCGGCAAGACGTACGCGATGCTCGGCGAGGGCCGCCGCGCGCGGGAACGCGGCCGGGACGTGGTCGTGGGCCTGGTCGAGACGCACGGCCGTCCCCGCACCGCCGCCCTCCTGGAGGGCCTGGAGATCATCCCGCGCCGGACCGTCGTCCACCGCGGGGCCACCTTCACCGAGCTCGACGTGGACGCCGTCATCGCCCGCCGGCCGAAGGTGGCGCTGATCGACGAGCTGGCGCACACCAACGTGCCCGGCTCGAAGAACGTCAAGCGCTGGCAGGACGTGGACGAGATCCTGGACGCCGGCATCGACGTCGTCTCCACGGTGAACATCCAGCACCTGGAGTCGGTCAACGACGTCGTCCAGGAGATCACCGGCGTGCCGCAGCGCGAGACCGTGCCCGACGAGGTGGTGCGCCGCGCCGACCAGATCGAGCTGGTGGACATGTCACCGGAGGCGCTGCGCCGCCGCATGGCGCACGGCAACGTGTACGCGCCGGAGAAGGTCAGCGCCGCCATGTCCAACTACTTCCGCGTCGGCAACCTCACCGCGCTGCGCGAGCTCGCGCTGCTGTGGGTGGCCGGCAAGGTGGACGACCAGCTCGACCGCTACCGCGCCGACCACGGCATCGCCACCACCTGGGAGACCCGCGAGCGAGTGGTGGTCGCCCTGACCGGCGGCCCCGAGGGCGACACACTGGTCCGCCGGGCCGCCCGCATCGCCGCCCGCACCAAGGGCGCCGACCTGCTCGCGGTGCACGTCACCAGCGCCGACGGGCTGGCCGGCGCCGACCCGGCCAGCCTGGCCCGCCAGCGCACGCTGGTGGAGGACATGGGCGGCAGCTACCACCAGGTGGTCGGCGACGACGTCCCGCGGGCGCTGCTCGACTTCGCGCGCGGCGTCAACGCCACCCAGCTCGTCCTCGGCGCCTCGCGCAGGGGGCGGTTCGCGCAGATCTTCTCCCGGGGCGTCGGCGTGGAGACCACCGCCCGGTCGGGATCCATCGACGTCCACATGATCACGCACGAGGAGGCCAAGCAGGGACGCCGCCGGCCCGCCCGCACGCGGGCCGCGCTCACCCGGACCCGGCGGGCGAGCGGCTGGGCGCTGGCGGTGGCCGGGATGCCGCTGCTGACGGCCGCGCTGGCGCCGTTCCGGGACATGTTGTCGCTGCCCAGCGAGATCCTGTTCTTCCTGTGCCTGACCGTCGGGGTGGCCCTGGTCGGCGGCATGTGGCCGGCCATCACCGCGGCCGTCGGCGGTTCGCTGCTGCTCAACTGGTTCTTCACCGCGCCGGTCGGCGAGTTCACCATCGCCGCCCCGGAGAACCTGTTCGCGCTGGTCGTCTTCGTGCTGGTGGCGGCGGCGGTGAGCACGATCGTGGACATCGCCGCCCGCCGGACGAGGGAGGCCGCGCGGGCCGGCGCCGACGCCGAGCTGCTGTCCACCATGGCCGGTCACGTGCTGCGCGGCGAGGCCGCGGTGTCCTCGCTGCTGGAACGCATGCGCGAGACCTTTGGCCTGACCTCCGTCACCCTGCTGGAACGGCGGCCCGAGGCCGCGCGCGCGCCCGACCAGCAGTCCGACCCGGACGCCTGGCGGATCGTCGCGACCTCCGGCGGCGCCCCCGCCACCTGCCCGGGACGGTCCGACACCGACGTCGTCATCGACGAGGAACTGGTCCTGGCCGCCAGGGGCGAGCCGCTGGAGGCCGCCGACCGCACGGTGCTGGAGGCGTTCGCCGCCGAGACCGCCGTCGCGCTGCGCCAGGAACGCCTCCAGCAGGAGGCCGAGCTCGCCCGCCCGCTCGCCGAGGCCGACCGGATGCGCACCGCGCTGCTGGCCGCCGTCAGCCACGACCTGCGCACGCCGCTCGCCTCGGCCAAGGCCGCCGTCGAGAGCCTGGGCAGCACCGAGGTCGCCTGGTCGGAAAGGGACCGGTCCGAGCTGCTCGCCACCGCGAAGGAGTCGCTGGACAAGCTGGACCGGCTGGTGGCGAACCTGCTGGACATGAGCCGCCTGCAGGCCGGCGTGCTCGGGGTGAGCGCGCAGCCGCTGGCGCTCGAGGAGATCGTGCCGCGCGCCATCGACGATCTCGGCCCGCTGCGGGACCGCGTCGAAGGCGACGTCTCCGTCGAGCTGCCCGACGTGCTGGCCGATCCCGCGTTGCTGGAACGCGTCCTGGTCAACCTCATGTCCAACGCCGTGCGCTTCAGCCCGCCCGGCCGGACCGTGCTGGTCACCGCCAGCGGGCACGGCGACCACGTCGAGATCCGGGTGATGGATCGCGGCCCCGGCATCCCGCCGGAGGCGCACGACCGCGTCTTCCAGCCGTTCCAGCGGCTCGGCGACCGCGACAACCACTCCGGCGTCGGGCTCGGGCTCGCCCTGTCCCGCGGGCTCGCCGAGGCCATGGGCGGCACGCTCGTGCCCGACGAGACCCCCGGGGGCGGTCTCACCATGATCCTCACCCTTCCCGTCGCCGCCCCCGGACGGTGAGCGTCGCGCCCGGGGCTGGTTCCGGGTGTCAGTCGCCGGGCGTCGTGGGCCCGTCCGGCCCGCGGAGGTGAACCGCGGCTCCGCGCCGCGTCCCCTCAGCAGCGTGCTGACACCAGGCGGTCGACGGGTCACACCCCGATCGTCACACGGCGGCCGGTACGGCGGGCTCGGCCACGCGGTGCCGGCCGTCGGCCGCACGGGACGCCCGCGACACCCGGGCCATCGCCAGGAAGGAGACCAGCAGGCAGGCGGCGCCCAGCGGCATGAGGTCCTTCTCCACGAACGGCACCATGACGTCGGCGACCACCAGGACGGGCGTCCACGCCTTGACGCGGCGCTGGACGGCGAGCTGGAGGACCAGGCCGATCTGGGCGACGAAGAACAACATCGGCCCGAAGTCGTAGACCACCTGCTGCACCCCGGGAACCGACTTGACCTGGTCGAAGAGCACGCCCATCGCGGCGTGGTCGGCCGAGCGGAACCCCACGACGATGTCGATGGAGAACTGGGCGATCAGCGTGGTGATGCCGACATATCCGGCTACGGCCAGCCCTGTCGCCAGACGGCCGCGGCCGGCCAGCCTGCGCATCTCGTGGAAGGTCACGGCGAAGAACGCCAGGGCGCCGATGAAGGCCAGGTGCCCGGCCGTCCAGGCCAGGCCGGGACCGCGGCTGCCGTCCAGGCCGTCCAGGATGCGGAGGACGCCGTAGGTGAAGGTGAGCACGGGGGCGGCGACGAAGGCGATGCGGGGGTTCATCTCGTTGACTCCTTAGCGGTGATGACCTCCCCAATCCTGGTTCTCCGCGGCCTGCCGGACATCGCCGGAGAGGGCGAAGTCCCGTCTCGCTCTTGAGCGGGATGCGGTACCCCGCCTCCCTCCTGAGAGGGATCATTCCCCGACCGGGCCGACGAGGCCGAGCTCGTAGGCGAGCACCGCCGCCTGGGTGCGGTCGCGGGCGCCGAGCTTGTCCAGGAGGTTGCCGACGTGCGTCTTGACCGTCTCCCTGGTGACGTGCAGCGCGGCGGCGATCTCCGCGTTGCTTCGCCCGAGCGCGATGTGCCGCAGGACGTCCAGCTCGCGCGGCGTCGGCTCGACGGGCAGGCTCTGGCGGGCGCTGCCCACGTGCGGCGCGGCGATGCGGCGCAGCGCGTCGGGGAAGAGCACCGCGTCGCGCCGGTGCACCAGGCGGACCGCCTCCACCAGCTCGCCGGCGGGCGAGCGTTTGAGCACGTAGCCGGCGGCTCCCGCGCGCAGGGCGCCCCAGACGAGCTGGTCGCTCTCGAACGTGGTGACCATGACGACGCGCGTCCTCGGCGAGCGGCGGGCCAGCTCCCGGGTCGCGGCCAGGCCGTCCATGACCGGCATGCGGATGTCCATCAGCACGACGTCCGCGCCGGCGCCGGCCGTGACCGCCGCTCGTCCGTCGGCGGCCTCGGCCGTCACCTCGATGTCGTCGTGCAGGGAGAGCATGGTCGCCCAGCCCGAGCGGATGAGCTGCTCGTCGTCGGCCAGGACGACCCGGATCACAGCGGCAGGCTCGCCCGGACGCGCCACGTTCCGCCCACCTCCTCCCAGGTGCACGTCCCGCCGGCGAGCCGGGCCCGCATGCGCATGCCGGTCAGGCCGCGCCCCGGCTCCCCCGGCCTGCTCAGGGTCGCGTTGTCCATGGTCAGGGTCAGTTCGGCGGCGACGGCGACGGCGAGCGTGACCGGGCCGTGCCCGTGCCGCAGGGCGTTGGTGAGCGCCTCCCTGGCGATCGCGAACGCGGCCCGCGAGGTCGCGGGCGACACCTTGCCGAGGTGGCCGACGCTGACCCGGACGTCGAGGCCGCGGGTGAGCGTGCCGAGCGCTTCCAGGGTGGGCGTCCGGCCGGCCGCGCCGTCGTCGAGCACGCCGAGCAGCACGTCGAGCTCCTGCTGAGCGTTGCGGGCGGTGGTCGTCAGGTGGCCGAGCGACTGGGCGGCGAGCTCGGGGGCGGCGCGGCGCAGCGCCGCCTCGGCCGCCATGGCCTGCACCAGGACGACGCTGAGTGCGTGGCCGACGGAGTCGTGCAGCTCCAGGGCGAGCGACTGGCGGCGGTCCAGCTCGTCGATCAGCCGGGACGGCTCGGAACGCAGCAGCCGCCGCGCGACCCAGCGCTGGCCGAGCCCGGCGGCGACCATCGCGGCCAGCACGACGGCGATGAGCAGCAGCACCTCGGCCACCTGGCCGGGCGCCGCCTGCCAGGCCCGCGGCAGCAGCCCGGGGGACAACGCCAGGACGGCCGCGCTGAGCGTCCCGCCGACGTACAGGTGCAGGCTGGTCAGGGCCACCAGGTAGAGGCGGTCACCGCGTTCGGGCACGTCCACGTCGAGCAGATCCGACAGCGCGATCACCTCCAGGCGGCGGGTCAGCGGCAGCAGCGCGAGCAGCACCGAGGCGGGCAGGCACGCCGCCCACAGCACCAGCAGGCGGCCCGGCGTCAGCTCGGCCAGGATCGGCAGGCCGAGCCCGGCGGCGACCGGAGCCAGCAGCGCGGCGCCCAGGAGCTGGTAGACCCCGGCCCGCGCGGCCTGGGCGAGAGGGCGTTTCACGTGGACCGACGTTAGCTGACGCCGCCGGGGCCGCACTCCCCCGCCGGGGGGAGGCAGGGCGGCCCGCTCGTTCCTAGCGTGAGCGCCATGACGAGAACTGATCGTTCGCGCGGCGCCGCGGCGCCGCTCCCCGTGGCCGCCGCGACCGCGGGCTCGCCGGTGACCGGCGGGCGGCTGCGCACGGCGTGGCGGGCCGCCCACGCGCCGGTGGCCGGGGTGCCCCGCTGGGCGCGGATCGCCGCCTACGCCGTGCCGTTCACCGTGCTGCCGTCCAGCCTCTGGCGGTTGCCCGCGGCGTTCGACCGCGGGATCGGGCTCGGTGAACGGCTGTACGTCGTGCTCCTGTCGATCGTGTCGGAGCTGGCGGCGTTCACCGCCGTCGGGCTGGTGGCCGCGTGGGGTGAGCGGTTTCCCCGCTGGGTCCCCGGGTTGCGTGGCCGCAGGGTGCCGACGCCGGCCGCCGTCGTTCCGGCGGCGTCGGGCGCCGTGATTCTGACGGTCCTGTGGAGCGCGGCCTTCGTGACCGAGCTCGCCGGGGTGACCATGCGCGGCGAGCCGATCCCGCCGGACTTCCCCAGCCAGGCGGGCGGCTGGGAGGCCGCGATCTTCGCCGTCTGCTACCTTCCGCTCCTGCTGTGGGGGCCGCTGCTCGCCGCCGTCACCTACGCCTACCACCGGCGCCGGAGCCCGCGACCCGGCGTGCCCGCGCTCAGTGGGCGAGGGCGGCGGTGAGGCGGTTGCTGAAGCGGGCGAGCAACCCGCTCTGGGACGTCTCGGAGACCATCCGGCCGACGAACGGGGGGATGCGCCAGTTGGCGGGGCTGCGCCGGGCCAGCCTGGACACCAGGTTGACGTGCGGGTAGCGGGCCCGTTCGTAGGCGCGCAGCCGTGGCGCCGGGTCGCCGCCCTTGGCCAGCTCGCGGCCGAGCACCCACACGTCCTCCAGGGTCTGGTTGGCGCCCTGTCCGAGGGTGGGGGGCATGAGGTGGGCGGCGTCGCCGAGCAGGGTGACGCGGCCCTTGCCCCACTCCCGGCGCACCTTCTGCCAGTGGTGGCCGAAGAAGTCGAGGTCGGCCTCCGATGCCTGGGCGAGCAGCTCGGGGACGGGCGACGCCCAGTGGCCGAAGCGGCGCCGCAGCTCGGCCAGGGGCGCGGCCGGACGCGGCTCGCCGGGGGCCCAGCGCACGTCGAACCACCACTGGAGCTTGCCGTCACCGGCGGGGATGATCCCGCAGGCGCCTTCCTTACCGGTGATCATGAGGTGCAGATGGGTGCGGGCGAGGTCGATGTCGATCCGGCTCAATGCCTGCCAGGTGCCGAACGTGGCCGTCCGGATGGGGACGTCGCCCCACAACTCGCGCCGGACGACCGAGTGGTGGCCGTCGGCGCCGATCAGCAGGTCGCCGGTGGCCGTCGAGCCGTCCTCGAAGGTCGCGGTCACCCGGTCGCCGTCCTGGGTCACGGTCCGGCAGGCCGTGCCGTAGCGGATCAGGTCGCCGGGCAGCCCGTCGGCCAGCCGTTCCAGCAGGAGACGGCGGGAGACCGACTTGTTCGGGAAACCGTAGAGCGCGGCCGCGTGGGCCATGTCGGAGGTGAGCCGCAGCCGGCCGTCCGCGGTCAGCGCGTCGATCCGGTCGAACCGGCCGCCGACGCCGTCAAGGGTGACACCGAGGTCGTGCAGCACCGCGGCGCCGTTGCTGAAGATGCTCAGCCCGGCGCCGCCCGTGCGCAGGGCGGTGGCCTGTTCGTAGATCCGCACCTGGTGGCCGGCGGTGAGCAGGCTGCGCGCGACGGCCAGGCCGCCCACGCCGGCGCCGATGACAACAACGTCCATTTTATCTCCAAAACGAAGTTACTTCGATTCAAAGATACATCGCTGTGAAGTACATTGGGGCGAGTGACCGACAACCACCCAGAAGCGGACGTCTACCGCGAGTTCCTGATCGCGGTCATGCTGCACATCGAGGCGATCGCCGACCGGCTCGGCGTGCACCACGTGGACGTGGCCGCGCTCATCCTGCTGGAGATGCGCGGCCCCCTCCCGGTGGGGGCGATCTCCGAGGAGCTGGGGCTCCCGTCCGCGTCCGCGACCCGGCTCATCGACCGTCTGGAGAAGGCCGGCTACGTGCGGCGGGTACGCGGCGAGCGCGACCGGCGCATGGTCACGGTGGAGCTGCTGGAGGGCGGCATGGCCGAGTACCACGCCACCCGTGTCACCTCCGAGCGGCACCTGGAGCAGATCCGCGGGCAGTTCACGCAGGAGCAGGTGCCGCTGATGCTGGGCCTGCTCGCCGGGGTCGCCCGCGCCTACCGCTCGGCCACCAGGGAGATCCGCGAGCAGCCCGGCTGAGAAGCCCCGGCCCGTGGCGTCAGGGCGTGTCGCCGGCAGTGTCTCCGGCAGTGTCGTCAGCGCGGTCGACCTCGTCGGCGAAGGCGAGGACCCGGGTGTTGACGCGGTCGGGGAACTCGCCGTTGAGTGCGTGGGAGGCGTCCGGCCACAACTCGACGACGCCCCGGGCGAGCAGGCGGCGGGCCCGCAGGGCGGCCTTGCGCGGGTTGTGGATGATGCTGCGCCCGGCGATCAGCGCGAGCACCGGCACGTCCAGCCCGGCCACCTGGTCGTCCGTGGGGTACGCGGGCGGCGGCAGGAACGCGGTGAAGTCCCGCATCCCGGCCGAGATCAGGTTGGCGACGGGCTCGTCGGCCGAGGCGTCGGCCCCGCCGGAGATCCAGCTCAGCAGCTTCCTGCGCCACGACTCGGGGAAGAACGGCACCACCGAGCCCAGCGAGAAGACGACGACCTTCCAGGTGATCCGGCCGAACAGGTTGGCGGGGTCGAGCACGCTCACCGAGGCGATCCGCTCCGGCACGCGCAGGGCCAGGTGGAAGGCGCTCCACCCGCCGATGGACACCCCGACGAGGTGCACCCGGGCGAGGCCGAGCCGGTCCAGCAGTTCGGCCAGCCAGGTCGCCTGGTCCTCCGCGCTCGTGAACGCCCGGGTCTGCACCGACAGGCCGGGCTCCCCGAGCAGGTCGACGGTGTAGACCGGCCGCCGGGCGACGAGGCCGGCCAGGTTCGCCTCCCACATCGGGGTGGCCGAGGTGCGCCCCGGCAGCAGGAGCAGCGGCACGCCGTCGCCGCCGCCGAAACGGTAGACCCGGACGGATCCGAAGCCGGTCACCACGTCGTGGATCTGGGCGGGTTCGGGGAGCTGGGCCATGGCGTCGTCGTAGGCGTTGCGGTAGCGCGCGAAGGCGGGGGCGTCGCGGAAGTGGCCGAGCCGCCGCGCGCGGAACGCGGCTCCGATGTTGGGTTCCACTAGATCGTTCACGTGCGGGATCCTTCGTTCGCCCTTCGCGATACGATCGTATCGCAACAACGTCACGATACACTCGTATCGCAAAGAGAGGGGGGCCGTGCCGAAGCAGGTGGACCACGCGGCGCGGCGGGCCGAGATCGCCCATGCCGCGCTCAGGCTGTGCGCCCGTGACGGCCTGGCCGGGGTGAGCATCGGCGGGGTCGCCCAGGAGGCCGGCGTCTCCAAGGGGCTCGTGCAGCACTATTTCGGGGCGAAGGCCGACCTGATGCGCGCCTGCGCGCAGCTGCTCAGGCAGGAGATCGAAGGCCATGTCCGGGAGGCGCTGCGGGAGGCCGCCGGGCCGGCCGACACGCTGCGGCGCACGCTGCTCGCCGTCGTCGAGCTGGGCTCGCGCGCTCCCGTGCTGCTGCTCGCCGGGCACGCGTTCCTGGCCAGGGCCGTCGCCGATCCCGACGTGCGCGAGCTGTACCGCGCGGGCGGCGACGCGGTGCACCGCGAGATCGCCGCGCTCGTGGCCGCCACCGCCGCGGACCCCGGCGTCGAGGCGGGCGCCGAGGCGCACGTGCTGCTCGCGCTCGCGCGCGGGCTGGCCGACGGGGTGCTGGTCGGGGAACTGGGCATCGCCGAGGCGACCGCGGTCCTCGACCACCAGCTCCGCCGGCTCGACCGGCCGGCGGGCTCCTGACCGGACGCCGCGGGCGGCCCGGGAAGATCCTCCGCCGGGCCGCCCGCGCCGCTCTCACCCGCCGATCGCGGGCATGCCCTCCGGTACGGTCTTCGCCGCCGCCTCTGGCCTGGCCGCCGCGAGCAGCTCCACCAGCCGGTCCGCGATCGCGGCGATGGTGGGCTGCTGCCACAGCAGGGTCGCGGGAAGACGGCAGCCGAAGCGCTTGTCCAGCCGCCGCCGGACCATGACCGTCATCACCGAGTCCAGCCCCTGCTCGACCAGGGGACGACGGACCGCCAGGTCCTCGGGGGCCAGCCGCATCACGGCCGCGATCTCCGCGCGCACCTCGGGCAGGACGCGGTCGCGCAGACCCTCCGCCGTCAGCCCGGCGAACGACTCCGCGGGCCCGCCCAGCTCCTCCTCGGCCGGGACGGGCGCGTCGATCACCGGGTAGCGCAGCCCCGTGAGGTGTCCCACCACCCGGCCGTCCGGGTCGGCCAGGAGCGCCCGCACGGTGTCGTCGGCGGCCCGGTCCACGGCCGCGTCGATGACCACCGTCGCGGGCGGGGCGCCGGTCAGCACGACCTCGTCGATGCGCACGACCATGCGCAGCACCGGATCGCCGGGGAACACGCAGGGCGCGACGGACATCGCCGCGTCCAGCGCCGGGGCCCAGCTCTCGGCGTCCCCGGTGCGGACGGTGGCGCGCAGCGCGCCGTCGCCGGCCAGCAGCGTCTCGATCGTCCAGTCGAAGCCCGTCGAGGGCACGCCGACGGCGGCCAGCCGCCGGTGCACGAACGTGGGGTCGATCGGGGTCAGAGCGCCGGGGTCGGGCAGCACGTCGGGCTTGACCTGGCCAGGAGCGGCCACGTCGGCGGTGACATGCACCAGCCAGGCCGGTTCGGGCTCGCCGGGGCCGGCCGGCGTACGGGCCGCGAGCCGTATCGCCGGAGGTTCGTGCACGACCTGGACCTGCCGGCGTTCCGCGGTCATCAGCGGATGCGTCATCTCCACGCCGGTGAGCGTGACGTCCTCGTCCTCGGCGGCGTGCAAGAACGTGTTGACCAGCACGGCGGCGGGCACGATCTCGATCCCGTTGAGGGTGTGGCTGCCCGGGTAGGGCCGGTTGGCGTCCTCCAGGCCGGTCCGCCACACGCGGGTCCGGCTGCCGGCGAGGCCGGTCCCGGCGCCGAGCAGGGTGTGGGAGCGCACGTCGTGCCCGCGGTTGCCGTCGTCGCCGGAGTCCTCGCGCCAGTGGCGGCGGTGCTGCCAGGCGTACGGCGGCAGGTCGGCGAGGCCGCCGTACGGCTGCAGCCGGTTCCAGTCCACCTCGACGCCGTGACAGTGCGCCGTCCCCAGCGCGGCCAGGAAGGCCGGCAGCTCCGGCTGGTTCCGGCGCAGCGAGGTGCCGACGAACACGTCCTCGAACCCGTTCTCCGACAGCGTCTCGGTGACGGAGTGCGCGACCACCGGGTGGGGGGAGATCTCCAGGAACACGCGGTAGCCGTCCTGCGCCGCGGCCGTCGTCGCCGCGGTCAGCCGCACGGGGTCACGGAGGTTCGCGGCCCAGTACGCGCCGTCCGGCACGGGCGTCGCGCGGGGGTCGGCCAGCGCGGTCGTGTACATGGGGATGCGGGGCGCGCCGAACGACAGATCGGCGACGGCGGCGGCCAGCTCGACGGCCAGCGGTTCCATGTGCGGGCTGTGGAAGGCGACGTCCGAGGCCACCCGCCGCACCACGATGCCCTCGGCCGGCCAGTCCTCCACCACCGCCTCGACCGCGGCGACGTCGCCGGACAGCACGGTGGAGCCCGGCGACGACGAGATCGCGGCCACCAGGTCGGTACGCCCGGCCAGCCGCTCGGCCGCCTCCTCGAAGGACAGGCCGACCATCACCATGGCCCCCTTGCCCTCGGCCTGCCGCAGCAGCCGCGAGCGGCGGCAGATCAGGCGGGCGCCGTCGGCGACGGACATCGCGCCGGCCGTCACCGCCGCCGCGATCTCGCCGACGGAGTGGCCGATGACGGCCCGCGGCGCGACCCCGTACGCGTTCCAGAGCCGGGCGAGGCCCAGCTGCATCACGAAGATCATGGTCTGCACGCGGTCGATCGTGTCGAGGTCGCCGTCGGCCAGGACCTGCCGCGGCGAGAAGCCGATCTCCTCGGCGAAGATCGGCTCCACCTCGTCGACCAGGGACGCGAAGTCCGGCACGGCGAGCAGCTCCCGCCCCATCCCGCGCCACTGGCAGCCCTGCCCGGAGAACACCCAGACCGGCCCGGGGCCGAGGTCGGGCAGCACGTCCCCGGTGAGGACCGCCTCGGCCGGCACGTCGTCGGCGAGCCTGCGCAGGTGGGCCGCCAGCTCGTCGCCGTCCGTCCCGATGACGACGGCGCGGCGGGGCAGATGGGTGCGCCGCAGCGCCAGCGTGTGCCCCGCCGACGCCGGCTCGACGCCCGTCCCGAGGTGATCGGCGAGCCGGCCCGCGTACTGCCGCAGTGCCTGCTCCGACGCGGCCGACAGCGGGAACAGCCGCTCCGCGCGGGGAGGCGTCTCCTCCTGCGCGGGCGCGTGCCGGGCCGGCGGGGCCTGTTCGAGCACGATGTGCGCGACCGTGCCCCCGTACCCGAAGCTGGAGACGCCCGCCCGGCGCGGGTGGTCGCGCTCCGGCCAGGACGATCGCCGCGTCACCACGCGCAGGCCCGAGGACTCCCACGGGACGGCCGGGTTGAGGGCGGACAGCACGCTCGGCGGGATCTCCCCGCGGTCGAGGGCGAGCACCGCCTTGATGACGCCGGCGATGCCGGCGGCGCCTTCGAGGTGGCCGATGTTGGACTTGACCGAGCCGATCAGGCACGGGTCGCCGGCGGGCCGTCCCGCGCCGTACACCGAGGACAGCGCGCCCGCCTCCAGCGGGTCGCCGAGCCGGGTGCCGGTGCCGTGCGCCTCGACGTAGTCGAGGGTGGACGGCGCGACGCCCGCCTGCCTGCAGGCCCGGGCCATCACGTGCTCCTGGGCCTCGCCGCACGGCGCCATGATGCCGTTGGTGTGCCCGTCCTGGTTCACGGCGCTGCCGATGACCAGCGCGAGCACGCGGTCACCGTCGCGTTGCGCGTCGGACAGGCGCTTGAGCACGACCACGCCGCAGCCCTCGCCGCGGCCGTAGCCGTCGGCCGCCGCGTCGAACGACTTCGACCGCCCGTCGGGCGCCAGGGCGCCGGCGGTGCCGAGCGTGAGCGTCTGGCCGGGGGTGACCAGCAGGTTGACGCCGCCGGCGAGGGCGACGTCGCTCTCGCCGAGCCGCAGGCTCTGCGCGGCCAGGTGCAGCGCGACCAGCGACGCCGAGCAGGCGGTGTCGATCGCCATGCTGGGGCCGCGCAGGTCGAGGGAGTAGGAGACGCGGTTGGCCACGGCGCAGGTCGCGGCGCCGATCCCGGTCCATGCCTCGATCTGGGGCAGGTCCTCCAGCAGCCGCCCGCCGTAGTCGGCCGTGCAGACGCCGACGAACACCCCGGCGTCGGTCCCGGCCAGCTCGTGCGGCGGCAGGCCGGCGTGCTCCAGGGCCTCCCACGCGGTCTCCATGAGGATGCGCTGCTGCGGGTCCATCAGCTCGGCCTCGCGGGGCGACAGGCCGAAGAACTCCGCGTCGAAGCCCTCGATGTCGCTCAGGAAGCTGCCGTGCCGTACGGCGTCACGCAGCGCGGCGGCGTGCTCGGGGCTCCGGGTCTCGTAGCTGCGCCAGCGTTCGGCGGGCAGCGGCCCGGTCGTGTTGCGGCCGGCGCACAGCAGGTCCCAGAACTCGTCCGGTGAGTGGACGTCGCCGGGGAGACGGCATCCGATCCCGACCACCGCGACTGGTTCCACCCGGGCTCCGCGCGGAGTGTCGACCATCTGCGTTCGTTTCCCTTCGATGTCAGGCCCAATGAGGAGTTTCGAGGATTTCGAGCACGGCCCCGGAGACGGTCACCCCGGGCCCGGTGCCGAGCATGAGCAGGTGGTCGCCGGGGCCCAGCTGCCCGGTCGTGAGCAGGTGGTCGAGGGAGAGCACCTGGTCGCCGGCCCCGCAGTGGCCGATGGTGCGGCCGTAGTCCCAGGTGGAGCGGGACATGGGCAGATCGACCACGGCCATGCACCGCTGTTCGACGATCTCCTCGGAGTAGTTCATGAACGCCACGCGGGTCAGGTCGCGGGCCTCGATCCCGCTCTCGTCCAGCACGCGCTCGACGATCTCCATCAGCGCCCGCTGGATGGTGAACAACGCCGCGCCGGCCTCGCCCTTGGGCATGACCTGCTGCCGGAACTGCTCGTTGCGGGCCGCGAAGCTCATCCGGCGCCCGACCGTGACGCCCGGCGGGAACAGCGGTTCGCTGCCCCGGTGCAGCTCCTCGGCCTCGGCCACCGTCGTCGTGCAGACCGACGCCAGGCGGGCGAAGCCGCGGTCCTTGGTGAGGACGAGCGCGGCGGCGGCGTCCCCGCCGATGTAGCCGGGGCCCATCCGCCACCGGTCCATCAGCGGGGTGCCGTAGTTGTCGGCGGCGACCAGCAGGGCGGCCTGCCTGCCGGGCGCGGCGGCCAGGTGACCGGCCGCCAGTTCCAGGGCGATGAACATGCCGTTGCAGCCCTGCCGGATCTCGGTGGCCAGCACGTCCCCGCCGACGAGATGACGTTGCAGGTAGGCGTGCGGGGGCCAGCCGTCCGGGCCCTGGTGCCAGGTCGAGGCGTACAGGAGGAGGTCGAGGTCGCCCGGCGCCCGGCCGCTGCGCTTGATCGCGCTGCGCGCGGCGTGCAGGGCCATCTCCGGTGCCGGCACGTCGCCGGCGACCACCGTCCCCGCCAGGTTGTGCAGCTCGGCGTCCTCCGCCGGGTACCAGCCCTTGGCGACGGCCTTCTCGACGCTGACGACGGTCCGGGGCAGGTAGGTTCCCACGCCGCCGATGTAGGTGTCCGCGTACCGCATGACTTCCGTCCTCGTCCCGGCTAAGCGGATCGGAGTTCTCTGACCATCGTCACGATGGTCGCGACGTCCCTGAAGTTCTCGGGGTCGAGCATGGCGGCGGTGACCCGGACGCCGACGTCCTTCCTGAGGAAGTTCAGCAGCCGCGCCGTGCGCAGGGAGTCCAGGAGGCCCGACACGAGGAGCGGGGTCGTCTCGTCGACCTTGACGTCGTCGCCGTCCAGGACGAGGTTGTCCTGGACGAACTCGACCAGCCGCCGGGTGAGGTCGTCGCTCACGCGCGTGCTCCTCTCGTGACGGGAGCGGTGGACAGGATTCGGAACGCCGCCGCGGCGACCGACGTGCCGGAGCCGAAGCCGACCATGAGCAGGTGGTCGCCGGGCACGAGCCCGCCGGTCGCGATCAGGTGCTCGAAGGCGATGAACTGGTCGACCGCGCCGCAGTGGCCGACGCGCCGGCCGTAGTCCCAGGTCGTCTGGTCCTCGTCGATGCCCAGCCAGGACATCTGCCCGTCCAGGTCCTCGCGGCGGCCGTGCGGGAAGGCCACCCGCGTGATGTCGGCGAAGCCGATGCCGGCCTCGTCCAGGGTCTGCTCGACCTGCTGCATCATCGTCTTCTGGATCGTCAGGTGGATGCCGGTGCCCTGCGCCTTGAGCAGCCGCTGCCGGAACTCCTCGTGCCGGTCCCCGAAGCTCAGCCCCCTGCCGACGGTGGCGTCCGGGGGGAAGAGCGGGTAGGCGCCGTCGTTGACCGCGTCGGCCTCGGGGATCACCGTCATGTTCACCGACAGCAGCTCGGCCATGCCGTAGTCCTTGCCGAGGACGAGCGCCGCCGCCGCGTCGCCGATCAGCGCCCCGGGGGTCATCCGCCAGCGGTCCACCAGCGGAGTGCCGTGGTTGTCGGCGGAGACCACCATGGCCGTCTCCCGGTCCGCGGCGGCCTGGAGGTAGCTCGCCGCCAGCTCCAGCGAGCTGATCATCCCGACGCAGCCGCTGCGGATCTCGTGCGCCGGCACGCCGCCGCCGAGGAGGTGCATCTGCAGGTAGTGCTGGGGCTGCCAGCCGTTGGGGCCCTGGTGCCAGACCGACGGGTAGAGCAGCAGGTCCAGATCGCGCGGGGAGGACTCGCCCCACCGCTCGTACGCGTCCAGGACCGCGAGCCGCGCCATCTCCGGCGCCGGCATGTCGCCGGCCACCGCCGCCCCGAGCTGCCGGTACCTCTCGGCGTCCGCGGCCGGGTACCAGCCTTCGCGGACGGCCTGCTCGACGCTCACGCTGTCAGGCACGTAAACGCCCAGGCTCCTGACGAACATGTTGGGTGTACGCACACGCCCCCTAACTCATCGACGAATCCCGGACAACGGCCCGCGACAGGGAAAAGCGCTTATCCGATTTATTTCCGGCCAGGAGTCACATGGCCCCCGGCCGGTCGGTGAATACGACGGTAAATGAGCCGGCGGGCCGTCCCGGGTAAGGATAGGGGCGGCCCGTCGAATAACGCAATAAGGTGATCCGCGACCTTCCGTGACCGAGGTTCGACGGAACGTGGCGCAATAAGGGAAAGCCGCTATTCAGCTCCCCGTCGCGGATTCGCCGAATGAAATTCGGGAATCCACGGCGGCGGAACCCGGGTCGTCTCAGGCGGGAACTCTCGTGCAGACCAGGTTGTTGAGCTTGAACTGGGCGGGAATGTCGTTCGTCCCGGTGACGGACGCCGAGAAGCCGAGGCTCTGGCTGGAGCCGGGGCCGATATAGGTGTTGGTGCCGGCGTCGCGGGCGGTCACCTGCGTGCCGGTCTGGGTCACCGTGGCGTTCCAGGCGTTGGTGATCAGCTGGTTGCCCGACCAGGCCCACGTGGCGGTCCAGCCGTAGATGGGGGTCGTGCCGGTGTTCCTGATGGTCAGGCTGCCGTTGAAGGCGCCGTTCCAGACCTCGGTGGCGTAGGTGACCTCGCAGGAGGTGCCCATCTTGAGCCCGCCGCGCAGGAAGGTCGTGAAGTTGGGCCAGGTGGGGTCGAGGGTGCCGGTGCCGACGGTCTCGCCGCAGTTCTTGGTGGTGCGGACGGTCTGCGTGCCGTAATGGGCGGGGTCCATGACCTGCGGCATCATGTGGTCGGCGCCGGGCACCGAGACGAAGGTGGCCGACCCGCACTGAGCCTTGATCTTGTTGTAGAGCAGCACGCTCTGGCCGTGCGGCACCAGGAAGTCGGCCTGGCCGTGCAGGAACATCAGCGGCGGGTCGTTGGCGTCGACGTACGTCATCGGGTTGGCCTGGGCCACCGTGGCCGGGCAGGTCTGGATGGGACAGCCGACCAGCAGGGACTCCGGCGAGGCGGGCGAGTTGTGGTCCAGCCCGCCGGTCGGCAGGTTCTGCGCGTTCATCTGCAGGAAGTCGGTCGGGCTGTAGAAGGCGAGCCCGGTCTGCACGGCGCTGGAGACGCCGGTCGTGCCGAGGGCGCCCTCCAGCGCCGAGACGCCGCCGGACAGCGTGGCCATCTCCGTCAGCCAGCCGCCCGAGGAGTCGCCCATGATCGCGAATCGGTTGGGATCAAGCTGGTACGTGGCGGCGTTCGCGCGCAGCCAGCGGATCGCCGCCTTGATGTCGTGCACCTGGGCCGGGAAGATCGCCTGGGCGCTGGAGCGGACGCTGACGCCGGCCACCGCGAAGCCCAGCGGGTTGAAGATCGCGGCGATGGCGTCCGCGCCGGCTTTGCCGTCGTCGCTGCTCCACGCCGAGCCGGTGTGCCAGATGATCAGGGGCCGGGGCGTGATGCCGGTGGCGGGCAGGTAGAGATCCAGCAGATGCCCTCTGCTGCCGGCCGGTTGCGCGGGCGCGTAGGCGATGTCGGTGATCGTCTGCGTCGCGTGTGCCGGCGGCGCGAAGGCCGCCGGCACACCGACGGCGGCCAGCACGGTCATCGCCAAGCCGACGGCGGCCGTGCGGATTCGAGCTTGCATGGTGCGACTCCGGTTGGTCGGATGGTCGCCGCTTCCCCGGGTGGCCGTCCGTGTCTCGTTCGATGGCAGGGCGGCCGTGATGAGCACGCCGACCTGTAGCGCCTGTGAGAACAACGTCCTGTTCGAGTGTCGCGGCTCACATCGATATGGGCGGGGAGACGATATGACACCTACGCGACGATGGTCAAAGTTTTCGAAGTTTCGTTTCTCTTAGAACGGGAAAGCGGCATAAATCGTACTTTGGGGCTGTAAGGCGCGGAGACGGCCCCAGATCATCCATGGCATGCACAGCCGGTCGGATACACCCCCACGGCGTCTTTCACGCCGATGAAAGTTTCATGACCTGTCAGCCGGTGATTCCGCCGCGACAATCCCACCGGAGCCGTGAGTGATAATGTCCACCGACATGATCTCCCCAGTCGCAGGAGGACGAATGCGAAAGGCACGCGCTGTTCTCGTCTCGGCCGTCATGGTCCTTGGAGTGTCGCTGACGATCGGCGCCGCCCCGGCGAACGCCGAGAAACTGGCGGGCGTCTTCAGGGAGCACGCGGAGTGCGAGCGGATCGGCACCAAGGGCATCGACCAGAACTGGTGGGACGACTATTCATGCCAGTGGGAGAGCAAGTACAGCTACTACTTCCTCTACGCCTGACCCCGTGAGACGCACGCCCCCCCGGGCCCGCGGATCGAACCGGGGGCGCGTGCGCCCGCCGCGATCGACGGACGCCGGACGGCCGCCTCAGCGAAGGGCCGCCAAGGTGGTGAGGGGGTTGTCCAGGAGGCCGGCGAAGGCGAGTTCGGCGGCTCCGGCGAGCGTGGTGTCGTCGCCCAGGGCCGTCACGGCCAGGCGGACCCGTTCCCGCGACACCGGCAGCACGTGCGCGTCGATCCGGGCACGGACGCGCGACTCGGCGCCCGGATAGACGTCGCGCAGCATCCCGCCGAAGACCACGAGCGCCGGGTTGAACAGGTTGATGAGGTTGACGACGCCGACGCCGAGCCAGTCGCCGACGCGGTCGAGGGCGTCCCGCGCCCTGGCGTCACCGGCGCGGGCGAGGGCGACGACGGACCGGATGCCGTCGCGGCCGACGAGGTCGCCGGACCGTCCCGCGTAGTCGAGCAGCGCCTCCTCCCCCACCTCGGCCTCCAGGCAGCCGCGCGACCCGCACAGACAGGGCCGGCCGTCGAACGGGTTGACCAGCATGTGCCCGAGTTCGCAGCCGTAGCCCGTGTCGCCGTCCAGGAGTTCGCCGCCGACGATGATCCCGCCGCCGACGCCGACGTCCCCGTGCAGGTAGACGAGGTTGTCGGCGTCTCGTCCCGCGCCGCGCACGTGCTCGGCGATCGCCCCCATGTGCGCCTCGTTGCCCACCTCGACGGGCAGCCCGAGGCCGAGCCCGGCGCCGAGTTCCGCGCCGAACGCCTGGTCCACCCAGCCGAGGTGCGGCCCGTACCGCACGGTGCCGTCGGTCCGCCTGATCAGCCCGCAGTACGAGGCGCCCACCCCCACGCACAACGAGCCCGGCCCGGCCCCGGCGACCAGCTCGCGGCCGAACGCGGCCAGGACCCCGACGACGTCCTCCAGGTCGACCCCGGCGCGGGCGCGGACGGCCTCCCTGCGGTCGAGGACCCGGCCGCCCAGCCCGACGCGGGCCGCGACCAGCCGGTCCACGGCGACGTCGAACGCCAGCCCGTACACCGTGCCCTGCTCGGGCATGACGACGATGGACGGCCGCCCCGCCCGCCCCCGCCCGGCCGGCACGCCCTCGCGGACGAGCCCGGCCGCGGCGAGTTCGGCGGTCAGGTCCATGATGGTGCTGCGGTTGAGGCCCATCCGGCGGCCGAGCGCGGCGCGTGACACCGCCCCCTCGTTGTGGACGCGCCGCAGCACCTCGCTCAGGTTCCGCTGCCGCATCTGCTCCTGCGTGCGCACGCCCACCGCCGATCCCGTCATCCCCGTCACCCTAGGACGTGTCCTCACAGGATCACGGTCGTGCCGGAAGGCGCAAGGAGAAGGTGGTGCGGACGCCCGGGGTGCTGGCGGCCGTGGCGGTGCCGCCGTGCGCCTCGGCCAGGTCGCGGACGATCGCGAGGCCGAGGCCGCTGCCGCCGGTGCGGCGGTTGCGGGACTTCTCCGCCCGCCAGAACCGGTCGAAGACGTGCGGCAGGTGCTCGGCGCGGATGCCGATCCCCGTGTCGGTCACCTCGATGGCCACGTGGTCGCCGTCCTGGCGGGCGGCCAGCGTGATGTGCCCGCCGGCCGGCGTGTAGCGCAGGGAGTTGGTGACGAGGTTCCCTATGGCCTGGCGCAGTCGTACGGGGTCGGCGGTCAGGATGGGGGCGCCGACGATGCCGGTGGTCAGGGTGAGCCCGGCGGCCTCGGCGCGGCCTCGGTGGGCGGTGGCCACCTGGTCGAGGAGGTCGCCGAGGTGCACGGGTTCGAGGTGCAGGCGCAGCTTGCCCGCGTCGGCGAGGGCGAGGTCCTGGAGGTCGTCCACGATGTGCTGCAGCAGCAGGAGCTCCTCGACCAGGGAGGCGATCAGCGCGGGGTCCAGCTCGGCGACGCCGTCCTGTGCCGCCTCCAGCCAGCCCCTGAGGTTGCTCAGCGGGGTGCGCAGCTCGTGGGAGACGTCGCTGACCATGGCCTTGCGCTGCTCCTCCATGCGCTGGAGGTGCTCGGACATCTCGTTGAACGCCGTGGCCAGCTCGCTGATCTCGCCGGTCGTCCTGACCTGGACGCGGGCGGAGCTGTCCCCGTCGCGCATCCGCCGGGCGGCGTGGGTGAGCGCGTTGACCGGGCCGACCAGGCGCCTGGCCGCCATGACGCTGACGCCGACGGTCAGCACGAGCACGAGGAGGGCGGCGCCGGCGATCGAAGGCAGCGGGATGCGCGGGCCGGCGGCCTCGGCCGGGGATCCGATGTACAGGTAGGCGGCGGGGGCGACGTAGGGGTCGAGCTGTTCCTTGCGGGCGGCGACGATGCAGGACGAGATCGTCTGGCCGGGCTCGGCCTCCGAGGACGCCGGCCGCTTCTCCTTGGGAACCCAGGTGAGGTCGAGGCCGACCGAGCCGCGTTCCGCGCCCTTGCCCTTCAGGCATCTGCCGACCAGCAGGTTGAGCTGCTTCAACGCGGCCCTCTCGGTGCGCGTCGGCGTGTTGAAGGTGACCGCGTCGCAGGGAGCCGTCACCGCCGGGGCCGGGCTCGGCTCCTGCGGGACGCCCTCGCCGGTCGTCGTCACGGAGGGCCGGCCGGTGTGGGAGACGGTCGTCCGGACGGGCTGCCCGGTGCGTCTCATGCAGGCGGCGTAGGCGTCGGCGGCCTTCCCCAGCCGGGCCCGGTCACGGTCGGGCAGCAGGAAGGGGCCCACCGCGCGCGGATCGATGCGGTCCTCGGCCGCCCCCGGCACCAGGGTCACGTCCACGGCCAGCGGATCGACGACGGCCGACACCCGGGCGGGCAGCGGGGTCCCGGCGGCCGCCGAGTCCGCGATGAGGGCGCCCTTCTCCGTGGTCAGCGCGACGCGGCGGCTGTTGGCGGCGGCGAGGTCGCGTACGGTGGCGGCGACGCCGGACCAGTCGGGATGGCGGGAGGCGTAACCGAGCAGGCTGTTGTTGATCTGGGCGTCGCTGGCCAGCGTCTGGCCCTGCTCGCGCTGGATCGCGCCGGAGGTGCTGTTGGCGGCCAGCCACGCCGTCGCCGTGATCGAGCAGACCGCCACGACGGCCGAGCTGGTGAGCAGCCTGACGAACAGCGACCTCATGCCTGGGTCAGCTTGTAGCCGACGCCGTACACGGTCAGCAGCCGGGACGGGCGGCGCGGGTCGGGCTCGATCTTCTTGCGCAGGTTCATCACGTGCACGTCGACCGTGCGTTCGGTGATGAACCGGTCGAAGCCGTGGACGCGCTCCAGCAGCTGCTTCCTGGTGAACACCCGTTCCGGCTCGGCGGCCAGCGTCTCGACGATCCGGAACTCGGCGAGCGTGCAGTCGACCGGCGTGCCCGCCACGGTGACGGTGTGCCTGACCGGGTCGACGACCAGGTCGCCCGCCCGGAACAGCCGGCCGGTCCCCGGCGCCCGGCCGGTGCGGCGCAGCAGCGTGCGCACGCGGGCCATCAGCTCGCGCGGGCTGTACGGCTTGGTCATGTAGTCGTCGGCGCCGAGGTCGAGCCCGAGCAGCAGGTCGTCCTCGGTGGACCGGGCGGTCAGCATCAGGATCGGCAGGTCGGACTCGGCGCGCAGCACCCGGCAGACGTCCAGGCCGTCGACCTTCGGCATCATCACGTCGAGCAGCACGAGGGCGGGGTCCCCCTGCCGGGCCTCGTCGATCGCCGAACGTCCGTCGTGCACGACGCGGACCTCGTGGCCCTCGCGCTCCAGGTAGCGCCTGAGCAGTTCGGCCTGCTTGGGGTCGTCCTCGGCGACCAGCACGTACGCGCACATGGCCCGAGGTTATGCGCACTGCGCGAGTGCATACGGGATCCGCATGACAGGCAAACAGGTTCCACACATTCTGCCGCCAGGCTGCGCCGGGTGAGAACCAACCTGCTTCGTACGGCCGCGGCGACGGCACTCGCCCTCCTGTCGGCGGGCTGCGCGGGCAGCGCAGGCAGCGCCGTACGACCCGACCCCGCGAGCACCACGGCGGGCACCACGGCGGGCACGACGGCGGGCACGACGGCGGGCACCATCGCGCGCACCGAGTCGGCGGGCGGCGCCGGATCGAAGATCGCGAGCGTCAAGGGGGCCCGGATCACGATCTACCGGGACAGACAGGGCGCGGCCCAGAGGACGATCACCAGCCCCAACGACTACGGCGCGACCCGCGTCTTCCTGGTGGAACGCGACGAGGGCGACTGGCTCCAGGTGCTGCTGCCGATCCGGCCCAACGGCAGCAAGGGCTGGATCAGGGCCGCCGACGTGACGCTCGCGGAGACCTCCCACCGCGTGGAGATCGACCGCGGGGCGTTCCGCTTCACCGTCTACGACGGCGACCGGCCGGTCAGGACGGGCAAGGTCGCGACCGGCGAGGCCGGGACGCCGACGCCGCCGGGCCGCTACTTCTTCACCGAGCTGGTGAGGCCCACCGGCGACGGCGGGGCCTACGGCGCGTACGCCTTCGGGCTGAGCGGCTTCTCGCCGGTGCTGAAGAGCTTCGCCGGCGGCCCCGGCCAGCTGGCGATCCACGGGACGAACAAGCCGTCCGCCATCGGCACGCGGGCCAGCCACGGCTGCGTCCGGGTCAGCAACGACGACATCACCTGGATGGCGAAGAACCTGGCGATCGGCACACCGGTCGTCGTCAAGGGCTGAGGCCCTGTTCGAAGGATGAGAGGAACCCTATGAAGATCAGAACCATGCTGGTCGGCGGCGTCGCGGCGCTGGCGCTCGCGGCGGGCCTCGCCGGGCTCTCGGGGACGGCCTCGGCCGAGCCCGCGAAGCCCGCCGCAGTGCCCGCCGCAGTGCCCGCCGCGGGCCCCTCCGCGGCGCCCTCCCCGGTGCCCGCCGAAGGCCGGCCCACGGTGGAGCAGACGGCGGGGCCGAGGGAGCCGGTCGCCGTCAAGCCGCGGTACACCGGCTGATCACGACCCGTCGCCGCCGCGTGACGTCCGTCCTCTCCTGCCCGTCGGCCGCGTCGGCGGCCTGGCCATCACGGGCAGGAGCAGGGCCCGGACGCCGCGGCGCCGCGTGCGGGCGGCCACGCCGTCCTTGACCACGCACACCACGGCGTCCGTGACGCCGTCCCTGAGCACGCACACCACGGCGTCCGTGACGCCGCCCGTCCCCCGCCGGGGCCCGACCCCGGCGGGGGCCTTCTTCTTTCGAGCCCTCCTCTGCGCCAACACCCCAGGGCCTTTCCCGCCGCGGCTCCCGACCTCACCGTCCCGTGAGGTCCCGCGACGGATGTGCTTGCCCGTCCGCGCCTTCTGTTGCGCGGGGTTGACGAGAACCCTTCTCCGGATGTCAACGGCTCCCTTACATTTCGCCCTCTTTCCTGCCCTTCGACCCCGTTTGCGGGACCTCCCCGGCGAAGAGGATCATGTCGGTGTGGCGTTCCGGAGCAGTGGCGAGAAGGCCGCACTCCTCGCCCATGTCCGGAGCCCGGGGTCTGCCTGTCGCCGGTCCAGGAGGTTCGCGCGCTCCGGCCGACGCCGGGCGCCGGGACGTCGCTGACCGCCCGCCGAGCCGTCCCGCCCCACCGGCCGATGACGCGCCCTCCTGCAAGCAAGATCATGGCAGGTTCCAAGTCAGCGGCAAGCCGGGTCACCGATGCTGTTGCGCGGACGACCATGGGCGAAAGGAGCACGTAACCGCAGAACATGACATTTGCCGCGAATGCCCCCCGCCGCACCCGCCGACCGCGCGACACTGAACCGCCCGCACGACCCCGCACGACCCCACGCGCCCAGCGACGACCTCGCCCGGGCCCGCGTGCCGTCCCGAGGAACGGGCTGTTCCATACCGCCCACCCGGGCACGTTTGACCTTTGCTGGAAAGAGGACACATGACTACGGATGTGACGGGCGCGAACCGCCCTCCCATCGACTCGCCGGGACGCCTCCACGAGGCCCTGGAGGCGCAGTGCCGGCGGACACCCGATCGCCTCGCCGTCGTCGCGGGCACGAGCCGGATGACCTACGCCGAGCTCGACCGCAGGGCCAACGGGATCGCCAACGCCCTGGCCGCGCGAGGTGTGGGACGCGGCGACCTGGTGGGCATCTGCCTCGACCGCGACGAGTGGCTGGTGCCCGCGCTGATCGGGGTGCTCAAGGCGGGCGCGGCCTACGTGCCGCTGGACCCGGCCTACCCGGCCGAGCGCTTACGTTTCATGGCCGAGGACGCCGCCATGACCGCGGTGGTCACCTCGGCGGCGCGGCGCGAGACCGCGGCGCCGACCGGCGCGGACACCGTGCTCGTCGACGACGTGACGCCCGCCGCGCACGGGCCGCAGGTGCCCGGCGAGCCGGGCGACGCCGCGTACGTGATCTACACCTCCGGCTCCACCGGCCGTCCCAAGGGCGTGGTCGTGGAGCACCGCAACACCCTGAACCTGGTGCGCTGGGAGGCGTCCGCCTACACCGCCGAGGAGCTGAGCGGCATGCTCGCCGGCTCCTCCATCTGCTTCGACGCCTCGATCACCCAGATCTTCACGCCGCTGTTCGCCGGCGGGACCGTGATCATGGCGGACAACGTGCTGGCGCTGCCGACGCTGCCGGCCCGCGACGAGGTGCGCACGGTCTTCGGCGTCCCGTCCGCGCTGTCGGTGCTGCTGCGCGAGCCGCTGCCGGACGGCGTGCGCATGGTGCTGTCCGGCGGCGAGCGGCTGACCGCCGCGCTGGTCGCGCGCGTGTACGCCAACCCCGGCGTGCGCCGCGTGCTCAACATGTACGGCCCCACCGAGTGCACCACCGGCTCCACCCTGTTCGAAGTCAGCCGCGACCACCAGGGCGACCCGCCGCTGGGCGGGCCGATGGCGAACGCGCTGCTCAGCGTGCGCGACGCCGCCGGCAACCCGGTCCCCGAGGGAGAGGTCGGCGAGTTGTGGATCGGCGGCCCGAACGTGACCCGCGGCTACCTGGGCCACGACTCGCAGGCGTTCGGCACCGACCCGGACGGCACCCGCGTCTACCGCACCGGCGACCTGGTCCGGCGGGTGGACGGCGAGCTGCGCTACGTGGGCCGCGCCGACGACCAGGTCAAGATCCGCGGCTACCGGGTGGAGCTGGGCGAGGTCGAGTCGGCGCTGGACCGCCATCCCGCGGTGCGCCGCGCCGTCGTCCTGGCGCACACCGACGACGACGGCATCGCCTACCTCGTCGCGCACGTGGCCGCCTCCGGCGTGACCGAGCCCGAGCTGCGCGACTGGCTGCGTGACCGGCTGCCCGACCACCTGGTCCCGGCCAGGATCGGCGTGACCGGCGACCTGCCGATCGCCCCCACCGGCAAGGTGGACCGCGCGGCCCTGCCCAAGCTGGGCGCCGCCCGGACGGGGAGCGCGGCGCCGGTCGCGCCCCGGACGGACGACGAGCGCCAGGTGGCCGAGGTGATCGCGGACGTGCTGGGCCTGCCGGAGGTGGGCGTGCACGACCGGTTCGCCGACCTGGGCGGGCACTCGCTGGCCGCCGCCCGGGTGGTGACCGAGCTGTCCCGGCGGCTCGGTCACACCGTGCCGCTGGCGACGTTCCTGACCGAGCCGACAGCGGCCGGGCTGGCGGCGCGCCTGCGCGAGCCGGGATCGGCTCCGGTGCGGCGGACCGGCCGGACCCGGCACCCGCTCACCGCCGCGCAACGCGAGTTCTGGACGCTGCGCCAGCTCCACCCGCACAGCCCGGTCACCACCGTGTCGATCCGGCTGCGCGTGCGCGGCCTGAGCGGGAGCGCGCCGCTGCGCCGGGCGCTGGACGCGGTCCTGCGCCGGCACGAGGCCCTGCGCAGCACGATCTCCGTCGGCGAGGACGGCGTCCCGTACGCGGTCGTGCACCCGCCCGTCGCCGTTCCCCTGGTCGAGCATCCGGCGGGCGCGGACCCGGTGAAGGTGGCCCGGGCGGCGGTGGAGCACGTGTTCGACGTGACGACCGAGGTGCCGTTGCTGCGCGCGAGCCTGTGCCCCGTCGGAGAGGGCGTGGCCGAGCTGGTGCTCGTGACGGACCACATCGCCTTCGACGGCGGTTCGACCGGCGTGCTGATGGACGAGCTGGCCGCCGAGCTGGCGGGCGAGCCCGTCCCCGAGCCGGCGGTGCAGCTCGGCGACGTGGCGGTGCGCGAGCAGGAGGACCGGCCCGACCTCGCGCGGCTGCGGGAGTTCTGGCGCGGCGAGCTGGCGGGGGCGCCGGTGGCGGGGCCGCCGCCCGGCGACCTGACGACGTGCCGGGTGATCAGGCCGCTCACCGAGGAGTTCACGGACGGCGTGGCCGCGCTGGCCCGCGCGTGCGGCGCGACCCCGTACGCGGTGTACCTGGCCGCGCTCGCCCTGGCCGCCGGGGAGCCCGACACGCTGGTCGGCATGGTCGCGGCGCGGCGCGCCCGGCCGGAGCTGGCCCGGGTCGTCGGGCCGCTGATCGACACGGTGCCGGTGCGGCTGCGGCCGGACGCCGCGCCGACCTTCCGCGACCTGGTCCGGCAGGCGGGGCAGGCCGCCACGCGGGCGCTGGTCCACCAGGAGGTCCCGCCCGCGGACGTGCCCCGTGCCCCGGTGCTGCTGGCCATGCAGCACGCCGAGGTGCCGGTGCGCGCCGGTTGCCTGGAACTGCTGACCGAGGTCGGCCCGGGCGCGGCGGTGCACGAGTTCAGCGTGCTCGTCAACCGCACGGCCGCCGGCGCCGAGCTGCACCTGGAGTACGCGGTCGCGCTGCTCGGCCGGGAGGCGGCCGGGGCGTACCTGGACCGGCTGCTGTGGCTGCTGCGGCGCGTGGTGGCCGAGCCGGATCTGGCGATCGCCACGTTCGAGCCGGTCACCCCGGACGAACGCGCCGCGCTGCTGGCCCGCGCGGCCGGACCCCGGCTGCCGGACGACCTGCCCCCGGTGCCGCTGTCGCTCGCGGCGAACGCGGGTGGCGCGGCGGGCACGGCGGTGGTCGGCCCGGACGGCGTCGCCCTGAGCCACGCCGAGCTGAACGACCGCGCCGACCGGATCGCGGCCGGGCTGCTGGCGCACGGGGTGTCGCGCGGCGACGTGGTCGGCGTGCACGTGCCGCGGGACGAGATGTTGCCCGCGGCGCTGCTGGGCGTGTGGCGTGCGGGGGCGGCGTACCTGCCGCTGGACCCGGAACACCCGGCCGAGCGGCTGCGTCTGCTGGCCGCGGACGCCGGCGCCCGCGTGGTCCTCACCCGCGGCGGGACGCCCCTGGAGACGGCGCCCGGCGAGGACGGGCCGGTGACGCTCGACGTGGACCGGCTCGCGGCGGGCTCCCGCGCGGACCTTCCCGAGGTGCGCGCCGAGGACCTGGCGTACGTCACCTACACCTCCGGCTCCACCGGCGCCCCCAAGGGGGTCGAGGTCACCCACGGCGCCCTGGCCGCCCTCGTGGCCGGGATGATCTCGACGCTCCGCCTCGGCCCGGCCGACGTGCAGCCCGCGGTCGCGCCGCTGAGCTTCGACGTCTCCGCCTCCGAGCTGTGGAGCGTCCTGGCCGCCGGCGGCACGTCGGTGGTGGTGGACAGGGCCACGGCCACCGACGGGCACGCGCTGGCGGAGCTGATCACCACCAGCGCGGCCACGGTGATCGACCTGGTGCCGACCGCGTACCGGATGCTGATCGCGGCGGGCTGGGCGGGTGACCCCGCGCTGCGCGCCGTCGCCGGCGGGGAGGCGCTGGACCCGGCGCTGGCCGAGCAGATCCTGCTGCGCGTCGGCGAGTTGTGGAACGCCTACGGGCCCACCGAGACCACCGTCACCTCCATGCTGCACCGGGTGCGCGTGCACGAGGGCGACCGGGTGCCGATCGGCTCGCCGATGCCGGGCGAGCGGGCGTACGTGGTCGACGCGCGGCTACGGCTGGTGCCGCCGGGCGCGGTCGGCGAGCTGCTGCTGGGCGGCGCCGGGGTGGCCCGCGGATACCGGGGCCGTCCGGACCTGACCGCGGCCGCCTTCGTGGCCGACCCGTTCACGCCGGACGGCCGCTGCTACCGCACCGGCGACCTGGCGCGCCGACGGCCGGACGGGACGCTGGAGTTCCACGGCCGCCGCGACCACCAGGTGAAGGTCCGCGGTTACCGGATCGAGCTGGGCGAGATCGAGGCCGTGCTGCGCGAGGTCGCCGAGGCCGCGGTGACCGTGGCGGGCACGGACGCGCAGGCCCACCTGGTCGGCTACGTCGCGCCGGAGACGGCGGACCTGGCCGCGGTCGAGCGGCACGCCCGGTCCCGGCTGCCCGGCCACATGGTGCCGCGCCGCTGGGTCGCGCTGCCGGCCCTGCCCACGCTGCCCAGCGGCAAGGTGGACCGCCACGCGCTGCCCGAGCCGGACGCCGGCCCGGCCCCGGCGCGGGTCGAACCGGCCACCGAGGCCGAGCTCCTGGTGGCCGCCGTCTGGGCCGAGGTGCTCGAACGGCCCGAGGTCTGGGCCGGCGACGACTTCTTCGCCCTCGGCGGAGCCTCGTTCGCCGCGACCAGGGTGGCCGCCCGCCTGCGCGAGATGTTGCAGGTCACCGTGCCCGTGCGGTTGGTGTTCGACCGGCCGGTGCTGGCCGACTTCGCCGCCGCGCTGGAGGAACTGCTGGCCGCCGACCTGATGGAGGGGAACGAGGGATGACCGAGGTACGTGAGGACCGGATCGCCGAACTCGTCCGGTCCAGGCTCGCCGCCGCCCTGAAGCAGAAGGAGCAGGCCGCCGTCCCCCGGATCCCGGCGACGTCGGCCGCGGACATGCCGCTGTCGCCGGCGCAGGAGCGGCTGTGGTTCCTGGCCCAGCTCGAACCCGGCACGCCCGCCTACAACGTGCCGCTGACGCTGCGGCTGCGCGGCCCGGTGGACGTCGCCGCCCTCACCGGCGCGGTGGCGGACCTGGCCGGGCGGCACTGGATCCTGCGCGGCGTCATCGAGGACGGGCGCGTGCGGCCCGTCGCCGCCGTGCCGGTGCCCGTGGTCGACATGGTGAACGCCGCCCCGGCGGAGCTGGAGCGGGAGCTGGCCGACCACGCCTGGCGGCCGTTCCGGCTGGACGCCGAGCCGCCCCTGCGGGCCACGCTCTACCGGCTCGGCGACGAGGAGTGCGTGCTCGCGCTCACCCTGCACCACATCGCCACCGACGCCTGGTCGGAGCGCGTGCTGCTGGACGATCTCGCCCACCTGTACGCCGCCCGCCTCGGCCTGGAGCCGCCCCCCGCTCCCCCGGCCCTGCAGTACGCGGACGTGGCCGCGTGGGAGGCCGGGCGGCCCGACGCCGACCTCGACTGGTGGGCCGCTCACCTGGCGGGCCTGCCGCCGGTGCTCGACCTGCCGCTCGCCCGCCCGCGCCCGGCCGTCCCCACGTGGGAGGGGGCGGCGGTCGCGGTGGAGGTGCCCGAGGCGTTGTCGGCGAAGGTGCGCGCGGTGGCCGGGACGTCGCCGTTCATGGTGTTCCTGGCCGGGTTGCAGGCGTTGCTGAGCCGCCTGTCCGGCGTGGACGACATCGCCGTCGGCGTGCCGCACGCGGGCCGCCACCACCCCGACGCCGAGCGGGTCGTCGGCTGTTTCATCAACACGCTGGTGGTGCGCGGCGACACCGCGGGCGACCCGACCGGCGCCGAGCTGCTGGCACGGGCGCGCACGGCGGCGCTGGACGCGTTCGCGCACGCCGGCACGCCGTTCGAGCGGGTCGTGGAGCGGTTGCAGCCGGAGCGGAACCTCGCGGTCACGCCGCTGTTCCAGGTGATGCTCAACGTCTACGACACCGGCGCGCCGCTGTCGCTGCCGGGGCTGACGGTCGAGGCCGGGACGCCGCCCGCGCCGACCGCCAAGTTCGACCTGAACCTGGAACTCGGCGACGACGGCACCCGTTTCTCGGGCGAGTTACGCTTCCGCACCGACCTGTTCGACGAGGCCACCGTGCGCCGGCTGGCCGGCTGGTACCTGGAGCTGCTGGACGGCATGCTCACCGACCCGGACGCGCCGGTGCGGCTGCCGGCCGGCGACGACCTGCGCGGCCGGGACGCCGGCCTGCCCGTGGACGTGCCGCTGCACACGCTGGTCGAGCGGATGGCCGACGCCCGCCCCGACGCGGTCGCGGTCGGCTCGCTCAGCTACGCCGAGCTGGACCGCCGCGCCAACCAGGTGGCCCACTGGCTGCTGGAGAGCGGGGTACGGCCGCAGGAGCCGGTCGGCGTGCTGCTGGAGCGGCGGCCCGAGCTGGTGGTGGCCGTGCTCGGCGTGCTCAAGGCGGGCGCCGCCTACCTGCCGCTCGACCCGGTCTACCCGGAGCGGCGCAACCAGGCGGTGGTGGCCGACGCCGGAGCGCGGATCGTGCTCACCGGCGCCGAGCTCGCCGCCGCGGCGGAGGCGTCCGGCGAGCGTCCCGGCGTGGCGGTGCGGCCGGAGCACCTTGCGTACGTGATCTACACCTCGGGCTCGACCGGACGGCCGAAGGGCGTCGCGGTCGAGCACCGGCACATCACGCACTACCTCGGCGCGGTGGCCGAGGTCGTCCCCGCGGGGATGACGTCGTTCGCGCTGGTCTCCACCGCCGCCGCCGACCTCGGCATGACGAACCTGTGGTGCGCGCTGACCACGGGCGCCACGCTCCACCTGATCGACCACGAGACGGCCACCGACCCGGCCGCGTTCGCCGCTCGCCTGGCGGCGCACCCGGTGGACGCGATCAAGATGGTGCCCAGCCAGCTCGAACTCCTCGGCACGGCCGCCCTGCCCCGCAAGCTGCTGATCCTGGCCGGCGAGGCGGTGCCGGCGGACCTGGTCGCGCGGGTCCGGGCGGCGCGACCGGACCTGGAGGTGCAGATCCACTACGGCCCCACCGAGACCACGGTGTCGGTGCTGGCCTGCGACGCCGGCCAGGCCCTGGCCGAGCTGGGGCCGGGCCGGGCGCCGCTGGGCCGGCCGCTGGCCGACGTGGTGTGCCGGGTGGCCGACCCGTCCGGACGGGCGTTGCCGCCCGGCGTGCCCGGCGAGCTGTGGATCGGCGGCCCGAGCGTGGCCCGCGGCTACCTGGGCCGCCCCGACCTCACCGCGGAGCGTTTCACCGGCGGCTGGTACCGCACCGGCGACCGGGTCCGGGTGACCGGGGACGGGCTGATCGAGTTCCTGGGGCGGATCGACGACCAGGTGAAGGTGCGCGGCTTCCGCGTCGAGCTGGGCGAGGTCGCCGCGGCGTTGCGGGCCCTGCCGCAGGTCGCGGAGGCGTACGTGCAGCCGGTCGGCGACGGCCTGGAGCGCCGTCTGGCCGCCTGGGTGACGCCCGCGACGGTGGACGTGGCGCAGGTACGCTCGGCGCTGCGCGAGCGGCTGCCCGACTACATGGTGCCGGCCGCGATCGGCGTGCTGGAGGCGTTGCCGCTCACCCCGAACGGCAAGGTGGACCGGGCGGCGCTGCCCGTGCCCGAGGCGGGGCCCGCGGTGCGGGTGCCGCTGGGCACGCCCGCCGAGCGCCTGGTCGGCGAGGTCTGGGCCGACGTGCTCGAACTCGCCGAGGTGTGGGCGGACGACGACTTCTTCGCCCTCGGCGGGCACTCGTTCGCGGCGACCCGGGTGGCCGGGCGGCTGCGGGACCGGCTGGGCGCGGCGGTGCCGGTGCGGCTGCTGTTCGAGCACCCGGTGCTGGCCGACCTGGCCGCCGCGCTGCCCCGTCCGGCCTCTGCGGCGCGGGTGCGGCGCGCGCCGGCCGACGGGCCGGTGCCGCTGTCCGGGGTGCAGGCCAGGCTGTGGTTCCTGGCGCAGCTCGAACCGGACAGCAGCGCCTACAACGTGCCGGTGGCGCTGCGGCTGCGCGGCCCGCTGCGCGCGGAGGCGCTGCTGGACGCGGTGCGTGACCTGGCCGAGCGGCACCACGTGCTGCGCGGCGTGGTCGACGACTCCGGCCCCGAGCCGGTGATGGTGGTGCGGGACGCCGCCGAGGTGCCCGTCTCCACCGCGCGCGTGGACCGGTCCGAGGTCGAGGACGTGCTGGCCGGGCACCTGGCGACGCCGTTCGCACTGGACCGGGAGCCGCCGATGCGGGCGGTGCTGCTCGCCGTCGGCGATCCTGGGGACGACGACGAGCACGTGCTCTCCCTCACCTTCCACCACATCGCCACCGACGCGTGGACGCGCGGGCTGCTGCTGTCGGAGCTGTCCGGCCTGTACGCCGCCCGCCTCGGCCTGCGCCCGCCGCTCGACCCGCCCCCGGCGCAGTACGCCGAGGTGTCGCCCGTCCCCGACCCGGCCGACCTGGACTGGTGGGCCGGGCACCTGGACGGCCTGCCGCCGGTGCTCGACCTGCCCACGGACCGGCCGCGCCCCGCGGTGCCCGACCCGGGCGGAGCCGCGCTGGACCTGGAGCTCCCGGCGGAGCTGAGCGAGCGGATCAGGACGGTGGCCGCCGCCTACCGGTCCACGCCGTTCATCGTGCTGCTGGCCGGGTTGCAGGCGCTGCTGGCCCGGCTGTCGGCGAGCGCGGACATCGCGGTCGGCGTGCCGGTCTCCGGCCGCGACCACCCGGACACCGAAGGCGTGGTGGGCTGCTTCCTCAACACCGTGGTCGTGCGGACCGACGTGGGCGGCGACCCGACCGGGCGCGACCTGCTGGCCCACGCGCGGGAGTCCGCGCTGGGCGCGCTCGCGCACGCGGGCACGCCGTTCGACCGGGTGGTGGACCGGCTGCGGCCGGAGCGGAACCTGGCGGCCACGCCGCTGTTCCAGGTGATGCTCAACTACGTCCCCGGCGTGGCCGGGGCGGAACTGCCCGGCCTGGAGGCGTCCGAGATCCACCTGCCGGAGCTGACCACCAAGTTCGACCTGAGCTGGCACGTCGTGGACGACGGGCCGGGCGCGCCGCTGCGCGGCGGGCTCGCCTACCGGACCGACCTGTTCGAACCGGGCACCGCGGCCAAGCTGACCCGCTGGTACGCCGCCCTGCTCGACGGGCTGCTCGCCGACCTGGACACGCCGGTGGGCGCGGTGCCGCTGGAGCCGGTGACCGGCCCGGCGCTGGCCGGCGGGCCGCCGCCGGAGCCGCCCGCCGGGGCGGTGCACCACCTGATCGAACGCTGGGTGGACGAGGCCCCCGGCGCGCCGGCCGTGGTGGGCGCCGACCGCGCCCTGACCTACGCGGAGCTGGAGGCGGCCGCCAACCGGATCGCCCACTGGCTGCTGGACGCCGGGGTGAGCGCCGACGAGCCGGTCGGCGTGCTGCTGGAGCCGGGCGCGGACCTGGCGTGCGCGTTGTTCGGCATCCAGAAGTCGGGCGGCGGCTACCTGCCGATGGACCCGGCGTACCCGGCGGCGCGGATCGCCGCGATGCTGAAGGCCGCCGGGGTGCGCGCCGTGGTGACGGTGAGCGAGTTCGCGCCCCTGATCGGGGACGGCAGGCAGGTGCTGACGCTGGACCGGCCGCCGTCCCTGCCGGACACCCGGCCCCGGGTGGACGTGCTGCCGGAGCACCTGCACCACGTCATCTTCACCTCCGGCTCCACCGGCACGCCCAAGGCGGTGGCCGCCGAGCACGGCGGCGTCCTGAACTACCTGGGCGGCATGCTGCCGCGCATCGGCGTGCCCGGCGGCTCGTTCGCGGTGGTCTCCACGCCGGCCGCCGATTTCGGTCTGACCTGCGTGTTCGGTGCGCTGACCACGGGCGGGACGGTGCACCTGGTGCCGCGCGAGACCGCGATGGACCCGGCCGCGTTCGCCGGTTACCTGGCCGAGCACCGGGTGGACGTCGTCAAGTGCGTCCCCAGCCACCTGGAGCTGCTGGCCTCGGGCGGCGACCTGGCCGCCGTGCTGCCGCGCCGGCTGCTGATCCTGGCGGGCGAGGCATGCCCGTGGGACCTGGTGGAGCGGGCCCGCGCCGCCCGGCCCGAGCTCAGGATCCAGAGCCATTACGGCCACACCGAGTCCACGATGATCTGCCTGGTGTGCGACACCGAGGAGATCCCCGCCGACCGGCGGACCGGCATCGTGCCGCTGGGCCGTCCGCTGCCCGGCGTGTACGGCCACCTGGTGGACGCCGCAATGCGGCCGGTGCCGCCCGGCGTGCCCGGCGAGCTGGTCGTCGGCGGCCCCGGGGTGACCCGCGGCTACATCGGCCGGCCCGAGCTGACCGCCGAACGGTTCGTCCCCGACCCGCTGACCGGGCAGGACCGCTGCTACCGCAGCGGCGACCTGCTGCGCCTCACCACCGACGGACAGATCGAGTTCCGCGGCCGGGTCGACGACCAGGTCAAGGTCCGCGGCTACCGGGTCGAACTGGGTGAGGTCACCACCGCGCTGCGGGCGCTGCCCCAGGTCGCCGAGGCCGTGGTGCTGCCCGTCGGCGAGGGCAAGGCCAGGCAGCTCGCCGCGTGGGTGACGCCCGCGACCGTGGAGGCCGCGGCCGTGCGCTCGGCGCTGCGTGAACGGCTGCCCGACTACATGGTCCCGGCGCACGTCGTCGCCCTCGACCGGCTTCCGCTCAACCCGAACGGGAAGATCGACCGGGCCGCCCTGCCCGAGCCGGTGGCCGAGCAGGCCGCGTACGCGGCGCCCTCGACACCGAACGAGGAGCTGGTCGCCGGGGCCTTCGCCCGGGTGCTCGGCGTCGAGCGGGTCGGCGCGGGCGACGACTTCTTCGCCCTCGGCGGCGACTCCTTCGCCGCGGTCCGCGCGGTCAAGGAGATCGGCCGCGGGCTGCGCGTGATCGACCTGTTCACCCGGCCCACCGTCGCCCAGCTGGCCGCCTTCCTCGGCCAGGAGGGCGGCGGCGGGCTCCTGCACCGCTTGGGCGGCGGCCGAGCCGGCGAATTCACGCTGGTGTGCGTGCCGTACGGCGGCGGGTCGGCGGCGGTCTACCAGCCGCTGGCCCAGGCGCTGGGTGACCGGGTCGAGGTGCTCTCCGCCGAGCTGCCCGGCCACGACCCCGCCAGACCCGACGAGCTGCCGCTGCCCCTGGCGGAGCTGGTGGACGTGCTGGCCGCCGAAGTGGCGGCGACCGCGTCCGGCCCGGTCGCGATCTACGGCCACTGCGTGGGCTCCGCGCCCGCCGTCGCGCTCGCGCGCAAGCTGGAGGCCGACGGCGTGCCCGTGCTGGGCGTGATCGCCGCCGCCAGCTTCCCGGCCGCGCGGCTGCCCGGAATGGTCAGGCGGCTGTTCGGCGGCGACCGCTGGGTGTCCGACCGGATGTTCCGCGACGCGCTGCGCGCCTCCGGCGGGCTGCTCGACGACATGGACGAGGCCGCCAAACGCACCGCCGTACGGGCCATGCGGCACGACGCCGACCAGGCGCAGGAGTGGTTCGGCCAGGAGCTGGCCGGCGAGGGCACGCCGCTGCGCGCCCCGATCCTGAGCCTGGTCGGGGAACGCGACCGCGCCACCGAGCTGCACGAGGAGCGCTACACCGAGTGGGCGGCGTTCGCGCCGCGGGTGGAGCGGGCCGTGCTGCCCAGGGCCGGCCACTACTTCCTGCGTCACCAGGCCGAGCCGCTGGCCGCCGTCGTGCTGGCGCACCTGACCCGCTGGGCGGCCGGAACGCTGCCCGATCCGGTGCGCCCGCCCGAACGCACCAGACTGGGGTCCTTCTACACCGTCGCGGGCGGTCAGATCGTCTCGGCGCTGGGCACGGCGCTGAGCTCGTTCGCGCTCGGCGTGTGGGCCTACCAGCGCAGCGGCGAGATCCTGGACCTCGCGCTGATCACGATGCTGGCGCAGATCCCGGCCGTGCTGCTCACCCCGCTGGGCGGCGCGCTGGCCGACCGGGTGGACCGGCGCAAGATCATGCTGGCCTGCGACGCGCTGTCCGGGATCGCCATGGTGGCTCTGGTGCTGCTGCTGACCACCGATCGGCTGGAGTTCTGGAACGTCTGCCTCATCGTGGGCGTGACCTCGGTCGTGTCGGCGTTCCAGCAGCCCGCCTGGCTGGCGGCGATCGCGCAGCTGGTGCCCAAACCGTACCTGCCGCAGGCCAACGCGCTGGCCAACGTGGGCTTCGGCGCGGGCAACGTGGTCGCGCCGCTCGCGGGCGGCGCGCTGATCGGCCTGTTCGGGCTGTCGGCGGTGGTGGCCGTGGACGTGGCCACGTTCGCGGTCGGCGTGCTGACGCTGCTGCTGGTGCGCTTCCCCGACCGGCTGTTCCACCGGCGCGAGGAGACGTTCACGGCGGCGCTCACCGGCGGGTGGCGGTTCCTGCGCCGGCGGCGTCCGCTGATGGTGATGGCGCTCTACTTCGCGGTGGTGAACTTCTGCACCGCGCTGATGTGGGTGCTGGTCACCCCGGTCGTGCTGGCCATCGGCGACTCGGCCGACCTCGGCGCGGTGACCGCCGTCGGCGGCGTCGGCGCGGCCGTGGGCACCGGCGTGGTGCTGGTGTGGGGCGGCACCCGGCGACGGGCGACCGGCATGATCGGTTTCGTCGTCGGGTCCGGGATCGGCGTGGTGCTGATGGGCGTGTGGCCGGTCGTGTGGCTGGTCGCGGCCGGGTTGTTCGTCCGGCTGGCGTGCATGAGCATCGGCAACGCGCACTGGCTGTCGATCATCCAGGTCAAGGTGGGGCCGGAGCTGCAGGGGCGGGTGCTCGCGGTGAACATCATGATCGCCACGGCCATGCAGCCGATCGGCTTCCTCTCCGCCGGCCCGCTGGCGGACTGGGCCGGACGGTTCGCCGGCGGGCCCGGCGGGGGCGCCGGGGTGGTGCTGCTGGCCAGCGGCGTGTTCCTGGTGCTGTGGGGGCTGCTGGGGCTCCGGCACCGGCCGCTGCACCACCTGGAGGACCTCGTCCCGGACGCCGCCCCGCCCTCGGAGGCCGCGGCCGACCTGGACGCCATCCAGGAGAGGGTGCTGAGCGCATGAGCGAGAGTGCTGAGCCCATGGAATCGGAGGGGACGGCGGGCGCGCGGCTGGTCACCGCGGCCGACGTCCGGGCGGCCGGTGACCGCATCGCGCCGTACGTCCGGCGCACGCCGCTGCTGCGGCTGCCCGGCGAACGGCTCTGGGTCAAGCCGGAGAACCGGCAGCCCACCCGCTCCTTCAAGGTGCGCGGCGCGGCCAACGCCGTGGGCCGGCTGGCCGGGCGCGGCGTCCGGCACGTGGTGGCGCAGTCGTCGGGCAACCACGCCCAGGCCATCGCCTACGCCGCCGCCGAACACGGGGTGCGGGCGACCGTCGTCCTGCCGGACACGGCGCCCGAGCTGAAGGTCAGCGCCGCGCGCCGGCTCGGCGCGGAGGTGGTGATCGTCCCGCCCGCGCTGCGGGAGGAGGCGTGCCTGGCGCTGGCCGACCGGTTCGGCGCGACGGTGATCGGCTCCGACGCGTTCGACGTCATCGCCGGGCACGGCAGCGCCGGGACCGAGATCTGCCTGGACCTGCCGGACGCGGGGACCGTCCTGGTGCCCGTCTGCAACGGCGGCCTGCTGGCCGGGATCGCGGTGGCGGTCAAGGCCGCCGACCCGGCGATCCGGGTGATCGGCGTCGAGCCCGAGCTGGCCGCCGACGGGACGGCCAGCTTCCGGTCGGGCACGCGCACGGCGTGGCCGGTGGAGCTGACCTACCGCACGCGGGCCGACGGCCTGCGCGCGCCGGTGCTGGGCGCCCTGGCCTGGGAGCACATCCACCGGTACGTGGACGACATGGTGACCGTGACCGAGGACGCCATCGACGCCGCCGCCGGCCTGCTCCACCGGGAGCTGGGGGAACGCGCCGAACCCAGCGGCGCGGTGGCCACCGCCGCCTACCTCACCCACCAGGCGCACCTGCCGCCGGGGCCGGTCGTCGCGGTCCTCTCCGGCGGCAACGTCGCGATCACCCCGGAAACCAGCCAGGAGCCACTGGCACGAAGCACCTGATCCACGCCAGAGCCAACGGCTGTGGTGGCGGCGCCCGCGAGCGCCGTCACCACAGCGCGGCGGACGATCACTCCGCCCCGACCGCCCCGGCCCGTTGTGCCGTCACCCCGGCATCCGGCGCCCCGCAGAACTCCGCAGACTGTGCCTAACCGAGACGCTCCCGCCCCTTGTCCGTCAACGACGCCAGGTGCACCCCTACGCCGAAGGTGGTGAAGCCCGACCTGGCCGCCTTCGTGAACTCCGCGACCACCACGTCCGACGGGAAATCCTTGACCAGGACGTCATAGGCCGCGAATCCATGATCCCGGACGGCGGCGAGAACCATGTCCGTGGTCAGCTCGGGGTGTTCCACGATCTCCTCCAGCAGGTCGCCCTGCCTTCACAGTCGCACCGTTGCCGCCACCTGTCATCAGCAACGGCTCTTCGGTGCCCGGTCAGCTGTCAGGAAGCAGCCCCTCGTTCCCGCGCCGGCGGCATCGCCTGACCGGCGGCCTCCGGCGCCCACGAACGCTTGCGGAACCTCTCCGCGTACGCGCGGTAGAAGTCGGCGTACACGTCGCGCGCGCCTGCCACGCGAGCGAGCTCGCCGTCGATCATCTCGATGGCCGCGCGAACCGGCCGTTCAACGCGCGGACCATCGGCACCAGGACGCACCGGTCGTAGTCGAGCAGCAGCCCGGTCGTCTCGATCTCGGCGGAGAACCGTTCCCAGTCCACGGCGCGCTGCACTTCCCTCGTAAGACTGAACACGGTCACCTGTCCGTGTCAGTAGCGATGGCCGCACCAGTCCACGGAACACGCCCCCGGGCACTGCGGTACGGCACGCCTGCGATGCGATCGATCTGCGTCCCATCCACAGGTACAGATGCGGCATGTACTACGATCAGCGGCACATGCAGCGCGGCCGAGCGTGAAGGTCTCCTGGTGATGGCGCGACGTCCCGGGCTCAAGGGCCAAGACCCGGCCCACGTCGTGCTCGGCGTCGCCCTCTTCGTCACGATCATGTTCCTCGTAGACGCAGTGACCGAGTACGTCATCGACGGCCTTCTGACGGCGGCGTACATAGCCGCGCGTGCCGTTGTGCTCGTCACCGTATGGCTCGTGGCCTCGCTGCTCACCACCTGGCTCCATCGATCGCGCAGATGACCTTCAGGGGTTTCCACGCGTCTTCACCACCGGGCAGCCCCGGGCACGCTTCGTACCAGGGAACGGTGAGTCTGCGCGGACGGCCGCCGGCAGAGATTGCGAGGCCGAGGACGGCCATGGATGATGATCAGGTGATGTCGGTATTCGTGTGGGTTCTTCTCACGCTAGCCACTGTGAACGCTCTCGCCGGCGCCTACACCGTGATCGTCGGTCACCCGCCGACCTGGATGGCCCGGCGGAACAAGCCCCGCCCGGGCCACCTCTCAGGCTGGTCCGCTCTCCTGATGTCCCTGTTCATCGCACTGCTCGTGATCAACCTGTCGGGCGGTCTTCCGAGTTACGCGCTCCTGCTGGTGACGGTGGGGCAGATCATCTGCAGCTTCGGGGCTGCGGCGCTGTCAATGATCGACCACAGCCGGGGACGCGCCTGACATCTGGCGCTGGTACGCAGTGCGGTGCTGCACCGTGGCGGAGACCCGGCAGGACGCCTCGACGTGCACGCCGGAGAGCGGCGGACAGCGGAGCGCGGGGCGAAAGCAGCCGACCCCGGCCGGCCCTTCGCCGCCGCTGTGAGATTCGACCCGCTATGAACGCGACCCGCGCAAGCGGGCGTGCAGGTTGTCGATGCGCCGGTACAGCACTTGGTGGTCGGGCGGCTGAGTGCTCTCCCACAACCGCACCTTCCTGTCGGCGCCCGCGGTGGCGAGCAGATGCCCGTGCGGGTGGAAGGCGATGGCCCGGACGGGACCGGTGTGGCCGTCGAGAGGCCGCCCCACCTGTTTTCCGGAATCGAGCTGCCACAACCGGACCAGCCCGTCATCGCCGGCGCTGGCCACCAGGTCCGCGCCCGGATGGAAGGCCACCGACCGGACCGGGCCGATGTGGCCGACGAAGGGGTCGGCCGTGGCGCGTCCCGACGCGGGATCCCACAACCGCACCGTTTCGTCGTCGCCGCCGCTGGCCAGGACGTGCCCGTCCGGGTGGAAGGCCACCGTCACGACCGCGCCGCTGTGACCTGCCAACGGCTCACTGACCGGCTGCCCGGACGTCGTGTTCCACAACCGGACCATGCCGTCGTCCCCGCCGTTGGCCAGCAGGTGTCCGTCGAGGTCGAAGGCGAGGGCCCAGCCGGCGCCGTCATGGTCGATGAGCGGCCCCCGCAACGGCCTTCCCGTGGTGATGTCCCACAACCTCACGGTGCCGTCGATGCCGCCGCTGGCCAGGACGTGCCCGTTCGGGTGGAAGGCCACCGACCAGACAGTGCCGGCATGGCCGTGCAACGGTTCACCCACCGGTCGCAGCCCGTCGATCGTCCACAGGCGTACCGTCTTGTCGCTGCCACCACTGGCCACCAGATCCCCGTCGGGATGGAAGGCCACCGCCACGACGGCACCCGTGTGGCCCAGCAGAGGCTCCCGCCACGGCCTGCCCGTCACCGTGTCCCACAGCCGCACGGTCCCGTCGCCGCCGCCGCTGGCCAGGATGCGCCCGTCCGGATGGAAGGCCACCGACCAGACGGCGCCGGAGTGACCTTCCACATTCGCCCCGTCCACCGGCCGGTACAGCTCATGCGGTGGATCGGAGGCCGGCCCTTGGGCGTCCTCCGTCCGGGCCGTGGGCCCGGTCTCGGGATCCAGCGGGCGACCGCGCTGCGAACGCAGGTCGTGGGCGGCGATCCACAGGGCCTTGAACTCCGTGACGTCGCCCTGCAACGCCTCCACCACGAGCTCCAGGTTGCCCCATCGAGGCAGGCTGACGCAGCGGATCACCCCGTGCGCGGTGGAGTGGCTCATCGCGCCCGTCTGCCTGGCCAGAGCCCGGCTGCTGGGCTCGCCCGCGTGGAGATGCAGGTCCCGCAGGCGTTCGCGCAGAACGCTCAGGGGATCCTCCGGCAGGGGGGCTTGCGGAGACATGGTGATGTCAGGATTCCAGAATCCCGAAGAACCAAACCCACCCGTGACGGATCCGTGCACATCGCCATCCGGGCCGGGAACCGTCAGTTTCTGTCAGCCGATGTACGGGTTCATCGGATCGCGTAAGACCTTGGCACAGATCGTCAACGGCACTTCGGCGCGCCCCATCCTGATATCGCGCCCCTCGGCACCGGCCGAGGCGACGCCGAACTCTCGAAGGGAAGCTCCATGATGCTGCCCCACCTCGCCGCACTGGTCGTGACGAGCGCCGCGCTGGTGACGCTCCCCGCCATGATCTACATGTTCTCGGCCGACTCGGCCCGCCGCTCCCGGGCGCTACGCCTGCTGCGCCTGCTGCTGCGCCGTTGACGCCGGTGGCGCGGGCAGCCGGCCCGAATCGGGCTCCCGCCCGTGACGGCTCCCCCGGCGGGCCTGGGTCACCTGCCGCACAGGGCGGTGCCGAAGGCTTCGAAGATGTGCGCGTCGTTCTTCGGGGTGCCGGTCACGTAGAGGGTGACGGCGCGGCCCGAGCGGTCGCGGCCGCTGAGGACGCGGGTGCCGGGCAGGCCGCCGTCGTGCATCCAGGCCGGGCCACAGGCGAACGGGTAGGAGTAGACACCCAGACCGTAGTCGGCCTTCGGCGGGTCGTTGGCGAGGACGGTCCGGGCGAGCATGGTCTTGATCGTGGAGGCGGGCAGGGACTGCCAGAAGCGGTTCAGGTCGTCGGGGGTGGAGATCAGGCCGCCCGAGGCGCCGAAGAGGTAGCCGGGCTCCAGGGTCGTGTCGACCACCTTGCCCTGGCTCTTCGGATCGAACGGGTTCACGCCGTAGGTGTGGGCGTGCTTGCCGCGGATGTCCAGCTCGTTCTGACGCGGCCAGTAGGTGTGCCGCAGGTTCTTCAGGACGCCCTGGCGGGTGACCGTCCGGAAGTCCTTGCCGGTGACCTTCTGGATGAGCATGCCGGCCACCAGGTAGTTCGTGTTGGAGTAGGCCCACTTCTCGCCGGGTTCGCCGGTGGGCTCGGCGTCCAGGGCGAGGCGCAGGAAGTCGGCGTCGGCGTCGGCGCCGAGGTGCGCCGGGTCGATCAGCGGCAGGTACTCGGGCAGGCCGCTGGTGTGCGTCAGCAGTTGCCGCACGGTGATCGGCCTGCCGTCGAGCAGACCGGGCGCGTACCGCTCCGCCTGGGCGTCCAGATCGATCTTGCCTTGGTCCGCCAGGCGCACCACGGTGGCCGCGACGACCGACTTGGTCACGCTGGCGATGCGGAAGTGCGCGTCCGCGCCGACCATCGGCCGGTCAGAGCCGCGCTCGGCGACGCCGGACGTCCACGTCCTGACCCGGCCGCCGGGCTCACGCACCGACACCAGCGCACCCGCCAGCCCGTCCTGCTGGGTCAACCGGTCAAGCTGCTGCTGCAAGGTGGGCGACGACGGCTTGGCGGCGGCCGGCGCCGGGGACGCGGCGCCCAGCAGGACGACGGCGGCTGCAGCTGCGGCAAGATACCTACGCATGTTCTCGGCAACTCCCTTGGACGAGGTGATGTGCCCATCCTGCGGCTGCCGAGCACCGGAATCGATCATGCCGCCCGGTGTCCGGATGGTGGGGACTGCCCTACCACGCCCGGCTCGGGCGGTCTGCGCCACCAGCGGTGAAGTTTGAGGTAGTTTGCCCGGTGGTGTTGTGTTCGATCAAGGAGGAAGACAGATGCCTGACAGGCTGACCCGACGCGATTTCGGCCGGACGATGGGCCTGGCCGGGCTCGGATTGGCCGGCGCCGGGCTCGTCGCCGGTCAGCCGGGCAGAGCGGACGCCGCCGCCGGGACGTGGAAGACGACCGGAACCCTGGGAGCCGGGCTGGGCAGTTTCGACAGCACCATGAAGGCTTTCATGCAGGCCCGTAACCTCTCCTGCGGATCGCTCGCCGTCACCCGCAAGGGCAAGCTCGTCCTGGCCCGCGGCTACACCTGGACGACCAGCACCACCCTGAAGACCCAGCCGACCTCGCTGTTCCGGATCGCCAGCCTGAGCAAGCCCATCACCGGCGCGGCCGTCCTCAAGCTGGTGCAGGACGGCAAGCTCAAGCTCACCGACCGGCTGCCCGACCTGCTCCCCCTGACGCCGCCGTCCGGCAAGACGGTGGATCCCCGGCTGAAGGACGTGACCGTCCTCAGGTTGCTGCAGCACCTGGGCGGCTGGGACTCGTCCATCACCGCCGACCCCATGTTCAGCGACCTGGCGGTCTCCAGGGCGCTGGGCGCGGCGCTGCCCGTCCGCCAGGCCGACATCATGCGGTACGCCAGCGGCCTCGCCCTGGACCACGACCCCGGCAGCACGTACGCCTACGCCAACTACGACTACCTGCTGCTCGGCCGGATCATCGAGAAGGTCAGCGGCATGCCGTACGGCACGTACGTGCAGCAGAAGATCCTCGGGCCGCGCGGGATCACCCGGATGAGGCTCGGGCGCACGCTCAAGGCCGACGCCGTCACCGGCGAGGTGCCGTACGTCTCCAAGTACACGGGAAAGACGGTGTTCGACGCCTCCGGCACGTCCGTCCCGGCTCCGTACGGTTCGTTCAACCTGGAGAACATGGACGCGCACGGCGGCTGGCTGGGAACGGCGGTCGATCTGGTGCGCTTCGCCGGGATCTTCGACGCCGCCGGCTCCGTGCTCACCTCGACGTCGATCTCCCGGGCCTTCGCCCAACCCGAGACCGGCGTCAACGGCGACGGCTGGTGGTACGGCTGCGGCTGGTCGGTCCGCAACGTCACCGGCGGCCGCAACACCTGGCACACCGGCAGCCTCCCCGGCACCTACACCCTGCTGGTGCGGCGGTATGACGGGCTGACCTGGGCCGCGCTCTTCAACCAGCGCGACGACGCCTCGGGCCTGAGCTACGCCGACATCGACCCGGCCCTCCACAAGGCCGCCAACGCGGTGACCACCTGGCCCACCGCAGACCTGTACGGCACCTACCTCTGACAAGCTCCCGCCGTTCACCGGCAACCGGCGCCCGCCCGCCCAGACGGCGGTGCGGGCGTCATGGAACCAACCGGCAGGGCGCCATCGACACGGCCCCCTTGGGCTTCGGCGAGTGCCTGGGTTTATGACGTTCCGCTTTTCCTGGGCGGCGAGGATCGCGTGGCCAATCTGAGCCGATTCGACATCCAGATCTCCTGGCATGTCGCCGGAGAGCTCCGGCAAGGGACCTCGAACCGGGCGTCGTAGTGGGCTGCGTGCTCACCGAGGTCCATGAGCAGATTCGGCCCGGCAGACGAGGGCCGCCTCCGCGGAACCAGTGGCGGTGGACGAGCCCGGTGTACTGACCGTTCCGCGCCGCGCCACCACCAGGCCCGGCACCTCCCGTGTCGAACAATCTGCGGGCATGGATTCCGCATGACGCCCTGTCACCACGGACGTCCTGACCATGCCGACCTACGCTGCCCGCATGGCTTTTGTTATCCCAGAGATCAAGGTCGGCCTGGCCGAACTCGGCGGCGGGCCGGACGCCTGGTGCTCGAAGTGCGGCAAGCGGGCGACCCTGTACGCCGTTGACCCGGCGACCGGAAGGCCCACGTACGTCTGCACGGCCGACGCCGGTTCCGAGGTGGAGGCAATGCTCCTGCGCTCCCCCGACTAGCCGGATCACCACCGCGATGTCACCCTCGCAAGCCTCCGCGCCGCAGGAACGAGGCGTTCCTCGACGCCGCAGAACCGCGCCCGTCCCCATGAGTGTTCGCCCCCGAGGAACGGGCGCCCCACGCCGTCCGAGCGTCGCTCTCGCCGGGTGACGGCGTCCGCCGTAGACAGGACTGCAGCCCCTCCCGTCCGACCGGACGAGTTCTTGAGCCCCACAGGCCGGACGTTTACGCTCGCGCCATGCCGATGATCGCCGGATTCGCCGGATTCGCCGCCCTGCTGGTCGTGGTCGCGTTCGTCGCCAGGCGCCGGCTGGCGGTGGTGACCGTACGGGGGGAGAGCATGGTGCCGGCGTTGCGGCCCGGCGACCGGTTGCTGGTGCTGCGCGGGAAGGCGGTCCGGCGTGGGCAGGTCGTGGTGCTCGAACCGATCGGGCCGGGAATGCGGTGGCGGGACGGGCCGCTGCCCGAGGTCGCGGCCGCCGACTGGGTGGTCAAGCGGGTCGCGGCGCTGCCGGGCGAACCGGTGCCGCCGCAGTGCCCCGGACTGCCCGCCACGGTCCCGCCCGGAAAGCTCGTGGTGCTGGGGGACGGGGAGGTCAGCGCGGACTCGCGGTTGTGGGGGCTCGTCCCGGCCGATCGGGTTCTGGGGGTCGTCCTACGCACCCTTGTTAGTACGTCTTAACAGCCCCATACTCCATTATGTCCGGACATTTCCTGACAACGGGGCTGGGATATGCGTCTGGTCTTTTCTGCCGCAGGACTGGCCGCGACCACCTTCACCATCTCCCCGCTGCACCACACCCTGTTCGCCGCCCTGTGCCTGCATCATCCCGGCTTCGCCGTACCCGGATCGCCGTGGCGGGATCTGGCGCGCAGGACGCCCGCCAGGGCCATGCCGTTCGTCCGGCGTGTCCACCACGCGCCGCACAGCGTGACCGGCTTCCTCTGGGCCGACCTGCCGCCGCCCGGCGCGGGCACGCTCAACGACGAGCTCGACGTCCAGCCCGGTCTCGGTGACGTCGCCGACGCGCTCCGTGCCTTCTACGTCAGCTGCGTGGCCCCCGAGTGGGACGCGATCCGCCACCGCCTGAACGCCCACGTGAACCGCTACTCCGAGCTGATCTGCGTGCGGGGATTCGGCCGTACGCTGCCCAGGCTCACCCCCAGGCTGAGCTGGTACGGCTGCGCCCTGCAGATCGACACCTCGGACCTGTGCCCGTCGCCGGTGGAGCTCGGCGACGGGGGCGTGGCGTTCTCGCCGCTGATGTGCGCCAGCCGCTGCTTCCTCGCGCTGTCGCCGCCCCGCGGCGACAGCAGGGCGGTCATCGCCTATCCGGCCGGCGACGAGGGCGCCCGGCGTCCCGCGTCGGTGGACGCCCTGGCCCAGGTCGTCGGGCAGGCCCGCGCCAGGGTGCTGCGCTCGATCGGCGGCGGCTCGGCGACCGGCGAGCTGGCCAGGTCCCTGGCGGTGAGCGCCTCCACGGTGTCCGAGCACGTGACGGCGTTGCGGCTGGCGGGGCTCGTGAACACCTACCGCGAGGGCCGGGCCGTGCGGCACGTGCTCACCTCGCTGGGCCACGAACTCCTCGAATACAGTGCCTGATTTGTCGCATTTCGGTGGCGGTCCGAAAGGATTGCCCCTCCCCTGACCCGATGGTGATGATCAGGCGAATACAGCCCCTCTCACCCAGGAGGTCGGATGACTCGCACACTCAAGGCGTTGGGCGACCGGATGCTCGGCGCCCTGCTGCCCGCCAGCACCGCGGACGCCAGGGGGTGCCCCTACGAGTGCTGGTGCTACCACTGGCTCGACCACACCGCGTGGACCTGCGTGCGGCCGGACTGCACGACCTACGTGTCCTGCTACGAGTGCTGCTGACCCTCCACACCCCGCCCACGCCCCCTTCGCAGGGGGTCGTGGGCGGCACCACCCGTGAAGGAGCGCCATGCCGTACATAGAGCTGGGCTGCAGGGCCGTGCTCTGCCTGGTCTTCCTGGCCGCGCTGGCGGGCAAGGCCACCGGCTGGCGCGCCTTCGTGTCCTCCGTCCCCGGTCTGGCTCCCGGGCTGCCCGCCGCGCCGGTCGCGGTGGCCGTACTGGCCGGCGAGAGCGCCGCCGTGGCGCTGCTCGCCCTGGGCGAGCGCGCCGGGTTCGTGCTGGCCGCCGCACTGCTCGCGGCCTTCGCCGCCGCGATTCTGCTGGCCCTGCGCCGCGGCTCCGCCGCCGCCTGCCGGTGCTTCGGCGTCACCGCCGCTCCGCTGAGCCGCGCCCAGGTCGTGCGCAACCTGCTGCTGATCGCGGTCGCGGTCACCGGCTGGGTGACGCCGGGCGGGCGCGTCGAACCCGCCGGGGTGGCGCTGGCGCTGGTCGCCGCCGCGGTGCTCGCCGCCGTGCTGGTGCTCTTCGACGACCTCGCCGACCTTCTCCTGGAGAGGAACCTCTGATGCCGTACGTCATCGCAGCCCTGGTCATCGTGGGCGTCATGAGCGCGCTCAACCTGGTGCTGACGTTCGCGGTGATCCGCAGGGTGCGCCACACCGAGCAGCACGCCGCTCCCTCGGGGCCGCCGTTGCTGCCGGTGGGCTCGACCGTCCCCGACGTGCGCGGGATCGGGCGGCCCTCGGTGATCGGCTTCTTCGACACCGAGTGCCAGGCCTGCCCCGGGCAACTGCCGCCGTTCCTCCAGCTCGTCGCCAACGCGGGCTACTCCCCCTCGCAGGTGCTCGCCGTCGTGTCCGGCCCCGGCGGGGAGAGCTACGCGGACGCGCTGCGCGGCAGCGCCACCGTGATCGCCGAACCCGCCAACGGGCCGGTCTGCCTGGCCTTCCCCAACTCCGCCTTCCCCGCCTTCTACCTGCTCGACGACTCCGGCCGGGTCAGGTCGCGCGCGGTCACCGTGGCCGGGCTCGGCGCTCCCGTCACCGCATGACCCACGACGTCTCGCCCGGTGTGTCACGGCTGGCCGGGCGGGCCGTGACGGTGTGGGGGCTGGCCTGGCGGGCCGCCCCGGTCGCCGCCGTCTGCTCGGTGCTCGCCGTCCTCGCCGGCGGCACGACGCCGGTGGCCGCCGCCTGGTGCACCAAGCTGATCCTGGACGGCCTGGCGGGCGGCCGGGCCGTACTGATGCCGACGATCATGCTCGGCGTGGTCGGCCTGGTCGCCGCGCTGCTGCCGCATCTCACCGAACACACCGACGGACGGCTGCGCCGCGGCCTGGGCCTGCTGACCCGCGAGCGCCTGTTCACCTCGGTCAACGCGTTCGTCGGCCTCGGCCCGTTCGAGAACCCCCGCTTCCGCGACCGGCTCAGGCTGGCCGAGCAGGCCGGGACCGGCGCGGCCAACCAGATCCTGGCCCCCAGCCTGTCGCTGGTGCGCGGGCTGGTCACGCTGGCCGGGTTCGTCGCCGCCCTCACGGCGCTGAGCCCGGTCATGACGGCGATCGTCCTGCTGTCGGCGCTGCCGTCGCTGGGCGTGCAACTGTCGCTGAGCAGGCGCAAGGTGGGTCTCGAATGGCAGATCAGCCCCGCGATGCGCCGCCAGATCTTCTACGCCGGCCTGCTCACCGAGGTCGAGCCGGCCAAGGAGGTGCGGCTGTTCGGGCTGGGCGGGTACCTGCGCGACCGTCTCCTCGGCGAGGTCCGCGCGGTCAACCGCCAGGAGGAGGCCCTGGAACGGCGCGCGCTGGCGGGACACGGGCTGCTCGCCCTGCTCGGCGCCGCCATCGGCGGCGCCGGACTGATCTGGGCGATCGCCGGCGGCCGTCTCGGCGTGGGCGACGTGGCCGTCTTCGCCGCCGCCGTCGCCGGGGTGCAGGGCGCGCTGTCGGGCGGGGTCACCCAGGTCGCCCGGCTGCACCAGGCGCTGCTGGTCTTCGGACACTACCGCGCCGTCGTCTCCGCCGCCCCGGACCTTCCCGTACGCCGCCCGCCCCGCCCGCTGCCCGCCCTCCGCTCCGGGATCGAGCTGCGGGACGTCTGGTTCCGCTACGGCGAGGGGCGACCGTGGGTGTTGCGCGGAGTGGATCTCACCATCCCGCACGGCGCCTGCGTCGCGCTCGTGGGGCTCAACGGCGCCGGCAAGTCGACGCTGGTCAAACTGCTGTGCCGGTTCTACGACCCGTCGCGCGGCGCGGTCCGCTGGGACGGGACGGACCTCCGCGACGCCGACCCCGCCGAGCTGCGCTCCCGGCTGACCGCGGTCTTCCAGGACTACGTGGCCTACGACTTCACGGCGGCGGAGAACATCTCGCTCGGCTCACTCGGCGCCTCGCCCGAGCAGGTCAGGACGGCGGCCCGGCTGGCCGGGGTGGACACGGCGCTGGACGCCCTGCCGCACGGCTACGACACGTTGCTCAGCAACCGCTTCCTCGACGCGGCCGAGACCTCCGGCGTCGTGCTGTCCGGCGGCCAGTGGCAGCGGCTCGCCCTGGCCAGAGCGTTGATCAGGGGCGAACGCGACCTGCTCGTCCTGGACGAGCCGAGCGCCGGGCTCGACGCGGAGGCCGAGCACGCCATCCACCGCAGGTTGCGCGAGCATCGAGCCGGCCGCACCAGCCTGCTCATCTCCCACCGGCTGAGCGCGGTCAAGGACGCCGACCTCATCGTGGTGCTGGCAGAGGGCAGAATCGCCGAACAGGGCACCCACACCGCCCTCATGGCCGCCGGCGGCGAATACGCCCGCCTGTTCACCCTCCAGGCCAGCGGCTACACCGTCGAGCACGCCTGAAGCCGCCTCAGGCCAGATGTCGGCCCCGGCGGATCGGCGGAGGTGGCCGATCGCCTCGAAGCCCTTGCCGTGGAGCACGGCGGTCCGGACAACATCACCTTGGTCGTCGACCCCAGGGAAGAGTTGCCGGCAGGACGCCCGTCCAACCTCCGCCCCCCGCCCCCAGGCCCTGGACCTCGCGCCCACCGCTCGCAACGGGACACGCCTGCACCGGATTGGCCGTGAGGCGGGTTCTTACCTCTGATGCGAAAGAAAATCTGTAGTCGCCACGGTAGACATTCGCGCCAAGGGGAGCTAGAGTTCCTGACATCGCAAGGAACGAATCCACGAGGGCGGCACGAGCACCACGATGGGGCTGCCCGGACGAACGTGGACAGCAGTACAGAACGAGATAGGGCAGAAGGTCGGACTGCCGCGGCCAGTGTGGTTGAGCAAGAGGGGCCGGGGCGGTGGACGCGCTGCCGCTTACGGAAAGTCGGCGCCAGCGATCGGGGCGCCGAGGTACGGATAACCGGAAAGGAGTGTTGAACGCCATCAGGATCGCCCGTCGCCGGCCGCATGTCGCCGCACGGGTACCGCAGCTCCACGAACAGGACGGTGGTCTACGGTCACGCTTACGCGATCCCCGCACCCCCGCATCGGGCGGCTGGTGCGGCACAAGTGAACCGCCCCTGCAGCACGCAGGCAGGGCCGGTCGATGGTGTTAAACCTCTGGGCCCCGGCGCCATCATGGCGCCGGGGCCCCTGTTCGCATTCAGGAAGGTTGAATGGATCAAACACCTCAGGCAACGGTCACCGCGTCCGAGCGGGAGCGGCCCAGCCCCACCGGCGATCACCCGGTTCAGGAGGCCGAAGCGGCCGGCAGTCCCGGGCAGCGGCTCGATGACGAGGACTATCCCGCCTACAGCATGGGTCGGGCCGCCGAGATCCTCGGCGTCACCCCGGCGTTCCTGCGCAGCCTCGGCGCCGCCAAGCTGATCGAGCCGCTACGCAGCGAGGGCGGGCACCGCCGTTTCTCCCGCTACCAGCTGCGCCTGGCCGCCCGCGCCCGCGAACTCGTCGACGCCGGCACCCAGCTGGAAGCGGCCTGCCGCATCATCATCCTGGAAGACCAGCTCGCCGAGGCGCTGCGCATCAACGAAGAACTCCGCCGGCGCCACTGACCGCCTTCCGCCCCCGGCCACACCCGGGGGCATCAGGACCGGCCGTTCGGTCGTCAGCTGTCGAGTCTGGCCGCCTGCATGGCGCCCAGTCGCCGCACGAACAGGGCGGTGACGATCGCCGTCGGCACGACCAGCACGTGCACGGCCACGCTGGCCCAGGTCGCCCACGTGAATTCGTACCTCAGGCCAAGGGTGTCCTCGTACGTCTCGGAGTCGTAGTCCTTGGTGAGGAGTGTCGTCCACTCGATCCAGAAGAGGGGCCAGGTCAGGAAAGTGACCAGCCACAGGGCCCACCATGTGTGCAGCAGACCGGCCGGGGCTGTCGTGCCGCCGCGTCCAGGGGGGCTGGAGGCGTGCCAGATGTCGTCGGCGATCTGCTTGGGCAGCCACAGGTTGCCGATCGGGATGAACCAGCCGAACGCGGCCATGGAGGGGCGGTAACGCAGCCGGCCGGGCGCGAGCCGTTCGGCGACGACTCGTACCCGGAAGAACCAGAGCAGCCAGGACGCCGTCAATCCCACGCCGGAGACGACCTGGGCCGCCAGCATGATCTGGCCGACCGTCTCAATTTCGTCGTAGCTCTCCACTCGGTGCCACCGTCTCGCGTCGTCGGCGACATCGAGCTGGTACACCACTGTGCTCACGGAGATCAGGGTGAAGAGGGCAAGCAGCACATAGGCGGCGATCTGGTAGCCGGTGGCGGAGTGCAGGGGGTCACGGCCGCGCAAATGGCGGCGTTCGTTGACCAGTAAGGGCTGGGGTGCCCCCGGCGGATTCGCGTGGCTGGACGGTGGTGGCGCCATCGCTCGGGGGCCGCCACCGTCGGTCGCGGTGGCCGGGTCGTGAAGGGCCGTCAGCGCGAGGGTCCGGCGGTCGGCGATGACCTGGGTGAGCGCCTCAGGCAGCCACCGCCCCTGGTCGGGCGAAGCGAGCGCGGTGAGCCGGGTCAGCACCTGCTCCAGGCTGGGCCGGGCGGCGGGGTCCTTGGCCAGGCAGGCCGCCACCAGAGCGGCCAGAGGGTCGGGCACTTCTTGAAGATCGGGCTCGGCGTGCACCACGCGGAAGACGACCGCGTGGACGGGCCCCGTCCCGAAGGGGCTGCGGCCGGTCACGGTGAAGGCGAGCATGCAGCCGAGCGAGAACACGTCCGAGGGCGGCCCGACCTCCCGGCCCATGGCCTGTTCGGGGGACATGAACGCGGCGGTGCCCAGCACGGTGGAGGTCTGGGTGTGGCTGGTGGCGTCCAGGGCGCGGGCGATGCCGAAGTCGATCAGGCGAGGCCCGTCCTCGGCGAGGATGACGTTGCCGGGTTTGAGGTCGCGGTGCACCATCCCGCAGGCGTGCACGGCGGCGAGTCCTTCGGCCAGCCCGGCGCCGAGCACCGCGGCCGACTCCACCGGGAGCGGCCCGTGCTCGTCGACGGCTTGGTGCAGGGAGGGGCCGGGGATGTAGGCGGTGGCCAGCCACGGCCGGACGGCGTCGGTGTCGGCGTCCACGACCTGGGCGGTGTAGAACCCGCCGACCTTGCGGGCGGCGCCCACCTCGGACGTGAAGCGGCGCCGGAAGTCGCTGTTGCCGGCCAGCTCCGGGCGCACCACTTTGACGGCGACCAGGCGCCCGCCCGGGGAGCGCCCCAGGAACACCTCTCCCATCCCGCCCCCACCGAGCCTTGCGTGCAGCCGGTAGGAGCCGATGTGAGCCGGGTCGCCGTCGCGTAGGGGGTCGGTCATGGTGACTCATTCCTCGTCGAGATCATCGCCGGTCGGTGTCGATGATTCCAAAAGAGGGGCCACCGGAATATGGCAAAACCAGGTCGCGCCGGGCCCGGTGACCGCCTTGCAGGTGCGCCCGTCCGTCATCGGCATCGCCGTCGGCCAGGTCCTGAGTACCGCGGGTACGGGCAGCGGGCCGTTAGACTACACCGATGTTCGCGCGCGTTCCCCTGGCCGTCCGCTCATGGCCGGCCTGGTGGAGAGCCCAGCCGTCCTTGGTCAAGGACGGCGCGCTCGCGGCGACGCTCACTGCGCTGGCCTTCGTACCGACGCTGTCCGTCATCGGAGCCCAGCTCAGTGACCTGCCGAAGCGACCGGCCGACGCCTTGGCGGTGGCGCTGACCGTGGCGCAATCGGCGCCGCTGGCGTTCCGCAGCCGTCACCCGGCGGCATGCCTGGCCGTCATCGGCGCCGCCTTCGCCGTTCATCAGGCGCTCTGCTATCCGCAGACGTTCGCCAGCGTCGGCTTCTACCTGGCCCTGTATACGGCCGGAGCCCAACAGTCCCGGCACCGTCGCACGCTGGCGGCGGCGGTGAGCGCCGGCTACGCCACACTCGCGATCGTCCTGAGCCGGCTGGGATCCCCCAACCGGATCCCGGACTTCGTCGCCTTCTACCTGGTTCTGGTCGTGATCTGGATGGCCGGAGCCGGGATGCGCCGGTGGCGGGCCGAGGAGGCCGAACGGCGGCGGCTCGGCGCGCTGGCGGCCGGCGCCGACGAACGCGCGCGCATCGCCCGTGAGCTGCACGACGTGGTCACCCATCACGTGACCGCCATCGTGGTGCAGGCCGACGCCGCGCAGTTCCTGGTCGGCGCCGCACCGGAACGCGCAGGGCAAGGGCTGGCCGCCATCAGCGACACCGGCCGGCGGGCGCTGACGGAGCTTCGGCATCTGCTCGGTGTGCTGGAGGCGACCGGCGACGACGCGCTCACGGACCGTACGCCGGGCCTCGGCAGTATCGCCGACCTGGTCGAACAGGCCCGCGTCTCCGGCCAGCCCGTCGAACTGACCGAGCACGGCGAGCGCCTGGCTCAGCCCGTCGACGTCGAGCTGGCCGCGTATCGGGTGGTTCAGGAAGCCCTCACGAACGCCATCAAGCACGCGACCGGCCGGCCCACCAGGGTCACGGTCCACCACCGCGCCGGCCACATCGACATCGAGGTGACCACCGACGGGTCCGCTCTGGTGGAAGGTCCCGCCGTGCCGTCCGGGGGGCGAGGGCTGGACGGGCTGCGCCGCCGCGTCCAGATGCTGAACGGTGAGCTGACCGCCGGCGCCCGGCCCGGGGGCGGGTTCACCGTCCGGGCTCTCATCCCCTTCAGGAGCGCCGCATGACCAGTACGCCGATCCGGGTGCTCATCTGTGAGGACCATGAGCTGGTGCGCACCGGCTACACCACGATCTTCTCCGCCCAGCCCGACATGGAGGTCGTCGGGGATGCCGCGGACGGCCGCGCGGCGCTCGATGCCGCCCGGCGGCTGCTGCCGGACGTCGTCGTGATGGACATCTGGATGCCCGTCCTGGACGGCATCGAGGTCACCAGGCGACTGGCCGGGCCAGGCGTCGCCGCTCCGGTGAAGGTACTGGTGGTGACCACGTTCAACGTCGACGAGTACGCCTACGAAGCACTCAGGGCAGGCGCCAGCGGCTTCCTGCTCAAGGACGCGCGGCCGAAGGAACTGGTGGACGGCGTACGCACCGTCGCGCGCGGCGACTCCCTGCTCGCGCCCGCCGTCACCCGGGCCCTCATCGGCCACTTCGCCGAGCGCCTGCGCCCCACCGACTCCGCCCGGCCGGCCCTGCAGGAGGTCGTGCGGGCGCTGACCCAGCGGGAGCTGGAAGTACTCGAACAGCTCGCCGAGGGCCTGTCCAACGCGGAGATCGCCACACGCCTGTCCATCAGCATCGAGACCGTCAAGACGTACGTGTCGCGGATCCTGACGAAACTCGACCTGCGCGACCGTGTACAGGCGGTCGTGCTCGCCTACCGGGTGGGACTGGTGGCCGCCGATCAGGGTTGACACGGCGGTCAGGCGGAGGGCTCGGCGCGGTGCGGCCGAGGCCGGATCCGGCCGGCGCGGGCGGCCCGCCGCAGCAGGAGAATCGTGGGCGCCGAGCAGACCAGCAGCGCGAAGAGGCTGGCCTCAGGGCCGAAGACGCCGCCGGTCAGCGCGGTCGGGCCGGACAGCGTGACGTTCAGCAGGCCCTCGGGCGGCGTGGCCGATCCGGAGACCGTGACACCGAAGATCCCGGCCTGGGCGAAGTTCCAGGCGAAGTGCAGGCCGATGGGCAGCCACAGCGAGCGGGTGGCGACGTAGGCGGCGGCCAGCATGGCTCCGCCCGTCAAGGCGATCGCGAACACGCCCCACAGGGTGGCGTTGCCGTTGACCAGGTGCATCGCACCGAACAGCAGCATGGATACGACCAGGGCGATCACGGTGCCGGTACGTTCCTCCATGATGCGGAACACCACCCCGCGAAACAGCAGTTCTTCGGTCACGGCGACGCCGGCCATCAGCCCCGCGGTGCCGAGGAAGCCGCCGAAGGAACCCCAGGACAGCTCCTGCCAGCCACCGAACACCGCGATCAGCGCCATCAGCCCGGCGAACAGGCCCGACCCGAGCAACATCCCGCGCCGCAGCTGGGACCATCGCCGCGTCTTCCCGAGTTCGGGGACGTCCGGACGCAGCTCGACGACCCGGCACAACCAGCGGTAGCAGATGACCGCGATGATGGCCAGGCCGATCCCCACCGGCAGGGCGAGGATCGGTACGGGCGAGACGAGTTGGTTGATCCCGGTCGTCACCGACATCACACCGAACAACGCGACCAGCAGGACGGGGAACCGGAACCTGCGCAACCGGTCACGGGCCGTGGCCGAACCGGCGTGCGAAGGGGTGGCTCTCGAATGCTCAGGGGACGCCACGATCGCGATCCTTTCGATCAGAGGTCCGCGGTGTCTTCCGCGGCTCAAGTGAGGCTAGGGATCGGAGCCGGGCATGCCATCCCCCTGGAACGGACACAGCGGTAGCTCTCACGAGGGATCAGGAACCGCCCCGGCTTTCTGTCTCCCGCGACGTCCAGGGCATGTGCACCATCCTTGAGCGCACCCAAGAACAAGCCCATCATGAATGCGCAGGTCAGCGCCTCAGATCCAGTTCTGACACCCTTCGAGGTCGGGCATCAGGTCACTACTGTCCAGAACCCCCTTCGGCGAAGTGCTTGAGCAGACGGTGGTGCACGAACTGGTACTCGTTCGTCGAGAGCCGGCGGAGCAGCCCGGCCCTGACCAGTTCCTCCAGCGACTGCGGCACCTGCCGGCCGTGCTTGCCGTGGTGCCGGAAGATGTTTCTGATCTCCCGGCTCTCGTCGTCGAAGCTCGTCCCGTCCCGGGAGATCAGGTGTCGCGCGACGTCACGCAGGATCTCCCGCAGTGCGGGCCCGTCATCGAGCATCGCCATCGCACGGTCGGCGTAGAGTTCGACGAGATCGCGCCCCTCCGCCGACGCCTCGCGCAGCCACGACTCGGTCAGGTTGGCCAGCAGCGCGGGCGCGCCCGCGAGCTCCTCGGCGTCCGCCGCCCACCCCTTCCACGCGCCCAGGAGGCGCGACATCTCCTGCTCGGTGACCCCCTTCACCCGCACCTTGACGAAGTCCTGGTGCACTACCAGCGGATGGCCCGGGCCAGGATTGCGATCGGTGACAGTGATCTTGGCCCCGGTCACTTCGTGCCAGCGCACCACCTCCTGAGCGATCTTGTCGCGGTCGGCGGGGTCGGCCACCTCGTCCAGCCCGTCGAGCACGTAGATCAGGCGTTGCCGGTTGACCATGGCGAGGGCTTCGGTGATCGGCGTCCGGTACTGCTGGACGAGCGCATGAGTCATCCACATCTCGAACCCCGGGCGGCTGAGGTCCAGCGACCGCAGGCTCACGAAGACCGGAACGGGACCACCGCCCTCCTCCAGCAGGCGCAGAGTGATACGGGCCGCGAGCACTGTCTTGCCGGCGCCTGACGCTCCGACCACGAGCAGGCCCCGGTCCCAGCGGGCGACGAGGTCGTCCAGCGTGATCGCCCGGTCGTCCATGTCGAGATCCTGCGCCAGCACGGCGCCCCTGGCGGGGAGCAACTGTCCGACCTGCCGCTCCACCCGCTCGGCGAGCACCGCGAGTCCTTCCGCCAACTCCCCTCTGGCGGCGGCGACGAGCGGCTGCCCCACCGGCGGCACCGCCTTCGACTCCTCCTCGCTGTGCTCCGGGACGGGGGTGGATCTCACCAGATCGATGTACGCGCCCACGTCCGCGGGCACAGCCCGATGGGAGTCCCGGAACCTGGAGATGAGTTGAAGGGGCAACTGACTCCAATCGAGTTGCCGTCCTTCCTCGGCGGTGTCGAGATCCTCCTTGATCCGCTGCAACAGGCTGGCGTCCTGGGCCAGCCTGGCGTAGAACTCACCGTCTCCTTCCCTGATCAGCAGGATCGCCGCCAGGGTGGAGACGTCGTACGGAGACAGCTTCCTCGCCTTGGCGATCCGGTCCTGCAATATCAGGACGTTGAGAAACCGTTTGATCGACCGAGGGTTGCGCGGCAGCCCGATGCGCAGCAAGTCGCGCGTGGGCATGATCTCTTCCGGAAGCAGGCTCCGCAGATAGTCGTCGAAGGCGGCGGCCGACAACCTCGGCATTTCGAACGGAAACTGAATGATCTTGTCCAGATAATGGTCGACCTGCAGCCCTTTGTATTTCTCCCCGAGGGCCACCAGCAGCGGTTCCTTGGCGACGGCCAGGAAGAAGACACAGTTGTCGCGGTTGAAATGGAGCTTGAGCGCCTCCAGCAGTCCGGCCACCTGATCGCCGGCGCATCGGTCGAGGTCGTCGATGAACACCACGAGCCGCTTCTTGCCCGTCTCCGCCAGAGCTTGCGCGATCAGATCGGTGAGGTACTCATCCAGCCGCGCACGATCCGAACGAATACGGAAATGTTGCTCGTCGTACTCCTTGAGACTGCTGCGCACGTCAGCCAGGTTCACCCGGGCCGTCGAGGAGAGCACCAGAGAGCCGAGCACCTCGGAGATGGTCCGCAGCGTGCGCGCAACCTGTTCCTTCTTCGCCAGTCCGAGCTCCGCGACGAGCGTGTGGAGCAGCGGCAGCACCGGGTTGTCGTCGTACTGGTGCCGCCACGGGTCGAACCAGACGTGTGCGCAGTCGCCGTACTGATCGTCGATCACCTGTCTGACCTGCTTGAGCAGGGAGGTCTTGCCGATCCCCCACTCGCCGTAGACACCGATGACCATGGGCGGAGAGGCGGAGTGGGCAAGCAGCGCCAGCGCCTGCGCGTACTCCGCCCGCCCCAGGCTGTCCGTGACCGCCGGCTCGTCGCTGTGCGTGAATCCGGCCGGGGCCTGCTGCTCCTCCTTGAGAGCGGGCGCCGGTTCCACCCGCGGCCTGCGCCTGCGCCACATCAGCCAGGCGAGGAGCCCCAGAAGGATCAGACCACCGGCGAGGTAGGGCCACAGCCGCAGAAGCAGGTGCCGCGGCACCACCTGCAGTTCCCGCCGCGCCACCCCGGTCTCGGCGTAGAGAACCAGTTGCCCGCTCGTCTCCCGCAGCCGTGGCCCCGGCACCAGGGTGACGGTCACGTTCCCGCCCGCCGGAAGCTGAACCGACCCGCCGCCCTGGACGCTCACCGCGCTCGCGGCAGGGCCCGCGACCTGGATGCGGGCCGTCACGGCCGGTCCCGGATTCACGACGGTGACCTTCACGGGTACGCGCGGGAACGTCTCGAGTGAGATGGACAGCGCCGAATTGTCCAGGAACTGGGGAGCACCGAACCCCGTGCCCACGGCCAGGACCACCACGACAAATAAGCGCGCGATCGGCATGCCTTGATTATTCAGGCTTTCTGCGGGGGCCAGCCGGGCGAAAGCCCTTTTCTGAAGGGCCGAATCATGGTGGCGGCAAAAGCGAGCGTGACCATCGCGACGGCCAACGTGGTGGTGGTGACCCACACGTCCGCGCATGCGTAGAGCAACCCGGCGAGCACCGGGCCGAGCGCCCCCCCGCCGTAGCTGACCAGCCGGGAGACGCCTGCCACCCGAGCCAGCTTGTCAGCCGGCACCCGGCTGATCACCGTACGGATCGTCACGTTGCTCAGCCCACCCGCCACGCCGATCATCAGCAGTGCCAGCGCGAAGGCTCCGGGCGAGAGCGCGGTGGTCACGGCCAGCAGCAGCGCCGCCGCGCACACCCAGGTGTGCACCAGCAACATCGATCGGCCGCGGTGGGTGAGACCGATGATCTCGGCCAGCCGGTAGGCCGGCACCTTCCCGGCGATCCTCTGGCGTTGCGGCGAGATGAGCGCCCCCACCACCCCGCCCACCCCCGCGGTCGCCAGGATGACGCCGATCAACGCCGGGCTCTCCCGTGTCTGCGTCATATGGGTCACGAACACCACGGTCAGCGCCTGCACGACCAAGTTGATCAGGGCGGTCAGGATCGTCGCGGACCTCAGGAAGTCGTTCGTCCAGATCTCCCTCAGCCCGACGCGGATCTCCTCCATGAGCGAGAGCCTGACCGGCCGGGCCGGGGTCCGCCGCACCGGCGTGCGGGCCAGCGTGGCCGCCGCGGAGAGGAAGGCCACCGCGTTCGCCAGGAAGGTCATCGCCGGGCCGTACGCGTAGAGCACCCCTCCCAGCGACCGCCCTGTCAGGCCCACGGCGTGAACGGTGGTCTCGTGCACGGCGAGCGCCGTGTCCACCTCCGCCGGGCGGGCCACCGCCGGAACCAGCGCGATCTCCGCGACGGACGAGAACACCGTCAGACATCCCTCGGCGAAGGCCACCACGAGCAGATGCTCGATCTGCAGGCTGCCCAGGAGCAACGCACCGCAGGTGACGGCCATCAGCAGGCCCTTGGCCAGCTCGCACCAGGTCATGACGAGCCTCGGGCCGACCCGGTCGACGACCGTGCCCGCCAGCAGGTAACACAGCAGGCCGGGCAGCGTGGCGGCGCACACCACCCAGCCGGTCCAGGAGGGCGATCCGGTGAGCGCGATGGCGAGCAGGGGGTAGGCCACGCTCAGCGTGCGCGTGCCCATCATCGACAGCGTCGATGCCGTCCAGGAGCGGCGAAAGCCCGCGTTTGTGGCGAACAGCGAGGTCAAGCCACTCGGAGCTTGTCTGGTCTCCACCGCCACTCCTGCCGTCCTGTGCTCGAGCACAGTGTCCCGTGATCCGCGGCGGTGGGGTGACGGCGGCTGCATTGTCAGAGACTAAATGATGCACTCCCCGGTGCAGGACATTACCTGCGTGGCTGTCAACGAGTGCGGGGCTCGGTCACGCTCAACCGGTCGGCCTCGGCGGCCAGCCGTGGCGGAAGGAGCGGGCTGGTCGTGCTCTGCCGCGCCCTGCGGGCGAGCCGTACCGCCTCGTCGTGGTTGCCGGCGGCCTCCATGACGCGGGCGGCGCGCAGCAGCGTGGAGCCGTCCTGGACCGTCTCCATGGGCGGGATGGCCCGAACCGCCATGTGAACGTCGCCGCTCAATGCGAGGGCCAGGGCGTACGCGGCCCGGGTCGAGGGTTGCTGGAGCGGACGCACCCGCTCCAGGTCACGCAGCGCTCCGGCGGGCCGTTGCAGGTCGGAGAGGATCTCGCCACGCGCCTGCAGCGCCTCCGGCGCGTTCCCTTCTCTCATCAGCGCGTCGTCGAGCACGTCGACGGCGGTGCGCTCGTGGCCGCCGTACCACAGCGCCCAGGCCAGCTCCGTCTGGATGGCGGAATCGTCCGGGCTGCGCCGCGCGGCCGCCTGCAGCTTCCGGATGGCCTCGTCGGTCCTGCCCTGCCTGAGGAGAACCCGGCCCGTGGCGGTGAGCAGGGTCGCCGCGAGCACGTCCGTACCCGGCTGCGCGACGTACAGCTGAGTGGCCCTGCGGTAGTGGATCACCGCTTCGTCGAGGTCGTCCCGCAGGTAGGCCACGTCGCCGAGCAGGGATTCGACCGCGGCGCTCAGCCGGCCGTCGTGCCCTGCTTCGCGTAACGCCAGCCTCCCGTGCCGGGCGGCCACCTCGAACTCGCCCGCGAGCATGGCGGACTCCGCGAGGCGCAGGCGCGCGTCCGGGCGGATGTGGACCGCGCCGCCGGGAAGGGGGCCGCCTCGAAACAACGCGGGGCGCAATCGTTCGTGCCAGATTCGCCAGCCGGAAGCGTCGGGCACCCTCGCGAGCACATGGCGGTCCGCCAGAGCCTTCAGCACTGGAGCCGGGAGACCGGCTGTCTCCGTCACGACCTCCGGCGAGCCGAAGGTCTCGCGCAGTCGGGTGCGGAGCTTTTCCGGGTCGGCATGGAAGTGGTCGGCGGCGACCTCTTCCAGTTGCCGCCGGCAGTAGGCGGCGATCGCCTCGTCGGGGCCGTCGAGGTCGCCGATCAGCTCGGGTTGGGGCGGGCTCAGCAGTGCGGTGCAGGCGATCTGCAGCAGGAGGGGCTCGACCTGACCGGCCGCGTCGGCCAGGTCGTCCACCAGCCCCTCGGCAACTCCAGGCGCGAACGTGTGGCCCAGCTCCTCCAAGGGTTTTCGGCAGGCGGCGACGGCCTGTTCGCGCCGAAGCGGACCCAGACGGTAGGGAGGCGTGGTCACGCCGCTGTGCCGGACGACCTCATCCAGATGATCGTCGTCGACCGCGATCAGCAGGTGGAAGGGCAGGTCGCCGTCGAGCACGGCGGAGATCTGCTCGATCAGTTGCTCACAGTGCCGGCGCTGCCGGTCATGGGCGGTGAACAACTCCTCGACCTGGTCGACGACCGCCATGATCGGCACCGGAGCGCCGGAGGCGTCCAGCCGCGGGGGTCGCGTGCGCAGAAAGGCGGAGATCGTCAGGCCGGACAAGTGCGTCGGCGCCTCGTGCGGAGCCCATGACGACAGCAGTGCGAGCACGAACGAGTTCCTGCCACCGCCGGCGAGCGCGGCCGGCACCGAGGATCGCCGTGACACCCTGCCGATCGGCAGCACGTCGGCGCTGTAGGAATCGAGGAGGGGCAGCACTCCGGCGGCGATCAGCGAGCTTTTCCCTACGCCACGAGGGCCGTGCACGATCGTGATCGGATCAGCACGCCAGCGAGCGGCCACCTCGGCCGCCTCGGTCTCACGGCCGACGAAGCGGGCGTCGTCCGCCCTGGCGTAGGGGCGCGTACCGACATACGGCCATGCATCCGGGACCGAGTTGCTGCTGGATCTCATCACCGTGCCTCGCCCCATTGCCGCGATTCTGCCAGGAATACAGGCACCATCCGATGGCAGATGGAGAATTGTCGCAATCGATATGACTATATGGCCGAGCTCCAGCCGGCGACGGTGAGGTCATCCGGGTCTTCGGCCAGCCGCAGGTAGGCTCGCCTGAGCACCGGAGAGTGAAGATTCCTGAGCGCATCGAGATCGATGACGCCGAGGTCGATGATGCCGATCGTGCTCTCTTCTTCCATGCATTCTCCTGGTTTTCGGTCAGCCGTAACCAGCTCAGCGCAATTTGCTTCTTCAGACGATTCTGCGTCGGTATTTTTCAGGAATCAATCTATAAGATGTGAGCAACGAGGACCATGGCCGGAGGACCACGTGAGCGAGCAGGTCAACGAGTACGGGCCGATTCGGATGCCGAACATCTGGGGGAAGATCCCCGCCCGTAACCGAAATTTCACCGGACGTGAGCATTTGCTGGACCGGTTGAGAGAGAGCCTGCACCTGTCGACCACCGCAGCCGTGGTGGCGCACACGCCCGTCCCGCAGGCCCTGCACGGCCTCGGCGGGGTCGGCAAGACCCAGCTGGTCACGGAGTTCGCCTGGCGCTTCCGGGGATCGTACGAGCTCGTCTGGTGGATCTCGGCCGACCAGCCGGCCCTGGTCCCCGCCGCTCTCGCGGGGCTGGCCGCCGACCTCAACTGCGCTCCCGCCAGCGCCGTCGGCATCGAGGAGGCCGCGGCCTCGGTGCGCAGGGCGCTCCAGCGCGGCGAGCCGTACAGCAAATGGTTATTGATCTTCGACAACGCCGACGAGCCCGAGGCGATCAAGGACTTCCTCCCCGACGGAGGGCCGGGGCACGTACTGATCACCTCCCGCAACATCCGCTGGAGCGCGGCCAGCGAGAGCGTGGCGGTGGACGTCTTCGAGCGGAACGAGAGCATCCAGTTCCTCCGCAGACGTCTCGAACGCGACATGCCCCACGCCGAGGCCGACGCCCTCGCGCAGGCGCTCGGTGACCTGCCCCTGGCGCTGGAGCAGGCGGCGGCGCTCCAGCTCACGACCGGCCTGTCCACCGACGAGTACCTCGAAGCGCTGGGCGAAGAGACACGGCGGCTGCTCGCTCTGGGCAAGGCCACCGAATATCCCCACTCCATGACCGCGGCCTGGCAGCTGTCGGTCCAGGCGATCGAGGAACGCATGCCCGAGGCCGCCACCGTGCTGCGGTGCCTGGCCTTCTTCGGTCCCGAGCCGATCCCCCGCGACCTGTTCCGCCGCGGCAACAAGACCCAGGGCGCCGCGCGCATCGGCCCGATCCTGTCCGACCCGCTGCTGTTGAGCCGGGCCTTCGGCGAGCTCAACCGGTTCGCCCTGCTCAAGGTCGAGTCCGCCGCCGGCACCGTCCAGGTGCACCGCCTCATCCAGGCGCTGCTGCGCGACTCGGTCGACGAGCGGGAACGCGGCGAGATCCGGCACGAAGTGCACCTGCTGCTGGCCGGTGGCGCGCCCGTCGACCCGGAGGACACCACCAGGTGGGCGGCCTTCCGCGAGCTGCTGCCCCATTTCGAGCCGTCCGGCCTCGCGGACTGCGCCGAGGCGGATCCCCGCAACTTCTGCATCACGCTCGTCCGCTTCCTCTACCGAGTGGGCGACTACCGGTCGGCCAGGACCTTCGCCGAGCATCTCCGCGACACCTGGACGGCCGCCTCGGGCCCGGAGAGCCCCGACGTGCTGCGGATCCGCCGCCATCTGGCCAACGTGCTCTGGCAGCTCGGCGACTTCGACGAGTCCCGCCTGCTCAACGCGGAGACGCTGGCGCTGATGCAGCGCGTGCTCGGCCCCGACCACGAGGAGACCCTCGGCGCGGCCAACTCCTACGGCGCCTCACTACGCGCGCTGGGCGACTTCGCCGCCGCTCAGAAGCAGGACAAGGAGTCGCTGGCGGCCTTCGAGCGTGTCTTCGGCCCGACCCATCCGGTGACTCTCCGCCTGCTCAACAACCTGGCGCTCGACCACGCGCTGCTCAGCGACTACTTCACCGCGCGCGACCTGCACAAGCTGGCCTACCTGGAGATGAGCGGCGCCACCCACGGCGTCGGCAAGTGGGACGTGCAGAACGCCTGGAACGGCCTGGCACAGGTGCTGCGGCTCTGCGGGGCCTACGAGGAGGCCGTCGACCTGGGCGAGGAGGTCTACGCCTACGGGCTCAGGGAGCTCACCGCGGAACATCCCATCGTGATCAAGACCGCCAAGGACCTCTCCATCGCCCGGCGTGGCGCCGGTGACATCACCGCGTCGCTGGAACTGGCCAAGGAAACGCTCAGCCGCCTGGAAAAGCTCTTCGGCCGGGACAACCCCGACACCATGGCCACCGCGATCGCGCTGTCCAACAGCCTGCGCGAGGCCGGCAACCTGGACGAGGCGATGGCGCTCGTCAAGGACACTCTGCCGAGGTATCACACGATCTACGGCCCGCGACACCCGTTCACCTACGGCTGCCGCGCCGACCTCGCGCTCCTCCACCGGCTTCGCGGCGACCCCGAACGCGCCCGGGAGGAGAACTCCGAAGCCTACGAGGGCCTGCTCGCCCGCCTCGGCGCCGAGCACGAGTACACGCTCATGGCGGCCGTCAACCTGGCCTCCGACTACGCCGCGCTGGGCGACAGCCACACCGCTCGCCGCCTGGGCGAGGAGAGCCTGGCGCGGCTGCGCGGGTTCTTCGGCAAGGAGCACTTCCTCACCACCTTCGGCGCCGTCAACCTCGCCATCGACCTGAGCGACACCGGAGCCGACGAGGAGGCGGCCGCGCTGCGAACGGAGATCGTGAACAACCTCCGGCGCATCTCTCGCACGTCCACGCCCGACATGGTCCGAGCGCTCAAGGGCGAGCGGATCGACTGGGACTTCGATCCGCTGTCCCTGTGACGGCTGTCCCTGTGACGCCGTTCCTGGCGAGCCAGGCCGCTCTGTGCTCGTCCGCCTCCCGCGCCGCCGCCTCGGCGGCGGCGGGCGGCACCGGATCCTTCATCCAGGACGACAGGGTACGGCGGAGCAGTCCGGTGAACCGTTCGCCGACCGGCGTCAGCTTCCCGCTGTCGAGCAGGGTCCCCGTCACCTCCAGCGCGGCTGCGCGCCAGCGTGCGAACTCGATGTGGGGACGCAGTCCGCGCTCGGAGTCGCGCTGACGGCGCCAGAATCCGGCCAGGCCGAGGTGTGCGTACGCGCCGTGCAGGAGACCGGACAGCGGGCGTGGATCACCGCGCCAGGGCGCGTAGAAGCGCCGCTCGTCCGGAAGCGTCAGCTCCACCAGGTCGAGTACGGCGTTGAGCTTGGCGTGCTGGAGCTCGTGCGCGAACGTCGACGCGAGCCAGGTGTGATCGGGCGGAGTCGACATCGCCACCGTGCCGAAGGTGACACGGGACGTCGCGCTGTCCCGGCCGCTCTGGGCCGCCTTGATGGGGGTGAGCACCCGGGCGATCGCGCGCAGCTCAGCGGCGGTCGTCCAATGATGTTTGTCCAGGAGCTCCCAGGCGGCGGCGACGTGACTCCGCCAGCGCCGCAGGTCGTCGGGCGGCAGGCGGCCGTCGATCACTGTGGGACCTGGCCAGCGATGCGGATCCAGATCGTCGACGACCAGCTCGATCGCGCCGTCGGCCGAGCGGATCCGATGAAGCGGAGTGCATCTGGACGTGTCGGTTTCCAGCTCGATGATCTGGTCCTCGTCCGTCGGCAGGACGAGCTGCCCCAGCGAGGGCAACGTGATCACCCCGCCCGGCGCGGGAACCTGGACCCGCAGCCGTAGCCCGGCCCGGCAGGCGGCCGCCGCGGCGACCGCACCGAGCTGCGCCACGGCCAGCGGATCCGCCCGTCCAGTGATCAATGCCCGCAGAGTGCTCTTGGCCCACGCACCGACCGCTGGATAGCCGATCACGTACTTGACCGCTTCAGGAGCCTGTGCGGCGATCTCGGCGAGCCGGTCAAAGGCAGCTTCCGCCCGCCCTTCCTCCGCCACCCCCCTGAGGAGCAGCAGATGCTTGCTGTACTGCGTCTCGGCCAGGAATTGGGCTGCCTCCGCGCCACCTCCCCCTCGCGCCAGCCGATCAAGAAGATCTTGAGGGACGGTGTACGAGTCGAGCCGCATGTCGCTCCCCTCAGTGAACCGACCCGCGCAGGTCGGCGACGAGGCGTTCACGAATGTGATCGATCAGTCGATACAGATCATCGCAATAGACTGACGGGTTCTTGAAGCCGTCGTCCGAGCGGTAACGATGCGTGTAGAGCCCGCCGCCGCACACTCGCCCGAATTTGCATGCCTTGCACGTGTCGCTCAACGCTTCCCAACCGAGCTGGCGCGCCACCATGCCGGGATGTCGGAGCGCCTCGTCGAAGGAATGGTCCACGATGTTCAAGCCGGTCATGGGGGCGCCCTGCCGTACCGCCTTGAGGGAGTCCGTCTGCTCGATGGTGCCGTCCGTCTCGATCACGACGACCGTGGACGGCGTCAGGCCCACGGATTCGCTGGCCGAGCCGCCACCGAGCAACAGACTCACGATTTCCTGAAATGTCCGTATCACGCTGTCGCTGCCGCTTTCGTACCAATGGTCGAAGATCGGAATGAGCCAGTCGGCGTACGGCGTAGCCGGCTTCCTCCATCCCGGCGGTGGCGTGTCCCAGGTCGCGTGCGGCAGCAGGAAGTCCATGGTCGGCGGATCGAAAGCGCTCAGCGCCTCATAGGTCTCGACGGGATCATTGAGCAGATCGACCGTGCACAACAGCCCGCTGAACAGGTGACGGAACCTCTCGCTGGTGAGCCGTGTCAGCCCCTGCATCACTGCCGGGTAGCTCCCCCGCCCGTCGGCGAACCGCCGATTGCGGTCGTTCTCCCTGGGACCGCCGTCGAGACTCACTCCCACCCGGACGTCCATCGCGTCGAACGACGACAGCGCCGCTTCGTCCAGCAACACCGCGTTCGTCTGCAGCACCGCCTCGACCCGCAGCCCCGGCCCCACTTCCGACCGCACCAACTCCACGATCTTCGCGAGGTACTCGTGACCCGCCAGCAACGGCTCCCCTCCGTGCAGGACCACTCGCACCGACGGCAAATCATGATCAGCCGCGTGCTCGGCGATACGCTGGGCGGCGATGGAGACCAGTTGAGGGTCCATCACCATCGGCCGCCCCCGCCAGCTCTGATCAGCCAGGGTGTAGACATAGCAGTAGTCGCACGCCAAATTGCAGCGGCTATGGACTTTAAGCAGGAATTGCCGGAAAGGTCGCGCCCGCCACCCGCCACGAAGCAGTTCGTCGACATCGAGCGCTGAAGGCCACTCCCATGATTGATTCTCTGCGTTAGATGTCAACCTAGAGACCACCCCGCTTCAACGCTGCCAATTCTAGACGACCCAGGGCAAATGGGGGAGGCTCCGGTGCGGCCCGGCAGCGCGGGGCCGTGATCGCTTTACTGCTCGAATCGCACACCGGCCACGCCAATCAATGAAATGCGAGGTCCTGGTGTCATTGCGCCTGCCGATAATCACATCCATCCAGGTCATGACTCCGCGAAGGCTTCGCGTGGCGTACGCGAGCCGCCGGCGCCGGCCATCCGCGTGAGCCCTCAACCCGTACCCGGATCGCCGGCTGTTCGCCTGCGCGGGCTACGCCCTGCAGGATTCGCGCACTTTGCACCTTCACATCGTGGGTCCCACGCCAGACGTGCTCAACGACGGCGTCACCGTCACGTGCGCGCTGTGGAGGTGCCAGAAATGGCACATCACGCCCGAGTGTCTGCGAGACTCCGGAAGCCATGAAGATCTTGTGGATCGTCTGCGTCCTGGTGCTGGCAGGCTGCACGGCAGCCCCAGCGCGCACCGTGCCGAGGACTCCGGCGGCGAGCACGCCCCCCGTCGCGTCGCCCAAAGAGAGCGACCTCGACGACGAGGAGGTCGAGGGTGCCTCTGACGACAGGGCCACCACGGTGCTCGACGTGGCGGTGGCGGGCCCGGACGCGGCCTGGGCGGCCGGCCTTGCCGTGACAGCGGAGGACGAGCCGTCCACCGGCGTGCTCCTGCGGATGGACCGCGACGGATGGCGTGTCGACCAGCGTCCGCACAAGCGGTTCCCCGACGCGATCGACTCCATCGTGTCGGGCGTGGACGCCGACGGACCGAACCAGGTCTGGGCAGTCGGCGACCTCGGCGACCTCGATGAAAACTCCGAGGAGGTGCGGCTCCCCTTCGCCCTGCGCTGGGACGGCCGGCGTTGGAAGACGTTCGGACCTGCCCAGCTCCCGAAGGTCGGCACGCTGGCCGACGTCGCCGTGGACGGTTCGCGGGCGTTCCTGATCGGCAGGCGCGGGGAGGGCAAGACGTCCATCCCCGTCCTCGTGACCTGGAACGGCAGGCGTTTCGGCAAGCAGGAAGTCCCGCACGGAGGCAGATTCCGCGCCGTGGACGCCGGAGCCGGGCAGGTGTGGATCGCGGGCAGCTCCTCCAGCGGGCGATGCGCTGATTCGCGCCCGGCGATCTGGCACAGCGCGACTCCCGGCAGCGCGCCGGTGGAGATGCGGCTGCCCGCGGTGGGCCAGGGCACGCTCCGGCACATCTCGCAGAACCGGCCGTCCGACGTGTGGGCCGTGGGTGAGCGCGGCGCCTCGGGAGACTGTGACGAGTACGGTGCAGGCGAACCGCTGATCCTGCACTGGAACGGAAGCTCCTGGACGCAGGTCGAACCCCCCAGGTGGAAGGGCTCGCTGTACGGTGTCGCCGCCGTCGGCGAGGACGACGTGTGGGTGGTGGGTTACGAAGAGGACGTGACGACCGAAGTCACGTTGCTGCACTACGACGGGCGGCGGTGGAAGCGGAGGGCCGGGTACACCGAAGGCGGCTCGAACGTTTCCGGCCTCGCCCGGGTCGACGCCAACCTGCTGCTGGCCGCCGGGGACCGCTGAGCCGACCGTTCTCCCCGACAGCACGCCTGACGGCGGCACGTCCGTGACCGCGTCGCTGAACTACGTGCGCGGATCTGGGAGAAGCGCACACGAACCGGTGACAGATGCCTCTGGGCATCCCCTGGCCGGCTGCCTAGTTTCTTGAACGGAACCGCCTCCGTGAAGGAGCACCGTGCGTCCGCCTGAACGTTCGGTCATCGCCGCCGCCGTGCTCGCGGCGCCCTTCCTGGCGACCCCCGCCGCACGCCAACGGCTCCCCGGGCGTGGGCCCGGGCAGCTTCGTCCGCTGACCCTCAAGACCCCGAAGGGAAGCATCATGCGCCCCATCCGGACACTCGTCCTCGCCCTCGTCGCGGCAGCGCTCCTGCCCGCGACGGCCGCCGCGGCCCAGGAGCGTGTGTACGACTGCGCCCAGGGCTTCTGGTCGCCCAATCCCTACCGCGGAGGGATCGACATCCTCGCCGGCGACTGCACGGGACCGGCGTCGGGCACGGAACCGGCCTACGTCACGCTCCGGTCCGGGGTGCCCTCGCCTCCGGAGACGTTCCTGTGCCCGACGGCCGCGTATGTCAACGGCACCGTGGTCGCGTCGCAGTGCGCCCACGTCCCGCCGGCCTGACACCGGAAGCCCTCGCGATGGCACTCGTTCGGACGAAAAGCTCCCGTGGGCGGCCACGACTGCACGAGGGAGTGGATGCGGCGCCCCTCCCCTCCTCAGCCGGCGGGTGAGGCCGGCCTGCCGAGCACCTCGGTGAGAGCTGAGATGCTGTGGTCGCCGTGGCCGGCCTCGGCGGCTCGCCTCAGCAGGTCGTTCAGCGGGCCGAGCCATGCCACGTCGACGTTCGTCTCCCGCGCGAGGTCTTCGTCGTGGGCCGCTCCGGCCAGGAACAGGTTCACGGAGGAGGCGGCGTCGCTGTAGTCACCGCTGTCGATCTCCCTGGCGTACACCGGGAGCAGGGACTTGATCATGTCCAGCCACTTGCCGGTGAAGCGCACCATGCCGCCCGCGTCCAGCCCGCGCGCCCGGAGGGCGGCGGCGCCCTGGAAGAAGCCGACGAGCGTGGGCAGCAGGAGGGCGCCCACCGCCATCTCGTACAGGGCGGCCAGGTCGACCTCGTCGCCCAGGTGGACGGTGTCGCCGCCCAGTGTCGTCAGCGTCGGCTCGCAGGCGTCGAAGACGGCCTTGTCCCCGCTGTAGTAGATCAGGGTGTCCGGCGCCCCCACGGCTGCGGGCACGTTCTTGACGGCGCCGTCGAGGTAGCGGGCCCCGTGGGAGCCGGCCCAGGCGGCCGTCTCCCTGGCGCCGGCCGGGGACCCGCTGTTCAGGGTGACCAGGGTGCGCCCCGACAGGGCGGCGGCGACCGGCTGCAGGATCTGGCGGGTGTCTTCGTACGTGGTCAGGCAGGTGATGATCAACGGGCTCGCGGCCACGGCGTCCTCGATCGCCTCCGCGTGGATCGCGCCCCTGGCGGCGAGAAGCGCGGCCTTGTGCGACGTGCGGTTCCACACCGTCGTGGGGTGTCCTGCCCTGATGAACGCCTCGGCGAGGGCCGTACCCATCGAGCCCAGCCCGATGACGGTCACGTTGTCGTCTGTCATTGCGTGCTCCTTGGTGATGTGCGGTGGTCGGTCAGTGGTGAACGGGCACCGAGTGCTTGCCGGTGCTCTGTGAGGACGTCTTCTTGTCCCGGTGCAGCAGCAGGAGCAGCGCCGTCGCTAGCCCGGCCAGCGCGAAGACGGCGGTGGCCAGGAAGCCCGCCTGGAACCCGTCGTTCAGGCCCTCGGCGGAGGCGCCCGTCGTGGAGGCGAAGGCGACCGACGAGGCGATCGCGATGCCGAGCGCGGCTCCGATCTGGAAGACGGCGTTGTTGATGCCGGAGACCAGGCCGGACTCCTCGGGCTTGGCGCCGGTGAGCGAGGCGATGGAGGCTGCGACGTTGGTGCTGCCGATTCCGGAGCCGAAGACGACCAGGCCGAAGAACAGGTCGCTCCAGTAGCCGCCGTCGGCGTCGATCCGGGTCAGCAGCAGCAGGCCGCCGGCCAGCAGCGTCATGCCTGCGATCGCGATGGGCTTGTAGCCGACCTTGGCGACCAGCCGGGCGCTGACGTTCGCGCCGATGATCGACATGACCGCGTAGATCGCGGTGCTGAGCCCGAACTTCACCGCGCTGTAGCCGAGGACCTGCTGGGCGTAGAGCGACGTGATGAGCGCCCCGCCGTACACCGTCATGGCGACGATGAGCATCAGGATGTTGCCGCCGACCACGGTCGGTGAGCGGAAGATCCGCAGCGGCACCAGCGGGGCCTGCGACCGGTTCTCGATCACGGTGAAGATCACGAACAGTACGGCGGCGCCGATGAGCATGCCGATGGTCCGGCCGCCGCCCCAGCCGACCAGCGGCGCCTCGGAGACGGCGTAGACCAGCAGGGCGATGGCGGCGGTGATGGTCACCGCGCCCGCCGGGTCGAAGCGGCGGCGGCCGTCCTGGACGGGCGTCGTCTTGAGCAGACGGGGCCCGAAGACCAGGACCGCCACGACGACCGGGACGTTGATGTAGAAGATCCACTCCCAGCCGAGCCCGTCGGTGATCGGGCCGCCGATGAGCAGTGCCGCGGTCGCGCCGAAGGCGCCGACGCCGGTCCAGATGCCCAGCGCCTTGTTGCGCTCGGGCCCCTCGGCGAAGGTGTGCATGAGCACCGCCATCGCGGTCGGTGTCATGATCGCGGCGGCGACGCCCTGGACGACCCTGGCAGTGATCAGCACCGAGTCGTTCCAGGCCAGGCCGCACAGCACTGAGGCGAGGCCGAACAGGGCGGTGCCGAACAGGAACATCCGGCGGCCGCCGAGCAGGTCGGCGGTGCGCCCGCCGAACATCAGCAGGCCGCCGAAGCTCAGCAGGTACGCGCTCATCACCCACTGGACGCCGCCCGGGGAGAAGCCGAGTTCGCTCTCGATGGAGGGCAGGGCCAGCATGACGATCTGGGAGTCGACGATGACCATGAAGAAGGACGCCACCAAGAGGGTCAGCGCCAGCCATCTCCGAGGGTCGGGGGCTTCCAGGGGTTCGCGAGGTGTCATCTTTTCCTCTTCTGGGATGCATCAGGGCAGCGCGAAGCCGCCCCGTGGGGATATCGGGCCTGGTGAGACCTAGTGGGGAGGGGAGATCCTCGCGGTCAGGCACATGCGATCGAGCGCGTTCGCGACGGACACGGCCATGATCAGATTCGCGAGGTTGTGGGGACCGAGCAGGTTCTCCGCCGCGCCGTACACGTCGTCGGGCACGCCGTCGGCCGGAAGCTTGGTCATCGTTTCGGCGAGAGCCAGGGCGGCACGCTCCGAGTCGGTGAACCGGCGCGAGTCGCGCCAGCCCGCCAGCTCGTTGAGCCGCTCCTGCCGCTCGCCCAGGCGGATCGCCTCCGCGGAACGCAGGGCCAGGAAGTACGCGCAGCCGTTGAGCTGGGCGACCCGGATGCGCGCCAGTTCGCGCAACCGGTCGTCGCACAACCCCTCGCGCCGCAGCACGTCCTCCAGATCGGTGATCAGGCTGACGGCTCGTGGCGACGCTGCCGCCAGTTCGATGCGCTGCCTGGTCATCGTGTGGTTCAGCCCTTCGTCGCGGTCGGTGGTCGTCTGCCTGAAGCAGTGTGAATCCGGCAGACGGCCACGAACAACGGCAAAGTTCTCACCGCTCGGTAAGGTGCCCTTACCGAAGGGGGGTGCCGGTGAACTGGCAGGAGCTGGAGACGTTCCTGGTACTGGCCGAAGAGCTGCATTTCGGCCGCACGGCCGACCGCCTGCACGTGTCACGCGCCCGGGTCAGCCAGATGACCCAGGCGCTGGAACGCCGGGTCGGCGGCCCGCTGTTCGAGCGCACCAGCCGCCGGGTGGCCCTGACCCCCTTGGGCAGGCAACTGCGCGAAGACCTCGGTCCCCACTGCCACGGGATTCTCGAAGCCATGGCCAAGGCGTCGAACACCGCGCGCGGCACCGGCGAGGTGCTGCGCGTGGGCTTCTCCAGCCCGCTGGCCAGCGAGCGGGTCATGACCGTGGTCGAGGCGTTCCGAGCCTCGCATCCGCGGTGTGAGGTGCAGATCCGCGAAGTCCACCTGTCAGACAGGTACAGCGCGCTGCGACGGGGCGAGCTGGACCTGCAGGTGATCGAACTGCCCGTGGACGAGCCCGATCTGACCGTGGGCCCGGTGCTCGTGCGCGACCGGACCATGCTCGCCGTCTCCGCCTCGCACCGCCTGGCCGGCCGTACGTCGATCTCCATCGAGGATCTCGGAGGGGAGAACCTGCGGCTCATCGACGGCCTGCCGGGCTATTTCCAGACGCGTCACATGCCTGATCGCACCCCGGCCGGGCGGCCCATCCATCACTCGACAACGACGAAGTACTGGCAGGAACTGCTGGCCCTCGTCGCGGCGGGCGAGGGCGTCACGATCGCCGCCGCCCAGGGCACCCGTTACTATCCACGGCCCAACCTGGTCTACGTCCCGTTCCACGACGTCGGGCCGTTCGAGTACGCGCTGATATGGCGTACGGCGAGCGTCTCCGCCAAGGCCCTGGCCTTCGCCAGGATGGCAGTGGAGAAGCACGCCTCCAAGGTCTGAGTCACTTGATCGACAAGCGCACATCTCGCCAGGCGCGCCGAACCCGGGCGCCGACGGCGGCGGTCAGCGTCCCGAGAGGGCGTCACGCAGTTTGATGTCCTTATGATCTGGACGGATTCAAGCAGTCCAACTTCCTCCGTGGCTCGAACGCCACAACGCCCGCCGCCCAGACGGCCTCTGGGCACGCATCAGCCAACGCGTCCTCGCCCTCAACGCCGCCATCTGGCAACTGGAACACCGGCGCACCCGTCAAACGGTCTCTGGCCGCCTACGATCACTGACCCTGATTCACATCAGCGATCCAGCAGCTAGCCGGCGGCCGCCTGGGCGACCGACCGGAGTCCGGCGGCCAGTTCCTGCGCCGTCGGGGCGTTGTCCGGGTCGATCTGCCAGCGGACCAGCAGGCCGATGAACAAGGTCAGCAGCACCTGCCCGCCCGCCTCGTCCTGGCCGGGCAGGCGATGGCTCAGCTCGCGCTGGGCGAGTGCCTGCCCCTCGGCCAGCCGGGTGCGCACGTCGGGCAGATGCGGCGCCTGGGCCAGTGTTTCGACGTTGGCCCGCCAGACCATCGGGTTGGCCTGGAACGACTCGATCAGCCGGGCCCAGAACTCCTCGAACCACCGGGCCGACTCGTCAGGAAAGGCCTTGAGCACTTCGGCGACCGCCTGACCGGTGACTTCGATCATCGCCTGGGCGAGCAGGGCGTCCTTCGAGCGGTAGTGGTAGTTGATCGCGGCCAGGTTGCTGCCGGAGACGGCCACGATGTCCCGGACCGTGGTGCGGGCGTAGCCGCGCTCGGACAGGCACTGTTTGGCCGCTGCCAGCAAATCCTCGGGGACTCCCATCTGGTGATCTTACCAGCACCACGAACAACTGTTTCAAACAACCGCTCTACACTCGGTCAGGGTGCGGACCAGTGGCGGGGCAGCGGGACCAGGGCGCATCGACCTCACGCTCGGTCCGGCTGAACCCGCCCGCCGTCTCCAGGCTGACGTAGCCGTGGAAGGTGCTGTGCAGAGACCGCGTCGCGTCGCTCGGGCGGCTCCGGCGGCGAACAGCCCGTGGGATGACCCGCTTGATCTCCGAGTGCCGTCGGGCGGCGTCGGCCTCGGCCGTGGCGTCGTCCAGTTCCATCCGCGCCGCGGCGCCGTCCTGGTGTTCCCCCTGTGGTCTCCTTGACTCGGCCTTGCAGCAGTCGCCGCTCCGATGCCGCTGGAGGCTCCGGTGACGACGGCGACGCGGGTGGCGAGAGTCATGGTTCGGTCCTTCAGATGTCCGAATAATTGATCAGCCGGAGTGAACAATCGCGAGGTGCGGGCGGTGGCCCTGGAGCGCAACGAGATCGAGACCTTCCTGACCCTCGCCCAGGAACTGCACTTCGGCCGCACAGCCGACCGGCTCCTGGTGTCGCGCGCCCACGTCAGCCAGACCATCCGGAAACTGGAACGGCGCGTCGGTGTCCCGTTGTTCGAGCGCTCCACCCGCCAGGTCCGGCCGACTCCGATCGGTGTCCAATTGCGGGACGGCCTGGCCCCCGCCTACGCCCAGACCCAGTCCACCCTCACCACGGTCATCGAGGCGGCCCGGGGCATCACCGGCTCCCTGACCGTCGGCTTCCTGACCGCCGCCACCGGAGAACTCGCCCTCAGAACGGCCGAGGTGTTCCGCGAACGGCACCCGGACTGCGCCGTCGAGATCCAGGAGGTTCAGATCGGCGCCGTCCTCGACCCGCTGCGCGAGGGGCGCGTGGACGTGATGCTGAGCTGCTTCCCCGTCCAGGACGCGGAGCTGACGCGATGTGACCTATGTCCCCATCCACGACGGTCCGGTGCTGGAGTGGGGACCGGTCTGGCGCACCAACGCGGCCACCACCCGGATCGCGGCGTTCGTCCGGGCGGCCCTCGACACCCTCGACCACGGCTGATTCGGCCTGCGCTACGCCCGTCGGCGGCGTCTAGTGCATCTCGTGCCTCGCGGAGTGGTTCAGGCGAGGATGTGGCCGGTCCGCCTGCCGGACGGCACGCAGCATGATCGGCGCGACGAGCGCCATCAGGACCAGTGCCACCGCCGCGGCGATCATGGCGTAGTGCTGGCCCTGGGTGAACGCCTCACGCGCGGCGGCCGCCAGAGCGGTCCCCGCCGGCTCCGGCAGGTGGCGCGCCGACTCCAGAGCGCCGCCGAGGGTGTCCAGGGCCGGGGCCGGAGCGCCGGTGAGGTGCGCCCGGTAGACGGCGGTGCCGATGCTGCCCAGCAGCGAGATGCCGAGCGCGCCGCCGAACTCCGTGGCCACCTGCGACAACCCGGCGACCGAGCCTGCCCGCTCCGGCGGAGCGGTGGCGATGATCAGGTCGGAGGAGACCGTCAGGACGAGGGTGACGCCCCCGGCCATCAGCATGATCCCGGCGATCAGCAGACCGCTCTGCCCGGTCACGTCCAGCCTGGACAGCAGCGCGAACCCGCTCGCGCCGACGAGCAGCCCGGCGCAGACCACCAGCCCCGGCCTGACCTTGCGGACCAGCACCGGCGCGAGCCCGGCGGCGAGCATCGCCATGCCCGCCGAGGGCAGCGCGTACAGACCGGCGACGAGCGGCCTGGCGTCCATGACCATCTGCAGGTACTGCGTGGTGAAGAGGCTGGAGCCGACCATGGCGAAGACGCCGAGGGTGTTGGCGCCGATCGCGGCGGTGAAGGCGCGGCTGCCGAACAGGCGCACGTCCAGCATCGGATCGGCCATCGAGCGCTGCCGCCCCACGAAGGCGGCGCCCATCGCCAGCCCGGCGACGATGGCCACAATCGGCGTCCAGCCGAGGCCGTCCTGCGCGATGTGCTGGATCCCGTAGATCGTGGGCAGGATGGCGCCCAGCGACAACGCCACGCCGAGCAGGTCGAACCTGCCCGGACGCGGGTCGCGCGACTCGGGCAGCAGCAGCGGCGCCAGGATCAGCAGCAGCGCCATGACCGGCAGGTTGACCAGGAAGACCGAGCCCCACCAGAAGTGCTCCAGCAACGCGCCGCCCATCAGCGGGCCCAGCATGGCGCCGCCGGCGAAGGCGCCGGTCCAGATGGCGATCGCGACCCGGCGCCGGCCGTCGTCGTGGAACATGTTGCGGATCAGCGACAACGTCGAGGGCATCAACGTGGCGCCGCCCACCCCGAGCAGGGCCCTGGTGACGATCAGCAGGTCGGCGCTGGGAGAGAACGCGGCCACCGCGGAGGCGGCGCCGAACGCGGCGGCCCCCGCCATCAGCAGGCGACGCCGCCCGACCCGGTCACCGAGCGTGCCCATCGGCAGCAGCAGCCCGGCCAGCATGAACGGGTAGATGTCGATGATCCACAGCAGCTGGGAGCCGCTCGGCGCCAGGGAGGCGCTGATGAACGGCAGCGCGTACGACAAGACGTGCAGGTCGACGGAGATCAGGAGCACGGGCAGGACCAGGACGGCCAGCCCGACCCACTGCTTGCGTCCGGCTTTCATGAACGGCCTTTCTCGCGGAGGGGTGCACCGGCGTGGTGCAGGTGACGCAGGGCCTCGGCGTGCGAGGCCGCGAAGCCGACCTCGTGGTACGGCAGGCCGAGCTGCCGGCAGTAGGCCCGCACGATGGGCTGGGCCAGGCGCAGGTTGGGGGCGGGCATGCTGGGGATCAGATGGTGCTCGATCTGGTGGTTGAGCCCACCCATGGCCAGGTCGATGAGGCGGCCGCCGCGCACGTTGCGGGTGGTGAGCACCTGCTTGCGCAGGAAGTCCAGCTCCGCCGTACCAGTCAGGGTGGGCATGCCCTTGTGGCCGGGGGCGAAGACGCAGCCCATGTAGAGGCCGAACAGACCTTGGTGGACGGCGAAGAAGATCAGGGCCTTGCCGGGCGACAGGACCCAGACCAGCGCGCCCAGATAGAGGACGAAGTGGGCGAACAGCAGCGCGCCCTCCAGGACGCGGTGCCTCATCCAGGGCCAGCGTAGGGCGCGGACACCGCTCAGGTGCAGGTTGAGCCCCTCCAACAGGAGCAGAGGGTAGAACAGCAGCGCCTGACTGCCGCCGATGAGCCGGGCCAGCCCGCGGCTGTCGCGCGCCTGCTCCTGCGACCACACCAGGACGTCGGGAACGACGTCGGGATCGAGGTCCTCGTGGTTGGGGTTGGCGTGGTGACGGGTGTGCTTGTTCATCCACCAGCCGTATCCGAGGCCGATCCCAAGGTTGCCGCCGAGCCGGCCGAGGATCTCGCTCGGCCTCCTGCTGAGGAAGATCTGCCGGTGCGCCAGGTCGTGCATGACGAGGGCGACCTGGGCGAAGACGATCGCGAAGCCGACCGCCAGCGGCACCTGGAGCCAGGAGTCGCCGAGCAGGAAGAAGGCAGCCAGACCGGACAGGTAGAGGGCTGCCACCACGCTGATCCGCCGGAGGTAGTGGCGGGTGCGGCGGTCGAGGAGCCCGGCCTGTCTGACACGTCTGGACAGGCGGCTGAAGTCGCTCACGGCCTGGGCCGTTGCGGTTGCTTGTGCCATGCATGGGACCATACACATGTTTGTGACGATCGTGCAAAACACTTGTTTGTGACGTTTGTTTGACTAGACTGAGCCCATGATCGAGAACGGAGCACACGCGCTGACAGCGTTCGAGACACCCGCCGGCTGGGCACACGAACCGGACGAGGGATACGAGACTTCGTGGCGGCGGGCGATCGAACTGCTCGACCCCCACGGCCCCGCCCGCGTGGCCGGCATCGAAGTCGTCGCCGCCAGCGCCGAGACGCCGACAGGGGCGCTGCACGCCGCCTGGAAGCGTGCCGCGGGATGACGGCCCTGCCTCCGCTCAGCCTGCGGCAAGCCCTGCTGATCGTGGACGCGGTGAACGGGCTGCCCTGCGTCGACCGCCTGACCAGAGAGCGACTGCTGGCGCAGGAAGTGGCGGCGGTGATCGCTCTGGGTGCGCCGGAGGTGTGGGCTGCGGACGGGACTGCCCTGCTGGGCATGATCGAAGCCTGGACGACGGGCCAGAGCCTGGCGGTCATCGACGCGGCCGAGCGATTCTGGGCGTGCACCGAAGGTGGTTACGAGCAAGGGTTGCGGGCCGTGGGACTGTTGCGGTGAGTTCTCACAGGCAGATCGGCCGGGCGAACCTGGCGTCCACCGCCATGGTGACCATGGCGATCAAGATCGCCTGCCGCAGCGGTGAGCAGGGGAGCCTGAAACGAGTACATCGACCACTACAACGGCCCCCGGCCTCACCAAGGGCACGACCAACGGCCCCCTGATCAAGACCGACAGGTAGGGGTGTCCATGAGGGTCGGATCAAACGCCACGAAGTACTCGGAGGAGCGATCGACGAGTACCGCATCGCAGAACCAAACACCGGCAATGGTGGCATGCTTACACCTCAAGCCTCGGTACAGAACGTTCGACGGTGAGGGTGAAGCCTGTGCCCATGTTGGTCGAGCCCATATTCGAACCTACCGACAACCAGCTGGTGAATGTCGGACTCTTCCTTTTAGACGTAATTCTGAGTTTCTGGTTCTTATGGGTACCTGGGGTCGTGCTTTGGTGGATATTTGAAGGGCGCCACAAGCGCTCATCCGGCGGTTCCAGTGGCTCCCGCAGTTCCAGCTACCGTCACGACGGGGCTGGTGGCGACGGTGGCAGTGACGGCGGCGGAGGCGACGGCGGAGACTGACGGACAGGCATGGGCGGCCGCCATCGGCCGCGCCGCCACGCGCCGGCAGGCCACGCCCGACGGCCGGGCCCTCGCGCACGCCCAGACCCGAAGGCCCATCTGCCAGCGACTATTCGAGTTCGAATATCGGTCGTCCGTTGATATCGATATTGGACACAATCTATGTCCCGTGATGTCCTCTGCGCATGAAGAAGCCAATCCCCCAGGCCTTCCATTCCGGGCTGGGCGTCATCGCGCTCACCTCGCTCACCCTCCTTGGTGCTCCCTCGTACGCGGCCACCGCATCACCCGGCGCCCCCGCCGCCGCCGCAGAGGTACGGCCGGGAACCACCGTGCGCGACGACCTGCGTGCGGTGTTCGACACGGCCGGCGTGCGCGGCACGTTCGCGCTGCTGGACGTGTCGTCCGAGAAGACGACCGTGGTGGACCGGCGACGGGCCGAGACGCCGATGGTGCCCGCCTCCAGTTTCAAGGTCCCGCACGCGCTGGTCGCGCTGGAGACGGGCGTGGTCAAGAGCCCCGACGAGGTGATCCCCTGGGACGGCACTCCGCAGCCGTTTCCCGAATGGGAGAAGGACATGACCATGCGGGAGGCCGTGCGCATCTCCAACGCGGCGGCGTTCCAGGTGATCGCCCGCCGCATCGGCCTCGCGCGCGAACGTCAGTGGCTGCACCGGCTTGGCTACGGCAACCGGCAGACCGGGTCAGTGGTCGACCGGTTCTGGCTGGACGGGCCGCTGGAGATCTCGGCGGTGGAGCAGACCCGATTCATGGCACGGCTCGCCGCGCTGCGCCTGCCCGCCAAGCGCGAGAACCAGCGCACCGTCCACGACTTGATCCTGCAGGAGAAGAAGAACGGGTACGCGCTGTACGCCAAGTCAGGCTGGCAGAACGCCCCCGGCCCCGGCACGGGCTGGTGGACCGGCTGGGTCGAGCACCGCGGACGCGTGTACACCTTCGCCCTGAACATGGACATCGCCAAGGACGGCGACGCCGCCAAGCGCGCCACGCTCGCCCGCGAACTGCTGCACCGGCTGAACGTCCTGCCCGCCGCGTGAGCAACGCACCCGCAGACCACGGTGACCGTCGCACGGTCACCGTGGTGGTCGCCGTCCAGGCCGCCATCTCGCTCGGCTACTTCGCGGCCATGGCGCACGTCGTCCTGCACCTGCGAGCCGACCTCGGGTTGGCCGCCGGCCTGATCGGCCTGGTGCTGGCGCTGCGCAATCTCGTGCAGCACACGCTCTCCCTGCCGGTCGGCGTGCTGGTGGACGTACTGGGCCCGGTACGGATGGGCATTCTGGCGTGCCTGCTGCGCGCGGCCGGGTTCGCCCTGCTCGGCACCGTGTCCGCCCTGCCCTGGCTGATCATCTCCGTAGTGTTGCTGGGCACGGGCGGAGCGCTCTTCCACCCGGCGGCACAGTCGCTGCTGGCCGGGCTCGCCGAACGGCGAAGGGCGCGCGGATACGCGGCGTACGCGATCACGTTGCAGGCCGCGGCCGTGCTCGGCCCGCTGCTCGGCCTGGCGCTCCTGAGCGTGGGTTTCTGGCTGGTCGCGCTGACGGCGGCGGCGCTGTGGGGCGCGGCGGCATTCCTGTTCTCGCTCGTGCGGCACGTCCCGCGCGTGCCGGTCGTGCGCGGGGTCGCCTCCAGAGTGCGAACGGTGCTGCAGGATCGGGTCTTCATCTGGTTCGCGGCCGTGTCGGCGCCCGCCATGCTGCTCACGGACCAGTCGTCGGTGGTCGTGCCGCTCGGCGGCGCGGACGCGACAGCGGTGGCCGTGTTCTCCTGCGTGCTCGCCATGGTGTCGGCCGCGGTCCAGCCGTGGTGCGCGGTACCCGGCCGCGCCGACCGCCCGCACGTGCTGCGCGCGGGACTGCTGCTCGCCGCGGGCGGCCATCTGCTGCTGGCAACCGGCGCGGGCGGCGGAATGACGGGCCTGGTGCTGGTGGCCGTGCTGCACGGGCTCGCCGACGGGCTACTGCAGCCGGCAGTGTTCCAGACGATCGCCCGGCTCGCCCCGCCGACCCGTTTCGGGGCGTACCTGGGCGTGCAGACGTTCTTGTCGGGCCTGTGCGCGTTCGTCGGCGGCAGCGCGGTGGGCTGGTTGTTCGACCGAGGGCCGGCCGGTGCGACCACGGCGCTGGTCATCCTGGCGTTGACCGGCTGCGTCGGGGCGACCTGCGTCCGTCCACTGTCTACCCGGGCGTTTGACGCCCGAGAGGTGATGCGGCCGGTCACGACCGATGCCGGCTCAGCCCCCCGCTCCAGGAGCACCGGACGGCAGCCGAGCTCCGTTGACACCGAGGCCGGCACCTGCCCAAGCCCTGCCGCAGCGCGCAGGGACGGCGTCAACGGCTCAGCGAGGTCATGACCGGCGGGGCGACTCCCCACCGGGTGCGGTCGGCCGGCCGAAATCGTGGGCGACAGCCGCCGGCGCGTCCGCCTCGGTGTCGGAGGCGATCGCACGGGCGCTGCGCGTGAACGCCACCGACCGCGCCCACCTGTTCCACCTGGCCCGCGCCGCTACGCCGGCAGGCGCAGCGGCTCCCGAGCGGGCCCGCACCAGCGCTGGACTCCATCGCCGACGCCGCCGCCTTCGTCCGCGACACCCGCCAAACCCTCCCGGCGGCCGGCGCAACTCGGAGGGTGGACGCCTTCTCCGCGAAAGCGCTCAGGAGCGGTCGAGGGCTACTTGTCGTAGGGCTTCGGCAGGCGCATGCCGCGGTCGGCCATGATCCGCCGGACCCGGTCCGGGTAGTCCGTGATGACGCCGTCGATCCCCATGTCCATGAGGGCCTCGATCGTGGCCGGGTCGTCACAGGTCCACGGGATCACTTTCAGGCCGCGCGCGTGCGCGTCCGACACCATCTTCTCGGTGACGTAGAAGCGGAAGGCGGGGTCGCTGATCGTGCCGTTCTGCGGGAAGCCGTACACCGGGGACAGTGCCGTGACGCCCGGGACGGCGGCGGCGGCGCTGACGAAGTCGCCGCCGAAGTCGTCGGCGTCGAGCCCGCCGAGCCACGGGGAGGCGCCCGGCTTGCCCACCTGAAGGAAGTCGTAGTTGGTCAGTGCCACCAGCGGCCATTCCGGTGCGAGCCGGTGCATCTCCATCAGGGCACCCCAGTCGAAGGACTGGATAGTGACCTGGCGCTCGATACCCGAGGCGCGGATCTCCTCGAACACGCGGCCCACGAACAGCTCGCGCGGCGCGGTCTGCTCCGGTGCGCCCGCCTCGACCTTGGTCTCGATGTTCAGCTTGACCTGCTTGGCCCGGTGACTCCTGACAAGGTTCAGCACGTCCTTGAGTTCGACCATCCGGAAGCCGTCGACCACCTCCTGCTCGGGGAAGCCGGGCAGCTGTTTGTAGCCGCAGTTCATGGTCTTGATCTGGGCCAGGGTCAGGTCCTTGATGAACTTGCCGACGTACGGGAACATCGGGTCCCCGGGGGTGACGGGAGCGGTGTCCTGGCACTTCTGGACGCTGATCTGCCGGTCGTGGTTGACCACCACCTTCAGGTCCTTGGTCACATGGGTGTCCAGCTCAAGGGTGGTGACCCCGAGGCGCAATGCCTTGGCGAACCCCTCCAGCGACTCCTCGGTCGTCATACCGAGGCCGCCGCGGTGGGCCTGCAGGTCGAAGTGGGTCTTCTGGGGGAGCACGCCGGGGCCGTCGGCCGTCGCCGCGTGGGCGACCGCCGGCGCGGCGAGCACGCAAACGAATGCCAGACTTGCCAGGGCATGGTGATGACGCACGGGGCACTCCGCTGTTAAGGGTCTGAAATGACCTTGGCGAGGCTAAAGGCCTGTCCGCACCCTCGTCTCGGCGCTGGCGTGATGAGGTCATGAACGTTCGCAGAACGCTTCGGACGAGCAGGTCCTCTCCCCGAATGCGACCCCGGTCCCAAAGTATCTTCGGATGGTCCCCGTGACGTTGCGCGGCGATGCGAGTGGAGGTCGCCGACGCCGGGCAGCCGGATCCCAAGACGGTGCTCACCGGCATCCGGATGCCGCGAATGAACTCGATCATGGAGCGGCGGGTGCAGTCGTGCCGCCACGAGCTTCTCGACCGCTGCCTGATCTGGAACGAACACCACCTGCGGCACGCCCTCCACGAGTACGAACACTTCTACAACCAGCACCGAGCACATCAAGCCCTGAACCAAGCAGCCCCCCTGCGCACCGTCCCCGATCCGATCACGGCCCCAGAGCGAATCATCGACGCGAACGTACGCCGACGAGACCGGCTCGGCGGCGTACCCCATGAGTACTCACAAGCGGCTTGACCTGCGTGGATGGAATTTTCGGCAGGCGCAGTGTCCGCGCCGGCGGGCTGTGACCCCGCTGATCGGCTCGGATTCGTCCGACGACAGCAGGGTCCACTCCGTCATCGGCCGCCTCGTCCGCGACCTGCGCCGACCCCGTCAGCGCGACAACGACTGCAGGGACCCGGCGATCCAGTGCCCGGCCCAGCGCTTGATCTTGCGCAGCGCCACCGGCCGGCTCGCCGCCCGGTCGAGCCGGTAGTACAGCCGCGGTGGCATGTACGACAGCAGCGGCGAGTGCCGCTGGCCGAGCAGCGCGAACATCTGCGCGGGCTCCAGGCGCAGGTAGCGCGGCAGGTCCTCGTAGAACCGCGCGCTGTAGCGGGCGGCGCTCTGGACCGGCAACAGCGCGGCCTTGCGCTCCCGCTCGTAGGCCGCGAGCGCGGGCGCCAGAGCGGGATGGCGCTCGATCGCACCGGCCAGCGCGATGGCGTCCTCGATCGCGAGCGTGGTCCCGGCGCCGATGGAGTAGTGCGTGGTGTGCGCGGCGTCGCCGAGCAGGACGAGGTTGCCGCGGTGCCAGGAGCGGTTCGTCACGGTCTGGAAGCGCAGCCACTGCGCGGCGCCCTGCCCGCGCCCGACGAGCCGATGCCCGTCGAGCAGGTCGGCGAACAGCTTGTCCAGCAGCTCCAGGTTGCCCGCCTCGTCGGCGCGGTCGAGCCCGAGCCCGCGCCACGTGGCGGGCGCGCACTCGATCACGCAGGTGCTGCGTTCGTCGTCGAAGGGGTACCCGTAGCACCAGATCCAGCCGTGCTCGGTCTCCACGAAAGCGAAGGTGAAGGCGTCGAAGACCCTGGTGGTCCCGAGCCAGATGTAGGTGTTGCCCCCAGTGGCGACCTCGGTGCCGAAGTCGTGGCGGCCGCGCAGTGGGCTGTTCACCCCGTCGGCGGCCACCACCAGGTCGGCGTCCGGGACCTCGCCGAGGATCTCGCGCTCGAACTCCACCCGCACGCCGAGTGCGATCGCCCGGTCGGCCAGGATGCCGAGCAGCCGGTGGCGGCCGATGCCGAAGCCCTCGTCGCCACGGTGCGTGGTGGTGCGGCCGCCGACGAGGGCCATCCCGTCATGCCACCGCACGGACGCCTCGCCGATGGCGCGGGCCGACTCGGGATCGCTCTCGTACAGCCGGTCGAGCAGGCTGCCCCAGTACGTCACGCCCCAGCCGTACGTCGAACCCGCCGGATCGCGCTCGAATACGGATATGTCACACGAAGGATCGCGTAGCTTCATCAGGATCGCGAAATACAGGCCGGCGGGTCCGCCGCCGACACAAACCACCTTCTGTACTTCATTTTGCACAGAGTAGTTATACGCACACAGTGCGCTACCGCGCGCGCTACGCCACGCCGGACCCGAGCCAGCTGTTCGCACGCATCGACGACGCATCAGTCGGGGTGGCGGCGCTCTACGCCTGCCGAAAATCGCATCCATGCAGGTCAGGCGGCATGTGAGTACTCGCGGAGGACGCCGCCGAGCCGGCCGCGTCGCCGTATGTCGAGGTCGATGATTTGCTCGGGGTCCGTGATCGGATCGGGGACAACGTGCAGCGGCGCCGCTTGGCCCAGGGCTTGGCGGGCACGATGGTGGTTGTAGAAGTGTTCATGTTCCCGTAGGGCCTGCCGCAGGCGGTGTTCGTTCCATGCGAGGCAGCGGTCGAGGAGTTCCGCGGCGGCACGACTGCACCCACCGCTTCTTGGGCGAGTTCATGCGCGGCATCGGGATACCGGCGAGCACCGTCTTCTGGCGCCCGCCACGTGCCCCCTTCGGACGACCGCATCGGCTCGGCCCGCCCGTGCCTCCGCCGTCTCAGGCCGGAACCGGCTTTGGGCCGACGTTGTCATCCCTACGGCAGGCGGAAGTACAGATCGGTCTGCGGGCGGCCGGAAGCGGACCGATCTGCCGGCCGCCCAGAGGCTGCGCAGCGGAGTGAGCGCGCGTCGCCGGCGCCTGGGGCGCCCGGCGCGGCCCGCCCTGGCGCGCGGCGCGTGCTGGTGGGGTAGGCCCTACCAGGATGTAGCCGTCCATGCCAGTGAGCATTGGGCAGCTGGCGGGATCGTTTACTGTGATCGCCGCCCATAACGTGATGACCAGCGCCGATACGGCGCTGGATCGCCATTCGGGAGAAGTCACTTCATGCGCATCACGTCCAAGTCCCTCGCCCTCGCTCTCGCCGCCGCCACCGCCGGCACAGTCCTTGCCACCGTCCCGGCGCACGCCGCCCAGGCCACGACGCCGAGCACAACCGCCTCGCTGCAGAAGGCGATGGACGCACTGGTGGATACCGGCAACGTGGCAGGAGTGCAGGCCAGGCTCACCGAGGCCGGCAACCAGCGCGTGCTGCGGGCCGGGACCGCCCGGATCGGCGACAGCCGCCCCGTCCCGGCTGACGGGCTGTTCCGCATGGGCAGCGCCACCAAGGTCTTCACCGCGGCCACCGTGCTGCACCTGGCCGGCGAGGGACGCATCAAGTTGGACGAGCCCATCGCCACCTACCTGCCCGGGCTGCTGCCACGCGAGAACGACATCACGGTGCGGATGATCCTGCAGCACACCGCCGGGATCCCCAGCTACACCGACATGCCGGAGTTTCCCACCGTCGGCGAGCCGTACCTGAAGCTGCGCTTCACCCGGTTCACCGACGAGCAGCTGGTGGCGGCCGCGCTGGCCAAGCCGCTGAACTTCGAGCCCGGCACGCGCTTTTCCTACTCCAACACCGGCTATCTGGTGGCCGGGATGCTGATCAAGGCGGTGACCGGCAACAGCTGGCAGAGCGAGGTCACCAAGCGCATCATCAAGCCGCTGGGCCTGCGCGACACCTCCGCTCCCACCTCCTCCACCTCCATCCCCGGGCCGCACGCCCACGGCTACATCAAGAAGAGCACCGGCCAATACGTCGACATCAGCCGACTCAACCCGAGCATCGCCAGCGCCGGCGGCGCGATGATCACCACCACCAAGGACCTGACGACCTTCCTCCACAGCCTGGCCACCGGCAAGGTCCTCAAGCCCGCCCAACTCACCGAGATGCAGAAGGGCCTGTTCGTCAACTCCCAGATCGGCGCGTACGGCCTGGGCCTGAGGGTGCAGTCCACCAGCTGCGGCAAGCAGATCATCGGCCACACCGGAGGCATCCCCGGCTACCTCACCGCGGCCTACACCACCCCCGACGGCCGCACCACGCTGGCCCTGTCGGTCAACGAGAAGCAGCCGCAAACCGACCAGGCTCCCTTCGAGAAGGCGATCGACGCCGCCTTCTGCGCCTGAGACCGCCCCTGCCCCGAGGGTTCGACCTCGGGGCAGGGCAGGTGCGCGTCTGACGGCATCCAGGGCGGAGGAACCTGCGAGCAGCCGTCAGCACGAGCAGGATCTTGCGGCGACACAGGCTCATGGCCACGTCCCGCCCCCGCCGTCAGCCCGTGCCCGGGAGACGTTCCCCAAGAGCAGGCGCAGCCGCCATCTCTTCCCCACCAGCCCTGCACATCGCGATCGCAGGTTCCTCACCCCCTCCCGTCACACCACACCGTCACCGCGGAGAACCGATGTCGCCGTCCCACCCCACCAGAGCCGCCCTCACGCCCTCGCCGGCCACCCCCCGATGGCGCCGCGCCCTGGCCCCGGCCACCGCGGCCGCCGTCGCCCTCAGCGCCCTGGGCCTGGCCGCCGCCCCGGCCGCCGCCGAGGCCGGCGCGCGGGCCCGCCCGGCCGACGCCGTACAGACGGCTCTGGAAGACCTGGTCGGCACCGGCGGCTTCCCGGGCGCGCTGGCCTCGACGCGGGACCGCGGCGGGCGCGTGCGCGACTACACCGCAGGCGTGGCGGACCTGGCCACCCGGGCGAAGGTCCCCCGCAACGGGAAGGTACGCATCGGCAGCACCACCAAGACCTTCCTCGCCACGCTCGTCCTGCAACTGGCCGGAGAGGGCAAGATCGACCTCGACGCCCCGGTCGAGACCTATCTGCCCGGCCTGATCCGCGCCAACGGCAACGACGGCCGCCGCTTCACCGTCCGCCAGGCGCTCCAGCACACCGCCGGCCTGCCCGACTACGAACACGATCTGCTCGGCTCCTGGCCATCGTGGACCCAGGCCCGCCACCGCTACTTCGAACCCCGCGACGTGCTCGACGTGGGCCTGACCCGCCAGCCCGCCTTCGCCCCCGGCACCGGCTGGGCCTACAGCAACACCGGATACATCGCGCTCGGCCTGCTGGTGCAGAAGATCACCGGCCGGCCCCTCGGCGAGGAGATCACCAACCGGATCATCACCCCGCTCCGGCTGCGCGACACCTACTGGCCAGGCGTCGGCGAGCAGAACATCCGCGGCCCCCACCCCAAGGGCTACCGGGCCAAGGCCAACGAGCCGGGCGCCGAACTGGCCGAGGTCACACAGCTGGACCCGTCCTGGGCATGGGCGGCCGGACAGATGATCAGCACCCCCCGCGACGTCAACCGATTCCTGGGTGCACTGCTCGACGGCCGGCTCCTCAAGCCCGACCTGCTGCAGCAGATGAAGCAGACCATCGCCGCGCCCGGATTCCCGAAAGGCTGGAGCTACGGGCTCGGCCTGATGAAGATCGAACTGAGCTGCGGCGGCCACGCCTGGGCCCACGGCGGCGACATCTCCGGCTACGAGGTTCGCAACGGCGCCACCGAGGACGGACGCGCGGCCACCGTCGCCGTCACCGCGATGCCCTACACCAAACCCGCCGCCGACCAGGTCAACGCCGCTCTGGACACCGCCCTGTGCGCCGAGCGATAGCAGGCGCCGCAACGCTCGAAGCCCTCTGGTGGCAAGGGCGGGAAGAGGCCGGGCCACAAGTTCGACCGGCAGGTGATCTGAGCCGCCGAACCGATGTCGACCCGGCCACTTGGTCGTCGGCGTGCAGCCGGTTCGGTGCCCATGCTGTTGCGCCCTACGGTCCCGGCACCTTGATCTTTCCCAGGACGAGTTGCTGTTGCCGCCCGGTGCGCCACTCGACCATCAGCACGGTGGCATCGTCTTGGAGTCGGCCGTGCTGGTGCTGCAGGATGCTGTGGATCAGCCGTCGGAGTGTTTCCGGGGCGGACGTGCCGTCGGCCTCGTGACGGACGATGAAGTCGATGAAGCGCTCCAGCCCGAAGGGTTGCCCGTCCGGGCTCTGGGCCTCGATGACGCCGTCGGTGTAGAAGAGCAGCCGGTCCCCGGGTTCCAACTGGTAGCGCAGCAATCCGGTGGACAGGCTCAGGCAGATGCCCATCGGCGGATCGGGCACGCTGTCCAGGGTGGCGACCTGCTGGCTCTTGCGGATCACCAGGGGCGGATGGTGCCCTCGGTTGACCCAGCTCAGCCAACCGGTCCGCAGGTCCAGATCGGCCAGGACTCCTGTGGCGAAACGGTCGATGAACTGCTCGTCGATCGCCGCGTCGATCGCCTCGCTCGTCGCGGGCAGGTCCTTGCCCTGGCGGCGGCTGGTGCGACCGGCCCCCATGGCGATGGTGGCGGTCAGGCCGGCCGCGGTGTCGTGTCCCATCGCGTCGAAGATCGACACGCGCAGTGTGCCGCTGTCGATCGCGTAGTCGTAGGCGTCGCCGCCCACCTCGTAGGCAGGTTCCAGGGCGGCGCTGACCACCACGTTGTCATCGGCGAAGGCTCGCGGTGGGAGCAGGTTCCACAACACCTCGGCCGACAGCGTCATCGGCCGAGCGCGTACCAGGCGCGCATAGGAGTCGCTGTGCGGGCGTTTGCTGATCACCAGCAGCGAGACGAGCGAGGCCAGTCGGCCGGCCAGCGACCCCACGCTCTCCGAGCCCTGCGCCACGGTCACTCCCAGGACGCCGACCCGCTCGGTGTCGTTCAGCAACGGCACCCACAGGCGCTGAGGCCCATCGCCCGCCGGCGACGTCGGCGCGGTCTCGGGCGCGGCGGGATCCAGCACGTGCCGAGCCTCGACGATCTCCATGTTGCGGAAGGCGCGTCCTGCGATGGTGGCGTCGATCCGGATCGTTTCGAGCGGGTCGCCGTACACATCACGCTGCCCGGTCAGCGGGACCAGCACCTGCTGCTGCAGGTCGGCTACGTAGATCATGGTCTGGGAGAAGCCCACCGACCGTCCGTACTCGGCGACCAGGTCAGGCAGATCCTCCAGGGAGGAGAGCTGGCTGGCGCTCAGCAAGCCGCCCAGCATCTGCTCGCCATCACCGGTCACCGCGACGCCTTCCCTGGAGTCCCTTCCCCTTGCACTAGTTCTTCTTCCCAGCCGTACGTGCTTCTCCCGCAGGCGCTGACCAGGGCTAACGCCTCGCGATTCCGTCCTGGCGCGGTGCGCTGATGCGCAGCGTGTGCTTGCCGGCCACTGTGCGATGGTGGCCCAGGACGTCGGGGGGTTGCCAGTGCACATCGCTGGCCCAGTTCAGGCGTTCGAAGAGGCTGATGAGTGCGGCTGAGGGATCGATCTGGCGGCCGCTGCGCCCGTGCCGGGCGCAACTGGGCTGGCTGTGGTGGCCGTTGTGCCAGCTTTCTCCGAAGGACAGCAGGGCCAGCGGCCACAGGTCGGTGGAGCGGTCATGGCGGCGGGCCTTGTGCGGACGCTCACCGATCATGTGGCACAGGGAGTTGACGCTCCAGGTCACGTGCTGCAGCAGGGCGATACGGATCAGGCCGGCCCAGATGAACGCGGTCAGCCCGCCGTAGAGGCCGCCGCTGATCGCCCAGCCCGCCGCGAACGGCAGGAGGAGGGAGGCGGCGCACAGGGCAGGGTAGGCGCGGGAGATCCGCAGCATGGCCGGGTCGTTGCGCAGCAGATCGGGAGCATACGTGGTGGCCGAGGTGGGTTCGCTGGAGAACAGCCGGCCCAGGTGGGCGTGGGCCAGGCCGCGCAGTCGTCCGCCGAGACCGGTGCCGTACCGGTAGGGGGAGTGCGGGTCGCCGGGCCGGTCGGTGAAGGCGTGGTGGCGGCGGTGTACGGCCACCCAGTCGATCAGGTTGCCCTGGAAGCTCATCGACCCGGCCACGGCCAGGACGGCGCGGAGCCACGGACGGGCGGTGAAGGAGCGGTGGGCCAGCAGGCGATGGAAGCCGACCGTCACCCCCAGCCCGGTCACGACGTAGAAGACGACGGCCAGGAGCAGGTCGGTGAGGCTGACACCGACCCCCCACGCCAGCCAGATGCCGGCGCCCAGCGCGAGGAACGGCGCGATCACGATCGCGGCGGTCAGTGTCGCCGGGGTGATACCGGCCCGCACCGGTGTCGCAGGCCGAGGGAAAGGCGAACTGCCGTCATAGCCGGCAGTCGCGGCGAGCTGGCGGGTGGGTGGCGTGCCGGTCATGCGATGATCCGGAATCGGTGCCCCAGACCGGTGATGTGCAGCAGCCGGGCCATACGCGGCGGAACGCCGGTCAGGGCGAGCGTGATGCCCCGTGACCGGGCCCGGCCTTGGGCGCCGACCAGCACGCCCAGCCCGCCGGCGCCGCAGAAGGTCACCTGGGACAGGTCCAGGACGAGCAGGCCGGTGCTGTGGGCGAGAGCGTCGATCAGCCGCCTGCGCAGCTGAGCTGTGGTGAAGATGTCGATGTCCCCCGCCAGGTGCACGAGGGTCGGCGCCGAGGCGCTCGCCTCGCCGAGTGGGGCGGTGTCGATGACGGTCATGGAGGTCTCCTGTGGAGAAGCTGGAAGGGATGAGATGCCTGCCGGCCGAAGATCGGCCCGCCGCCGGAAAAGGGGCGGTACCCGGACCGCTCAATCCGGCCGGCAGGCGGCACGTGGGTCACGCCAGGATTGGCCCTGCCGTGAACGAGGCCGCCTTCTGCCCGTTGACCGACCCGCCCTCGTCCTCCCAGCGGGCTGAGCCGGCCGTCGCACGCGGACCGGGGCCCGCCGGCAGGTGCGCCAGAGTGAGAATGGCGTCGGCCGTCAAGCCGGCGGTGTCCTGGGCGGTGAGCTTGAGCACGGCCTCGGCGGCGCCGGCGGCGGTTCCTGACGGGATGATCAGCAGGACGACCGGCTCGCCGGACGCGAAGCTGAGAGTGATCACGCGCGGGTCGGTGTGGCGGAACCAGCCGACGCGGACCTGCCGCCCGCGGGCCGGGATGCGGCGCGGGACGTTCTGCCACGCGTCGCAATGCACGCCGACGCGGAGCGTGACCCGATCAAGCAGCCGGTCGACGGCGGCGATGAGACCGGGCAACTCCGCGGCACCGTCACTGGAGTAGGGCCACCAGGCCCCGTCCACCACCGATCGCCGATTCGGCACCGGGTGGAGACTGAGCCGTAGTGCGGAATCGGCCCGAGGCATCGCGGATGAGGTGGGGCTGAGCGGTGCGGGCTGCTGAGAAAGGAGTGTCGGCGTCATGGTCGCTGACCTATCCGGGCCCCTTCGAAAGGGGCCTGTGGTGGTTCGCCGGGGGCGACGCAGACCTGAGTGCCAACGCTCGAGAAGTCCTCGGTACCTTCATTCTACCTCCTACTTCCGGAATCACATAATTCCGGAAGTAGACTTTGTGGATGACTTCGGGAAATTCGCCCTCGGGATTCACGGCGCCGGCCGGGGTTGCTTCCGGAAACCCGCGCCGGTCACGGGCCGTCCCGCTCCCCGCTCCCCACGCCGCCGTCCTGGCGGACTACACCGCCGCACTCGAGCGCGCCCCGCTGGCCGACTCCACCAAGACCAAGTACGCCTCCCGGCTGCGCGGCTACCTGGCGTGGCTGGCCGTCCAAGCCGACGCCGCCGCCCTGGACGGCGATCCGCTCACCGATGCGGTCGTGGCCGCCGGCGCGGTACGCGACTTCCGCCGCCACCTCAAGGACGGCCGCCGCGCTCCCAACACCATCGACGCCTACCTGTCGGCCATCGACGACTTCTACGCCCGCCGCGGCCTCGGCAAGCCCCGGACGCGCCGCGAACGCGACTCCCGCCGCACCGCCCCCCGAGTCCTGGACGCCCGGCGCACTCGCCGCTACATCCGCCACGTCCAGCTCACCGCGTCCCCGCGCGACAAAGCCGTCGCCCTGCTGCCCTACTACGCCGGCCTGCGAATCTCCGAAGTCGTCGGCCTCGACCTGACCGACGTGCGCCTCTCAGTCCGCAAGGGCGAACTGCGCATCCGCGGACAGGGCCGCGACGGCGGCAAGATCCGCCTGCTGCCCGTCCACCCCGACCTGCGCCAGGCCCTGGCCGACTGGCTGGCAACCCGCGCCGGCTGGAAGGGAGCCGGCACCCACGCCGCGCTGTTCCTCAACCAGCGCGGCGGTCGTCTGAGCGACCGCGCTGCCCGCGACATCATCACCGGCCTCGGCGACGCCGTCGGTCTGGGCGACGACCCCACCGAGCCCTTCAGCTCGCACGTCCTGCGCCACACCTTCGCCACCCAGCTCGTCCGCCACGGCACGGACCCCGTCCTGGTCGCCGAACTCCTCGGCCATGGCTCGTTGGACACCACCCGCCGCTACGGACTGCCGACCGAAGCGGACAGGGCAGCCGCCTTGAACGCCCTGATCAGCGACCATTAGCCGTGCCAAGCGGCGAGATCGCCCTGCTTGCCCTGCCTGCCGATGGCTGTCCACTCTGAGAGGACGTCTACGGTGTTGACTCATCCGGCTGCGACCACATGGCTGCGGTCTGTGGGCTGGTTCCACAGCATCGACCCCCACCTGATCAACCTCATCATCCGGGGGATCGAACACATCAACCTGCTCGTGATCCCACCCGCCACCACACCCGCAGCCGCCGACAAGGCACTCGACCTGGCCACCCGATGCCGAGGCCGCACCCGCTCCGGCGACATCCTCGCCGCCGCGGACCACGACGGTCCCGCCGCCGAGGAGGAGCAGCGCCTGGCCGGTTGGGACAACGAAGGCGGCCGGACCCGACAGCCCGCCCGCGAGGACCCCACACTCTGATCACGCGTTCGGTGGCGCAGTTCAGCGGTGACGCCGCCTACTGCTCCGCGGGTGGTCGTGCGGCGGTCCTGGTGGTCCTCCCTCGCGTTCACGACGGTGCCGCACCTGACGCGGGAAGTCAGTCCTGCAGACGGACGACGATGACTACGGTCGTGCCGGCCGGGCCGGTGGTCACCGTGAGCGAGTCGCTGAGCTCGGCCATCAGCCACAGCCCGCGGCCGTGGTCACGGTCGCGGGCAGGCATCGATGCCCGCTGCCGGTAGTGGCGGACCGGGATCCCGGGGCCATGATCGCTGATCTCGCAGCACAGCAAGCCATCGGCCTGCCACAGGCGGACCAGCCCGGCTCCACCACCATGATCAAACACGTTGGCCACACCTTCGTGCACCGCCAGTTCAAGATCTTCCCGCCGAGCCGACGACAGCCCCTGCTGGGTGGCATGGGCGCTCACGCCCTTCCGCAATGCGCTCTGATCGTACGCGGCCGCACCACCCGGCCCGGACGTACTCAGTGCCCAGGTCAGCAGCGGGTCTCGGCATTCCGGCGGCGGCCCGGACATCCCGCTCACCGGTCACGCCTACTCATCGCCGATCACCGGGACCGTCGGCTGCGGTCCGAGGGAGCTGCCACCTGGACGCGCCGCACGCCCGCCCTCGTCGCGACATGTCGACAGCGGCCGGGACATCAGCCGATGGAGGGGCCACGCCGGTCGGCACGGGCAATGGGACGGCCAACGGCGCCTTGGACATCATGGTCCCTTCGATGGCGCGATCAGCGTGACTTGCGGGAGCGACGACGACCGCAGTGCAATCAGAGTCTGACTCGGGACACCTCTACCCCTGTGGCGAAGGAGGAAACGCCCAAGAAGTCCGGCTGCTGGCGAGGCCCTTGCTCTCCATCGACAAGCCTCCTCCATCCACGAGATCGCCAAGCCGACTCGAAGAGGCTCCTTGTGGCGGATGAAGTGACAGATGTCCGGACGACCGTACAGCCCAGCAAGATCGGTAACGGACGGGGCCGGGTCTGATGTCGCGGGGACGGGTCTGCAACGGGGCGCGGGGTGGTCATGTCCAGCAGGAGTAGCGCGCCGAAGTCGGGGGTGCCGGGCCCGGCGCGCCTGGCTCGCCGCGCCTTACCCACCGCCGGGAACGCCACCAGGGCAAGCCCGGCCTCATCAAGCGGCTCAACGACGCGGGCCTCACAGCCGAGCAACCGGCGACTCCCATGTCTGGTGACCAGCGGCCACACCAGCGGATTCACGTAGTCACACTGCCCGGGCGGGAGCGGTGAAGTCCCGCCGGATCAGGTCGGGCACCTTCTGCTGCGAGGGTTCCGCCACGGTGGTGCGCACCTTCTTGCGCAGGTGCGGCCCCCGCGACATGACAACCGCTGTCCATCCCTCGGGGCGGACGCCCGGCGGGAGCGGGAGCGCGCGTCACGCCGCGCACCCAGCACAGACGCCGGTCACTGTCACACGAGCAGCGCCTCGAGCTCCGGAAGTCGGCCGAACATGTCGGGGAGACCGCGTACGCCGTTGCGCACGGACTCGTGCGACAGCGCGAGGGCAGGGCCGGTGCTCGCCTCGACACCGGCCAGGCAGCGCAGGATGTTCCACCTCGTGAACCCCAGCCAGCCGCCGATCATGAACACGAACCAGCTTGGACCCGACGGCGGCAGGGCTCCGCCCCCCGCGACGTAGCCGTCGAGGACCGAGCGGAAGATGCTGGGCTCGATGTTGTCGAAGCCAGATCCCTTCGCGAGGCTCAGCGCGGTCGAGCCGAGCTCACTGGCCAGGTCGAGCATCCCCGAGAGCTCCCAGTCGAGCACCACCGGTCGGCCGTCTCGAGCGAGCAGGTTCCACGGTTGGATGTCCTTATGGGTCAGCACGACGGGGCCTGGCCGTTCGCAGGTGTCGACGAAGTGGGCAATCGCGAGGAACGTCTCGACGTGAGAGGCGAGTTCGTCGGCCCACGGCTGTCCCGTCGCCGCCGCCCGCGCGGCGAGCTCGAGCCAGTCCCGTGACGTCGAGTCGGTCACCCAGATCGCCCGCGAGCTCGACGTCGGGCTCGCGACGCCGTACCAGGCACTGGAGGACGCCGACGTCCGGTAGGTCCATTTCCCGCCAAGATCGTGGCTGGCTCGATATGTGGCGTTTGTGCGGTCCTGTTTACCCGCCTCTCTCCGGTGATGGCGGTGTCACCGTGACGTCAGTGGCTGTTCCCTTGCCATTGCGATTACTCAACGTAGAAGATCGTAACGTTCGGTAATCATGCGAGGTGAAGGGATCTCCATGCGCAGCATCCTGACCAAGACGCTCACCGCCCTCGCGGCCATCGTGGCGCTCGGCGTCGTCGCTCCCGCCCCTGCCCAGGCAGCAGACGAGGCCTACTTCGTGATGACGGACGTCACCAGAGAGGAGTTCGTCGTCAAGCTCACCGACCCTGCCAAGATTCAACACGCCCGCGACCTGGTCAACGGCGAGACCACAGACCGGCCACACATTCTCGGCCGCATTCTCCCGCGGACGGCCCCCTACAACCCCCGCTGGAGCTACCACCTGAACCCCGGCACCGTCGACTTCTTCGACGTCGCGATCGAGGTCTGCGACGCAACGATCCCCTACGTCGAGGACCACCTGGACGAGGCCGGCGGGGCCTTCCTCCCGGGCTATGTCTGGTGCGGCTGGAGCACCCGGCTCGTACGCGAACTCGCGCCCCGCGGCGTCTGACGTCAATTTGTCATCGCGGCCCCCGGAACGGTCTTCCGGGGGCCGCACGCATGGGAGCCCGAGGAGTGACGGCGGAAGCAACGGACGACGTGCCGGGCAACCCCTCGGCCCGATCCCCGCTTCCCGTTCGGTTCACCAGGGCCTCCCATGCCGCCCGACGCCGACGACACGACTCCCGTCATGTCGCCGGGTCCGGGTCCCGGCTGCGCGCCGGGCGCCGGCGCTCGGGGCCGCTCAGGGGATGAGCAGGAAGAACGGTTCGTCGGCGGCCGCGCCGTTCTTGCCGGTGTAGACGAAGACGGAGTTGGGGTGACCGGAGCAGTTGGAGCTCTCGAGGTTGGTGTAGATCTCACTGCGCCAGTCTGCGCTGGAGCGCAGCGTGGCGATGGGGACGGCGCGGGCGGCGGAGATGTCGGACTGGAGCTGGACGCAGTACTTGCCGGTGCCGACCTTGGCGACCTGGGTGACGTTCTTGGAGCTGGTGATGGTGCCGTTGGCGTTGACCTGGGCGGCGGCCTGGGCGTAGGGGGCGATGGGCGTGTCGGCGGCCAGGGCCGGGGTGGCCAGGGTGGCCAGGGCCAGGCCGCCGACGCCGAGGGTGGAGGCTGCGAGGGCAAGGATCTTGCGGGCGAGGCGCATGTGCGCCGCTTTCTGTAAGGCTCGTGCTGATCATCTGTGATTCTGCACCACCCGTTGATTACTGTCGTATTCGCCTTGGCCACGATGAGCTACATTTCTTGATCTGGACGCCTCGCTGTGGGGCCGGGGCGAATTCCAACGGATTTGCCGTGTGATCTGCGGACGCGCTCGGTCATGCCCTGGAGGACCTCACCGTCCGCCATCTGCCGCCGGCCGACGCTGAACGCCTCGCAGGCGTTCAGCTCGACGGCGAGATGAAGGCAGAGCGGGCCACCGAGGTGGTCGGGCCTGGTTGCCGCCAGGCCCGGCGTCGAGAACCTCGCGTCCTCGCCCCTGACCCGGTCACGGCAGGCGTCAACGGTTCCGCCTGTAGGCCGAGCCTGACTGCCCCTTCCCACTGCTTGGTCGAGGGTCTTGGCGACGTCCGCGGGGCTCTGGAGGGTGCGGCCGCCGCCGTAGTGGTAGTTCTCGCCGGGCCGGGAGAAGTAGACCAGCAGGACCGTGCGGCCCGCCGCTGCGGAGGGCGGCGCGCTCACCGGCTGCGAGGCCGGCTCGGCGGCCGACGTGGGCGCCGGTGACGGGCCGCCGCCGCAGGCGGCCGCGGTGATCACGGTGCCTCCCGCAAGCAGCGCGCCGCGCAGGACCTGGCGACGGTCGAGGGCTCGGGGGATGCCGTCCATCGTCCGTCCTCTCCATGTCAGCCGGTGCCCAGGGCGGCGATGCGGTCCATCGCCTGTGTGGCGAGTTCGAAGTCGAACACCTCCAAGCTGGCCTTCATCCGCTCGGGGTTGACGGACTTGGCGTTGACCGGGACGCCCCGCTGGATCAGCCAGCGCAGCACGACCTGCGCCACGCTCTTGCCCTGCGCGGCGCCGATCTCGGTGAGGACCGGGTCGGTGAACAGGTTGTTCTTGCCCGCGGCGAACGGCCCCCACGATTCGATGAGGATGCCGCGCTCGCTGTTGATCTGCTGGTCGGCGGTGCGCTGGAAGAAGGGGTGGAGCTCGATCTGATTGACCGCCGGGGTGATGTCGTTGTGGTCGACGATGTCCACGACGCGGTCGGGGGAGAAGTTGGAGATCCCGATCGCCTTGATCCGCCCCTCGCGGTGCAGGGCCTGCATCGCCCGCCACTGGCCGTACACGTCGCCGAAGGGCTGGTGCATCAGGTACAGGTCGAGGTAGTCCAGGCCGAGCTTCTTGGCCGAGGTCTCGAACGCCCGCCGGGTGTGGGTTTCGGCGGGGTTGTCCTGCACCCACAGCGTGGTGGTGACGAACAGTTCCTCGCGTGGGATGCCGCTGGCGGCCAGGGCGTCGGTGACGGCCTGCTCGGTCTGCTCTGCCGGGCTCTGGAAGACGCCGAAGCCGAGGATCGGCATCTCGACGCCGTTGTTCAGGGTGACGGTCTGCACCGGGGTGTCTCGCACGTGGTATTGGGTCTGCGTCGGGCCCTGCCCGTTCTTCAGGGTCGGAGGAGGACCTTGAGCGCCTGGCGCTCGGCCATGGCGCGGTAGGCGTCGGGGACGTTGTCCAGGCCGGCGGTGCGGTCGAAGACGCGGTCGGGGTCGATGACGCCGTTCAGGATGTCGGGCATGAGCTCTTCGATGTAGGCGCGGGCGGGGGCGGCGCCGCCGGTCAGCTCGCGTACCTGGGCCGCGCCTTCGTCGCCGCGTTCGGCGACGACGTCGGTGGCGGCGAAGTCGCGGCCCAGATCGGTCCGGTCGGTGTGGCGGCCCATGAGCATGATCTGCTCGGCGGCCAGCCGCTTGGCGGCGATCACGGCGGACAAACCGACCGCGCCGTCGCCGATCACCAAGGGTTGGTGACACCGAGTACGCACGGAGCACGCAAACGCTGGACGAGAATTCTAGAACGCATCCGATCCCGCATACCCGCAGGTCAGGCCATGATCAAAGCGCGCCCTGCAGGATTCGAACCTGCGACCGTCGGATTAGAAGCAAGATCCTTTAGTGCCGCACCGTGCCGTTTGGTGGCAGTTCGTTCCGCCTCCGCGCACATTGCGCATCAGATGGTGCCGCGTGCTGACGACGCGTGACGGGGCGTACGAGCACGCACCGAGCACGGCGGGCACCCCATTGACCATGGTGGCCGGCACCACACCGTGAGCCCCGTGCCCCAGAGCACGCCGGTGCTACGAATAAATGCCGGTCGCCGTGCTCGACACGTGCTCCAACACCCAAATGCTCCATCAAGGGCCCGCGCAGACAGGGCTTCTCCTACGGCTCTGTGGCTTCGCCACCCACCGGCTCCCCAACTCTCCGCCTTGAGAGAGGATGGCCAGCGACCCCCTGGCTCCAAAGTCGAGGGCATCGCCTACCCAGTGGTCCCTGGAGCCCTCATACGCTTGCGAAACCCCTCTGCGTATTCGCGGTAGAAGTCGGCGTACACGTCATCCACGCCTGTCACCCGAGCGAGCTCTCCCTCCATCATCTCGACAGCCGCCTCGACCTGGCCGTTCAACGCGCGGACCACCAGCACGATGATGCACCGTTCTCAGTCGAACAGCAGCTCAGTCGTCTCGATCTCGGCGGAGAACCGCTCCCAGCCCGACAGGTCATCGATGAACGGCATGCCATTCCGATCCAGAGCACCGGCCAGATCAGCCGCCACGGCGTCGAGATCGCCGTCACGACCGAAGGTCCATGTGCGATAGGTGCGTTCCGGGGTCAGGTAACCGAGATTCCGGCTGATCAGTGGCTGGCCACGACGGTCGGTCCTGGGATCCAGCTCGGCCAGAACCTTCTGGACCCGTTCGTGCCCCACGCCCACGACGGGGGTGATGATGAGTACCTCCGGCAGACCCGTGTCGTTGTCATTCAGACCGAGCCAACCATGCTCCGCCAGCCCGTTTATGGAGAAAGACGCCACACGCGCGGGCCGCCGACAACGTAATGGGGCCGAGTGCTGTCTTGACGGCACGGTGTACTTGCCTCATAAAGACTGGACGTGATCATCTGTCTAGCGCTGGATGACGTAGATGTTAATAGCGCCCATTGCGGCCCGTGAAACTGGCCTTCTTCACCTTCTGGCCGACGAAAGGTGCCGAGATGGGAAGTTCCCGGCCCTCATGGACGTGGCCCTTGTCAAGGCCGACATCAAGACGCTGCAGTCATACCATCACGATCCTGTACCCGGCGTTGCGCGCGGCTCAGCATGGAGTCGGTGGACGCCCTGCGATGACGAGCCCGGCGGTGTGCGGTTCTCGCACCGGGCCGACCGCCGAACGGGACACTGGCCGCGAACATATGGATATGCAGCTTAATCACGAAATGTCCAGTCTTGTCGAGCTAGATAGGGTGCTGGTAAAAGATCAACGTCCCCCTTAGTCGATCATGAGTTTGAGGGTGCGTGACGATTCCAAGACAGCCTTCGGCATTACGCCGGAGGGGCGCGAGCGTGCTCGCGATCGCGATGACGACATCACTGTTAGCAGCACTTCCTGCGGTCCCCGCGACTGCCGACCCGGCCCCCTCGGCCACCACATCTCCCGCGTCGAACCGGAACCCCGCGAAGGCCGCCGTGGACAACGCGCTCCTGGCCGCGCAGGCAAAGGCCGCCAAGACCGGCAACCGGATCAGGGTTTCCTCCCGTGAAACCGAGACCATGCAGGTGTGGGCCAATCCTGACGGGAAAACCCTGCACGCCGAACTGACCACCACTCCAGTTCAGTTGGAGGTGGCTGACAAGGGCGGCGAGAAGTCATGGCGGCCGATCGACACTTCCATCGTGGCCAGAGACGATGGCACGTTCGCGGCGAAATTCGTCAAGACCCCTCTGACCTTCGGCGGAAAGGGCAGTAAGACGCTGGTCACCGCCAAGGACGAGGACGGCACGTCCACCGTCGGCTGGGGGCGCGAACTGCCCGAGCCCACCGTGGACGGCAACAGAGTCATCTACCGGGATGCGGTCGCCAAGGGCGCCGACCTGGTTCTCACCGCCCTGGCCGACGGCTTCACCCAGGACGTGGTGCTGCGCACCCGCCCCAAGGGAGCGCTCAAGGTCAGCCTTCCCGTCACCCTGCCCAAGGGCAAGACCTACGGCAAGGCCGCCGACGGCCGGCCGCAGCTCTTGTCCGCCCAAGGCGCCCCGGAGAGCGCGCCGCTGGCCGCCCGGGCCGTCGACGCCCGCGCCGCCGAGGTGTCGGAGCAGGGCAGGACCGGCCAGGTCGACACCGCGGTGAGCACCGCGGCCTCCGGTGAGTCCTCGCTGGTGCTGACCCCCGACGCCGCCTTCCTGGCCGACCCGGCCGTGACCTATCCGGTGACCATCTCGACCAGCGGCACCTGGGTCGGCGCCGGAGACTCCTCCGACACCTTCGTCTCCAGCGTGCAGTACCCCAACTCGGCGACCCTGTCCACGTGGCTGCGCGCCGGACGGTCGGCCGATGGAGAATTGTGGCGCACCTACCTGCGCTACATGATCAACGGCACCGACCTCGACTACGCCACGATCCACAACGCCGATCTGCGGCTGTGGAACTACCACGCCAACGCTTGCGGCTCCTCGGTGGGTGTGGGCATCGTAGCGCGACGCCTCACCTCGGAGTACTCCTACTCGACCCTGACCTGGGCCAACCAGCCGTCCAGCACCAGCACCGACGCGGTGGTCGCTCCCGGCGGCTACAGCGCCACGCTGGCGGGTTGCTCGGGCAGTGGAGAGCTGTACCACTCGATCGAGAACATCGTGCAGTCCTGGGCGGACGGAACCGAGGACTACGGGCTCATGATCCGCGCCGCCACCGAGGGCGTCGCCGCCGCCAACTGGCGTCAGTACCGCTCTGACCAGTACACCGGAGGCGACGGTCGCGGCCCGGTGCTGTTCGTCGACTACACCCCGGCGCCGCGGGATCAGGTGGTCTACTCCACCTTGACCGAGCAGACGACGACGCCGATCTACGAAGAGGCCGTCGCGCTGCGGGACTACCAGCCTGAGCAGGTCGAGTCGGCCGCGGTGGGCGACTCGTTCACCTCGCTCCTGCAGGGGGCCCGCAACGCGGGCGACGAGTTCGAGGCGTATCCCGTGGGGACCGAGAAACTCGACACCAGCGGGGAAGGCGAGGACGCCGAGCGCGTGAACGACGACGTCGCCCCGTCCATCGTGTCGCTGACCCCGTCCGCAGGGGCCTCGGGGGTGCCCGTCGACACGGCGGTGACGGCGACCTTCTCAGAGGAGGTGGTGGGCGCCTCCCTCACTCTGAAAGCCGCCGACGGAACCGATGTTCCCGGAACCACGACGACGACGGGAGCCACGACCACCTTCACTCCCTCCGCGCCGCTGGCCGCCGGGGTCCAGTACACCGCCACCGTGTCCGGTGCCCAGGACGTCTGGGACAACATGATGGACGACTACTCGTGGATCTTCACGACGGTCACGGACTGCCCGCCGGTCCAGAACCCCGATACCACCGCCCCGGCCATCCAGACGGTCAAGCCGGCCGAGAGCGCGACCGAGGTGAGAGCGGACACCAAGGTCTCCGTCTCGTTCTGCGAGCCGGTCATCAACGCCTCCCTGACACTGAAGGACGCCTCGGGCACCGCGGTCGCCGGGACAGTCACCGTGGACCAGCCCGCCACGACCGTCACCTTCACCACCTCGGAGGCGCTGACGGCAGGAGCCCAGTACACCGCCGAGATCAGCAGTGCTGCGGACGCCGCGGGCAACGTCATCGCCGCCTACAGCTGGTCGTTCAAGGTCGCGAACACGCCGACGCCGGATCCGGACACCTCGCCTCCCACGGTGACCGCCACCACTCCGGCAAGCGGCGCCACCGATGTGGCGGTGGACACGCCTGTGCGGGTCACCTACGGCGAGCCGGTCACGGGCGTCCAGATCGCGGTGACCGACGGAGCCGGCGGGGCCGTCAACGGAACCGTGACGATGACCGAGTCCACCGTGGCGACCTTCACCCCGTCGGCGCCGCTGTCCACGGGCACCACCTACACGGTCACCGCCGGCGGAGGGGCCGACGCCGCTGGAAACGTCCAAGCTCCTCGTGTCTGGTCGTTCAGCACGGTCGCCGCACCCGCGGCCGAACCGGTCAATCCCAACCCCTACTTCGAATCCACCATCGAGCCGTGGGAACCCTGGGTCAACTCACCCACCGTGACGAGGTCCACCGACAGGGCGCACCAGGGTGTGGCATCGGCCAAGTTCGTCCCGGACAGCGATTTCTGGGGCTTGGCGGCAGAGCTTTTCGAAGTCCCGGCCAGCGGGGATTACCGCCTGTCCGGCTGGTTCCAGCCGGCCACCACGGACCCGATGGAATACGGGTTCGACTTCGGCGTCGAGTGGTACGACGCCGACTTCGAGCAGGTGGGCACGGACAACTTCGTGGGTGACCCCACCGTCGGCCAGTGGCAGGCGGTGTCAGGGACGGTGACCGCCCCCGACGACGCCGCGTGGGCGGTGCTATACACGGGCGGCGCGGCCACGATGTACTTCGACGAAATCACGCTCGTTTCCGGCGCCGGACTCGCCTCGGCGAAGGCCGGCGCGGTTGTCCGTAAGCCGCGGCAGCACGGCCCGGCGAAGCTGCTCACGACCAAGGGGGCGAAGCCGAAGAAGAGCGCGACCCAGCGGACCGACGGCGATGCCGCCACGGCCACCGCCGCCGCGGCCACGACCCCGTTCAGCTACGACCACATCTCGATGGAGCAGTGCCTGGAAGCGGCGCGGCAAGCGGGCCTCGACCCGGGGATGGGGCGCGGGAACCTGGCCCAGCTGGTCGTCAGGCCGTACAGCGCCTGCTGGAGCCGCTACTTCAACGCCATCGACTACGTGTACGCCGCCAAGCTGCGCAAATGGATTCCGAAGAAGGCGAAGAAGGGCCTTCAGTGGTCGTCGGTTCGTCTGCAGTTCCAGGCGACCTGGGTCATGCACACCTACCTGGGCGACGCCACGGGCGATGGAGTCGAGAACGGCGGCACTTCCGGCGTCAAGCCTCAGCAGATCAAGATGTGGACCAAGATCAGCAACATCAAGGCCTACGATCCGGTGGGCAATGTCACCGACGTGGACGACGACGAGTTCCTGCGGCTGGAGGTCAAGCCGACGGGCGATGCCGGCTCCCAGTGCACGATGACCTCCGGATCCAAGCGCGAGACGACGGTGGGCGGCTGGAAGGCGGATGGGGACGACGAGTTCGTCTTCACGATGCAGGACACCGACGGCGACAAGGCGGACAAGTGCACCTTGCGCCCCATCATGATCGATGTCGATGACGAGTGGACCTACAGGCCGATGAACCTGTGGAGCCAGGTCGTCTATGACGAGCAGGGGCAGGTGATCGGCAGGCGCACCGGCGGAGGTGACCCCTCCGGGAACGACCCTTACGAGAAGCCCTATACGCCGCACGTACGGTGTGACTGGTTCCGCACCGCGGGCGGTGACGCCGAAGGCGAGTCCCTGACTCGCACGGCGGCGGCCAGCGCGACGAGCGGCGTGCACGTCGGCGCGTGCATCTTCCCTCTCGCCAAGCGGATCTTCGTGATGTCCAAGAGCAAGGACGCCAGCTTCCTGCAGGTCATCCAGCACATCGAAGCCGCGTTGAGGCACACAGGCACCAGCGACAACAGGTACACGGTGCCGCCGCTGCGCGACAACGAGACGCAGGACCCGCCGGTCAAGGGCGTTTTCGGTACCGAGAAGTCCAAGATCATTCCGGGCAACTGGGCGGCTCCCAAGGGCACCGACCCGAACCGGGTGGAGCCGGGCGACCCCCTCACCAAGGACAAGGCCGGCAACCAGCCGAAGAACCGGAACGTCTTCTCCCGGTCGTTCAAGGTGGGCACCACCAGCTACACCAGCTACTGCCAGTACTACTTCCCTGAGAACTACAAGGAGCCGCTGCTGTCGATGCTCGATCCGGTGTACAAGAGGGCCGAGTGCGACGAGTACCCCTTCGCCTCGACCAAGGACGGAGCCGGCTATGCGGCGGACAGAGGCATGAAGAACCATTACTCTCTCCGTGCGGTCGGGAAGAGTCACAACAGCACCGCTCGCGGTAGCCACGGGAAGGTCCTGAAGAGCTTCTACGACCGCAACCGAGTCCTGCCCGACGACAAGTTCTGGGTCTGGATCGTCAACTGATCCCTGAATCGCCCTGATCTGTGGACGCCGTGTCCGGAGCGCCGCCTCGGCGGCGCTCCGGACACGGTCGCCCGACCACATGGAGAAGACGAGATGACCGACATTCGAACCGCGCTACCGGAGCGCGACCAATATGAACTGCTGGCGGCGCACGGGTTCGACACCACCTTTTTCGGGCTCTGGATAGAACGGGACGACCTCGACGAGCTCGCCGAGCTGATGCGCCTCGACCCGCGATCCCGGCGCGATGTGCGGTTGATGCAAGAAGCGGCCACGATGGCGGACCCGTCCGTCCCGATCGACGAGAAGGACAGCCTCTGGATCGGGCCCCACAGTCCCGGCTGGTCCGTGGTGATCGGCGTCAGCGGTCCGGAAACAGGTGGATGGTGGCTCAGTTCGGGAAACCGTGCGATGTTCATGGTCGACTGGGACCGGGAAATCGACGGCCTCTCCGACCTCGCCTATTACCGGGACGGAAACGTGGTCGCCGAGATCCCGGCTCTTCCCTCCGGCGAGTTCATGCCCGGGCCAGAATTCGAGCCCTATGCCCACGGTCTCCCACAAGGCGAAGACCTGAACGCGGGCGAGGAGAAGCTGGCGCACGCCTTTCTCACCGTCGTGGGACGGATGACGGGCCGCTTCCTCGACGAGGACTGGTTCCATACCGTGGGCCGCGCCTATGGCGTCCCGTCCCCTTCGGCCTAAGGCCGACCCGCGGCTCGGCCTCGCGCGACTTGCTTCCCCTCCTGATCGCGGCCCTTCTGGGAGCGGCCCCGGCGCCCTTCGGTGCTGGCGCGCCTCCGGCGGCGTTAACGGGGTGACCAACCAAGCGCATGCTCGCTTTCAGTGGGAGAGCCGACAGGCTCACCCCTTTCCGAAGAGATCATCGACGCGACCTGCCCTACGGGCCTCCGACGACCTCACCCCTCGTGGACGCAGGAGTCAGAGAGATTAACGGAATCCGGCGTTAACGCAGTTCCCTCCAGGTCAGTGAGTCTTTGCCGTTGCGGTTTTCTGGACGTGGTAACGCCGGATTCCGTTCCATCGCACACAGGGTCGGCGGCGAATGGGTGTCCCGCTCGGAAACACGGTTTCATACTGTGAGCTGGGTTGTTGCTGCGCGATCAAGACGGCGGCTGCGACCATGGCGAGGGGCTGTTGTCGCTTGTCTGCCGGTTGGTGAGGGTGTGGGTGCCCGAAACTCGGCCGTTGGGTCTGACCTGGAGTCGGGCGTTTCAGTGGTGGCAGGCATGATCGCGTCTATGGCACTGCGTCTGGTCTATCTGATCTTCGTTCGGCTCGCGGGCTGGGTGGTGCTGCTGGGCCGCTCGCAGAGGTCGAAGGAAGCGGAGATCCTCATCTTGCGTCATCAGGTCGCGGTGTTGCGTCGGCAGGCGGCAAGGCCTCGGCCGTCGTGGGCGGACCGGGCGGTGATCAGCGCGCTGGCGCGGCTATTGTCTCCAGCCGGTCGTCGGCGGTTGTTCGTGACGCCAGGCACACTGCTGCGCTGGCACGCCGAGCTGGTGCGACGGCGGTGGACCTTCAAGCGGCGCAGCCATGGTCGACCCGCAACCTGCGCCTCCATCCGGGCCTTGGCACTTCGTCTGGCCCGGGAGAATTCACTGTGGGGTTACCGACGGATCGCCGGGGAACTCGCCGCTCTGGGCTACCGGGTCGGGGCCTCTACGGTGTGGTTGATCTTGAAGAACGGCGGCATCGACCCGGCGCCGCGACGTGCGGGACCGACCTGGAGTGAGTTCCTGCATGCTCAAGCTACGGGGATCTTGGCGTGTGACTTCTTCCATTGCGACACCGTGCTGTTCAAGCGCCTGTATTGCCTGGTCGTCATGGAGCTCAGGACCCGCCGGGTGCATGTCCTCGGCGCCACCGAGCATCCGACCGGGCTGTGGGTTGCACAGCAGGCCAGGAACCTGATGATCGAGCTGGGAGATAGAGCAGAGGGGTTCAGGTTCCTCATCCGCGACCGGGATACGAAATTCACCACGATATTCGACGAAGTCTTCACGGCCGAGGGCATCCACATCATCAAGACACCACCCCGGGCTCCGCGGGCCAACGCGTTCGCCGAACGCTGGATCGGTGGCCTACGCCGCGAAGTCCTCGATCGGATCCTCATCGTCAATGCCCGCCACCTACGTCGTGTGCTGGCCATCTACGAGGCCCACTTCAATGAGCATCGCCCACATCGCTCCCTGGGCCACGCCGCCCCGCTGCGAGACCTTCCCGACCCGGTCGAGGACGATATCAAGGTCATCCGACGTGACCGCCTTGGCGGACTGATCCACGAATACGTGCAGGTCGCGTAGCATGGCCGAGTTCTTGGCACCCACAGGTCCGGCTGGTGCTGACCGCCGCGTCCGCACTGCGCCGACCACTCGGCGGCTGACTCAGGATTGCCTCACATTTGCCCCATGCCGCCGCAGCAGGCGGCCGCGGCTGGAGTTTCCGCAGGTGGAGAAGCGCGCCCTGCAGGATTCGAACCTGCGACCGTCGGATTAGAAGTCCGGTGCTCTATCCAGCTGAGCTAAGGGCGCTCCTGCCTTATTGTGCATGATCCGGCGACTTGTCACGCACACGTTCTGGTCGTGTCAGGCCGACAGGGCGATCACCAGCCACATGAAGAGGGTTCCCGTGACCGTGGCGGCCAGGGTCCAGCCGGTGGCGCGTCTGGTTGTGTGGGCCTCCGGGAGGATGTCGGAGATGGCCAGGTAGAGGAGGAATCCGGCGAAAAGGCCCAGGTAGGCGGTCAGGACGTGGGCCGGGATGGCGATGAGGAAGGTCAGGGTGGCGCCGATCACGGGGGCGAGGGCGTCCAGGGCCAGGAGGGTGAGGGCGCGGCGGCGGGCGTTTCCGTACAGCGACGTGATTGTGTACGTGTTGAAGCCGTCGGTGAAGTCGTGGGCGATGACGCCGATGGCCACGGCGACGGCGAGCGAGGCGTCCGTCTGGTAGGAGGCCCCGATGGCGGCGCCGTCCAGGAGGCTGTGGACGACCAGGGCGGATCCCGCCGTGACGCCTACGCCGGCTCGGGCGTGGCGGTGGGCGGCGTAGTCGCCTTCGTGCGCGTCGTGCATGCCCATGGAGCGTTCGACGATGTGGATGCCGAGGAACGCCAGGGCGAACATGAGCATCGGGAGCGGGACGCCGAGCACGTCGACGGCGTCCCGGGTGAGGGCTTCGGGGAGGAGGTCGAAGGCCACCACGCCGAGCATCACGCCCGCGGCGGCGCCGAGCACGAGGTGGCGGTTGTTCTTGACGCGGTCGGCGACCAGCCCGCCCAGCAGCGTCATGAGGAAGGCCGCCAAGGAGAGCAGGATGGGCACGGTTCCTCAGGCTAGGGGGTGGCTGGGGGGGCGGGAGCGGTACGACACTCGGCCGCGGAATTGGAGAGACCCGGCGACCTCGAGGACAGGCTCACGACACAGCCCAGGTTCACGAAAGGGCACAGCTTCGGGACAGGCTCGCGGGAGGAAGAGGAGCAGAACGGGGAGGGAGGGGGCGGGGTAAAGGGCAGGCGGCCGTGGGGCAAATGGGGCTAAGCTGTTGTGGCATGGTCGCGACGCTCCTGCATGAGATTCCCCTGCAGGGCGGGGACGTGACAGACGGGGTGGTGCGCGTCGGTGACACGGTGCGCAGGCCGGTCGGTCCGGCCACGCCCGCCGTGCACGCCCTGCTCAGACACCTTGAGGCAGCCGGGTTCGGGGGTGCGCCGCGGGTCCTGGGAACGGACGGCTTAGGGCGCGAGATCCTCACGTACGTCCCCGGGCGGAGCGGGTTGTGCCGGGCCGGTTCGACGGACGCGTTTCTGGTCGATCTGGCGCGACTGGTCAGGGAGTTCCACGACGCGACCGCCGGGTTCCCGCTCGACGCCGGCGGATGGGAAGGCGGGTCGAACGACGACCGCGCGCCGGAGGTCATCGGACATTGCGACCTGACGCCGGACAACGTGATCTTCCGCCACGACACCGCCACCGCCACCGCCGCGGCCACCCCCGTCGCGCTGATCGACTTCGACCTCGCCCGGCCCACCACCCGGCTGTTCGACATCGTCACCACCCTCCGCCACTGGGCCCCGATCGCCGACCCGGTCGACCGCCACCCCCTCCAGCGCGACGCCGACGTCGGGGCCAGGATCCGCCTGTTCTGCGACGCCTACGGCCTCGCGCCCCGCGAACGCCGGCGGCTGCTGGAACTGTCCAGGCTCCGCTTCCACCGCTCCTACGACGTCATGCGCACCCGCGCCCGGGCCGGCGGGAACTGGGCCAAGATGTGGACGGGCGGCGCCGGGGAACGCATCCGCCGGGCGGCAGCGTGGCTGGATGTGCACGAAGATGAGCTTCATGCCCATTTGGTATGACCCGCTAGGTCTCGCGCTCGGTGTCGCACTCGACCAGGTTCTCGGTGATCCGCGCAGCTCGGCCCACCCCGTCGCCCTGTTCGGACGGGCGGCGGCGAAGCTGGAGGAGTCGTCGTACGGCGACACGAGGTGGCGCGGGGTGGTCCATGTCGGGATCTGCGTCGGGGGCGCGGCTGCCCTGGGCGTGCTGGCCCAGAGGAGCGGCGACCGGGCCGTCCGCACGGCGGTGACGGCGTTCGCCACGTGGGCCGTGCTCGGCGGCACGACACTCGCCCGCGAAGGCGTGCACATGGCCGAGGCCCTGGAGCAGGACGATCTCCGGCGGGCCCGGGCCAGGCTGCCCCACCTGTGCGGCCGCGACCCCGCGAGGCTGGAGGCGCCGGAGCTGGCCAGGGCGACGGTGGAGTCGCTGGCGGAGAACACCTCCGACGCCGTGGTCGCCCCCCTGTTCTGGGGCGCGGTGGCGGGCGTGCCGGGGCTGCTGGCCTACCGGGCGGTCAACACGCTGGACGCCATGATCGGCCACCACTCCCCCCGCTACGAACGGTTCGGCTGGGCCGCGGCCCGGCTCGACGACGTGGCGAACTACGTACCGGCACGCGTGACGGGACTGCTGACGGCGGGGCTGGCCGACGACCCCGTCCGGGCGCTGCGGATGCTGCGACGGGACGGCCACCGCCACCCCAGCCCGAACGCGGGCAGGTGCGAGGCCGCCTTCGCCGGCGCGCTCGGCGTCACCCTCGGCGGCACGAACGTGTACGGCGGCAGGACGGAACACCGCCCCACGATGGGCGACGGCCCCAAGCCGGACGTCAAGGACATCCGGCGCGCCGCCCGGCTCACCCGCACGGTCGGACTGGCGGCGGCGGGGCTGGCCGTGCTCACCGCATGGGGCCTGCGCCGCCGCCATTCCGGATAATCACGGTAATCAGCTAAATGGCGGTTAACTCATTATCCGATTGAGATTGATCGCCAGCCAGATGACGAATGCGGCGACGGCGGTGACGGCGACCAGACCCTTCACCGCGTGGTGCGCGGTCTCCCGCCGCACCGTCACCTGCCGCTGCGTCTGCTTCCAGACCTGCCTGAGCATGATCATGTTCTGGAAGCGGCGTCCGAGCGCGAACAGGGCCAGCCCGATGAGGACGAACAGGATGACACGACCATCGGCAGGTTCCACGACACGGCCCCCTTTTCGGTCTTGAAGAAGAAGCGTGCCCCCGCACATTTGGTTACTCACGATACTCGTCTGGCAGCTGTTTGTTGATTAATTTATCGGGTCGAGATCCACCACGATGGGAGCGTGATCCGAGGGGCCTTTCCCCTTGCGCGCCTCGCGGTCGACGTACGCCCCCCGCACCCGTTCCGCGACGTCGGCGCTGGCGTAGACCAGGTCGATCCGCATGCCCTTGTTCTGGTGGAACATCCCGGCCCGGTAGTCCCAGTACGTGTACGGGTGCGGCCCCTTCATCGGCGTCGGCACCACGTCGCGCAGGCCGAGGTCGAGCAGCTCGGCGAGCGCGCGGCGTTCGGCGGGGGTGACGTGCGTGGAGCCGGCGAACAGCGCGGGGTCCCAGACGTCGGCGTCGGTCGGCGCCACGTTGTAGTCCCCGCAGGCCACCAGCGGCGAGCCGGCCTCCTCGGCCAGCGCGTCCCGCAGCGCGGCGAACCACTCCAGCTTGTAGGCGTAGTGCGGCGAGTCGACCGCGCGGCCGTTCGGCGCGTACAGGGACCAGACCCGCAGGCCGCCGCAGGTCGCGCCGAGCGCGCGGGCCTCGGGACGGGCGGCGCCCACCCCGTCGAGCTCGGCGAAGCCCGGTTCGCCGGGGAAGCTCGGCGTCACCTCCTCCAGCCCCACCCTCGACAACACGGCGACGCCGTTCCACCGGCCGTCGCCGTGGGCGGCGGCGGCGTAGCCGAGCTCGCCCACCTCCGCCACGGGGAACGACTCGGCGGGACACTTAGTCTCCTGCAGGCAGACGATGTCGGGCTCGGTCGCGGCCAGCCAGTCGAGCAGGCGCGGCAGCCGTGCCTTGACCGAGTTCACGTTCCAGGTCGCCAGGCGCATCCTCCTAGCCTGCCACGGCCGGTCCCGTCGTCCGTGGTCAGACCGCCTTCATGAGGGCGGCCGAGACGTCCCGCAGGAAGCCGCCCACGCCCGCGTCGAGCGCGGCCTTGGCATGGCGCACGGCGTCGAGGACGTTCCCCGCCGCGCTCGGCGAGTCCTCCACCACCATGCGCAGCTCGACCTCCAGCGGGGAGCCGCCGAACCCCTCGCCCTCCAGCCGGATGAAGGCGATCTTGCGGTCGTCGAGGAAGGGCAGGTACTGGGCGCCGACGTGGGTGGAGGTGCCGGCGCCGGACGCCTTGGTGGCGCGCTTGCCGGCCATCCTGGCCGGGTCCTGGAGGTTGACGAAGTCCATGTTGCCCCCGGCCAGGAGCTGGTGGCCGTCGCGCAGCCGCACCCCGCTCGCGGTGAGGGCGTCGACCAGCGCCCGGTGCACGAGCGTGGCGCCGAAGGAGCTCTTCAGGTCGTCGCCGAGCAGCGGCAGCCCGGCCGCGGCGAAGCGGTCGCGCCAGCGTTCGGAGCGGGCGAGCACGGCGGGCATGCAGTTGACGAACGCGCAGCCGGCCTCGATCGCGGCCTCGGCGTACCGCTCGGCGGCGCGCTGGGCGCCGGTGGGCAGGAAGTTCACCACGACGTGGGAGCCGGTCTCGCGCAGGTGCGCGGCCACGTCGGCGACGGTCGCGGCGCCGCTCGGCTCGACCAGCTCGGCCGAGCCCTCGCCCACGCCGTCGGCCAGGATGCCCTCGCGCACCGGCACGTCCAGGTGCGGCACGTCGGCGAAGCGGCGGGAGTTGTTCGGCCGCGCCCAGATCGCCTGCGACAGGTCCAGGCCGAGCTTGGCCCGGCCGACGTCGAAGGCGGCGGTGAACCGCACGTCGGAGACGGCGTATCCGGCGCACACGGGGTTGAGCAGGCCGGGCGCCTGGCCGTCGCGGTAGTACTCGACGCCCTGCACGAGGGACGACACGCAGTTGCCCACGCCGATGAGGGCGACGTTCACGGTGGTCATGCCGGAGTTCATATCAGGCCGGTCCGGCGGGCGAGGGCGGCGGCCTCCACGCGGGAGGCGGCGCCGAGCTTGGCCATGATGTTCGACACGTGCACGCCGGAGGTCCTGGCCGAGATGAACAGCCGCTCGGCGATCTGCCGGTTGCTCAGGCCCTCGGCGACCAGGCCGAGCACCTCCAGCTCGCGGGCCGACAGCCCCGGCGTCGCCGACAGCGTCACCCGGGCGGTGGCCGCCGCCGCCTCCGCCTGCCGCCGCAGCGGCTCCGCGCCGAGCGCGGCGGCGATGGCCAGGGCCTCGCGCAGCGGCTCGCGGGCCCGCGCCGGGTCCCGCTCGGCCGCGCCGACCAGCGCCCGCCCCAGCCCGTACGGCTGCCCCACCGACCGCCAAGCGGCCACCGCGTCCGCCCACGAGCCGCCGAGCTCGGCCTCGAACGTGGCCCGGTACGCCTCCTGCAGCCGTCCGACGGTGGGCAGGCCCGGGGGCGCGGCGCGCACCCGTCCGATGCGGGCCGCGAGGGCCAGCAGCGGCCAGGCGTAGCGGCGGCTGCGGCTCAGGTCGTGCTCCGCCAGCACGTGGTCGACCAGCCGGCGCGCCCGGTCCAGGTCTCCCCCGGCCTCGGCCAGGCGGCATTCGAGCAGGTCGGGCTCCAGGCAGGAGTCGTAGCCGCGGGAACGCCCGCGCATGAGCGGCCTGGCCTGCGCGAGCAGCGCGCCGGCCGCCGACAGCGAGCCCTCCTGCACCGCGACCGTGCCGAGGACGAGCAGGATCCAGGCGCGGTAGATCGGCGGCGGGTCGAGCGCGAGCGCGGGGGCGGCGACCTCGCGGGCCTCCGCCCAGCGGCCCAGCGAGGCGAGCGGCTCGGCCAGGTTGGCGGCCAGGTGGGCGCCGCGCGAGCGGGCCAGGCCCAGCCGGGCGGCCTCGGCGATGCCGCGCCGCGCGACCGCCTCGGCCCTGGCGTGCTCGCCGGCGGCCTCCAGCGCGTCGGCCTCGCCGGCATAGGAGACGAGCAGCGTGTCGTCGTCGGGCGCGCTGATCCGGGCGCGGGCGTACAGGGCGGAGGCGGTGGCGAGGTCGTCGTCGAGCGCGGCGAGCGCGGCCAGGGTGACCAGGGACCTGGCGTCGCCCAGCGCGTACGCCTCCTCGGCGCGGGCGCGGGCCTCGTCGTCCTGGCCGTGCCAGGCCAGCGTGCAGGCCAGGGCGCCGAGCAGCCGGGACTCGCGGGGGGCCAGCCGGACGGCCTCGCGCAGGTCGTCCAGGCCCTCCTCGCCGTGCAGGTCGCGGATGGCGACGCGCAGCTCCAGCAGGTGGGCCGCGCGCAGCGGGTCGGCGACCTCGGCGAGCGCCCGGCCGGCCAGGTCGTCGGCGCGGTGGGCGTCGCCGGCGCGCAGGGCGTCCCTGGCGGCGTCCTCCAGCACCTGGGCGTGGTCCTGGCCGTCCGCGTGCGCCCACAGCTCCAGCACCAGGTCCCATCTGCGGGCCCGCCAGGCGGCCTCGAAGGCGCGCGGCCCGTCGCCGGCCGCGTGCCAGTGGTCGGCGGCCAGCTCGGGCTGGGCGGGGGCGCAGCGGGCGTGCAGGCGGCGGCGTTCGCCGGGCAGCAGGTCGTCGTAGACGGCCTCGCGGATGAGCGCGTGCCGGAAGACGTAGGCGTCGCCGTCCACGAGCAGCAGCCGGGCCCGGACGACCGGCCGCAGCGCCTCGTCGAGCGCGAGGTCGTCGAGCCCGGCGATCTCGCGCAGCACCTCGTGGGGCGTCCTGCGCCCGGCCACGGCGGCGATCCGCAGCACGTCGAGACCGGGCCCCGGCAGCTTCTCGGCCCCGGCGAGCAGCAGCTCGCGCAGCGAGGCGGGGGTCGTGTCGCCCGCCTCGGCCAGCGCCTCGGCGAACAGCGGGTTGCCCTCGCTGCGCGCCACGATCGCGTCGACGTCGTCGCGGCCGAGCAGGCGGGCCACCTCGTCGCGGCCGAGCGGCGGCACCCTGACCACCTCGGCGCCGGGCAGCCGCAGCGGCTCGCGCGAGGTCGCTACGACCATCGCGCCCGGCCGCGTCAGGTTGCGCAGCAGGTACGCCAGCAGGTCGCGGGCGGCCTGGTCGGCCCAGTGCAGATCCTCCAGCACGATCACCAGCGGACGGCGCTCGGCGGCCCGCTCGACCAGCAGCAGCACCTCCTCGAACAGCCGGGCCCGGCCCAGGTCGGGCGTGTCGTCCAGCTCCCCCAGCTCGGGCAGCAGGCAGGCCAGCCCCTTGCGACCGCCGCCCGGCACGAGCCCGGCGCCGTACTCCCTGACCAGGCGGCGCAGCACGGGCACGAACGGCCCGTACGCTGGCCCGCCCGGATCGGCCCCGCCCTCGGCCACCAGCGCGTCCACGTCACCGGCGAACCGCGCGACCAGCCTGGACTTGCCGATCCCCGCCTCGCCCACGACCAGCACCGCACTCGGGGTACGGGCCCACGCGGCGGCCAGCCGGCCCAGTTCGGCCTCACGTCCCACGAACACACCCCTCATTATGAAGAGGCGGCTACGCATCATGCCCGATCCCGCCCGTAACGGGATTTGTCATCGTCGAAGGCGTGATGACGCGTTCGTTAAGCCTGATGATGGCCGCCTCGGTGACCGGGATGCTCGGTTTCTTCCTGCTGTTCTCCACCGTCCCCCTGTACGCGGCGACCGGCGGTTCCGGCGCGTCCGGCGCGGGCCTGGCCACCGGCGCGATGATGCTGTCCACGGTGCTCGCCGAGCTGGCCGTCCCCTGGCTGCTGTCGCGGCACGGCTACCGGGTGGCGATGGCGCTCGGCCTGGTCCTGCTCGGCCTGCCCGCCCTGCTGCTGCCGCTGTCGGCGGAGCTGCCCGTGGTGCTGGCCGTGTCCCTGCTGCGCGGCGCGGGCCTGGGCGTGCTCGTGGTCGCCGGCACCGCGCTCACCGCCGACCTGGTGCCCGCCGAGCGCCGCGGCGAAGGGCTCGGCCTGTACGGCCTGGCCGTCGGCGTGCCCTCGGTCGCCGGCCTGCCGCTGGGCCTGTGGGCGGCCGACGTGCTCGGGTTCGCGCCCGTCCTCGTGGTCGCCGGGCTGCTGCCCCTGGCCGGGCTCGTGGCGGTGACCGGCCTGCCCGCCGGCCGGCCCGTCACGACCGGCGCGGGCGGGCGGACGGGCGGGCTGGCCGCGCCGATGCTGGTCTTCGCCTCGGTCACGCTCTCCGTCGGCGTGCTGGTGACGTTCCTGCCGCTGGCGGGCTCGCCGGGACTGGCCTCGGCGGCCCTGCTCGCCCAGTCGCTCGCCACGCCGGCGGCCCGCTGGTGGGCGGGCCGGTTCGGCGACCGCCACGGACCGGCCAGGCTGCTCGTGCCGGGCCTGCTCGCCGCCGCCGCGGGCACCGGGCTGCAGGCGTGGACGGCCGCTCCCGTTGCGGTCGTGGCCGGGATGGCGCTGTTCGGGGCGGGGTTCGGGGTGCTGCAGAACGCGACGCTGACGGTGATGCTCCAGCGCGGCGAGCCGGCCCGCGTCAGCGCCCTGTGGAACCTGGCCTACGACGCCGGGATGGGCGTGGGCGCGACCGGGTTCGGGCTGGTGCTCGGGCACACCGGCTACCGGCTGGGGTTCGTGCTGGTGGCCGCGCTCGTCGTGACGACGATCCCGCTGGCCAGGGTCAGGCCCGCGTACGCGGCACTCCCACGGTGATCTCGCGGCCGAGGCGGTGGCCGGCCAGCAGCTCCAGGTCGTCGCCGCTCCAGAACCTGCCCGGGTCGTACCAGTTGGGACGCCGGCCGCCGGGCAGCAGGCCCATCTCCTCGTAGGTGACGGCCACGACCTCCGCGCAGTACGCGCTCTCCAGCGTGGCCTCCTTCCTGGCCCGCCGCGGCACCCGGCCCCTGGCCCAGCGGGCGGCCAGCCGGGCGGTGGACGGGAACGGGGTGCCGTCGAGCCGGGCGACCACGCGCAGGGCGGCGTCCTCCATCTCGGGGGTGGCCTGCGGTTCGAGCTGGCGCAGCCAGGGACGCTGGCCGTAACGGTCGGCCCAGACGGTGACCGCGTCGCGCAGGTCGTGCAGCTGGACACCGCGCTGGTGGGTGCCCGACCACAGGTCGAGCAGCGACTTGCCCAGCTCGGCGTGCCACATCATGGGCGGCAGGTCCTCGATCACGATCGCCATGCCCACGTGGTTGACCGGGCTGTTGGTCATCGTCTGGATGGCCCGGTCGGGCACGGACCTGCCGCGGAAGATCCACAGATCGCCGGTCCTGGTCACCTTGACGGCCTCGTCGAGAGTCAGCACATCGCTAGCCTAGGCACATGCGCTGGTGGAAGATGCTCGGTCTGGCGGGAATCGCGGGGGTCGCGGCCACGGGGGTGGTGATCGCGCGCGCCGAACGCAGGCGGCGGGCGTACACGCCCGAGGAGATCAGGACGCGGCTGCGTGCGCGCGTCGAGGCGGCGTCGGAGGCGGCTCAGCCGGACGGGCGCAGCTCGTAGGCGAAGACCACGTCGGGGTAGGCCGGGTTGTCGTCGTACCCCTGGACGCCGCCCAGGTAGGCCCGCTGGTACCGCACCACCCAGGGCAGCGCCGCGGCGGCCCGCACGTCGAGCACGCGTCCGGTGGCCTGCTCGTACGCCGCCTGCGCGGCCTCCTTGTCGGTCACGCTCAGCTCGGGCAGCCCTTCGAGCAGCTCGTCCAGGGTCCTGTCGCGCAGGTAGGCCAGGTTGAACACCGGCGGGTCGCCGGCGCGGAAGACGTTGCCGAACCACGAGTAGCCGTCGGCGTAGTCGGGCCACCAGTACATGACGAAGATGTCCTGGCCGCGTTTCCTGCCCTGCTGCCACTGGGCGTTCCAGGGCATGGCGCGGGCGTCGAGCGTGACGTTCAGCGGCTTCAGCTCCGCCGCCAGGCTGGTGGCCAGCAGCCGCTGGTCGTGGTCGCCCTGCGCGTAGGTGAGCCGCAGCCGCAGCGGCCGGCCCGCGGGTCCGTACCCGGCGCGGCCCAGCAGGGCCGCCGCGCCCGCCAGGTCCTGCCGGGGCGCGCGGCCGGCGACGTGGCCGGTCAGCCCCTCAGGGACGATGCCGCTGGCCGGCGCGACCGCGCCCCTGAGCGCCCTGACCAGGCCGCGGTAGTCGACGGCCTGCTGCACCGCGCGGCGCACCCGCACGTCCTTCATCGGGCCGCTGGCGGTGTTGAACAGCAGCATGGCCGTCTGGTACGAGTCCCGCTCGCTGGTGCGCACCCCGGGCGTGACCGCGGCCCTGGCGAACAGCCGGGGGCTGAGCCGGTCCACGAAGCTCACCTCGCCGCGGGCCAGCATCCGCCACGCGCGGTCGGGGTCGGGCACGACGCGGTACTTGACCGTGCTGTAGTGCGGCTTGTCCCATCCGCCCCAGTACTGGGGGTACGCCTTGAGCGTCAGCTCCTCCTCCTGGCCCGGATGCCAGGCCGCCACCGTGTACGGCCCCGACCCGGCGTCCCTGCCCGCGCCGAGCCATGAGCGCAGGTCGGGCGCCGCCTGCGTGTCGTAGATGTAGGCCGCGTACCCGGAGGAGGCCACCAGATCGAGCGGCACGGCGTACTTCAGGGCGAAGGTGACCGTGTTCGGGTCCTCGGCCTTGACGGAGGAGACGGCGTCCCAGATGTAGGACGCGCCCGCGCCGGTCTTCATCGTGCGCTCGATCGACGCCTTGACCGCCGCGGCGTCCACCGGCCGGCCGGTGTGGAAGGTCGCGCCCTGGCGCAGCGTGAACGTCCAGGTGCGGCCGTCGGGCGTCGAGCGCCAGGAGGTGGCCAGGCGGGGGGCCGACTTCTTGGTGAAGGGGTTCCAGAGGGTCAGGGTCTCGTAGACGTTCTGGAAGGCGATGAGCTCGTTGGAGTAGGAGCTCGCGGGGTCCCAGTCGGAGATGACGTCCAGGTTCTGCGCGTACACGAAGACCGACTCGGCGGCGGGGGGCCGGGGGACCTCCGTGGGCCCGGAACAGGCCGACAGAAGCGCCAGCGCGGCGGCCGCTGCGAGACGACGGCGCAACGCATCTCCCTCTGTAACCGATTTGGGGGAAACCTACTGCAAGATCACGGACACATGTCCAAAAGTCCCGAAAAATTGGGCAATTGGGTGATCGAATTGCTATCCTCTGGGCTTGTCCCGTCCGGGGTTGCCAGCAGGGGACCGACCGGAGTGAGGTGCCATGGGTCGTAGCCGGACGATCCGCATGAAGATCATCGGACTACTACTCGTGCCTCTGACCTCCATGGTCGTGTTGTGGGGCGTGATCACCGCCGTCACCGCCGGCGAGAGCCTGGAGCTGCGTCAGTACAAGACACTCTGGACGAACCTCCGCCATCCGGCGTACAAGTTGATCAGCGAGCTCCAGCACGAGCGTCTCTCCTCGGCCAAGCTGCTGCGCCGGGCCGCCTCCCAGAAGGACGTGGCCGACCAGCGCACCCGCACCGACGCCGCCAGGGACGAGTTCAGAAGGCTCTCCAGCAACTCCAAGGACCGATCGGAAGAGATCCGTACGCAGGTGGACGCGGTGTACACGCAGCTCGGCAGGCTCGACGCGATCCGGGGTGAGATCGACGACGGCCTGTCCGACCGTCTGCTCGCCGGCGAGGCGTACAACACCGTGATCGACTCCCTCTACGGCCTGCACCGGCGCGTCGCGCTCATCGACGACATCCCGATCTACGAGCAGTCCCGCGTGATCATCGAGCTGGGCTACGCCAAGGAGCTGCTGACCAGGGAGCAGGCCATCGCGCTCGGCCCGGTCACGCCGTCGGAACGCCGGCAGTTCACCCAGCTCGTCGGCAACCGGCGCTTCCTCATCGACCAGGGCCTCGGCGAGCTGGACCCGAGCCTGCGCGACACCCAGGTCTCCCTCGTCACCTCCCCCGTCTACCAGCGCATGCGGCTGATGGAGGACCGGATCATCGCCGGCGCCGTGCCGCCGCGCGGCTGGCTGAGCACCACCGAGTCGATCTCCAAGACGTACGCGGAGTCGCTCATGCGGGCCAGCACGCTGCTCAACGCGCGCGCCGACCCCGTGGCCGACCAGGTGCTGTCGCGGGCGTTCATCCTGGCCGGGACGTGTTTCCTGCTGGTCATCGTGTCGATCGTGTTCTCCATCCGGATGGGCAACCGGCTGTCGAAGGAGCTGGGCGCGCTCCGGCTCGCCGCGCTGGAGGTGGCCCAGGAGCGGCTGCCGCACGTGGTGGCCAAGCTGCGCAAGGGCGAGAGGGTGGAGATGCCGGAGTTGTCGGTGGCCACCAGCACGGTCGAGATCGGCGACGTCGGCCAGGCCTTCTCCACCGTCCAGCAGACCGCCGTCGAGGCCGCGATCGGCCAGGCGCAGCTCAGCGAGGGCGTCGGGCACGTCTTCCGCAACCTCGCCAGGCGTTCGCAGGCCCTGCTGCACCGCCAGCGCATCCAGCTGGAGGACATGCAGCACCGCGCCACCGACCCCGAGGCCCTGGACGACCTGTTCCGCCTCGACCACCTGACCACCCGCATGCGCCGCCACGCCGAGGGCCTGATCATCCTGTCGGGCGCCACCCCGGGCCGCGGCTGGAGCAAGCCGGTGCCGCTGCTCGACGTGGCCCGCGGCGCGACGGCCGAGGTGGAGGACTACCGCCGGGTGACCGTCGAGCCGATGTCCGGCCAGCGCCTGGCCGGTCCGGTGGTCGGCGACGTGATCCACCTGGTCGCCGAGCTCATCGAGAACGCGACCGTCTACTCGCCGCCGCACACGCAGGTCATCGTGCGCGGTGAGGAGACCGCCCGCGGCTTCGCCTTCGAGGTCGAGGACCGCGGGCTCGGGCTGAGCGCCCAGGAGCTGGCCGAACTCAACGAGCGGCTGGCCAGCCCACCCGAGTTCGACCTGGCCGACAGCGACAAGCTGGGGCTTTTCGTCGTCTCGCGCCTGGCCGCCAGGCATGACATCCGCGTGACGCTACGCGGTTCACCATATGGAGGGACCACCGCGATCGTGTTGATCCCGGCTGAGCACGTCGCCGATCCGGAACCGGAGGCCGACGTGAAGGAGCCCGCCCGTCCTGTGATGCGGGTGGTGCCAAGTGAGTGACGAGCGCTGGCTGGACGAGGACGCCGGTCCGATCGTCCCGGCCTACCTGCTGACCAGGGGCCGTACGGTGCCCGCGAGCGAGGCCATCGACCTCATCGCGGTCATCGTCACCGCCGGCGGGCTGACGCCTCCGGTGGGGCTCGGGCCCGAGCACCTGATCATCATGCAGAAGTGCACCAAGCCGACCCGGCTGGTGGACGTGGCCGCCGAGCTGAACCTGCCCATCGGCGTGGTCCGGGTGCTGGTCGGCGACCTGCACGCGCGGCAGCTCGTCCAGGTCGAGCTGCCGCCCCCCGCGCCGGACGCCAAGGTGCTGCTGGAAGTGATCAGTGGGCTGAAGGCGCTGTGACGGCCCGGCTGTTCAGCATTCCGTAGACGGTGGCGAACACCGCCGCGACCAGCCCGGCCACCGCGGCGGTGCCGAACACCCACTGGAAGCCCAGGACGCCGGGGCGCGCGGCCAGGATCGCGGCGATGGCCGCGCCCGCCACGCTGCCCCCGACGATGCGCACCAGGGCGTTGACCCCCGCGGCCAGCGCGGTCCTGGACGGCTCGACGTGCTCGACGGCCATCGTGCCCAGTGCGGCGTAGCCGATGCCGAGGCCGATGCCCATGAGGGACGAGGCCACGTACAGGGTGGCCGGGCTGCCGTGCTCGAACGCCAGCCACGCCCCCGCGAGCCCGGTCACGCCCGCGCCCGTCGCCACCATGAACGAGGCGGCGAACCGGCGCATGATCCGCCCCGCGAACAGCGAGATGACCAGCATGAACAGGGTGCTCGGCAGCAGGAACAGCCCGACCTGGAGGGTGGAGGCGCCGAAGCCGAAGCCGGTCGCCTTCGGAACCTGGGCGAACTGCGACATGCCGGTCAGCATCGTGAAGAACGAGAACCCGAGCAGCATCGAGGAGACCGTCGCGCCGATCGTGCCCCTGTGCACCAGCATCGACATCTCGACCAGCGGCTCGGCCACCCTGCGCTCGACCAGCACCCACACCACGGCCAGCACGGCGGCCGCGGCGAACAGGCCGAGCACGCCGGGCGACGTCCAGCCCCACGAGCCGCCCTCGCTGATCGCCAGCAGCAGCGCGACCAGCCAGGCGGTCAGCAGCGCGGCCCCGGCGAGGTCGGGACGGCCCTTGCCGGCCGGCGCCACGTCCCGCACGAGGAAGGCCAGGATCACGACGGCGACCGCCGAGATCCCGCCGGTGATCCAGAACACCAGGTGGTAGTCACCGGCGGCCAGCCCGGCCAGGATCATGCCGCCGCCGCTGCCGAACCCCATCGTCGCGCTCAGCACGCCGATGCCGGTCGCCAGCTGCTGCCTGGGCAGCAGGTCGCGGACCACCCCGATCGACAACGGGACCAGCGCGGACACCGCCCCTTGCAGGATCCGGGCGACGATCAACCAGGTCAGCGACGTGGCCATCGCCGCCATGACCGAACCCACCACCAGCAGGCCCAGCGCGCCGAGGATCATCGGGCGCCGGCCGTACATGTCGCCGAAGCGCGACAGCAGCGGCGTGGAGACCGCGGCGACCAGGAGGCTGATGGTGAGCGTCCAGCTCACGGCCGAGAGCGAGGCGTGCAGCTCCCGCTGCAGCACGGGAAGCAACGGGACCACCGCGGTGTTCTGGAGGGCGGCGATGGAGGCCGCGAACGCCAGGGAGACCACCGTGGGCCAGGGATTGCGCATCGACGTCTCACGCGCCGCGGGTACGACGGCTGTCGCCATGTCGGCTCCTTTAGATAACTTAGGTAAGTAACCGAGCAACGATGATACATACGTAAGTTAGGTAAGCAAACAGATGGGCGAAGATCTCAACAGGACGGTGTCGGCCTTCCGGCGGCTGGTCGTCACGCTCAACCGCGCCAAGACCCACGAATGGCTCACCGAGGCGGCCGGCATCCGGCTCGACCGGCCCGACGTGCAGATCATCGTCTACCTGCTCGACGCGGGCGAGCCCCGCAGGATCGGCATGATCGCCGAGGGGCTGCAGGTCGAGAGCCCGCACGTGACCAGGCACGTCGCGGCTCTTGAGCAGCGCGGGCTGGTCGAGCGCGTACGCGACCCCGACGACCGGCGGGCCTGGCGCATCGCGCTCACCGAGGAGGGGGCCGAGGTGGCGAGCAGGTGCCGCCGGGTCACCACCGAGTGGTTCGAGGAGGTGCTGTCCGACTGGCCGGAGGCCGAGCGGGCCGAGCTGTCCAGGCTGATGACCAAGCTGTCGGACGACTTCTGCGAGCGCATGCGCGCCCGGTACACCTGAGAAAACGCGTTGCGGGGCCGAGGGCGCGGGCGGCATGCTCGTGCCCATGGTCATCCGGCTGGTCATCCAGCTCGTCATCCGGCGAATGCGCATGCCGCACCCGTCCGGGGGCTCCCGCCGTTGAGATCGGCGGCCCCCGGCCCGTTCCAGGCGGGTGGGGGCGCTGGTGTGCCCGGCGGTTTCATAAGCCGCTCCAGGCGGGTTCGATCCCCGCACCCGTCACCACATTGCTGGTAGAGATGGGCCCATGCGGATTTCGGTGGCGGCGGACAGCAACGACGGGGTGGCCGGGCGCATCGTGGCCGAGCTGCGCGGGCGGGGTCACGAGGTGCTGACCCACGGCGCACTCGACGACGGCGAGCGCGACGACTGGGCGTGGGCCTGCGAGCTGGCCGCCAGAGACGTCGCGGAGGGCCGGGCCGACCAGGCGGTGGTCTGCTGCTGGACGGGCACGGGCGCCTCCATCGCGGCCAACAAGGTGCCCGGCGTGCGGGCCGCGCTCTGCGCCGACGCCTACACCGCCGACGGGGCGCGCAGGTGGAACGACGCCAACGTGCTGGCCCTCAGCCTCCGCCTGACCTCCGACGTCGTGCTCGGCGAGATCCTCGACGCCTGGTTCGGCGGGCGGCCCAGCACCGATCCGGCCGACGTGGCCAACGTGGCGCACCTCGCGGAGATCTAGGCTCTGCGGCATGGACAACTTACGGTGCACGCATTGCGGCGCGGAGGGGCTCGAACCCGGGTTCGTCGCGGACCAGGGTGAGCACTCCCGGGGGTACGCCCGCTGGGTCGAGGGGGCGCTGTCACGCGGGATCTTCGGCGGCGCCCGGCTGATGGGCCGTCCCAAGTGGGAGATCGACGCCTACCGCTGCCGCTCCTGCCACCACCTCGAACTGTTCGCCACCCGCCCCGATTGACCCGTCCCGCCGTCGCGGGCGGCTCACGATCCTCACGTCCGGGGGCACGGAAATCGTCGGTGCCGCCCTCTAGGGTGCTGGGCATGACCGACGTGCTGATCCGCGGCGGGCGGCCCTGGGGGCTCGCGTTCCCCGCCGACCTGCTCGTCCGCGACGGCCGCATCCACCGGGTGGGCCCGTCCCTCGACGCGCCCGGCGCCCTCGTCCTCGACGTGTCCGGTCAGCTCGTCCTGCCCGGTCTCGTCGACGCCCACTGCCACCTCGACAAGACGCTCTACGGCGGCCCGTGGATCCCCCACTCGGCCGACGACTCGCTGGCCGGCCGCATCGCCAACGACCTGGGCCGCCGCGCCGAGCTGGGGGTGCCGAGCGCCGAGCGGGCCGCCGCGCTGCTGGCCCGGATGAGCGAGGCCGGCACCACCCACGTGCGCACCCACACCGACATCGACCCGTCCGTGGGCCTGCGGGGCGTGGAGGCCGTGCGCGAGGCCGCCGCCCGCTCCCCCGTCCACGTGCAGCAGGTCGCCTTCCCGCAACACGGCGTGCTCACCAACCCCGGCACCGCCGACCTGCTGGCCGAGGCGCTCCGAGGCGGCGTCGAGGCGATCGGCGGCCTCGACCCGGCCGGCGTCGACCGCGATCCCGTGCGCCACCTCGACCTGATCTTCGGCCTGGCCGACCGGTTCGGCGCGCGCATCGACATCCACCTCCACGACGGCGGCTCGCTGGGCGGCTGGGAGCTGGAGCTGATCATCGAGCGCACCAAGGCGCTGGGGCTCGGCGGCCGGGTCACGGTCAGCCACGCGTACGCGCTGGGCGAGCTCGGCGAGGCCGCCCAGGATCGCCTGATCCAGGGCTTCGTCGACGCGGGCGTGGCCATCGCCACCGCCGCCGTCTACAGCTACCCGGTGCCGCCGGTCAAGAAGCTGCGCGCCGCGGGCGTCACCGTCGCCTGCGGCCACGACGGCGTCCGCGACCTGTGGGGCCCCTACGGCTCTGGCGACATGCTGGAGCGCGCGATGCACCTCGCCTACCGCAGCGCGTTCCGCCGCGACGAGGACATCGAGCTCGCCCTGGAGGCCGCGACGGTGGGCGGCGCGCTGGCCCTCGGGCTGCCCGGCTACGGCCTGGCTCCGGGCGACCGGGCCGACCTCGTCGTGGTGCCCGCGAGCGGCCCCGGAGAGGCCGTGGTCGTTCACCCTCGGCGCACTCTGGTCATGAAAGACGGCGTAGTCCTGCACAATTGACCGGCGGGACCATCGAAAGGCAGGCAAGTGCTCTCTATTCACCAGCGGATCGCGGCAGAGCTCGGCGTGCGCGACGGGCAGGTGCAGGCGGCGGTCGATCTGCTCGACGGCGGCGCCACCGTGCCGTTCATCGCGCGCTACCGCAAGGAGGTCACCGGCGCCCTCGACGACGCGCAGCTCCGCACGCTCGAAGAACGGCTGCGCTACCTCCGCGAGCTCGACGAGCGCAGGGCGGCGATCCTGGAGTCGATCGAGTCTCAGGGCAAGCTCGACGACGAACTGCGCGCGCAGATCATGGCGGCCGAGACCAAGGCCAGGCTCGAAGACATCTACCTGCCCTACAAGCCCAAGCGGCGCACCAAGGCGCAGATCGCCCGCGAGCTCGGCCTGGAGCCGCTGGCCGAGAAGCTGCTCGGCGACCCGACGCTCCACCCGGCCACGGTCGCCGCGGAGTTCGTCACCGAGGGCGTGGCCGACGCCGGCGCCGCCCTCGAAGGGGCCAGGGCGATCCTGATCGAGCGGTTCGCCGAAGACGCCGACCTCATCGGCGACCTGCGCGAGCGGCTGTGGAGCCGCGGCCGGCTCGTGTCGAAGGTGCGCGAGGGCAAGCAGGAGGCGGGGGCCAAGTTCTCCGACTACTTCGACTTCACCGAGCCGTTCACCAAGCTGCCCTCCCACCGCATCCTGGCGATGTTCAGGGGCGAGAAGGAGGAAGTGCTCAACGTCGCGCTGGAGCCCGACGAGACCGCCGACTACGAGCTGCGCATCGGCGCCCGGTTCGGCATCTCCGACAAGGGGCGTCCGGCCGACACGTGGCTGGCCGAGACCGTGCGCTGGGCCTGGCGCACCCGCATCCTCGTGCATCTCGGCATCGACCTGCGCATGCGCCTGTGGCAGGCCGCCGAGGACGAAGCGGTGCGCGTGTTCGCCGCCAACCTGCGCGACCTGCTGCTGGCCGCCCCGGCCGGCACCCGAGCGACCATGGGCCTCGACCCCGGCCTGCGCACCGGCGTGAAGGTGGCCGTGGTCGACGCCACGGGCAAGGTCGTCGAGACCGCCACCATCTACCCCCACGAGCCCAAGCGCCAGTGGGACCAGTCGCTGGCCGTGCTCGGCGCGCTGGCCCAGAAGCACGGCGTCGAGCTCATCGCCATCGGCAACGGCACCGCCTCGCGCGAGACCGACAAGCTGGCCGGCGACCTGGTCAAGCTCATGCCGTCGATCACCAAGATCGTCGTGTCGGAGGCGGGCGCCTCGGTCTACTCGGCCTCGGCCTACGCCTCCCAGGAGCTGCCCGACCTCGACGTGTCGCTGCGCGGCGCGGTCTCCATCGCGCGCCGGCTGCAGGACCCGCTCGCCGAGCTGGTCAAGATCGACCCCAAGTCGATCGGCGTCGGCCAGTACCAGCACGACCTGGCCGAGTCCAAGCTCTCCCGCTCGCTCGACGCCGTCGTCGAAGACTGCGTCAACGCGGTCGGGGTCGACGTCAACACGGCGTCCGCGCCGCTGCTCACGCGGGTGTCGGGCATCGGCGCGACGCTGGCCGAGGGCATCGTGCGCCACCGCGACGAGAACGGCCCGTTCCGCACTCGCACGGCGCTGAAGGACGTCTCGCGGCTCGGGCCCAAGGCGTTCGAGCAGTGCGCCGGCTTCCTGCGCATCCCGGGCGGCGACGACCCGCTCGACGCCTCCAGCGTGCACCCGGAGGCCTACCCGGTGGTCCGGCGCATCCTGAGCTCGGTCCAGACCGACCTCAAGTCGCTGATCGGCAACACCTCGGCCCTGCACACCATCCGGCCGCAAGACTTCACCGACGACACCTTCGGCCTGCCGACCGTCACCGACATCCTGCGCGAGCTGGAGAAGCCGGGGCGCGACCCGCGTCCGGCGTTCAAGACGGCGGCCTTCAAGGAGGGCGTGGAGAAGATCTCCGACCTGGTGGCGGGGATGATCCTGGAGGGCGTGGTCACCAACGTGGCCGCCTTCGGCGCGTTCGTCGACATCGGCGTCCACCAGGACGGCCTGGTCCACGTGTCGGCCATGTCCCGCACCTTCGTCAAAGACCCGCGCGACGTGGTCAAGCCGGGCGACATCGTGCGCGTCAAGGTCCTTGAGGTGGACATCCCGCGCAAGCGCATCTCCCTGACCCTCCGCCTGGAGGACGACGTCACCCAGCCGTCCTCGGAGGGCCGCCCGCCCCGCAAGTCGGGCGCCCGTTCGGACGGCTCCCGCAACGAGCCCCGCCGCGACGGCAGCGCTCGTGACGGCTCCGCCCCCCGTGGCGAGGGCGGCCGCGACGGCGGCCGGGGCGACGGCGGCCGGGGCGACGGTGCTCGCGGCGGTGGCGGTCGTGACGGCGGTCGTGACGGCGGTCGCGGCCAGGGTGGTCGTGGCGACGGCGGTCGTGACGGCGGTCGCGGCCAGGGGCGCGGCGACGGTCAGCGCGGCGGGCAGCGCCGCCAGGACCGTCCGGCTCCCATGGGCGCGATGGCCGAAGCCCTCCGCAAGGCAGGACTCGGCAACGACAACCGCTGACCTCACCCCCTGACGGCGGCCCGGCCCCACAACCGGCCCGCCGTCAGGGGGACACCCCTTGCCACCAGCCCAGCGTCCAAGCCGGCCCAGGCACCAGCCCAACGTCCAAGCCGGCCCAGGCACCAACCCACCTATCAGGCCGCCTCGGGCACCAGCCCACCGCCGAGACTCCCGAGCCACCGGCCCGCTGATCAGGCCGCCCTCTCCACCAGCCCGCCGCTCGGACTGGCCCAGCCGCCGATCCACCGTTCAAGCCGGCCCAGGCACTCACTGGGCGGGGGGGTTTCCGGTGGGGGCGATACGGTCGGAGGGTGAGGACAACTGTGTTTTCCATGGCTGTCGGCCAAGCCCGCGACCTGCTTCGCTGGCGCTCGCCGCTGCGGACCGAGCTCTGGGCGGCCCGGCTCACCGCCGCTCTGGAGCCCGATGAGGTGAGGCCGTTCCTGGGCGAGCTGGCCGAGGACGGCAGCGCTGAGTCGCGTCTCACCCTCGCCGCCCTGGCCGCGGTCGACAGGCCCGGATGGCCCGGCGCGGAATCCTCTCCGGAGCCCCAGACGGAAGCGGAGGCGGAATCCGAGACGGAAGCGGAGGCGGCAGCGGGGGCGGAGCCCGGGGCAGGAGGGTTGCGGGTTCTGGGGGTGGAGGTGGCCGGGACGGCGGAGGCCGATCTCGGGCTGCCCGGATGGGTGCGTCGCATGGGGCAGGTGACCTGCGAAGGAGCCTGGTACGGCAAGGCCGACCCGTACGGCGAGCAGACCCTGGCCGTCCTGTCCTTCAGGTACGCGAACGGCAAGGAGCCGCACATCCTCGTCGTCGGCATCGACCAGCCCAACGGCGGCCTCGCGGTGGACGCCGTCGTCGAGGAGGTCACGTTCCTCGACGACCTGGGCCTGAGCCCGGCCGAGCCTGGGGTGGTGGCCGGACGGATGCTGGACGCGTTCGAGCTGGGCGACCGGATCATGGGGGCTCAGGTGGCCGACACGCTGCCCGCCGTCCGTCCGCTGGCCATCGCGCGGGCCCTGGCCGTGCCCGGGCTCGTCCGGCAGGCGCCCGACGGCACGATGGCCGGCTTCCACGATCTGCCCGACGTGCCGGGGGCGCGGGAGGCGTTCGAGAAGTTGGCGGAGTTCGTGGGTGAGCGTCCGCTTTGGTGGAGTCCGGCGCGGGTGAGCCAGTTCCTGACGTCGTGGCTGCCGAGGGAGGCCATCCTGTCGGACACGGCGGTGGCGGCGATGCCGGAGGTGGTCCGGGCGTGGAGCCGTTTCAACGGCGCCCATCCCGCCGTCCTGCACCAGATCGACGTGGACGCCCCGCGCCTGCCCGCCCTGATGGCCGACGAGTCCCTGGCGGGGCTCGGCAAACGCATCGCCCGCCAGCAGCTGTGAGCTCCCCCCAGGGGCGTGGGGGCGGCGGCCGGGATGTGGGTGGATCGAGTCGGGGGTGGGGGCGGCTATGCTGCGCAGTGACGTTTAGCGGTGCCCCACTTGGGCGTTTCGAGGGAGACTTGCGCGATGTACAAGGAGTTCGCTGTCGAGGCCGTCATGTGGCTCGTCCCGGTTGCGGTGCTGATCGGGGTCGCGCTCCTCGTCACCGCCTGACCCAAGACCCGAGGAGAACGGGGGCCGAGCACGCGCTCGGCCCCGTCCGCTGTCCGGGGCCGACCGGATGACCGCGCTACGACGCCCGCCGTCCAAGAACAGCGGACGACCCGCCGTCCAAGAACAGCGGATGAGGGGGCGAGAGGTCAGGAGGCCCAGGCCAGGAGGGGGCTGTACTGGCGGAGGCGTTTCAGTGCCTGCTTCTCCAACTGCCTGATGCGTTCCCTGGTGAGCCCCAGGCGGTCCGCGATCTCGCTGTAGCTCTCCGCCTTCTGTCCGGTGAGGCCGTACCGGAGCCTGATGACGACCGCCTCGCGCGGCGGCAGCGACGTGACCACGTCCAGGACGTCGGCGCTCATGGCGCGGCGTTCGGCGATCTCCTGCACCCCGGGCCCGTCCTCGTCGGCGATCAGGTCGGCGATGCGGCTCTCGCCGGACTCGCCGACCGGCAGGTCCAGGCTGACCACCTCCTGCCCGAGCCTGCGTAACGCGGCGACCTGGCCGGCGGTGAGCGCCGCCGATGCGGCGAGCTCGCCGTCCGTCGGCTCGCGGCCCAGGTCGGCGGCGAGCCGCCGCTCGGCCCTGAGCAGCCGCGACAGGTCCTCGGCCACGTGGATGGGCAGCCGTACGGTGCGGCTCTTGTCGTGGATGCCGCGTTCGATGGCCTGACGGATCCACCACATCCCGTACGTCGAGAACTTGTACCCGCGGGTGTAGTCGAACTTCTCCACGGCCCTGATCAGCCCGAGGTTGCCCTCCTGGATGACGTCGAGCAGCGGCAGCCCGCGGAAGGCGTACCGCCTGGCGGCGGCGACGACCAGGCGGAGGTTGGACCTGATCAGCTTGTCCTTGGCCCGCCGCCCGTCGCGGACGACGGCTTCGAGCTCCGGGGTCGCGGCGCCGCGCTCGATCAGGTGGCCCGCGTACAGTCCTGCCTCGATCCGCCGGGCGAGGTCGACTTCGTCCGCGGCGGAGAGCAGGGGGTTCTTTCCGATCTGCTCCAGGTACATGCCGAGCAGGTCGGGCTCTGCGGCCGACATGCACCGGCAACTACCCGGTGAACGGCGGCGAATTCCCGGTTTCGTTGAGTTCGGCGATGGCCAGCTCGGCCGTGCTGCGGATGTCGAAGAACTTGTCCAGCGCGGTGATCGCGAACAGGTGCTTGCACCGGCCGTTCAGACCGGACAGCAGCAGCTTGCCGCCAGAGGCGGTGACGGCCTTGTGCAGGTAGACCAGCACGGACAGGCCGGAGGAGTCGCAGACGCTGACGGCCTGCATGTCGATGACCAGGAGCGGCGGCTGGGTGAGGTCGAGCGCCTTGGTGACCCGGTCGCGCACCTCGGCCGCGGACCCGAAGTCGAAATCCCCGGTCAGGCGTGCGATGACGCAGGGGCCCTGGAGTCCGAGGCTGATCGACAAAGCCTGCTCCGAAGTCACCCAGCTCCACCTACCCGCGTTGTTTCCCACTTGTCGTCACTTCTCGACCACTTTACGAGAAGTAGCGTCTCGGGTTGAACACCAGCATCTGTTCGATCTGGTCATCGGTGACACCAGAGCCGAGCAGTGCTGCCAGAACGTCATCGTGAATGTGATCGTAGCGCCAGTTCGGCGCGAGCGTGTTTCTGGCCTCGTCCCATGCGCCGCCGAAGTAGTCCATGAAACAGGCGGTGTCGTGGCTGAGGACCATGCGGTCGGCGTATCCGCGCCGGCACAGGGCCGCGATCGTGGCCACGCGCTGCTCGGTCGGGTTGTAGACGTCGAGACCGAACCGGTCCATGCCCAGCGTCGCGCCGGTGTCGGCCAGGCGCATCAGGTAGTCGAGGTCGTTGCTGTCGCCCGCGTGCCCGACGACCACTTTCTCCAGGTTCACCCCTTCCTTGGCGAACAGGTCCAGCGCGAGCAGCCCGCTCTGGGTGAAGGCGTTCGTGTGCACGGTGATCGGCGCTCCGGTCAGCACGTGGGCCCGCGCGACGGCCCGGCAGATGCGCTCGACGCCGGGCGTCAGCCCCTTGTGCTCCACCACGCATTTCAGCAGCGCGGCCTTCACCCCGGTGTCGGCGATGCCCTCGGTGAGGTCGCGGACGAAGTCGTCGATCATGGGGTCGGGCATGTCGAGGAACAGGCCGGGGCCGCGGTGCTCGTACTGGTGGGGCAGCTCCTCGAAGGCGTACAGGCCGGTGGCGACGACGATGTTCAGGCCGGGCACCTCGGCGGCCACCCGCTGGATGCGCGGGATGTGGCGGCCGAGGCCCCAGACCGTCGGGTCGACGATCGTCCGCACGCCCTTGGCCGCCACAGCGCCGAGCTTGGCGACGGCGTCGGCGACCCGGAACTCCTCGTCCCACCAGGCGCCCTGGCCGTAGTTGTCCACGTGCTCGGCGGCCACGACGAACACGTGCTCGTGCATCAGCGTCTGGCCGAGCCGTTCGACGTCGATCGGGCCCCGGACGGTCTCGACGGTGGGCATGGGACCTCCATACCAACTGGTCAGTAAGTGCGCCCAACGTAGGCCGCCCCTGCCGCACCGTCAACCGTCCACGGCGCAGCCCGATCGGCGCGTCGGCACATGTCGGGATTCACCGGGTCAGGCGCGGGAACAGGGGCTCCGGCCGCGGCAGCCGCTCCCCCGACACCGCCGCCGCCACCCGCGCCGCCGCCGTCGGCAGGAACGGCTCCAGCTGGACGGCCAGCGTCCGGCACGCCCCCACCAGCACGCCCAGCGACGCCTCCCGCTCGCCGGCGGCCTGCTGCCACGGACGGACGCGTTCGACGTACCTGTTGGCCTCCTCCACCAGCCGCCACACCGCTCCGGCGGCCCGGCGGAAGTCGAAGTCCCGCAGCGCGCCGTGCACGTCGCCGGGCCCGAGTTCCTCGCGCACCTCCGGCGCGTTTCCGTCCAGGAACCGGTGGACCATCGTGGCCACCCGGTTGACCAGGTTGCCCACGCCGTTGGCCAGGTCCTCGTCGGCCCTTGCGATCAGGCGTCCCTCGGTGAAGTCGGCGTCGCCCACGCGCGGCACCTCGCGCAGCAGCCACCACCGCACCGCGTCCACGCCGTACGCGTCCACCAGGGCCACCGGGTCGACGGCCGTCCCGGACGACTTGCTGATCTTGCGGCCGTTCACCGTGAGGTAGTCGTGCACGAAGATCTGCGACGGCAGCGGCTCGCCGGCGGCCAGCAGCATCGCCGGCCAGTAGACGGCGTGGAAGCGGATCACCCCCTTCCCGACCAGGTGCACCTTGTCCGGCTCGCGCGCCCACCAGCGCTCGTGGTCCGCCCCCTCCAGCGCGGTGACGTAGTTGGCGAGGGCGTCCCACCACACGTACACGACCTGGGTGGGATCCCCCGGCACCGGGATGCCCCAGCCGCGGGCGCGCGCCGCCGACCGCGAGACGCTGATGTCGGCCAGCCCCGCCTCGACGAACGCCAGCACCTCGTTGCGCCGGGCGGCCGGCTCGATGCGCAGGCCGCCGCCGCGGATGAGGTCGAGCAGGGCGTCCTGGTAGCGGGAGAGCCGGAAGAACCAGTTCCGCTCCGAGACCGCCTGCAGGGGCGCCTCGTGACCTTCCGCGCAGGGTCCCTCGGGGTAGAACTGCTCGCAGCCGACGCAGTAGAGCCCTTCGTAGTGCCGCTGGTAGAGGTCGCCTTCGACGGCCTTCCAGATGCGTTCGACCCCGGCGCGGTGGGCGGGGTGGCCGCTCGTCCTGACGAACGCGTCGAAGGACAGGTCGAGCGGCTCGCGCAGCCCTTCGAACGCGGCCGCGTTGCGGTCCACGAACTCCCGTACCGGCAGTCCTTCGGCCTCGGCGGCCAGCACGTTCTTCAGCGAGTTGTCGTCGGTCCCGGTCTGGAACCGCACGGGTTCGCCGCGCCGCCGGTGGTGCCTGGCCAGCACGTCCGCCTGGACGAGCTCCAGCGCGTGCCCGAGGTGCGGGCGGGCGTTGACGTAGGGGATGGTCGTCGTGATGTACATCGGTCGCCTCCCGAAAGGGCCCCGACACGACGAGAGGCCCCGGGTCGCAGGGCCTCAACAGGACGTCGTCGGTGAAACCCCCTACGGGGTCATCATCACCGCGCTGATCGTCATGTTCGGCATCGTACCCGGCGTCAGGCCAGCCCGGCCAGCTTGTAGAGCACCAGCGACCCGGCCACCGCCACGTTGAGGCTGGCCCCGGTGCCGATCATCGGGATCTCGACCACGGCGTCGAGCAGGTCGAGCGCCTCGCCGGGGATGCCGGTGGCCTCGTGGCCGAGCACGACGACGGTCGGCTCGCGGGCCATGGGCAGGTCGGCCAGCCTGATCGCGTTCTCGGCCAGCTCGACGCCCAGCACGCGGTCGCGCCGGGAGGCCAGCCAGGGCAGCGGATGGACCCAATGGACGCATGCTCCGGCCCGGAGGGTGTTCCCCCTGGCCAGCGCCTCGGGCACCCAAGGCAGGCGGGGCACGGCCAGGCACGCGCCGGCCGCGTCGCAGGTGCGCAGCAGGGTGCCGAGGTTGACGCCGTGCATGGGCCACAAAGGGGCGACGGTGAGATGGCCGAGGCATCGGGGCCGCCTGCGCCGCCGCTGGGCCTGGAGCTCTCTGGGGGTGCGCACCCGGATGCCGCTCATGCGGCCGGGCGGAGGTTCCTTACGCGAACGTTCACGGAAAGGGCGCTTTCGTCGGCACGCCCGGGCCATCGTCGAGAGGAATCACGCCCAGTCTACGCCCGCGAGCCGCTCGCGCGGTGGCGTACGGCCCAGACGGCCAGCCCCACGGCGAAGACGGCCAGCCCCGCGAGCACGGAGGCGAGCGGCAGCGTGAACGCCAGCACCAGGCACAACACCAGCCCGAGCACCGGCACGGCCTTGACCGGCGCGCCCTCGGCCCGCGAGAGGGTCAGCGCGCAGGCGTTGGCGATCGCGTAGTAGACCAGCACCCCGAACGAGGAGAACCCGATCGCGCCGCGCAGGTCGGCCACCAGCAGCAGCACGACCACCGCGGCCCCGACCGCCGCCTCGGCCCGGCGCGGGACCCGGCGCTCCGGGTCGACCGCGGCCAGCACGCCCGGCAGGTCACGCTCCCTGGCCATCGCGAGCACGGTACGGGAGACGCCGAGCAGCAGCGCGAGCAGCGCCCCGAGCGAGGCCACCGCCGCCCCCGCCCCCACGACCGGCACCAGCCACTCCGCCCCCGCCCGGCGCACGACGTCGGCCAGCGGCGCCGGGGACCCGGCCAGCCCGGACGCCCCGAGCGTGCGCAGGGCGGCCACCGCCACCAGCGTGTAGACGACGAGCGTGACGCCGAGGGCGATGCCGATCGCCCGCGGGATGGCACGGGCCGGATCGCGCACCTCCTCCCCCAGCGTGGCGATCCTGGCGTATCCGGCGAACGCGAAGAACAGCAGCCCGGCTCCCTGGAGCACGCCCCACGGGCCCGCGCCGGGCAGCCCCGCGCCCGGCATTCCGGACGGCCGCTCCCCCGCCAGCCCGGCGACGATCACCGCGGCCAGCACGGCGAGCACGAGCACGACGATCACCCGGGCGACCGCGGCCGAACGCTGGACGCCGAACAGGTTGAGCAGCGTGAGCGCGACGACCGCCGCGACGGCCAGCGGCCGGGCCGCGCCCGGGGCGACGTACGAGCCGAAGGTGAGGGCCATCGCGGCGCACGAGGCCGTCTTGCCGACGGTGAAGCCCCAGCCCGCCAGGTAGCCCCACAGCGGGCCGAGCCGCCGCCGGCCGTAGACGTAGGTGCCGCCGGACTCGGGATGGAGGGCGGCCAGGCGGGCCGAGGAGGTCGCGTTGCAGTAGGCCGCGACGGCGGCGATCGCGAGGGCGACGAGCAGTGAGCCGCCCGCCGCGGCGGCGGCCGGGGCGAAGGCGGCGAACACGCCCGCGCCGATCATCGCGCTCAGCCCGACGACGACCGCGTCGCCGGTGCCCAGCCGCCGCGCCAGGCCCTCGGCCATGCCGCCCCCTCCACCGCCCTTGACCGGGTCACCGGTCAGGAGATCCCGAGGGCCCCACTCTGCCGCACGCCACCGGCATCCTCGCCGCCGGGTCCGTCAGGAGGTCGCCTCGGGGCCCGGGACCACCAGCACGGGACGCCGGGCGTGGTGCAGGACGCGGTCCGAGGTGCTGCCGAGCAGCAGCGATCGCACGCCGCCCAGTCCCCGCGTGCCGGTGACGATGAGGGTGGCGTCGATCTCGTCGGCGACGTCCACGATGGTCGACCACACCGCCACCGAGTCCAGGTCGCACCGCGGCGTCGCGTCGAGGCCGGCCTCGCGGGCCAGTTCGGCGCCGTGCCCGGCCAGCTCGGTCATCGCCTGGCCGATCGCCTCGTCCTCGGCCGCGGTGTTGTCGAGGGTCATCATGAGCCCGGCGGAGGCGCGGGCGGAGGTCATCGCCAGCCGCTCCCAGACGGTCAGCACGACGGCGGACCTGTCCTGCACGGCCCGTCCGGCGAACGCGATGGCGGCCTTGGAGTCGTCCGAACCGTCGTAGGCGATCAAAATGGTCATCTTCACAGCTCCTTGGGCGAGGTCAGAGCCCTCCCTCTTTCCAGGAGCGGACCGTTCTCACACGAAAAGGGGCGGGAAGATCATCCCGCCCCTCGCGAACCGGCCAGGCGTCAGGCCAGCACGGCCGACACCCGCCGCGCCGCCGGCCTGAGCATCGACAGGCCCGCCAGCGCCAGCACGCCGATCTCGGTCACGACCACCACGCGCTGGGTCAGGCCCGCCGGGATGTCGTCGTTGCTCAGGGGGATGCCGAACATGCGCACCACGTACGGGACCACGACCAGCAACAGCGCCCCGAGGGCCACGCCGCTCAGCACGCGCATCGCTCTGGCGTACCGGATCCTGGCCTTGGCCAGCAGGAACCCCGCGGCGGGCATCACCAGGAAGGCGGCGAAGGCGGCGTAGCGGTGGATGCCTCCGGACAACGAGAGCGGCACCCCGGGACGGTCGGTCGGGAAGGCCCCGATCAGGAACATGCTCGCCCCCCACGCCACCAGCAGCGCGACGACCCAGCGGTTGGCGCCGGAGCGGCGCAGCGCCTCGGCGATCAGCCCGGACCCCACGGCGAACAGCGTCAGCGAGGCCGGCAGCAGCCATCCGGACGCCTGGAAGGCGTACTCGCTGATGACGCTGTGCAACGGGTCGAGGCCCGCCTCGGCGTGCAAGGTGAGCATCGCGCCGGCTCCGGTGCCGATGGCCGTGAATCCGCTGACAAGCAATCCCCTCATGCCTTAAAGCTCGCGTAAGGCGGCCTTGACCGGCATCGGAGATGAGCCCCCAGCGGGCCCTGATCCGTCCCCTAATACCTTGGTCGGCAGAGTCCGGGGACGGGCCCGTGACCTGCGGGAAGACGACCCTGGGTAGGGTCTGCCTCCTCAGGGTGGGTGCAGTCGGCGGCACCCCCGATTTGACTTGGAGTGCACTCGAAGGGTGACTCTGGATACATGACGATCCAAGAGGCCGCCCAGCGTTCGGGTCTCAGCGCCCACACCTTGCGCTACTACGAGCGCATCGGGCTCATCCACTCGGTCGGCCGCAACGTCAGCGGGCATCGCGACTACGCGGAGGCGGATCTCCGCTGGCTGGACTTCCTCACCAAGCTGCGGACCACCGGCATGCCCATCGCCGACATGTGCCGCTACGCGGAGCTGCGCCGCATGGGCGAGCACACCTCCGCCGAGCGGCTGGCCATGCTGGAGCTGCACCGGGAGCGCGTCCGGGCCAGGATCGCCGAGCTGAGCGCGGACATGGACGTCCTCGACCTCAAGATCGACAACTACCGGGAGCGGATGTGAAGACGCGCGTTCTGGGGACCGGCGGCCCGCGGGTGTCGGCCCTCGGCCTGGGTTGCATGGGCATGTCGGAGTAGGTCGTGCTGGCGACCAAGGTCGGCATCAACCGCCACGACGGCACGCGCACGGTCGAGAACAGCCCCGAGTACATCAGGGCGGCCTGCGACGCCTCGCTCCGGCGGCTCGGCATCGACCACATCGACGTCTACTACATGCACCGCCGCAACCCCGACGTGCCGATCGAGGAGTCGGTCGGCGCCATGGCCAGGGCGGTGCCCGCGGACGCCGTCCGGGGCGCCCGCTACCCGAACATGTCGGAGGTCGAGCGCTAGGCCGCGCGCCTGGTCACGCCGGTCACGACCACCAGCGCGACCAGGACGAGCGCCGTCAGCGGGATCGGCGCCGGCGTCAGCGCCGACAGCAGCACGAGCACGGCCGCGGCCAGGAAGGCCGCGCTGTCGGCGGCCCCGTAGCGGTGGGGCCGCACGTGCAGCAGCCAGAGCATCGACAGGAACACCGCGACGGGCACCGACACGGCCAGCGCCGCGCCCGTGGCGGACAGGTGGGACGCGCCCGACGCGTGGTCGATGCTCACCTCGACCCCGGCGCTGAACGCCCCGACCGCCGCGAAGATCGCGTAGTGGCCGTACCCCCAGAGGAGGGCGTGCCTGGTGGAGTCGAGGATCTCGGCGGTCGGCGGGTCGAAGTAGAGCCACCACATGGCGAAGGCGATCACCAGCGCGCCCAGGGCCAGGACGATCAGCTCGGGCCGCAGGCCGGCGGTGCGCGCCTCGGCCTGGAAGGCGACCGTGGCGGCCAGCACGTTCTCGCCCATCATGATGATCGTGAACAGGCCGTACCGCTCGGCGATGTGGTGCGGGTGCCAGGCGGTCGGGCTGCCCCGCTCGGCCCACACGGGCACCGCGAGCTCCAGCAGCACGCCGAGCGCGAACGCCGCCAGGTACCACTCCCCCGGCACGACCAGCAGCGGGATCCAGCCGACCTGCGCGACGCAGATGCCGGCGGCGTACCGCACGGCCGTCCGCCGGCCCGGACGGTCGCCGCAGGCCGCCCGCAGCCAGTGGGCGGCCATGGCCAGGCGCATGATGACGTATCCGGCGTAGACCACGCGGAAGTCGTGCTCCTGGAACGCCCTGGGCACCCCGGCCGCGAGCACCAGCACGCCCGCCATCTGGGCCAGCGTGGTCAGCCGGAACAGCCAGTCGTCGTTGTCGTAGGCGGAGGCGAACCAGGTGTAGTTCATCCACGCCCACCAGATGGCGAAGAACGTCGTCAGGTAGCCGAGGACGCCCTCGGCCAGGTGCCCTTCGCTGAGCGCGTGGTGGAGCTGTGAGCCGGCGAACGAGACCGCGACGACGAAGCACAGGTCGAAGAAGAGTTCCAGGTTGGTGGCGACGCGGTGGGACTCGCCCGCGTCGCGCGCCCGCATGGGCCGTAGCCGGATCATCCTCCGATGTCTACACCAGGGAGGCCGGCAGGTCGAAGTAGGCCCGGACCGCGGTCGCGCCGGGGCGGCTGTGGACGCGTACGAGGTCGGCGAGCAGGTTGACGATGAGCAGGCCGCGCGAGCCGGAGCGGCGTGCCTCGACGGGCAGGCGCCCGGCCAGCGGATCGGTGATGTGACCGCCGTCGGCGACCTCGCAGACCAGCCGCGCGTCCTCGATCCAGACCCTGATCAGGCCGGCGCCGCCGCCGTAGTCGAGGCTGTTGGCGCCGAGTTCGGCCACCACGAGCCGGATGTCGTCGAGCCGGTCGTCCCCGAAGCCCGCCGCCTCGGCCTGGCCGGCCGCCAGGATGCGGGCCGAGGCCAGGTTGGTGTGGTCGAAGCGCAGCGAGACGCACGCGGCCGGCTCGGGGAGCGGCTGGTTGTGCCGGGCGACGACCTCGTCGGGCGCGTAGCCGGGGCTGGTCCGCTCGCCGGAGGCGTCGCGCAGCACCGGGTGGGTGCGCTCGGCCTCGCGCAGCACCTCGGGCGTCAGCCCCGCCAGGTCGTACGGGCACAGGATCGTGACGCGCCGCCCCGCGAACGACAGGTTGATCAGCGCCTCGTGCTGGGCGCAGGCCGGGTATTCGGTCGCCGAGCGGCCGGGCCAGATCGGCTCGCCGATGATCCGTACGTGCTCGTCAGGATGCCGGTCGGCGACGGCCCGCAGCACGGCCGGGATGATCCGCCCCGGGTTGCGGCCCGCCACGCCCATGTCCAGCATGGTCACCCGGGCCGCGTCGGCGCCCAGCCCAGCCTCGATCTTGGCGAGGTTCGCGGCGGGCACGGCCACCGCCACGGGCTCCCCGGCGGCCAGCCCCTCGCGCACGAAAGCCGTGGTGGCAGCCACATATTCCGGGTCACCTCGGTAGAAGAGGGCCGGATGCACGAAAGGGTCCGCCGACATCAGGCACACGGTACCTCCGCATGAGGACTCTTAGACAATCAAATGGGTATTTACAGGGCGTGAAGCGACTTCAGCTCGTGCGCAGGCCCCCGCGGGGGCGCCGGTACTCCCACCTCGATCTGCGGACCCCTTCCGGGCGACGCCTCCCGTTCTGACCGCCGCGAACCTATGCTCAGGACATGTCGGAAATGCAGATGCGGGTCTCCGACGAGGACCGGGAGCGCGCGGCGGAGCGGCTCCAGCACGCCTTCGCCGAGGGCCGCCTGACGCGTCCCGAGCTGGAGGACCGGCTCGGGCTGGCGCTCACCGCCAGGACCTACGGCGACCTGCTCGGCCTGACCACCGATCTGCCTGCCCCGGCGGCCCCGGCCGACGACGTGGTCGAGCTGGAGTCCAAGAGCGGGCACGTGCGCCGTTCGGGTGACTGGGCCGTCCCGCGGCGGCTGCGGATCTCCTCCAAGTACGGCGGCGTCGATCTCGACCTGTCCCAGGCCGTCATCCCCCACCCGGTCGTCGACCTCGAACTCGACCTCACGTACGGCTCCGCCAGGATCACCGTGCCCGAGGGCGCCGCGGTGAACGTCGACGCCTTCCGGACCGACTGGGGCCAGACCGTCGTCGGCGACGTGCCGGGCAGGCGGCGGCCCGGCGTCCTCTACCTGGTGGTCGGCGGCCGGGCCAAGTACGGCGGCCTGCGGGTGCGCTATCCGCGCAGGCGCTGGTTCACCCACTGATGGAAGGCCGAGATGTGGTGCTCGCTCGGCACCAGCACGCCGCCCGCCCGGTAGGCGCGTGACCCCATGCCGAGCTGGGTCCGCTCGCAGGCGTCGAAGTCCTGCTCGTTGACCCGGTGGAACAGCTCGACCGACGGCGTCAGGTCGGCCCCCGAGGCCACCACGTCGGGGTGGTAGAGCCAGTCGCACTCGACCACCGTGCGGTCGGCGGCCATGGGGAACATCCGGTGCAGGATCACGTGGTCGGGCACCAGGTTGACGAACACCTGCGGCTTGACGGTGATCGCGTAGTAGCGGCGGTCCTGCTCCGGGGCCACGTCGGGGAGCCGGCCGAAGCCCGCGCCCCCGTCCACGGTGAATCCCTCGACGCGCTCGGCGAACTCGGCGCCGTGGCCCACGTAGTACTGGGCGGCGTACCCGCCGGCGAACTCGGGCAGCACGGCCACCAGCTCGGGGTGGATCGTGGCGCAGTGGTAGCACTCCATGAAGTTCTCGACGACCAGCTTCCAGTTGGCCTTGACGTCGTAGACCACGCGGCGGCCCAGGGCCAGCCGGTCGACGTGGTAGTTCTCGATGGCGGCCGGGTCGCCCAGGCGTTCGGTGGCCGCGGCGGTGACGGTGTCCTCGAAGGACGGCGGCTCGTCGGCCAGGCACACCCAGGCGTACCCCAGCCATTCGCGCAGGCCCACCGGGACCAGGCCGTACTCGACGCGGTCGATGTCGGGCATCTTCGCCAGGTTGGGGGCGGCGGCCAGCCTGCCGTCCAGGTCGTAGGACCAGGCGTGGTAGGCGCACCTGATCGTCCTTCTGACCTCGCCCCGCTCCTGCACGCACAGCCGCGCGCCGCGGTGGCGGCAGACGTTGAGGAAGGCGCGCAGCAGCCCGTCCCGCCCGCGCACCACGAGCACGCTCTCCGCGCCCACCTGGACGGTCCGGAACGCGCCCGGTTTCGGCAGGTCGCCGGCGCGCACGGCGCAGAACCACATGCTCTCGAAGATCTTGGCCTGTTCCTCGGCGAACAGGTCGGGGTCGGTGTAGGAGCGGCCGGGAAGCGTGGAGATCAAGCTCGACGTGGTGGTCAACCGACACCCCTTGTTGCGTATTACGCACCGAGTTGCTCTATATGCGACATCGTCCGGCGGCCTTCACGAGGCTGTCAAGAGGTAGGTGCTGAACCTGCGCAGCGACGCCGTGTGCATCCTGGTCGCCATCCAGTCGGGGACCAGGCCCGCGAACGAGCGCTGCCGGTTGGTCACCTCCGTGCCGGCGATCATGGCGGGACGCCGCGCGATCCGCGCCCTGGCCCGCTCGTACGCGCGCAGGTCGCCGCCGGCCGAGCGGGTCAGCAGCCAGGCGTCCTCCAGGGCCTGGTTGGCGCCCTGGGCCATGGTGGGCGGCATGGTGTGGGCCGCGTCCCCGGCCAGCGTGGTCGGGCCCCTGCCCCAGACCCGGGGGATCGCCTGCCGGTGGTGCGGGAAGAAGCCGATGTCCTCCATCGTCTCCAGCACCGCGGGCACCGGGTCGGCCCAGCCGCCGAACCGCTCGCGCAGCCGCGGCACGATGTCCGGGTCGTCCTGCCAGAACGGCCCCCCGGGCGACGCCTGGACGTCGAACCACCACAACAACCGGCCCGCCCCGGCCGGGATCAGCCCGCACAGCTCCCGCCGTCCGGCGATCATCACGGCCCGGCGGGAGTGCGTCAACGAGGTCGGCGCGGTGGTGAAGCCCTGCCAGGTGACCCAGCCGCTCAACGCGGCCGGGTCCTCGCCCCACAGGGCGCGGCGCACCGCCGACCTGCGGCCGTCGGCCCCCACCAGCAGGTCGCCGCGCACGGTACGGCCGCCTGTCAGCCGCGCCTGCGCCCGTTCCGGCTCGGCGTGCTCGACGCCCGCGCCGTAGACGACGGGCAGGCCCGCCGACAGCGCCTCGACCAGCTCACGCCGGGCCACATGGACGCACGGATGCCCGTAGCGCCGCTCGGCCGCGGTGAGATCGACGGTGACCAGCCGGCGGCCGTCGTCGGCCCACGACTCCATGGTCTCCAGCCGCCGTCCCAGGCCCGCGTACCCGACGCCGAGCTCGTCGAGGATGGCCGTGCTGCCGGGCCAGAGGGTCACCGATCCGCCCGCCGTGCGCAGCTCGGGCGCCTGCTCGTACACCTCGACGTCGTGACCCGCCTCCCGATCCCACGGTCGACCACCGCATCAGGCAGGCCGCCACCGAGCTGCTGCTCTCCCACGGCCTCGACTTCACCATGGACGACGTCGCCAAGGCGGCAGGCATGGGCAGGGCGAGCGTGTTCCGGCGCTACGCCACCAAACGCGACATGCTGCTCGAATCAATCGGCGGGCTCATGGACACGCACGTCGCCGTCCCCGACACCGGCTCACTCGAAGGCGACCTGCGCGTGGTGGTCTCCGACACCCTCGCCCTGTGGGGCCACCCGGGCGTCGCCCGCCTGACCAGGCAGATGTACGGCGAGGCCGGCCGCGACCCCGCCGTGGCCGAGATCGTCCGCACCGGCATGCGCACCCGGATGCGGCGCTCGCAGGTCGTCTACATGCCTGACGCCGAGGAGGTCGTCCACGTGCTGGGGCGCGGTTTTACGCCCACCTGACGGCCGGAATGTTAGCGGCGTGCAAGCGGGGATCAACCAGAGATCGCTAATGTCCTCCTCGTACGGAAAACCAACGAAGGGCACCAAAAATGACTCCCCCTCGCCGACTCGCCCTCGCAGTCGCGACGATCTCCCTTGCCGCTCTGTCCACCGCCTGCGGTGTCGGCCAGGCCGTTGACTGCAACACCGCCGTCAACGAGCTCTCGAAGATCACCACCGAGTGGAGCGGCGCCATCACGAAGAACGCCACGGACGCCGCGGCGGTCGGGGACGCCTCGAAGGCCGCCGCCGCCAAGACCAAGGAGCTCGCCGGCAAGTACGACGGCGACGTCGCGGCCGCCCTGAACGACTTCGCCGCCGGTTTCGAGAGCCTGCAGAGCGGCGACATCAGCAAGACGACCGAGTTCAGCGGCAAGATGAGCGGCTTCACCTCGAAGATCACCGCCGCCTGCTCCTGACCGGTCCGCGGTCGCCGCACCGCCTGCGGGGGGCAGGCCGGCGCGGTGACCGCCTCATCCGGTCCGCCGGTACGGGGTACGGACAGGACCGGATGATCCCCTTACGCTTGCTGCCGTGACCGACGAAACGGTGATCACACGGCCTCCGGCAGGCACCGCACTCCCCGCCAGAGTGCTCCTCCGCCACCGCGTGCGGGTCGGCGCGATCGCGCTGCTCGCCGCGGTGGCGTACGCCGTTCTCGGGCTGGTCAAGCTGGCCACCTTCCGGGCGACCACGTTCGACCTGGTGATCGTGGACCAGGCGGTGCGCAACTACGCCCGCTTCCGGCCGCCGTACGTGCCGGTGCTCGGCGTCTTCCACGAGCGCGGCACGGAGTACCTCCAGCTCGCCGACCACTTCTCCCCGATCTACGCGCTGCTCGCGCCCTTCTACTGGGTGCACGACGGGCCCGAGACGCTCATCGTGGCCCAGGCGCTGCTGTTCGCCGGGGCGATCCCGTTCCTGTGGCTGTTCACCCGCCGCGTGCTGGGCGCCGGGCCCGCCTATCTGGTCGCCGTGGCGTACGCGCTGTCGTGGCCGATCGCCCAGGCCGTCGCCTTCGACGCGCACGAGGTGATGTTCGTCCCGCTGCTCACCGCGATCATGATCGAGCGTTACCACGCCGGACGCGTGCTGCCGGCGTTCCTGGCGATGCTCGGGCTCCTGCTCGTCAAGGAGGACATGGGACTCCTGGTGATCGGGGCGGGGCTGTACCTGTTCGTCGTCGGCGACCGCCTGCGCGGCCTCGTGTGCGCGCTGGTCGGCGCGGGGGCCGTCGTGCTCGTCCGGGGCCTGCTGATCACCTCGTTCGGCGGCGACAGCAAGGACTTCTGGGCCTACGGCCACCTCGGCCCCGACGCGCCCGCCGCGCTGCTGGCGATGCTGCGCGACCCGCTCGCCGCCCTGCTGCTGCCCTTCAGCGACGAGGCCAAGGTCGACACCCTGTTCCTGCTGGCCTGGCCGACGTTGCTGCTGTGCCTGCTGTCGCCGCTGTCGCTGGCGGCGCTGCCGCACGTGCTCGAACGCCTGCTGTCCGACCGTCCCCAGTGGTGGCAGGCCGACTTCCAGTACAGCGCGTTCACCGTGCTGATCCTGTTCTGCGCCGGCGTGGACGGCCTGGCCAGGCTGCTGCGCTGGACCGGCCGCGCCGACCGGCAGGGGCTCAAGCTGGCCTGGGCCGCCGCGGCCTGCGCCGTCGCCCTCACCCTGGTGCCCAGGTTCGCGCTCGACCAGCTCTACCATCCCGCCTTCTACAAGGAGGACAAGGCCGCCGCCGCGGCCGAGGCGGTGAGCAGGGTGCCCTCGGGGGTGACGGTCGAGGCGGTCAACTCCGTGGGCCCCGCGCTGTCCTCGCGCACCACCGTCCTGCTGTGGAGCGCGGCCCCGCGCGGCGCGCCGTGGATCGTGGCCGACACCGCCCGCTGGGAGTTCCCCTTCGGCTCCGCCGACGACCAGCGCAACCGGGTCGAGCAGCTCCAGACCGAGGGGTACACGAAGGTGTTCGAACGCGACGGGTACGTCGTTCTCCGCCGGAACTGACCGCATCGGCCCGATGCCGCACAATGTCGGCATGAAGATGATCGTGCTCACCGGCGCAGCCGGCATGGTGGGCGGTGCCGTACGCGAGCGGCTCCGCCGGTCCGCCACCAGGCTCGTCCTGGCCGACCGGGCGCCCATGGAGGCCGGGCCGGGCGAGGAGGCCGTCCGCACCGACCTGTCGGACCTGGCCGAGACCGTGGCGCTGGTCAAGGGCGCCGACGCGATCGTGCACCTGGCCGGGGTGCCGGACGAGGCCCCCCTGCCGGACCTGCTCGACGGCAACGTGCTGACCACCCACCGCGTGCTGGAGGCGGCCCGGCTGGCCGGCGTGCCGCGCGTGGTGCTGGCCAGTAGCAACCGCCTGACCGGCATGTACCCGGCCACCGCCACGATCTCCCCCGACCTGCCGCCGCGCCCCGACGGCCTGTACGGCGTCAGCAAGGCCGCCGTCGAGGCCCTCGGCCGCCTGTACGCCGACAAGTTCGGCCTCGAAGTGGTCTGCCTGCGTATCGGCAGCCTGGAGCCCGAGCCCCAGGACGTCCGCCACCTGGCGACCTGGCTGAGCCCGCGCGACTGCGCCGGGTTCGTGCACGCCGCCGTCACCACGCCCGGCCTGCGCTTCCTGGCCGCCTACGCCGTCTCGGCCAACACCCGCCGCTTCTGGCTGCTGTCCCCCGAGCTCGGCTACGAGCCCGAGGACGACGCCGAGTCGTACGCCTCCCGCGTCACCGGCACGCCGGCCGCCTTCTTCACCGACGACACCCCGCAGGGCGGCGACTTCGCCGCGCCGGAGTACACGCTGCGCAGGGGCGGCCTGGCCTAACGCGCGATCGCCTGCTCGTAGGCCCGGTCGAACCCCTCCAGCACCCCGGCCCACGAGCCCGCGACGGGCGGCGTCGAGCGGTTGTGCGCGGCGATCTCCCGGCGCAGCCCGGCGTCTGAGCACAGCCGCGCCACCGCCCCGGCCAGGTCGTCCAGGGTGCGGCCGAGCAGCCCCTCGGTGCCGTCCTTGACGAAGTCGGCGACGCCGCTCTGGGCCCTGGCCACCACCGGCACGCCGGCCGCCCGCGCCTCCAGCGCCGCGATGCCGAACGACTCCCTGGGCGCCGGGGCCACGAAGACGTCGGCCGACTCCAGCAGCTTGGCGATCTGCTCCCGCGAATAGCGGCCCGGCAGCGACACCCAGCCGGTCATGCCGTGCTCGGCCAGGAAACGTTCCATGCGGGCGCGCGCGGGGCCGTCGCCGACGATCGTGGCGCGCATCGGGATCGCGGCGGGCACCCGCGCCCGCGCGGCCCGCAGCAGCCTGAGCAGCCGTACGGGCTGCTTGCGCGGGGCCAGCCGGCCGACGGCCACCACGTGCACCTCCGCCCGCTCCGGCGGCACGCCGGGGGCGGGCGCCCAGCCCGACAGGTCGAGGCCGTTGGAGACCACCCGCACCGGCACGCCGGGCCCGGCCACCGCCCTGATGGGCGCCGCCGCCGCGGTGCTCACCGTGGTGGCCACCAGCCCCCAGCGCTGCCAGCCGAACGCCAGCCGCAGCAGCCGGTAGAGCCCCCGCGTGACCGGGTCCCACATGCTGTGCACGGTGACCACGCACGGCACCCCCGCCCGCCGCGCCGCCCGCACCCCCATCCAGGCGAACGGCGAGACCGCGCCGGTGTGCACGTGCACCACGTCGGGCCGGACGACGGAGACGCCCCGAGTGAGATGCCCCACTCCGAACGGATGCACCGGCAGGTCGAACGGCATCCTGGCGACGACCCTGCGCACCCCCGGCAGCGCCTCGCCCCTGGTCGCCGTGGCCACGACGACGTCGTGCCCGGCCTCGCGCTGCGCCCGCACCAGGTCGGCCACCTGGACCTCGATCCCCCCGAGTCGCGGCAGGTAACAGTCACTCACGTGAAAGATCCGCACCCCTCCCAGACTAATCTGGGCGTGTGCCTCCACGTACCGCGGTCTTCTTCCACGCCCATCCCGACGACGAGGCCCTGCTCACGGCGGGCACCATGGCGATGCTCGCGGCCGAGGGCCACCGCGTGGTGCTCGTGGTCGCGACCGCCGGCGAGCGCGGCCTGGCCGAGATCGGCCCCGGCGAGGAGCTGCGCGAGACCAGGCTCAAGGAGCTCTACGAGTCGGCCGCGCTGCTCGGCTGCGCCCGCGTCGAGTGCCTGGGCTACGGCGACTCCGGGCTCAGCCCCAAGGGCGGCGTCGCCGAGGAGCGGCCCGACAACGCCTTCATCGACGCCGACACCGAGGCGGCGGCCAGGGCCCTCGCGGCGATCCTGGAGGAGGAGAAGGCCGACCTGCTGTCGATCTACGACCCGGCCGGCGGCTACGGGCACCCCGACCACGTGCAGGTCCACCGGGTGGGCAAGCGGGCGGCGCAGATCGCGGGCACGGAGATCGTCCTGGAGGCGACGGTCAACCGCGACCCGCTGGTGCGGCTGCTACGCATGGCGGGCCGGGTGTACAAGTTCCCGCCGGAGTTCGACGTGCGCACGTTCGAGAGCGCGTACTCGGCGAGCGACACGATCACCCACCGGGTCAACGTCCGCCGCTACGCCCGGCAGAAGCGCGCCTCGATGGCCGCGCACGCGTCCCAGGCCAGCGGCGGCGACAGCGACCGCACCCTCGCCGTCATGCTGAAGGTCCCCGGCCCGCTCTACCGCCTGGTCTTCGGCACCGAGTGGTTCGTACGCCGCGACCTGCCGCCCGGCACTCGTCTCACTCACCCTTTCGACCCATGGCCGAAGTAGCACCTGAGGGTGACGTGCCGGCTCCGGCGACCCGTCAGACTGGTGGGCGATGAAGAACAAGCCGCTCCAGATCGCCCTGTCCGTCCTGTCGCTCGGGCTGGCCGTGCTGCTCGTGGTCTACCTGCCGCAGATCGTGCACGCGCTCACCGGCAAGCCGGTCTCCTGGCGCGAGATCGGCGCGGTCTTCGGGGCGCTCAGCTTCGGCCAGATCGCCCTGATGACGGCCCTGTGGCTGCTGAGCCTGCTGGCGTACACGTTCGTGCTGACCAACTCGCTGCCGGGGCTGAACAACCTCCAGGGCCTGGCGCTCAACGCGGCGGGCAGCGCGGTCAGCAACCTGCTGCCGTTCGGCGGCGCGGTCGGGGTGGCGCTGTCGTTCGCCATGACCAGGGGCTGGGGCTTCGCCAACCGGCCCATCGTGGTGATGACGCTGGTCAGCGGCATCTGGAACACGTTGTTCAGGTTCATCCTGCCGGCCGTGGGCATCATCGCGCTGCTCATGGCGGGCGAGGTGCTCGATCCGGCGTTCGTCAGGGCGGGCTGGACGGGCGCGATCTCCATCCTGGTGCTCTGCCTGGTCGTGGCCGTCGCCCTCTACTGGGACCGCGCCGCCGCCGTGCTCGGCCGGGCGCTCGACGGGCTCACCCGGCTGCTGCGCCTGAAGGTGCACGCCTCCGAGGCCTTCCACCGGCTGCGCGCCGACACCACGGAGGTCGTCCGCACGCGCGCGCTCGGCCTGTCGCTCGGCATGGTGTTCTTCCTGGGCTTCCAGTGGGCGATCATGGCGGCCTGCATGACGGCCACCGGCGCCTGGCCGGGCCTGGCCCAGTCGATCGCGGTCTTCGCGCTGTCCCGGGTGCTCACCAGCGCCGTGATCACGCCCAGCGGGGCCGGGATCATGGAGAGCGGGGTCGCCGCGATGCTGATCACCTTCGGCGTGCCGGGCACTCCGGCCGTCGCGACAGCACTACTTTTCGGCTTCTGGACTTACACTATCGAGATCCCGTTCGGCGGTCTCGCGCTCGGCGCGTGGGCGCTCCTGCGCAGGCGCAACGGCCGGAACGCCGCCGCGGAACCCCCGTCCGCGATCTCGAAGGCCCCGCAGTGACAATCCCAAAGCCATCAAAGACCTTGTGCGCCCTTCGGAAGCACGCATAGCGTGGCGGCTGACATGGTGGCGTTCCGGGTTCTGGGGCCAGTCGAGGCGTACGAACACGACGACGAACTCGACCTCGGCGGGTTGCGGCAGCGGGCCGTCCTCGCCCGACTTCTCGTGGCCAGAGGTCAGGTCGTGCCGGTTGACACGCTTCTTTACGACCTGTGGGACGACGACGCCGCCAAGGGCGCCCAGTCGGGCCTGCAGGTCTACATCTCCCGCCTGCGCAGGGTGCTCGAACCGGGCCGGCCGCGCGGCGGCCCCAACCGCCTGCTGGTGACCGTCGCCTCCGGCTACGCGCTGCGCGTGGCCGCCGAGCAGGTCGACGCGCTGCGCTTCGAGCAGCTGGTCAGGGCGGCGGGCGAGCACCTCGAAGAGGGCGACCCGCAGTCCGCCCGCGGCCGCCTGGAGAAGGCGCTCGGGCTGTGGCGCGGCACCCCCTACTCCGACTTCGCCGACCAGCCCTGGGCCGAGGCCGAGGTCAACCGGCTGGCCGAGCTGCGTCTGGTGGCCCGCGAGCGGCACGCCGACACCGGCCTGCGCCTGGCCCTGCACGCCGAGACCGTCCCCGACCTGGAGGCGCTGACCACCGAGCACCCGCTGCGCGAGGAGGGCTGGCGGCTGCTGGCGCTGGGCCTCTACCGCTGCGGCAGGCAGGGCGACGCGCTGGCCGCGCTGCGCAGGGCCAGGAACATGCTGGCCGACGAGCTGGGCATCGACCCCGGGCCCGCGCTGCGCAAGCTGGAGTCCGACATCCTGGCCCAGGCCCCCGAGCTGGAGCTGGCCGCGCCGCCGCGTCCCGCCCGGCCCGCCCCGGTCACCGACACCTGGCCGCCCCGCCCGGCCGCCGCGCACGTCGAGCCGCCGCCGCTGGAGCCCGAGCCGTTCGTCGGCCGCGACGCCGAGCTGGCCAGGCTGACCACGGCCGCCTCGCGCACCGGCCGCTTCCAGGTCGCGATCGTGACCGGCGTCGCGGGCGCGGGCAAGACCACGCTGCTGCGCCAGCTCGACGGCAGGCTCGGCGCCGACGGCTGGATCACCGCCTCCGGCGCCTGCCCCGACTCCAGCGCCACCCCGCCGGGCTGGGCCTGGGTCGAGATCCTGCGCTCGCTGATCGGCACGACCGGCGCCGGCGAGTACGCCCAGCTCCTGGCCCCCCTGCTCGACGACACCGCCCCCGACCCCGACGAGGACGAGGTCTCGGGCGGCTTCCGCCTGCACCGCGCGGTCGGCGGCTACCTCGCCGGCGTGGCCCGCCGGGCGCCGGTGCTGCTCACGCTGGAGGACCTCCACTGGGCCGACGACCAGACGCTGGCCCTGCTGCGCGCGCTGCCGAGCCTGCTGGCCACCAGCCGCGTCCTGCTGGTCGTGACGTGCCGGGAGAGCGAGCTCGACGACCGCCAGTCCGACGTGCTGGCCGCCCTGGCCCGTCTTGAGCCGCTGCGCGTTGGCCTGTCCGGCCTCGACCCGAAGGCCGTGGCCGAGCTGGTCAAGGCCACCTGCGTCCGCGAGATCGACGAGGACGCGGTCGAGTCCATCGTCGAGCGCACCGGCGGCAACCCGTTCTTCGTGCGCGAGACCGTCCGACTGCTCGACGCCGAGGGCGCGGCCGACCGGGCCAGCGCCACGCAGGTGCTCTCACGCGTGCCCTCGGGCGTGCGCGACGTGCTGCGGCGGCGCATCTCGCGGCTGCCCGCCGGCGCCCAGCAGATCCTGCTCCAGGCCGCGGTGATCGGCCGCGACGTCGACCTCGACGTGCTGGTCACGGTCGCCGGCGACGAAGACGCGGTGATCGAGGCGGTCGAGGCCGCGCTGCTGGCCGGGCTGGTCACCGAGCCGGGTCCCGGGCTGCTGCGCTTCGACCACGACCTGGTGCGCGACACGATCTACTCCGACGCCTCCCGCCTGCGCCGCACCCGCCTCCACGCCGCGGTCGCCGCGGTGATCGAGCAGCGCACGTCCTCCGACGTGGCGGCGCTGGCCCACCACTACTTCCTGGCCGACGCGGCCGAGAAGGCCGTCCACTACGCGGGCCTGGCGGCCGAGCAGGCCGAGCGGCGCTTCGCCCACCGCGAGGCGGCCACCCTGTGGGAGCAGGCCATCGCGGCCTTCGACCGCGGCGGTCCGCGCAAGGACGACAAGGGCCGCGAGTCCGAGCCGCAGCGTGCCAAGGAGCGGCTGCGGCTGATGCTCCGGCAGATCAAGGCGCTGGCGTTGTGCGGCGACATGACGGCGGCCAGGCTGCTGCGCCGCCAGGCCATGGACGCCGCGCTGCCGCTCGGCGACCTGGAGATCACCGCGAAGGTGGCCGCGTCGCTGGCGGTGCCGCACAAGGGCATGGCGCGCGACTTCACCCGTACCGCGTGGGAGATCGTCGACGTCACCGAGAAGGCGCTCATGGAGCTGCCCGCGGGCGAGCAGCGCCTGCGGGCGAGCCTGCTCACCACGCTGGCGCTGGAGCTGGAGGGCTCCTCCGCGCCCGAGCGCGGGCGGCAGGCGTCGCTGGAGGCGCTGGAGCTGGCCAGGCAGAGCGGCGACCCGACGCTGATCGCGGCGGCGCTGAGCGGCCGGCTGCGCCAGTCCTACGACATCCCGGCCGTCGACACTCGCGAGGGCATCGGCAGGGAGCTGCTGGAGGTCGCCCAGCGCTCGGGCCAGATGGCCACGCAGGCCCTGGCCCACCTGGTGCTGCTGGAGTGCGCGGCGGCCAGGGGCGAGTTCGCCGTCGCCGACGAGCACGCCGCCGCCGCCGACCGCCTGGCCAAGCAGTACGACCTGTCCGCTCCCGCGGCCGTCGTCGTCTGGTACGCCGGTCAGCGCATGATGATCGCCGGCGACTACGCGGGCGCCGAACGCACCTACCGCGAGGCCGCCAGGATGACCGCGCGGGCCGGCATGCTCGAAGGCCGCCAGGACCTCCCGTTGATCACCGCGTTCTGCCTGCACCTGGTCGACGGCCGGGCGGCCGAGACCGTCGAGCTGCTGGCGCCGGCCCATCAGCGCGGCGCCAAGTGGACGCTCGACGCCTACGCCCTCGCCCTCGCCTCGGCCGGGCACCTCAACGACGCCAGGGCCGTGGCCGCCACCCGCCCGCCCGTCCGGCCCGACTTCCTCTACGAGCTGGTGATGACCTGGCGGGCGCTGGCGGGCATGCTGCTCGACGACCGCGAGCGCATGGTCGACTGCTACGACAAGCTCAAGCCGTTCGCCGACCGGGTGGCCGGCGCGGGCACGGGCGTCGTGGCGTTGTGGCCGGTGGCGCTGACCCTGGGCGACCTGGCCATCCGGCTGGGCCAGCCCGACGCGGCCCGTGAGCACTACGAGAAGGCTCTTGAGGTGGCCCAGCGGGTGGGCGTGCCGCGCTGGGTGGAGGCGGCGCGCCGGTCGGTCAGCAGCTCACCTGGAAACGCTCGCTCGTGACGGTCCCGCCGGGCCGGGCGATCAGCTCGACCCGGTACCACCCGGCGTTGCCGGAGATCTGCGGCTGCCACTCCACGCTCCGGCTGCCGCCGGCGAACCCGGAGTGGTCCGCCAGGTAGGTGCGCCACGTCCCGGTCGCCGGGCTCCAGCGCGACAACCGCCAGCGGTACAGGACCGTCGTGCCGGGCCGCGGGTTGACCAGCAGGCCGCGGGCCAGGAACGACTTGCCGCAGCCGGGGGCGCCGTCGGTCAGGGCGCTGAGGGCGATCTCGCCCGCGCGGGCTGGGGCGCTCTGCCGGGCCGGGGCGGTGATGGGCAGCTCGCGGGCCGAGAGGGTGACGGTCCGCACCGGCTCGGCGGCCGATCCGGCGCTGCTGTAGGCGGAGAAGCCGACGTAGGCGCTGGTGAAGGCGAGCGCGGCCACGAAGAGCTTGACCGCGTTGGCGGTACCCCCGGCCAGGACCACCGCACTTCTCGACGACATGATCAACACCCCTTTTGCTCAGTTCAGGTATAGGGCGGGATGGTTGAGGGGTGGTTGTCGGCTACTTGCAGCCGGCGACCCGGCCTTGCAAGCTGATGTGGCGGAACGCCTCTTCCTTGACTAAGGTAAGGCTGACCTAAGGCGTTGGAGTGGGGGTGAGCGGGCTCATGTGGCATGCGGCTGCCGCCCTCCCCGATCCCGCCCGGCCGTTCTGGTTCGGGCTGCCGTACTGGCTGGTGGGGGCCGTTCTCATCCTCGCGCTGTTCGGCGCGTTCCAGGTCTACTACTGGGTCGGCCGCAAGCTCGGCGAGAAGCTCTACGAGTCCAGGGTCGGCGTGCGGCTCGGCCGCGAGCGCATCGCGCGGATCGAGGGCGTCGTCGAGAAGTGGGGCGCGCTGGCCGTCTACGGCTGCTTCTGGGTGCCCATGCTGCGGCACACGCTGCCATGGGTGGCGGGCGCGCTGCGGGTGTCCTATCCCTGGTACGTGGTGGCGAGCGCGCTCGGCTGCCTGACCTGGGCGCCCATCTGGTGGTTCGGGCTCACGGCGCTGGTGTGGGGCTGGCTGCAACTGGCCGCCCGCTCGCCCGTCAGCGCGCTGGTCCTGCTGCTCGCGGTCGCGGCGGGCGTGGCCTGGTTCTTCGTCCGCCGCCGGCGCAAGGCCCTGGCCTCGTCCTAGATCGTGGGCGGAGTCTGGTCGTCGATGGCGGCCTCGGGAGCGTTCCTGCGCACGGTCTCGATGCCGTTGACGCAGGCGGCCTTGCTCGGATAGCCCTCGCCCACGGCCAGCGTCTGCCCGTTGTTCGCGACGAGCGCGAAACGGAACGCGCCCCGCTCGTCCTGACTGATGATGAACCTGCCTGCCACGGCCTCGTCTCCCCGCAGATGTCGGATCTATCAAGCATTTACCCCCAACTGAGGGCCACTTACGGCCGAGTTTCGCAAACCAACCCTTGATCTCCTGCGAACATGTCTGGCATGCGTATTGGGGGTTTCATCGGCTCTGCCGTACTCGCGTTGGTTGTGGGGATCTCTTACCCGGCGTCCGCCGCACGGGCCGCCGACGTCCCGACCGTGAAGGCGGAGGCGGCATATGTAGTGGACTCGGACGGAACGATCCACTTCGCGAAGCGGGAGACCCGGCGGGTGCCGGTGGCCAGCCTGGTCAAGGTGATGACGGCCTACGTCGTCCTGCGCGAGGGACGCCTGAACGAGGCGATCACCGTCACCGCCGCCGACGTGAAGCACGCGACCAGCAACGGCGCGACCACGGCCGGCCTGCGGAAGGGCGAGCGCCTCACGGCCAGGGACCTGCTGTACGGCCTCATGCTCCCCTCGGGCGCCGACGCCGCCAACGCCCTGGCCAGGAAGTACGGGCCGGGCAAGACCGCGTTCGTGGCCAAGATGAACCGGGCCGCGCGCTCGCTCGGCCTCGGCGACACCCGCTACACCAACCCCGACGGGCTGCCCACGCCGGCCAACGGCGGCTACTCGACCGCCGTGGACCAGGTCACGCTGGCGCAGCGGGCGATGGCCGACCCGGTCTTCCGCACGGTGGTGGGCAGCAAGGTGTACAAGGTCGCCAAGTCGGCCCTGCACGGGGCGCACACCTGGCGCAACTCCAACAAGCTGCTCGGCCGATCCGCGGACGTCGTGGGCGTGAAGACCGGATACACGAACGCGGCGCGGTACTGCCTGCTGTTCGCGGGCGACCGCGGCGGCAGGCGGGTGTTCGGCGTCCTGCTCCACGACGGGGACGAGCGCCGCTTCAGCACCGCCGAGCAACTGCTGGACTTCGCGGGCGAGCAGATCGCCGGCGGCTGACCGCCCGAAGCCGGCCGGACGTGAGCCGGCGACTGACCCGCGGGAGCCGGCCGGAGATCAGCCGAACGCGAGCCGGCGACTGACCCGCGGCAGCCGGCCGGAGGTCAGCCGAAGGTGAGCCGGCCCGCCGCGGACAGCGTGCCCAGGCCGCCGGTCGCGCAGGCCAGGAGGCCCATGGCGGGCGTGATCGTGCCGCGGACGCGCTCGCGGTCCAGCGGCCCCGACACGACCGTGCCGGTCAGGAAGCTGTCGGCCGGGCTCTGGGTGGCCAGCCGGTCGGCCCGCGTACGCACCTCCGAGGTGCCGACCGGCCGCCCGTCGAGGCCGAACCAGGTGATGCGGGCGGTGCCGTGGACCTGCCGGGCGCTCGCGCACGACGCCCGGCCGACGCTCTTCAGGGTGACCCAGCCCGAGCGCAGGTAGGGGGCCGAGCTGTCGGCCGACAGGCAGCCGGTGAGCTGGAGGTTGCCGCGGGCCGACACCGGCTTCGCGGTCAGGCCGATGCGCGGGCTGAAGGTCAGCGGCCGACCGGTCGGGGAGCTGACGGCACAGCTCAGAGCGCTGCGATCGGCGGAGGCGGCCCGCGGATGCGTGGCCGCCTCCGGGCGCACGGCCGCTCCCGCACGAGTGACGCGCAGAGTCGTGAACGCGGGCGGGCTCGTGAACGCGGGCGGGGCCGTGAACGCGGGCGGGGTGGCCGCGACCGCGGCCGCGATGATCCAGGTCGGCTTCACGGGACCTCCGTCGGTCGCTCTCGGTGATCGGCGGATCACATCCTGCCGCATCCCGTCGTGGTTGAGGCCGCCGATCTCGGGTACCGGCTCGTCGCAACCGACGCCACCCAGGCCGACTTCGGCCGCCCGAAGCCGACCCCACGGTCGATTCGCGCAGATTAGGGTGGTGAATGTACCCCTCCGCAATAAGGAAGATCATGGCGGAATTCATCGAAGTCCGCACGACGATCGAAGGCCACGAGCAGGCCGCCGCGCTCGCGCACACGATCCTGCTCGCGGGGCTGGCCACCTCGATCGACATCGCGGAAGTCCCGGCCGCGGAGGCCGGGGTCTCCTGGCAGCTCACCCTCATCACACCACGCGAACAGGCCGCCGAACTGGCGGCGCACATCGGCGCGAACGGCGGTGCCGGCACCGTCGAGGCCCAGCCGGTGCTGCACGACATCGACGCCTACCCCGACTGGCTCATCGAGGACACCGACCGCCCCTGACCGGCTACTCCGGCGGCCGCTCCCAGTCCCAGCGCGGCACCTCGCGCAGCGGGTGGAGCTGGTCGTCGGTCTCGGCGTGGGAGTTCTGCAACGCCACCTGCGTGCCGAACTCCACGTGCGAGCGGAGCGAGGCCCGGAACGGCTCGTCATCGGGCAGCCCGGCCGCGTCGGCGGCCTCCATGTACAGCTCGACGAACCGCCGCCGCTGGGCCTCCTCGATGCCCAGCCCGCGGTGCGCCTCGATGAGCAGCGGGAAGCCGCCCATCTCCGCCGAGAACGTGTCAGGGCCGCCGAACGTCTCGACGGTGAAGGCGGTCAGGTTGTCCACGTGGCTCGCCTTTCCCTCGCCGAAGAGCGGCTGGAGCAGCGGGTCGGCCAGCAGGCTGCGGTAGAAGATCTCGATGAAGCGGCGTAAGCCTTCTTCGCCGCCGGCGTGCTCGAACAGGGTCTGCATGATTACAGGGTTACACGCCTGGTCGAAGCGCCACCAGACCCATTCGCACGCCCGGACGGTCAGCGCGCGGCGGCCGAGCGCATCAGCCCGTGGCAGGCGATCGCCGCCGCGGCCACCACGTTGAGCGAGTCGACGCCCGCGTCCATCGCGGCCGGGCTCATGGGGATGCACACCGCGTGGTCGGCCTCGTGCAGCCAGTGGGAGGACAGGCCGTCGCCCTCGGCGCCGAGCAGCAGCGCCACCCGGTCGCCCATCGGGACCCGGTCGAGGGGGACCGCGCTCTGGTCGGGGGTCAGCGCCAGGGTCTGGAACCCGGCCGCCCGCAGCTCGCCGAGGCCGGTGTACCAGTCGTCGAGCCGCGCGTACGGGATCGAGAAGACCGCACCCATGGAGACCTTCACCGCCCGGCGGTAGAGCGGGTCTGCGCAGCGCGGCGAGAGCAGGACGCCGTCCACGCCGAGCGCGGCCGCGCAGCGGAAGATCGCGCCGACGTTGGAGTGGTCGACCAGGTCCTCCAGGACCAGCAGCCGGCGGGCGCCGCCCTTGATCAGGGTCTCGGCCGTGGGCAGCGGCAGGCGTCGCATGGAGGCCAGCGCGCCGCGGTGGATCTGGAAGCCCGCGATGCCGGCCATCAGCTCGTCGCTCACCTCGTAGACGGTGGCGTCGCCGATGACGTCGGACAGCGACTCGTACCAGCGCCGGGTGGTCAGGACCGAGCGGATGGGGTAGCCGGCGGCGATGGCCCGCCTGATCACCTTCTCCCCCTCGGCGAGGAACAGGCCGCGCTCCGCCTCCAGGCTCTTGCGCAGCTCGACGTCCCGCAGCCGGGTGTAGTCGGCGATTCGGGGGTCGTCGGCGTCGAACACGTAGTCAGGCACCTTCCGATACTGCCATGCGCCGCCTGACCTGCCAGACGATCGCGTAGCAGGCCAGGACGGCCGACAGCCCGATCACGGTGCCCGCGCCCGTCTTGGTGAGCACGCTCCGGAAGCCGAAGGCGGGGTTGGGCTCGTCCACCAGCGGCCACACGAGAGCGCCGGCGACCGTGCCGAGCGTACAGGCGGCCAGCACGGCCCACCGCACGGCGGGCGCGAGCCGCAGACGGCCCGGCACGCCGGCCGCCTCGGTGCGGGACAACGCGCGCCAGGCCCACCACACGACCACGGCCAGCCCGACGGCCGACGAGGTGTACTGCAGCACGCTGAAGAGCCTCGTCGTGCCGAAGACGGGGGTGTCCGGCCAGGCGCCCCAGCGGGCGGAGGCGTAGGAGTGAGTGAAGGAGTCCCAGAACAGGTGGGTGGCCGAGCCGAGCACGCTGCCGGCCACCACCGGCAGGATCCTGAGCCGGCCCGGCCGCAGGAGCGCCGCGGCCGGCCCGGCCAGGGACGGCGGCAGCAGCGAGACCAGCGGATCGCGCAGCACGAGGTGGAACAGCGGCAGGAGCAGCAGCACCGCGGCCAGGTCGAGGGTGAACACGCCCTGCCAGGAGTGCCAGTCGCCGTAGACCGGCAGGAACGGCAGGAAGATCGGCAGGTCGGGGACCATCGTCCCGAGCGCGAGCGCCCACGGATCGGCGAACCGCCGCGCCCGTCCGGAGGCCACCAGAGGCAGCACGGCGGCGATGTGACTGGGCGTGAACGGCACGATCCCTCCCCCGGACGCGATCACCGCCATTATCCGGTGAATCTTGAACATCCTTTGCCGCACAGGGCTTAAAGTCACTCTGGGTCATGGGTACGTTACGTAACGCTGTCGACGGCCGGATAGCCGGGAGTTCGGGGGTTCATGGTGTCTGACCAGCGGATTCATGAGCATCCGGCCGCGACGGCCGACTGGCTGCGAGCCGCCCGCGCCGCGCGTGCGCTGTCGGTGGCCACGCTCGCCTGGCTGGCCGTGGAGAGCACGCTGGGCCTGGCCGCCGGGCTGTCGGCGCATTCCGTCGCGCTGATCGGGTGGGGGCTGTCGGCCTTCGCCGAGGCGGGGGCGAGCCTGATCGTGGTGTGGCGCTTCACCGGCGCCCGCACGCTCTCGCCGCACGCCGAGACCACCGCCAGGCGCGCGGTGGCGGTGAGCTTCTGGCTGCTCGCGCCCTACCTCGTCGGGCACGTCGCGCACGACCTCGACGCCGGCCACCGGGCCACGCCCACCGTGCTCGGCATCGTGGTCACGACGGTCAGCCTGGTCAGCATGCCCGCGCTGGGGCTGGTCAAGCGGCGGCTGGGGGCCCGGCTGGCGTCGGCGGCGACGTCCGGCGAGGGCACCCAGAACCTGATCTGCGCCGCCATGGCGGCCGGCGTGCTGGCCGGTCTGTGGCTGAACACGCTGGGCTGGTGGTGGGTGGATCCGGCCATGGCGGTGGCCCTCGCGGCGGTCGCGGTGCGTGAGGGAGCGCGCGCCTGGCGCGGTCACGCCTGCTGCCATTGACCGCCACTCTCCGTAATAGGCGCACCAAAAGAGCGGTTTTGCCACACAGAGCCCACCGAGTAGTGTTCCCGGAGTATTGCGGAGCAACTCCCGCTAGGGTCTCCGGAAGGTCTCAACACACCTAAGAGGACATCGTGGGGCGACACCGGACAGACGAGCTCGATGGCGGCTACCGAGCCCAGGAACCACCCTCCCGCAGACGGTCGGTCAGCGGGCGTGGCAGGGTGCTCGTACCGCTGGCCGGGGCCGTCGCGCTGGCCGTGCTCCTCGGTGTCGCGGCGTTCGTGATCTTCAATCGGGAGCACGACTGCTCGGCCGGCAAGCTGCCGCTGCGCGTCGTGGCCACCCCCGACATCCACCCCGCGCTCAACAAGATCGCCGCCAACTACACCAAGGCCCTGCACTCGATCGACAGCAAGTGCGTCGAGGTCACCGTGACCAGGGAGGCGGCGGCCAAGACCGCGAACGGGCTGGCCGCCGGCAAGTCCGGCGCGGACGTGTGGGTGGCCGACTCCAGCCTGCTGGTGGGCAACCTCCGCAACTCCCCCGCGGGCTCGGCGCTGCCGGAGCCGGCCGGCTCGGTCGCCCTGTCGCCCGTCGTGCTGGCCGCGGCCAAGTCCGCCGCGGCGAAGCTGTCCGGCAGCCTGACGCCGAGCTGGGCGGGCATGATCGCGGCGGCCAACGTGGCCAACCCCGACGGCCCCGGCAGGAAGGTCCGGGTGCTGGCGCTCGACCCGCAGAAGAACTCCGCCGGGCTGGCCGCGCTGCTGGCCGCCGCCACCTCGGCCAAGGAGGCCGGGCAGAACAAGGCGCTGGTCGGCGCGCTCAAGGAGATCTCCGGCCAGCTCGCCTCCGACCCGGCGGCGCTGCTGGCCAGCCTGACGGTGAAGTCGGGCAGCAAGGTGCCGGTCGGCGTCGCCTCCGAGCAGGCCGTCTACGCCCACAACGCCAAGAAGCCCGAGGCCCCGGTGGTCGCCCTCTATCCCAAGGAGGGCACGCTCAGCCTCGACTACCCGATCACGATCGTCACCAAGGACCCGGCGACCCAGAAGGCGGCCGCGGACTTCAGGCAGGACCTCGGCACGGACGCGGCCAAGAAGATCCTGCGCGACGCGGGCTTCCGCAGCCCCGACGGCAAGGCCGGCGAGACGCTGACGAAGGAGAAGGGGTTCGTCCCCGACAAGCCGGAGGCGCTGCCGCGGCCCGACGCCAAGAGCGTGGCCTCGATGGTGCAGACCTGGTCGCGGCTGAACCTCGGCACCCGGCTGCTCACCCTGCTCGACGTCTCCGGCACGATGGCGCTGCCCGTCCCCGGCACGAACATGACCCGCATGCAGGCCATCAACAAGATCGCCATGGAGGGCCTGGGGCTGTTCCCGGCCGACTCCGAGCTGGGCCTGTGGACGTTCTCCACCCACATGGACGGACAGGGCAAGGACTGGCAGGAACTCGTCTCCGTCGGCCCGCTCGCCGAGTCCACCAACGGCGTGCTCCGCAAGCAGGCGCTGGTCCGGCAGTTCGGGCAGATCCAGGCCAAGGCCACCGGCGACACCGGCCTGAACGACACCATCAAGGCCGCCTACGGCGAGCTGACGAAGACGTACCAGGAAGACAAGATCAACACCCTGCTGATCCTGACGGACGGCGCGGGCAACGACGATCCCGACGGCGGCGTCTCTAACGCCCAGATCCTGCAGTACCTCAAGAAGACCTACAACCCGAAGCGGCCGATCAGCATCCTGCTCATCGCCTTCGGGCCAGAGGCCGAGGCGGGCAGGAAGCAGATGGACACGCTGGCCAAGACGACCGGCGGCGAGGCCTACATCGCCAAGGACGTGCTCCAGGTCCGCGACTTCTTCCTCCAGGGCATGGAACGCCGTCTCTGCGCCCCCGACTGCGACGGCTGAGCCACTCCCGTCACACGGATCACGACGTCATGCCGGTTGGGCATGACGGCTGCCGCGCCGGTCAACCTGGCCGATCGAGGCGGCGTCCTCTCCCGCGTGGGGGCTTGAGCGCCCGTTCCACCCGCGGGGAGGGGAATCCGTGCCTGGATGGCCGACGGTCGGCCGCGCCGACGATCAGGAACTGGTCGCCGCTCTGCGGCGGGCCGACACCGACGCTCCCGCCGCCCTGTACGACTCCTACGGCGAACGGCTCTACGACTACGCCCTCTCGCTGATCGGCGACCGGGACTCGGCCGCCGACGCCGTGCACGACGCCCTGGTGACCGCGCAGGGCTGCGTGGACCGGCTGAAGGAGGCCGGCCGCCTGCGCGCCTGGGTGTACGCGCTGACCAGGTTCCAGGTCCGGGCCAGGATGGCCCACCGCGGCACGCCCGCCGGGGGCCTGCCGCAGGCGCATCCGTCCGGGCCGCCGTCCGGGGAGCCCGACTCCGAGCTGGCCGGGCTGGTCCGCGAGACGCTGGGCGAGCTGAGCGGGAACGAGCGCGAGATCGTCCTGCTGTCGCTGCGGCACGGCCTGACGCCGGTCGAGGTCGCCTCGGTGCTGGGGCTGACCTCCCGTCAGGCCGCCACCCGGCTGGGCCGGGCCCGCGACCAGCTGGAGAACGCGGCCGCGGCGGTCGTCCTGGCCAAGACGGGCCGGGCGCACTGCCCGGACCTGTCGGCGATGGTGGACTCCTGGGAGGGGCCGCTCACGCCGTTGCTGCGGCGGCGGCTGTCGGGACACATCGCCGGGTGCGAGGTGTGCACCGAGGGCAAGCACCGGCAGGTTGCGGCCTCGCGCCTGCTCGACCTGGTGCCGGTCGAGTTCCCGCCGCTCTCGCTGCGCCGCCGGGTGGTGGACACCTGCGTCGATCCCGGGCGCGACCAGACCAGGACGCTGATCACCGACCGCGGCGACAACTTCGACCGCACCGGCTTCCCGGTGGCCGCCGAACGGCGCTCGCGCCGCCGCCGTCCGCGCCGTCTCGGGCCGGTGGTGCTGGCCGGGGTGTGCGTGCTGGCCGCGACCGGGGCGGTGGTCGTGCTGAACGGCGGCGACGCCGCGCAGACCGCGCTCACCCTGACGCCCACGCCCACGCTCTCCCCCTCCTCCGAGCGCACGCCGGAGCCGGCGCTGGAGGAGGAGGACGTGACGCCCGAGCCCACGCCGAGCGCCGACACGCCGGAGGCGTCCCCGTCCGCCACGCCGACGGTCCGGCGGCCCGCCCGGCGGCCCGGCGGCGGGCCGGTCGCGCCCACGGTGAGCCGCCGCAGGCCCGCGCCGGTCGCCCGGCTCGGCACGACGTGCCCCGCCTCGATCGCGGGCGCGGCCAAGATCGGGCTGCGCGCCCGCAACGCCGCGGTCTCCTGGGTGGCGACCGCGTCACAGGGCCTCGACGTCTTCCCCGCCAGCGGTTCGGTCAAGGCGGGCGGCTCGGTGTCGATCTGGGTGACCGTCGTGGACCCGAGCGCCGGCGGCCGCGGCCGCGTCTCGTTCACCTCGAACGGCGGCGCCGCCAGTTGCTCGCTGGCCTGGAACGCCGACCGCGCCCCGGAGTCCGATCCCCCCTCCGACCCGCCCACGCCCACCGCCGAGCCGTCCGAGGCGCCGAGCGACGGACAGACCTCGAATGTGGACGCCGCGCCACAAGGGTGACGAACAGCTCCCCTGGAAGAGCGGACATAGCGGGATAAACAGGACCCTGGCTCGAACATCATAGGCCACATAGGGCATTCTGGTTAGCTTGGGGAACACGCCCGGAAACCCGGAGTCACCACGTCCTGTGGCGGAAGTCACAGGAGAAACTTCGCCATGCCGGTGAACCTCAACGGCTCACCAAGCGTCGGCATTGACGTGCCCGGACCAGGATTGGTCCCATGAAAATCGATCAACCATGTCTTGACCAGAAAGAGCAGGAGAGAAACAGGAGATGCTCAAGCACCGCAGAGCGCTGGCATGGCTGCTGGCGCTCGCCTGCATAGCGGGGGCCGTGGTCGCGCTGTTCGACCTCGACACCCCGCTGCGCCCGTTCTTGATCTCCCTGTTCCTCATGGTGGTGCCGGGGGCGGCGGTGGTGGGACTGTTGCGCGATCGTGACCCCCTTGCCGCACTATCAGTAGGAGCCGCGGCCAGCCTCGTCCTGAACGTGCTCCTCGCCGAAGCCATGCTGCTGTTCAACGCATGGTCGCCCAGAGCCGGCGTGGCGACGGTCGCCGTGCTCGGCGGGTTCATGTACGTGCTTCGCGTGTTGTACCGGGGGAAGAACATGCAGACCGAACAGGGGGCCAGGGCAAGGTGAACATCCAGGTAGTGCGCCCGAGAGACCTCGGCGACTCCGAACGCGCCCGATGGCGCGAGCTCCAGAAGGCCGATCCGAGTCTGGACAACCCGTTCCTCTCCGTCGAGTTCGCCGTGGCGATGGACCGCTTGCGTGACTACGTGAGGGTGGCGGTCATCTCCGACGGCAACCGCATCGCCGGGTTCTTCCCGTACGAGCGGCACAGCTTCGGCATCGGCAAGCCGCTCGGCGGCTTCCTCACCACCTGCCACGGCCTGATCGCCGTCCCCGACCTGCACCTCGACGCCAAGCAGCTGCTGCGCGCCTGCAAGCTCAGCGTGTTCGACTTCGACCACCTGGTCGCCGGCCAGCCGACGTTCGCCCCGTACGAGGCCGACGTGCGCCCGGCCCCCGTGATGGATTTCACCTCCGGCTTCGACTCCTGGCTGGAGCAGGTCAAGGCCAACTCCCCCAAGAACCTCAAGACCGTCCGCTACAAGGAGCGCAAGTTCGGCCGCGAGCAGGGCGGGCTGCGCTTCGAGTGGAACGCCACCGACCCCGAGGTCCTGCGCACGCTGCTGGCCTGGAAGTCCGACCAGTACCGGCGCACCGGCCGGGTCGACCGGTTCGCCCAGCCCTGGATCGTCGAACTCATCGACATGATGCATGCCGAGAAGTCATCGGACTTCTCCGGCATCCTCACCATGCTTTATGCCGGGGACGTGCCTGTCGCCGGGCATTTCGGTCTCCGTACGGCCACGACGCTTGTAGGGTGGTTCCCCGCCTACGACACCGAGTACGCCCGTTACTCGCCCGGCATCGTTCACCATCTGCAGATGGCCGAGGCCGCCGCGAACGACGGGATGCACATGGTCGACATGGGCAAGGGCGGCAAAGAGTACAAAGACTGGCTCAAGAGCGGGGTCCTGTACGTTGCCGAGGGCCGCATCTCACGACCGTCCGCGACAGCGGCCGTCCACTGGATGGGCCGAACTCCTTTCAACAAAGCTCGAACAATCGTCTTGGATCGACCGTCTCTTTATAAGGCGGCCGACCGCGTCCTCAAGGGCTTTGGTCGGGTGCGCACCTCGATGCAGCAGCAGCAGGAGTCACCCAATGTAGTCAAGGAACCAACGGGAGCCGGCTGAACGCTCCCGGCACCACCCCCCGGCACCAGCACACACCCTCACTCCACAGGACCCAACAATGCACCGCTCGTCGGCTCCGCCATTCCCGCAGCACCCGGGGATGACTCCGTGCGGTGAGCAGGGCCGGGTCCCGGAAGGATATCCCTCGCCATGAGTCCCGAGATCACCAAGCACAACGGCAAGGTCCAGAAGTCGCCCTTGCGTTCCATGCCGCCCCCTTCGAGCTTCACGCCCGTCACCCCTCACCTGGCCATTTCCCCTACGGTGAGCGTGGTCGTCCCGGCGATGAACGAGGCCGAGAACCTGCCGCACGTCTTCGCGACGATCCCCCAGTGGGTCGACGAGATCGTGCTCGTCGACGGCAACTCCGTCGACGACACGGTCGAGGTCGCCAAGCGCCTGCGGCCCAACGTGAAGATCGTCACGCAGACCGGCAAGGGCAAGGGCGACGCCCTGTCCGCCGGCTTCGCCGCGTGCACCAGCGACATCATCGTCATGATCGACGCCGACGGCTCGACGGACGGCCGCGAGATCATCTCGTTCGTGGGCGCCCTCGTGACCGGGGCCGACTTCGTCAAGGGCTCGCGCTACGCCGCCGGCGGCGGCAGCGACGACCTGACGCTCAACCGGCGCCTGGGCAACAAGGTCCTCACCGGCATCGTCAATGTGATGTACAAGACCAGCTACACCGACCTGTGCTACGGCTACAACGCGTTCTGGGCGCGTCACCTCGACGTGCTCGACCTCGACTGCGACGGCTTCGAGGTCGAGACCCTGATGAACGTGCGGGCGGCCAAGGCCGGGCTTAAGGTGCACGAGGTGCCCAGCCACGAGCGCAACCGCATTCACGGCGAGAGCAACCTGCGTGCCGTACGAGATGGCTTCCGTGTGCTCAAGACGATCCTGAAGGAGTGGCGCCGCCAGCCCTCCGCCCCTCAGCCTGAGCCCACCGCCACTCCCGCCGCTGACCGAGGCGTCGCGTAAGAGGAACCGTTGTGAACACGTCTGTTGTCATCTGCGTCTACACAGAAGAGCGCTGGGAGGACATCAGGCAGGCAGTCGAGTCGGTCGAGAACCAGAGCCGCCCGGCACACGAGCTGATCCTGGTGGTCGACCACAATCCGGACCTGCACCTGAAGCTCAAGCGCGCCTATCCACAGGCCATCGTGGTGGAGAACACGCACGAGCAGGGGCTGTCCGGCGGCAAGAACACCGGCGTGGCGACGGCCACCGGTGAGATCGTCGCGTTTCTCGACGACGACGCGGTCGCCGACGCGGGGTGGCTGGAGGCTTTGGAGGAGGGCTTCCAGGAATCCGGTGTGGTGGGCGTGGGCGGGCGTACCGACCCCTTGTGGGCGTCGAAGCGCCGGCCCCGCTGGTTCCCGTACGAGTTCGACTGGACGGTCGGGTGCACGTACCGCGGCATGCCCGCGGTACGCGCGCCGATCCGCAACGTCATGGGCGGCAACGCCGCCTTCCTGCGCGAGGTCGTCGCCGAGGTCGGCGGCTTCCACAGCGGCATCGGCCGCAGCGTGCAGGGCCGCAAGTCGCGCCCGCTGGGCTGCGAGGAGACCGAGTTCTGCATCAGGCTGAGCCAGCGCAAGCCGGGCTCGGTCATGCTGTTCGAGCCCCGCGCGGTCATCGGGCACAAGGTGTCCAGGCAGCGCGAGGGCTTCGCCTACTTCAGGTCCAGGTGCTACGCGGAGGGCCTGTCGAAGGCCCTGGTCACGCGGGAGGTCGGCACCCAGGACGGCCTGGCCAGCGAGCGCGCCCACGCCATGAAGACGCTGCCGCTCGGCGCGCTGCGCGGCGTGGGCGACGCCCTGCGCGGCGATCCGTCCGGACTCGGCAGGGCCGCCGCGATCGTCGTCGGCCTGGCCTGGACGACCTGGGGTTACGTGGTCGGCACGGCGAGGCTGAAGGTGGCACGCTCATGATCCGCATTCCGATCCTGATGTACCACTCGGTCAGCGACAGCCCCAACGACGAGACGCGGCCGCACGCCGTGCGGCCGTCCGACCTGGCCGAGCAGCTCGCCTACCTGTCGGAGAGCGGGTTCACCCCGCTCACGCTGGGCGACCTGGTGGCCGCGCTGAACAAGATCGACGGCCGTACGGTGCCGGCGAAGCCGATCGTCCTGACCTTCGACGACGGCTACGCCGACTTCCACAGCCAGGCGCTGCCCCTGCTCGACCGCTACAACTTCCCGGCCACGGTCTTCCTGACCAGCGGCTGGGTGTCCGACGCCGGCAAGGACGCCGCGGGCCGTCCGCTCGACGACATGCTGTCGTGGGGCCAGGCCCGCGAGGCCGCCCAGAACGGCATCGAGATCGGCGGCCACAGCCACAGCCACCCGCAGCTCGACCAGCTCCGCACCGACGACCTGCGGCAGGAGCTGCGCAGGAACAAGGGCCTGCTGGAGGAGAAGATCGGCGCGCCGGTCGCCACCATGGCCTACCCCTATGGCTACTCCAGCGCCCGGGTCCGCCACGAGGTGCGCAAGGCCGGCTACTTCGCCGCCTGCGCCGTGAGCAACACCATCGCGGCCGACCGCCACGACATGCTCGCCATCCCCCGGCTGACGGTCGGCAAGCCGACGACCATCAGCATGTTCAAGCGCGCCGTCGAAGGCAACGCCGTACCTCTCATCTACCTGCGCGAACGCATCCTCACCAAGGGGTACGCGGTCGTCCGGCGGACGAGGTACGGGCTGCAGCGGGTGCGCGGAAATGTCTAGCCTGCGGGAAAAGATCCTCCGCGACCTCAGCAATCCGCTCTTCCGCCAGGGTTACGCCCTGATGGCCAACACGGTCGTCACGGGCACCCTCGGCATGGGCTACTGGCTGCTCGCGGCGCACTTCTACACCCCCGAGGAGTTCGGGCGCGGCCAGGCGGTGATCACCGCGATGCGGCTGTTCGCGTCGCTGACCGCGCTCGGCTTCGTGGGGGCGCTGGCCCGCTTCCTGCCGGTGGCCGGGCGGCGCACGCCCGAGCTCATCCTGCGCGGCTACGGCCTGGCCGCCGCCACGGGCGGGGTCGCGGCGCTCGGCTTCCTGCTGACGCTGCCGCTGTGGGGGAAGACGTACTCGGTGCTGGCCGGGTTCGGGCCGGGGCTGTTCTTCCTGGCCTCGGTGCTGGTGTGGGCCGTCTTCACGCTCCAGGACGTCGTGCTCACCGGGTTGCGCAAGGCCACCTGGGTGCCGGTCAACAACCTGGTGTTCGGCCTGGTCAAGATGGGCCTGCTGGTCGCGCTGGCCGGCGCGCTGCCCGACGGCGGGATCTTCGTCTCGTGGATGATCCCCACCGCCCTCGCGCTGATCCCGGTCAACTGGCTGATCTTCGGCGTCGTCGTGCCCCGGCACGTCAAGAGCCTCGGCACCGCCCACGAGCCGCCCGGCCTGCGGCAGATCGGCCGGTTCCTGGCCGGTGACTTCCCCGGCACCCTGTCGATCCTGGCGATCGTCTACCTGGTGCCCGTGGTGGTGGCGACCAAGGTGGGCGAGGCCACGTTCGGGCGCTTCTCGATGGCCCACACGCTGGCCAGCATGATCGAGCTGCTGGCCATGAACATGGCGGTGTCGCTGACGGTCGAGGGGTCGTTCGACCGTTCCAAACTGGCCCTGAACTGCCGGCGGGCGCTGCGGCGCGGCTTCATGATCGTGACTCCGATCATCGCGGTGGCGATCATCGGGGCGCCGCTGATCCTGACCGTCTTCGGCGCCGAGTTCGCCGACGAGGGGTCCACGCTGCTGCGGCTGATGGCGCTGGCCGTGCTGCCGCGGGTGCTGATCGAGGTGTACCTGAGCGCGTTGCGGGCGCAGAGTCACGCGCGCACGCTGGCGCTCGTGCAGATCGGGCTGGCCGTGCTGGTGCTGGTGTCCACGGTGGCCCTTTTCCCGCACTTCGGGGTGAACGCCGTGGGGTACGGGCTGCTCTTCAGCGAGCTGCTGGTGGCACTTCTGATCTTCGGAAATCTACGCAAAATACTCAATTTTGGTGAAACTGGGCAGCCGACTGTCACTCAGGGGTCGTCCGGGGCCGCATGATGGTCAACGTGAGGCAACGGGACGGCGATGGCATGACTAAGGGGAAGACCGGCTCCTCCGACGTTCGCAAGGACGCCGGGGAGGAGACAGAGACGCCCTTCGATCCGGAGGCCACGGGGGTGATCCCGCGGCTGACGTTCGACGACGGTCAAGGGGGCGCTCCGGCGTCCCCGCCGGCGTCGGACGAGGAGGCGCCGGAGGCGTCCGGCTCCCCGGCGGAGGTGAACGCCGAGACGACGACGGCCTTCCGCGTCCCCGGAACCGTGCACATCGGCCACCCTCCCACGACAGACGAGCCCGCTTCCGGGCCTTCGCAGGCGTTCGCCGAGCGTGACGTCGCGGCCCAGCCGAAGACGGCGGGGCCCAACGCGTTCACCGCCAGGGCACCCCACGCCCCGGCCGAGCCGTCCGGCACCGAGAGGCCCGCGGCTTCGGACGCGAAGAGCTCACCGACCGCCGGGACCATGCCGATGCCTGCGGCGGAGTCTCCCCAGGCTCCCGCCGCCGGGGCCGCCAAGGGCGGCTCCCCCACGACCGCTGACAGCGGCGACAGCTCCTCTAAGAGCTCCGCGACACCCCAGGGTGCGGGAAGCGGCCCGAAGGGCTCCGGCGCAGCTGGCGCGGCTGGCGCGGCTGGGTCGGGTGCTGCGGGATCGGCTGGATCGGGTGCTTCGGGATCGGCTGGGTCGCCTGCGACAGGGTCTGCTCGTTCCGGGGGCTCCTCCGACGCGGGTGGGGCCTCGCCGAACGGGGAGGCGGGCCCTGGTCGCACCGGGGTCGCCGACGCGGGGAACGCAGGCGCATCCGGCGCGGATGCCGCCCGTGCGGCCGTCGCCGGTACGTCTGGTGCGTCCGGTCCGCAGGGCAGCGGGCCCCAGAAGGCCGGCGCTGTCGTTGACGGCGAGGGTGAGAGTGACGGCAGGACCGTTGCCTTCCGGGCGCCTGTTACCCGGACGGCCGATGCCGGTGCCGTCGCGGCGTCCGGGGTCGGGGCTCCGGTGGTCGAGCGGGCTCCGGCGGCTTCCGGTGACGGACAGGTCGTGGGCGGCCCGCTGGGCGGCGAAGGCGCGCCCGTGGCCGCGGGGCAGAAGGGCCGGACCGCCGGCGGGCGGGTCGGGGCGCTGGTCGCCAGCGCGCCCAAGTGGCTGCCCGTCGTCCTCGTGCTTGAGGGCCTGCTCATGTACATCCTCGCCCTGCGCGTGCCCCCGGGCCCGCTGTGGGGTGTGGACCCGGAGAACATCAACGGCCTGGGCCTGATCTCGGCGCTGCCGGCGACCGCGTTCGTCGCCCTCCTGATCATGATCGTGTCGTTCTTCGTCACGGTCGCCCAGAGCACCGACCGCAAGTTCCTGCTGCTGTTCCAGATCGCCGCCATCACGTTCGCCCTGCACGGCGCGGGCGCCCTGGTGGCCACCGAGCCGCGCTTCCCCACGGCGTACATCCACGCCGGTTTCGTGGAGTTCATCTCCAGGACGGGCGAGACGGCGATCAGCATCGACGCCCGCATGGGCTGGCCGGGTTTCTTCGCGTTGTTCGCGTTCGTCACCAAGGCCGCCGGCATCACCGACATGACGACGATCCTGCAGTGGACGCCGCTCCTGTCGAACCTGCTCTACCTGCTCCCGTTCGTCCTGATCCTGCGCCAGGTGGTGGCGACGACGCGGGCCCGCTGGTTCGCGGCGCTGCTGTTCATCCTCGTGCAGTGGATCGGACAGGACTACTTCTCGCCGCAGGGGTTCACCTTCGCCCTGTATCTGGCGTTCGTGGCGATCCTGTTGCGCTGGTTCGGACGGGTGGAGCCGCGCACCAAGCCGATCCCGCCCAAGGGGCTGCGCAAGCTGCTGGGCAAGCTCGACGCCATGACGCCCGGCGAGATCGTGAACACCGGCACCTACCGGGCCGACAAGCTGCTGATGCTGCTGATGCTCCTGGCGTTGTTCTTCGCGTCGGTGGCCTCGCACCAGATCACGCCGTTCATGATGCTCGGCGTGGTGACCGCGTTCCTGATCTTCAAGCGGACCTCGCTGACCTGGGCGCTGCCGTTCTTCCTCGGTCTCGTGACGCTGGCGTGGATCAGCTACATGACGGTCGGGTTCTGGGCGGGCCAGATCGACGCGATCTTCGGCGGCCTGGGCAAGATCCTGCAGAACATCGGCAGCGCCACCTCCGACCGCGTCGAGGGCAGCGACCCGGCGCACGCGCTGGTGTTGCAGGCGCGGCTCGGCATCCTCGGGGTCATCCTCTCGCTGGCGGCGGCCGGGCTGTTCCGGCGGCTGCGCCGCGGGGTGTTCGACCGGTCCGCGCTGATCCTGCTGTGCGTGCCGGTGCTGGCGCTGGGGCTGCAGAGCTACGGCGGCGAGATCGGGCTGCGCATATACATGTTCGCGCTGCCCGGCTCCTGCCTGCTGGCCGCCTACGCGTTCTTCCCGAACCTGCCGGCCGACAGCGCGGACGTGCGCGAGGAGACCGTGCCGCTGCGCAGGCGGAACGTGCGCTTCAACCCCGAGCTGACCAGGAAGATCTCGGTCGTGCTCGCGGCCTGCTTCGCGGTGCTGTTCGCCTTCGCGTTCCTGCTGGCCAGGTACGGCAACGAGAAGTTCGAACGGGTCACCACCGGCGAGGTCGCCGCCCTGCACTACGTCTACGACCACGACAAGCCGAGCGCCAAGGTGCTCTACCTGGTGCCCAAGGAGGGCCCGGAGGTCACGCCGACCCTGCCGTGGGGCGAGCGGGACGTCGAGCTGGTCAACTTCGGCGTCCAGGCTCTGGTGCACAAGGACCCGACGCAGATCGCCGACGCGGTGGCCAAGCTGAAGGAGCAGCCGCGCAACTCGTACCTGATGGTGAGCCGCGGGCAGGTCAGCTACCTGCAGCTCAACGAGGGCTTCCCGGAGGACTGGGGACAGCGGTTCCGGGCCGCGCTGGACGCCTCGCCCGACCTGAAGAAGGTCTTCTCCAACGACGACGCCGCGCTCTACACCTGGAAGAAGTTCGTGAAGGGCACGGAGATCCCCGATCCCAACCCCTACAAGGGACGTGGCGACCCCACCTCGCCGTGGACGCCCGTCGGCATCGGGGCGCTGGTCGTGACGTGGGTGGCGCTGTTCGGCTACGAGGTCATCGGGCTGAACGGGCCGAACCGGGCACGACGGGCGCGCAGAGGGCTGATGTTCCTGGCCATCCCGTCGTTCTTGATCTCAGTAGCAGTGATCGTGGAGAGATTTATCCACATCGCACTAAATAACTGAATTCACAGGAAACGCTAAGGTTTTGCGGGATGATGTAGGCCTGATGAGGACACAGGAGACACTTCCCGCCATGCCCGATGCACGACTCGCGGCCGCGAGGATCACTTCTGTGGACGCCCTGCGCGGCTTCTCGCTGCTGGGGATCCTCGTCGTCAACATCGCCTTCCTGGCCTCCGGTTACCGGATGGCCGGGATGGCGGAGCCCGGCTTCGACTCCTCGCTCGACTGGGTCGTGCGCTGGCTCGTGACGCTGTTCATGGAGAACAAGTTCTACCTGCTGTTCTCCTTCCTGTTCGGCTACAGCTTCACGCTCCAGCTCGACTCGGCCGTCCGGCAGGGGCGGGCGTTCGTGCCGATGTTCCTGCGCCGCCTGGGCGGGCTGCTGCTGATCGGCCTGGCCCACGCGGTGCTGCTGTTCCCCGGCGACATCCTGACCACGTACGCGTTCGTCGGGATCGCGCTGCTGGTGCTGCGCCGGATCGGCCCCAAGACCGCGATCGTGCTGGCCGGGCTGCTGACCCTGGTGCTCGCGTTCGGGTTCCTCATGCTGGCCCTGCTGGCGATGGTCGGCCTGGACGCCTCCGGCACGGTCGCCGAGGGCACCGCCGAGGCCGCCAGGTCCGACACCGCCCTCGGCGGGGTGTTCTGGCAGATCATCTCCGAGCACATGCGCAAGCTGTCGCTGATCGTCCTGCTGCGGGTGCTGTTCCAGGGGCCGGCGGTGCTGGCCGCGTGCCTGATCGGGCTGGCGGTCGGCAAGCTGGGCGTGCTGCGGAACCTGTCGGCGCACAAGGTGGCGCTGCGCAGGCTGCAGTGGACCGGGTTCACGGTCGGGCTGGCCGGGGCCTTCGTCTACACGCAGTCGGCCTGGAACGGCACGGTGAACAAGTTCCTGGGCGAGGCGATCGACCTGGTGACCGCGCCGCTGCTGGCCGCCGCGTACGCGGCCACGTTCCTGCGGGTGCTGCCGTACCTGCCGCGGGTGGGCCGGGCCCTGGCCGCCCCCGGGCGGATGGCCCTGTCGAACTACCTGGGCCAGTCGCTGATCTGTTCGCTGATCTTCACCGGTTACGGCCTGGCCCTGGTGGACCGGGTCAGCCCCGCCGTCGAGGTGCTGATCGCGCTGGCCATCTTCACCGTCCAGGTGCTCTACAGCCACTGGTGGCTCAAGGGACACCGGTACGGGCCGGTGGAGTGGGTGCTGCGCTTCCTGACGTACTGGCGCAGGCCCACGGGCGAGCGGCACAAGGCTCCCGACTCCGCGCAGACCGTCTGAAATCTTCTGCCCAAAAACCCTTTGGGCGAGGTACGCTCTCATGTGTAAGGAAAATCTTTCACGTGACGGGAAATCATGACCGATGCCGGGCCGACCGGTGACGAGCTGGTCGAGATGCTGGCGGCGCTGGGCAACCCCCTGCGGGTGCGCATCGTCGCGACCCTGGCCGCCGGCCGCGACTATGTGAGCCACCTGGCCCGCGAGATCGGCGTCAGCCGTCCGCTCCTCCACATGCACCTGCGGCGGCTGGAAGCGGCCGGCCTGATCGTCGGCACGCTGGAGCTCTCCGAGGACGGCAAGGCCATGAAGTACTACGAAGTCACCGACTTCGACGTCCACCTCACCGCAGCGGCGCTGGCCGAGGCGGCCAAGACCCTCACCGCGCCCGACCCGGAGCCCAAGGAGCGCCCCTGATGCCCACCGCCTGGCCCGAGGTGATCTTCATCCTCGGTGTGCTGCTCGTGACCGGCTTCCTGATCTGCCTGGTCATCGTCGGCCTCTTCGACTTCCGCAAGGCGAAGCTGGAGGCCCTGCAGAAGGACGACCTGCGCCGGCTCGTGCACCGGTTCGAGCAGCTCGCCGAGAACACCCTTGACGCCCAGCAGCGCTCGGCCGCCGACCTGGCCGAGCTGCGCGCCCGCACGGCGTCCATCGAGCAGATCCTCAGAACCGTCGAGTAGGAGCGTGCCATGAAGGCCATCCGTTACGCCGCCTACGGGCCGCCCGAGGCCGTCGTCGAACTGCGCGAGGTCGATCCGCCGCCGGTCGGCGACGACGACGTGCTGGTCCGGGTGCGGGCCGCGGCCGTCAACCCGGGCGACTGGCACTTCGTGCGCGGTCTGCCGTACGTGATGCGGGCCGTCTCCGGGCTGCGCCGCCCCAAGTTCGACGGGCTCGGCATGGATCTGGCCGGTCAGGTCGAGGCGACGGGCCGCAACGTCACCCGGCTGAAGCCCGGCGACGAGGTGTTCGGCCACTTCCGGGGCGCCTTCGCCGAGTACGTCGCCGTCCCCCAGGACAAGGTGCTGCTGGAGAAGCCGGCCGGTTCGACGTACGAGCAGGCGGCGGCCGTGCCGCTGGCGGCGCTGACCGCCTACGAGGCCCTGGCGACCAGAGGCGAGGTCAAACCGGGGCAGAAGGTCCTGGTCGTCGGCGCGGCGGGCGGGGTGGGGACGTTCGCGGTGCAGATCGCCAAGGCACTGGGCGCCGAGGTGACCGGCGTGTGCAGCGGCGGCAAGGCGGAGCTCGTCGCGTCCTTGGGGGCCGACGAGGTCATCGACTACACCCGGCAGGACTTCGCCCGGTATCCCGGCCGGTACGACGTCATCCTCGACAACGTCGGCGACCGGCGTCTCGCGGACTACCGGCGGGCCCTCGCCCCCACCGGCGCCTACGTCCCCAACGGGGGCTCCGGCGGCGGGTCGTTGCTCGGGCCGACCGGGCGCATCCTGCGCGTGCTCGTGACCAAGCCGTTCGTCCGGCAGCGCCTGGTCAACTTCGTCACGGCCGCGGACCGGGACACACTGGCCGCCGTGCGCGGGCTCGTCGAGGCGGGCCAGGTCGTCCCGGTCGTCAGCCGGACGTACCGGCTGGACCAGGTGCCCGAGGCCATCGCCCACGTCGAGCAGGGCCACGCCACGGGCAAGGTCGTCGTCACCCTCTAGGCGCACCCAGGCGGCGCTGGGCCGAGCGGAGCATCGCCCGGACGACGATGGGGTGCACGAGGCGTACCGGCCAGAAGTAGAGCCGGCCGCGCCGGCCCTTCAGCCGGACGGTGGTCGTGACCCGCACGAGCCGGGCCTCGCGATCGACCCCCACCCCGCAGCGGAAGTCCAGGTGCCGGTCGTCGGCCGCGATCAGCGCCTCCTCCCCCTCGACCCGGGCGACCCGGAAGACGTCGCGCGGCGCGCGCGGGATGCCGACCAGCGGCACGACCGCCTGGCGCAACCACAGGGCCGCGGCGATCCAGCGGGGCATCGACCTGATCGAGAAGACGGCCTTCGCCCAGGTCCGCGGGTCGTCGGTCGCGCGCGGCGGCAGCACGCCGACGACCACGTCGGCGTAGTCGGGCGCGGGCATGTCGTCCAGGGCGGACGACCAGTAGACGGGTGTTCTCATGACGCCTCCATACGGTGCCGTATGGTGAGGACTATACGGTACCGTATGGCGAATGGCGCAAGGGGGCCGGATCACGGCGGAACAGTGGGTGGACGCGGCGTACGCGCGGTTCACCAAGATCGGGCTGGACTCGGTGCGGGTCGAGGCCGTCGCCCGCGACCTCGGCACCACCAAGGGCTCCTTCTACTGGCACCACGCCGACCGCGGCGCGCTCGTCCGGGCGGTCATGGAACGCTGGGAGGCCGAGGAGACCGAGCACATCATCGCGGCCGCCTCCGCCGAGGCCGAGCCGCGCGCCCGGCTGCGCGCCCTGTTCGGCACGGTCGCGGCCCGCGCGGGGCGGCGCGGCGGCGAGAGCCGCCTCTACCTCGACGCCGAACGCGAGGGCGTCGCCGACATCGTCACCCGGGTCACCCGCCGCCGCGTCGACTTCGTCGCCGGGCTCCTGGTGGGGCTGGGCTTCGACGAGGGGGAGGCGGAACGGCGGGCGCTGCTCGCGCTGGCGGTGGTGCTCGGCCTCCAGCAGCTCGAACGCGGCACGCGGCCGCACATCGTGCTCGACCAGGCGCTCCTCACCGAGACCGCCTTCACGATGGCCGTCACGCCGCCACCCGCCCAGGGCGAGTGAGGGCCGATCGCGGAGGCCCGTCCCGGCCGATCGCGGAGGCCGTCAGGGCCGACCGTGGAGGCCCGTCAGGGCCGCGTCGGGCCGCCACTGGGCGGTCCGGGCGGGTTGCCTGTTGTCAGGCGTCTGGGCCGTTGCGCTGGAGTTCCAGGAAGTCCTGATCGCAGCTCAGGCGGTAGCCGTCCGGGGTGCGGAAGTGTTCCTGGAGGTAGGCGGCGACCTCGTCCATGGCGGGCGGCTGCGACAGCGGGACGACGTTCAGCATGAACTGCGCGACGGCCAGGGCGGTCTCCAGGTCGGGCATGGTGACGGAGGCCGGGTCGGTGCTGATGCCGATCTCCCATTCGGTGCCCGCGGTGGCGGCGAAGGCGCGCCCGAGGGCGTCCAGGTCGTAGCGATGACCGGTGAAGCGGCGCAGCAGGCGCATGCAGTCGCTGTCGGGGTTCTGCATGACGACCACGGCGAAGCCGCCCTCGGCCGTCCAGGAGGCCAGCCTCTGGAGCTGCCGCAGCCAGGAATCTTGCGGCAGGTAGTACAGGACGTGCGCGCACAACACCAGGTCGGCGGTCTCCTCCGGGGCGGCGGTGGCGATGTCCTGACCGAGGATCGTGGCCTCGGGACACCTGCGGGCCAGTTCGGCCCGCAGGTGCTCGTTCGGCTCGATGGCGATCGTCCGGTCGAACCTGGGAGCCAGCCACGCGGTGGTCTCGCCCGTCCCCGCGCCGGCGTCGATGAGCGTACGGCGGTGGGGCAGCCGTCCCACGACCCGGGCCAGTTCTTCGCGGGCCCGGATCTTCTGGTCGGTGTGGGCCAGGAAGGTGGCGAAGGCGGCGTCGTAGGCCGCGCTCATCGGGTCGAGGATGTGCACGATGGGCGGCTCGGCGTTGCTGTCGGTCATCACGGTCCCCGGCATCACAAGTCAGTCACTTTCAGCTTATGGAGCACCACTCTACGTTCATGTGTGTCGGGATCGGTGAAGCGGTGGACCGTACCGGGCGGCTGCCCCGGAACGGGCCCGGGGTCGTGAAGCCGGGGTCGTGAAGCCGGGGTCGTGAGGCCGGGTCGTGAAGCCGGGGTCGGGTGGGGAGGGGCCTGGGTGCGGGCTCGGGTGTCGGGAGTCGCCGGGGGTGAGGGCGAGGCAGGCCGGCGGGTGAGGGCGATGCCTAGGCTGAGGGGCTCTCGTGGGTGTTCGACGCATGGTGACGGTGTCGTGGAGTCCGGTGTAGGAGCCGCGGCGAACCCCAGGAGCCGAGGCGCAGGTGAGCGCCGTACGTCGCCGATGACCAAGAACGACGCGCCAACCAGGGATGCGCAAGGCGCCCTTCCAGGGGGTGCCGAAGGCGCCCTTCCCGGGGGGGACCATCAGCGCCGCAGGCGCCGGGTTTGGGACCATGGGCGCCGCAGGCGTCGGGTGCCGTCAGGCGCCGCCTCTTCCCGCCCACTTGATCTCGTACGCCCCCAGCGTCACCGCCTTGCCGTCCACCGTGGCCGTCACCTCCCGGTCGGACGTGTTCACCATGACGACCTGCTGCTCCTGCGCCAGCACCTTCACCTTCGGGTCGGACGACGTCACCGCGCTGTCGAGCCGCGCCCCCGCCGGGAACCACCGGGTGAACCCGCTCAGCAGCCCCGCCATCGGCATCTCGTCCCCCCGCCCGGGCGCCCAGAGGCAGCCGTCGCACTGGCCCGTCCCCTTCACCTGCGGGTTCCAGTACAGGGCGGTGGTGACGCCGCTCCTGGCGAACTCCATCATCGCCGCCGCCTGCACGGCCGTGCGCCGCTCCTCGCTCCACCCTGAGTTCTCCGGCTCGACGTACCACTCGGCCCACCAGACGGGCAGGTCGTCGCTCTTCTCCCGCAGCCACTTCGTGATCGCGCCGAACTTGCCGAGAGCGCCGAAGTCGTCGGGAACGTTCCCCTTGTCGGTCGTCATCGAGGCGCCGTCCACGACGATGAAGTCGGCGCCCTTCTTGTGCTCGATCCAGTACTCGATGGCGTCGAGCGCCCGCTGGTCGACGGTCCCCCACGGGCCCTTCAGCTCGGACGGCCCGCCGCCCGAGCCGGTCTCGATCGGCATGTACGGCCCACCCACCTTGATCTGCGGGTCGACCTTCTTCAACGCCGTGTAGACCTTGTTGTAGAGCTGGGTGTACCCCTCGGCGTCCCAGCGGTTGGTGGAGGGGTCCCAGAAGCCCTTGAACTCGTTCCACACCATGTAGTACTTGACGGTCGGGTACTGCCGGGCCACCCGCGCGGCCAGCTTGGCGTAGTCGTCGAAGTGCTCCGGCTTGGGGGCGACGGTGTGGTTCTTGCTCCAGTCGGTACGTCCGGGCTGCCCGCCCTTCATCCAGTCGGGCGCGCAGCACAGGGTGATCACCGGCACCGCCCGCGACGACGCCATGAACGTCAGCCGCCGGTCGAGGTCGCGGAAGCTGAACTGGCCGGGGCTCGGCTCGGGGTTGCCCACGCCCCAGCCCATGATGTGCTGGTTCTGCAGCATCGGCACCCGTCCGAGCATGCCCCTGGCCTGTTCGACGACCGGGCGCGGCTCGGTCTCGGTGCTGTACTGCGTGTGCGTGATGCCCCACCGGGGCCAGTCGTGGAGCACGGGCGGCTGTTCGAGCCGCGGCGGCGCCTGGGTGGGCCCGACCTCGGCCACCTCGCCGCCCTTGAAGCCCTCGCGGGAGCTCGACCGCATGCCCGCGTAGACCATGATGCCGACGACGAGCACGACCGCGAGGACGCCGGCCCCCAGGGCGATCGGCCATGGCGACCGTTTGCGCGCGTGTCTGCCCTCGGTGGGAATCACGGAACGCTCCTTACCATCACGCAACGTACAAGGGCCAGGCAGTGCCCGGCCCTTATGACGGTAATCGTTCCGCTTGCAGCAGACTTGCTGTCAATCGGAAGCGGGTGGGCGCTGACCGCCCGCGGGCCCGGGAACCCCCGAGTAACGGTACGGCACCGGCTGCCTACCCGGCTGCACGATGAGCAGGGTGCCCGGCGTCTCGGCGTAGAAGGCGGACTCGACGGCGGCGGCGACGTCCTCGGCCGTGAGCAGCGGGAATCCGGCGTCGACGAACATCTCCCGCGCGGCGGCCACCAGCGGAGTGTCGGTGAATCCGGGGCAGACGGCGTTGATCCGGATGTTCTGCTGGGACAGCGGCTCGGCCAGCGCCCGGACCAGGCCGACGACGGCGTGCTTGGTCATGGTGTAGATCGGGTCGCCGGCGAAGGCCACCAGCCCGGCCAGCGAGGACGTGGCCACGATCGCGCCGCCGCCCGACCTGGCCAGCAGCGGCACGCTGGCGCGCACGCCGAAGACGACGCCGTCCACGTTCACGCCGACGATCGCGCGGTAGCGCTCCAGGTCGAAGTTCGCCAGGTCGACGCCCCCGGAGATGCCGGCGTTGAGGTGCACCAGGTCGAGGCGTCCGTACCGCTGCTCGGCGAGCGCGACGGCCTCCAGGGAGGCTTCCTCGGTGCTGACGTCGGCGGCCAGCCACGCGCCCTCGACCTCCTTGGCCACCCGCTCGACGCCCTCGCCGTCGCGGTCGACGAGGACGCACTTCGCGCCGCCCGACGACAGCCGCCGGGCCACCGCGGCGCCGATGCCGCTGGCCGCTCCGGTGATGAGTGCAACTGTGCTCATGGGGCTCCTTGCGGGGTCAGGGCTGGTCGAGCATGCGATGGGCGCGGGAGATCAGCGTCGGCACGGCCGCGCCGATGCGGTCGAACCCCTCCCCCACGGTCTTACCCTGCTTGAAGCGGGCGTGGATGCCCTCCACGATCACCGCCAGCTTGAAGTTGCCGAAGGCCACGTAGAACCCGAGGTCCGAGATGTCGCGGCCGGAGACCTTCCCGTAGTGGGCGGCGAACTCGGCGGCGTTCATGAACCCCGGCGCCACCGTCACGTCGCCCGACACGGGGATGCGGGCCCGTTCGTCGTCCCCGCGGTCGTGCCAGTACGTCAGCGTGAGCCCCAGGTCGGCCAGCGGGTCGCCGAGCGTGGACATCTCCCAGTCGACCACGGCCATGATCTCGATCTCGGCCGGCGGCGGCGCCAGGCGCACCAGCGTGTTGTCCAGCCGGTAGTCGCCGTGCACCAGGGTGCTGTCGGACGCGGCGGGCAGCCGCTCGCGCAGCCGCCGTACGAGGCTGTCGTAGTCGGGCAGGTCGGCGGTCTTCGACCGTTCCCACTGCTGGCACCACCGGTCGAGCTGCCGGGCCAGGTACCCCTCGGGACGGCCGAAGTCGCCGAGCCCCACCTCCCGGTAGTCCACGGCGTGGATGGCGGCCAGCACCTCGGCCAGCCGCTCCGACAGCCGCCGCGTCTGGGCCGGCGTCGGCTGCCCCAGCTCGTCCTTGGTCTGCACGGCGGCGCCGGGCACGTACCCCATGACATAGAACGGCGCCCCGACCACCTCCTCGTCGGCGCAGAAGGCGACGGGCTCGGGCACCGGGACGGGCGTCGGCGCCAGCGCGGAGATGACCCGCCACTCCCGCCGCATGTCGTGGGCGGTGGGCAGCACGTGACCCAGCGGCGGTCTGCGCAGCACCAGCCGGCGCTCGCGCGCCTCCACCAGGTAGGTCAGGTTCGACCTGCCTCCGGAGATCAGCGAGACGGACAGCGGCTCCCCGGCGTCCGGCACGTTCCTGCCCAGCCACGAGACCAGCCGCGGCCAGTCGATCCCTGGTACCGTCATGGACACACATTAGAACGCCACTCGGTCCTGAAAGCCAGCTGAGAGTTGCATAACAGTAGGCCCGGCACATCCCAGGCATGGGCGCCCATCCTTTAACCTGGCCCTACACCTCTGACCGCATGCTGGTCAGGTTGTGGTAAGCCGACAGTAGGAGCCCATGCGCGTCACCGTTGCCCACCCTCGCGATCTGGGACAGCCCGAGCTCAGCCGATGGCGCGCCCTGCAGGAGTCCGACGCCGCCTTCGACAACCCCTTCCTGTCCCCGGAGTTCACGGTCACCGTGGGCGAGCTCCGCGACCTGGTCCGGGTGGCCGTCCTGTACGACGGGCCGGACATCGTCGGCTTCTTCCCCTTCGAACGCCATCCGCTGGGCATCGGCAAGCCGGTCGCCGCGGGGCTGACCGACGCGCAGGGCCTGGTCCACGCCAAGGGCCTCGACCTCGACCCGCATCGGTTGATCAAGGACTGCGGGCTGTCGGTCTACGAGTTCGACCACCTGGTCTCCGGCCAGCCGCTGCTCGACGGGCGGTGCACCACGCACCCCTCGCCGATCATCGACCTGCGCGACGGGTGGGGCCCCTACACCGAGACGTTGCGCGCCCGGTCCGGCAAGACGTACAAGTCGACCCTGGCCAAGTCGCGCAAGCTGCAGCGCGAGTCGGGGCCGCTGCGCCACGACTACGCGATCGCCGAAACCGGGCCGCTGCACACGCTGCTCGGCTGGAAGACCGACCAGTACCGGCGTACCGGGCGCACCGACCGGTTCTCCCAGCGGTGGATCGTCGAGCTGGTCGAGCGGCTGCTCGCCACCCGGTCCGACAGCTTCGCCGGCGTCCTCGACATGGTCTACGTCGACGACGTGCCGGTGGCCGGGCACTTCGGGGTGCGCACCCGCACGACGCTGGCCGGCTGGTTCCCGGCCTACGACACCGCCTACGCCAAGTACTCCCCCGGGCTCATCCACCACCTGGCGATGGCCGAGGCGGCCGCCGCGTCGGGCGTCCAGGTGATCGACATGGGCCGGGGCGAGAAGGAGTACAAGGAGAAGCTCAAGAACGGCGAGCTGGAGGTGGCCGAGGGCCGTGTGGCCAGGGCCGGCGTGGCGGCGGGGGTCCACTGGATGATGCGGGTGCCGGTGCGCAAGACGCGCGCCACGGTGATGGCCAATCCGCTGCTGCTCAAGACCGCCGACAAAGCGTTGAAAACTTTTGGGCGATTGCGTACCGTCCTACAAGGGTGAGACTCATCGCGGAGCGCACCGGGCGGCACTGCCTGTGGCTCCCATCCAACCGCCTCGGCCTCTACCTCGCGCTGCGCCACTGGTGCCTGCCGGGTCAGCGGCTGCTCATGTCTCCGGTCTCGGCCGACGAGATCCTCTTCCTCGTGCTGGCGGCCGGTCTGCGCCCGGTGATCGCGCCGTTGTCCCCGCGGGACGGCAACATCGACGTCTCCCGCGTCGACCTGTCCACGGTGGACGCCGTCCTGACGACGAACCTGTACGGCCTGCCCGACCAGGTGTCGGCCTTCGCGGGAAAGATCCTGATCGAGGACGTGGCGCACGCCCTGGAGACCGCTCCGGGCGGGCGCCCGCTGGGCACGTTCGGCCAGGCGGGGGTCTTCAGCCTGTCCAAGCATCCGGGCGCGGGCTCGGGCGGCGTGCTCGCGGTGACCGACCGCGCCGACCTCGAAGCGCTCGAACGCGCCCGCGACGAGCTGCTCGTCCCCGGCGCGCTGCGCGCCGACCTGTTCAGCGTGGCCACCTCCATGGCCCGGCAGGCGGCGCTCAGGCTCGACCTCGTCCGCCCGGCGCTCGCGCTGATGCGCGCCCTCGGCATGCAGGAGGAGCGCGAGGGCTACCGCATCGCCCTGGAGCCCGACGCGCTGGAGCTGGCGCTGAAGCAGGTGCCCGCGCTGCCGCCGTTCGACCCGTGGGTACGCGCCGACCTGGCGGCCTACCGCGCCCGGCGGGGGCGGCTGGTCCGCTGGTACCAGTCCAGGCGCCTGGCCAAGGTGCCCGGCGAGCGGGCGCGGCGGCTGGCCGGGATCGCCCGGCTGGCCGAGCTGCCCACGGTGGCGCCCGCCGTGCTGGACAACCTGGACCAGCCGCTGTTCCGCGTCCCGCTGCTGGTGCGCGACAGGGACGCGGCCGTCGCCGAGCTGGAGCGCCGCGGGGTGGCCACCGGCTACCTGTACGACCCGCCGTACGACGAGTACGCCCTCGGCTTCACCGACGCCTCGCCGGACCCGGGCCCCGCGCGCTGGTGGGCCCGGCACGTGCTGCCCGTGGACCCGCTATACGCGGCCCGCTCGCTGCCCGTCCTGCGCGGTCTGGAGCCGCCTATGTGGGGTCCGCGCGAAGCAGTCTGAGGAACGCGCGCAGCCCGGTGATGATCTCCTGGTTGTCGTTGAGGCCGTCCACGGTCTCCTCGAAGCGGCGGGCCATCAGCGTGATCCGGCGGTCCAGGTCGTGGTCGGCCCGTTCCAGGCCGGCCCTGGTGGCCGCGAGCTCGCCGCCGAGCTCCTCGGCCTGCCGGGTGAGCCGTTCGGCGGCGGCGGACAGCGCCTCGACCTGGTCGCGCAGCGCGATCACGTCGAGGCGCGGGTAGCGGACCTCGCGTCCCAGCGTCCTGACCCGCTCGCGCAGGTGCCCGACGTAGGCTCCGGCCGGCCGGAACGCGGTGGCCAGCAGGTAGAACCCGGCGAAGTAGTAGCCGATCTGCCGCCCGGAGAAGAACGTGACCACCGCGACCACGACGGCCGAGACCACGTGCCCGGCGACCGCGAGGACGAGCATGCGGCGGGCGATCGTCCTGGCCTCCTCCGCACCGCGGGCCGGGACGTCGATGCCGGTCTCGCGGGAGACCTCGATGTCGCGCACCACCTGCCGGGCGGCGAACGACAGGTTCCACGGGAAGGTCAGCAGGACGGCCAGCCAGACCAGGCAGATCGCGCCCAGGCCCAGCGACAGGAGGGTGGACAGGGGCACGCCCGCGTACAGGACGAGCCACGCGGTGACCGCCGTGACGATCAGCGAGGCCGGCAGGAGCCAGGGTTTCATGCCCGCCACCCTGCCGACGGCGGCCCGGCGGGCGCCAGCGCTCAGATACTCAATCCGGTCTGAGCATCCCGGATCAGCCCGGCCAGCACCGCGCAGCCGCGCCGGACGTCCCTGAGCGAGGCCGAGCCGTAGCCGAGGACCAGGCCGTGCAGGCGGGCGCGGTCGTGGTGGTGGCGGTCGGCGGGGTCGAGCAGCACGCCGCGCTCCCTGGCCCGCTCCACGACCTCCTGGACGTCGCCCGCCGGCAGCTCGGCCAGCACGTGCAGCCCGGCGGTGTCGCCGCGCAGGCGGCAGACCGGGCCGAGGATCTCCACCACGGCGGCCCGGCGGCGGGCGTACTCCAGGCGCATCCTGCGCAGGTGGCGGTCGAGGTCGCCGCGTTCCAGGAGGGTGGCGACGGCCTGCTGGACCGGTCCGCTGGTGCGGTCGGAGACCGCGGCGCGGAGGGCGGCAATCCGGCTCACCAGGTCGGGCGTGCCGACCAGCCAGCCGACGCCGACGTCGGGGGCCAGGGTCTTGGACAGCGAGCCGAGCAGCACGACGCGGGTGGGGTCGAGGCCGTAGAGGGCGGGGAGAGGGGCGACGTCGTAGCGGAACTCGGCGTCGTAGTCGTCCTCGACGATCGTGGCGCCGGTGCTCCTGGCCCAGGACAGCAGGCGTTCCCGGCGCGGGATCGGCAGCCGGCCGCCCAGCGGGTACTGGTGGGCCGGGGTGGTGTAGAGGACGCGCAGGTCGCGGGGCAGGTCGTCGACGATCACGCCGTCCTCGTCCACCGGGCAGGGCACGACCTCGGCGCCCCTGGCCGCGAACACCGTGCGGGCCACGTGGTAGCCCGGGTCCTCGACGCCCGCCCGCCCGCCGCCGGCCAGCAGGGCCAGCGCGCACAGGTCGAGCCCGTTGCCGGTGCCCCTGGTGACCAGGACGTTCTCGGGGCCGACGGCCATGCCCCTGGCCCTGCGCAGGTGGTCGGCGAGCAGCTCGCGCAGGCGCGGCAGGCCGTGCAGGTCGGGCGAGTCGCCGGGCGGCAGCTCGCCGGCGCTGCGCCAGGCCCGCTTCCAGGCGGCCCGGTCGTAGTCGCGCACCCAGGGGTCCCCGGGACGCAGGTCGATCCACTCGCCCTCGGGACGGCGGGCGGGCGGCGCCGGTTCGTACGGGCTCTCGCGCGGCGGGACGTGCGACTCCATGGCCGCCACGAACGTGCCGGACCCGTGGCGCCCCTCCAGCCAGCCCTCGGCGTAGAGCTGCTGGTACGCCTCGGTGACGACCGTCCGGCTCACTTTGAGCTGGTCGGCCAGCGCCCGCGTGGACGGCAGCCGCTCGCCCGGCGCGAGCGCGCCGCCCATCATGGCGTGCCGCAGCCAGCCGGCGAGCTGGGTGGTCAGCGGGACGGCCGAGTCGCGGGACAGGGATACCGGCAGGTCAATGTGGGTGCGCACGAAAGTGGTCTCTAGGAAGGGTCGGTTAGTGGCCCTACAGGATAGGTCCACTTCGCGATTAGCGTCGAATCATGCTCTCCTCCACCCCGCGCACGGCTCTCGGCCGAGAGAAGCACCGCGGCAGCACCGACCGGAACGATCTCTACGACGTGCTCGACAGCGGGCTCGTCTGCCATCTCGGCGTGGTGGCCGACGGCCATCCCATGGTCGTGCCCACCGGCTACGGACGGATCGGCGACACCCTCTACCTGCACGGCTCCACCGGCGCGCGCTCGCTGCGGGCCGGCGACGGCACCGAGGTGTGCGTCACCGTCACCCACCTGGACGGCATCGTGCTGGCCCGCTCGGTCTTCAACCACTCCCTCAACTACCGTTCGGCGATCGTCTACGGCCGCGCCCGGCTGGTGAGCGACCCCGACGAGCGGCTGGCGGCCCTGCGGGCGCTCACCGAGCAGCTCGCCCCCGGCCAGTGGGACTACGTCCGGCCGCCCACGCGCAAGGAGCTGGCCGCCACCGCCGTGCTGGCCCTGTCGCTGGCCGAGGCGTCGGTCAAGATCCGCAGCGGGGCGCCGGAGGACGAGGAGGAGGACTACGCGCTGCCGGTCTGGGCCGGGGTGCATCCGCTGGTCACGACCTGGGGCGAACCGCAACCGGATCCGGCACTTCCAGAAGGTATCGATATACCGGTTCACATCCTCCGTCGGGAGTAGTTCCATGAATCCGGAACCACCTGGCAAACCCGACTCCTTGATCACGCGTCTCATCAGGTGGGCCGGCTCCTGATGGGAGAGGGCGATGGAGTGGAGTGCTCCCGGTTACACGGAGATCAGACAGCTCGGCGCGGGCGCGAGCGGGCGCGTCGTGCTGGGCGTGCACGACGAGACGGGCGTGAAGGTCGCGATCAAGTACCTCTCCGAGGCGCTGCTGCGCGACCCCGCCGCCCTGTCCCGCTTCCAGGCCGAGGCGCGGGTGCTGACCTCGCTGCGCGACCCGAACATCGCCACGATGTGGGAGTACATCCAGGAGCCGAACGGCGCCTGCATCGTGATGGAGCTGGTCAACGGCGTCTCGCTGCGCGCCCTGCTGCGTGAGAACGGCACGACCGAGCCGGAGGCGGCGCTGGTCGTGCTGAAGGGCTCGCTGCTGGGCCTGGCCAGGGCCCACGCGTCCGGGGTCGTGCACAAGGACTACAAGCCCGAGAACGTGCTCGTCCGCGACGACGGGATGAGCAAGCTCGTGGACTTCGGCGTCGCGGTGCCGCAAGGCACGGCCACGCATCCGGAGGGGACGCCGCCGTACATGGCGCCGGAGTTGTGGGCCGGCCGGCCCGCCTCGCCGGCGACCGACGTGTACGCGGCCACCGCGGTCTTCTTCGAGTGCCTGACCGGGCACCGGCCGTACCGGTCGACCGAGCCCAGCGTGCTCGGCTACCAGCACGTGCACGCGCCGGTGCCCTTCCACGACGCACCCGAGGCGGTCCAGGGGCTCGTCCGGCGCGGCCTGGCCAAGGAGCCGCGGGACCGGCCGCCGAGCGCCCTGGCCTTCGTCGAGGAGCTGGAGGCCACGGCGCGGGCGGCGTACGGCGAGGACTGGGAGGAGCGGGGCAGACGGCGCCTGGCCGCGCTGGTCGCCCTGCTCGCGCTGCTCCTGCCGGCCCCGCCGCAGCCCACCCCCGAGGTCACCACGTCCCTGGCCAGGACGGTCTTCCGCGGCCTGCGGTCCAACGCGGTGCGGGTGGGCATGGGCACCGCCCTGGTGGCGGTGGTGACGGTGGCGGTGGTGGTCGCGCTCGCCGCCCGGCGGCAGCCTGCCGAGCAGCCGGTCGGCGCGGCCGTCGCGGTGCCGCCGGCCACGACCGAGGCGGTGACCGCGCCGCCGAGCACGGCCGAGGCGGTGCTCGCGCCGCCGACCACCCCCGAGGCGACGCCGCGCACCTCGCACGAGGGGCCGCCGTCGCCGGCGTCCCCGCCCGAGCTGCTGCCGCCGCCGACGACCTCCAGGCCGCCCGTCACCACCCGGGCGCCGCGCACGCCGACGGCCGGGCCCACGAGGAAGCCGACCAGGACCGCCACACCGACGCCCGAACCGACGCCCACCCGGACCCCGACGCCGTCCCCCACACCGACCCCCAAACCGACGCCCACCCCGACGCCGACGCCCGTCGCGACCGTTCTCAGGGTGAGCGTGGGTGACGTCACGGTCGGCGGCGACGGCGTCGCGCGCGCCTCCGTCACCGTCCGGACCGCCGGGGGCGCTCCCGTCAACGCCACCGGGACGTGGACCGCGCCGGGCGGCGAGGGCCACGTCCACCGCCTGCGGCTGAGCGGCGCGACGTCCTACACCCGCGCCTTCACCTGGGACCTCGGCGAACGGCCGTGCGGCGGGACCGTCACGCTGACCGTCGTCACCTCCCCCGCCGCGCCGGGCGGCGCCCGGTCCTCCTCGGTGCCGGTGCCGGCCTGCCAGACGCGGGTGAACGGGCTGTTCGTCTCGCTGGCGATGCCCGAGGCGCCGGGGCTGACCGCGCGCGCCCGGGTCGGCGTGACCGCCGACGGCACCGGCGAGCTCCCGGTCGAGGCCGCGTTCGCGGTGGACGGCGAGACCGTCGGCACCCGTACGGCCAGCCTGTCCGGCCGGACCTCCTACTCCCGCGTCTTCACCCACTCCTTCCGCGCGCGCCCGTGCGGTTCCACCCTGTCGGTACGGGTCCGCGCCGGCGACCGCGTCCGGACCGCCCGGGTCGAGGTCACCTGCCCGCCCGCCGTGCGACGGGTCTCGATCGTCAGGGCCGGGCTGAGCGAGGGCGGCCTGGCGGCGACCGTCTCGGTGGTCACCGCCGACGACCGGCCGGTGACGCTGGAGGTGGGGTTCCTGCTCGGCGGCGAGCCGGCCGGCTCGGAGCGGCTCACGCTGTCCGGCGACACCACGTACACCAGGACGGTGAGCCGGGCGCTCAGGACCGTCCCGTGCGGCACCACCTGGACCGTCACGGCGAGCACGACGCCGGAGGCGGCCGACGGCCCGGACCAGGCGAGCGGAAAAACCCCAGAATGCCCCAGAGAGACACCCAAGCCAGAAGAAACCCCAAAACCACAGGAAACGCCCAAACCGCAGGAATCCCCACAATCCGATAAGCCCGGCACGGTGGACTAACCTCGCAAATTCGGCCATATCGGCATATCGGTGGCGGGAAAGCCCTTCCCTCTGGTTAAGCTACGCAGCGTTTGATGCGGGTGGGGGCCCGAATGACTCCAGAGGAGACCGTTTATGTACGGCGATGGGCAGTGGGGGGTCCCCGGCTACACCGAAGTCCGGGAACTGGGCAGCGGTGCCGCCGGCCGGGTGGTCCTGGCCACGCGTGACCACGACGGCGTGGAAGTCGCCATCAAATATCTGAACGACGAGCTCAGGGCCGACATGGGCTTCGTGGCCAGGTTCCGGCACGAGGCCCGGCTGCTCGGCACCCTGCAGAGCTCGCACCACGCGCGCCTGATCGACTACGTCGAGTCGGGGCAGGGCGCGGCGATCGTCATGGAGCTGGTCAACGGCGTCTCGCTGCGCGAGATCCTGCGCTCCGAGGGGCCGACCGGGGCCGAGGCGGCGCTGGTCGTGCTCAAGGGCTCGCTCCAGGGGCTGGCCGCCGCGCACGCGATCGGCGTCGTCCACCGCGACTTCAAGCCCGAGAACGTGATGGTCCAGGGCGACGGGGTCAGCAAGCTGGTGGACTTCGGCATCGCGGTCCGGGCCGGCGAGGGGGCCAGCGCCGCGGGCACGCCGCCGTACATGGCGCCCGAGCAGTGGGCGGGCGGGGCCGCCGGGCCGGCGACCGACGTCTACGCCGCCACCGTCGTGTTCTTCGAGTGCCTGACCGGCACCCGGCCCTTCCGGGCGCCCAACGTCGCCGCGCTCGCCCGCCAGCACCAGAGCGCGCCGCCGCCCGTCGAGGAAGTGCCCACGGCGCTCCAGAGCCTGGTCGAACGCGGCCTGGCCAAGCAGCCGGGCGAACGGCCGCCGTCCGCCGAGGCGTTCCTGACCGAGCTGGAGGCCATCGCGGCCGAGGCGTACGGGGCCGACTGGGAGGAGCGCGGACGCCGCCGCCTGGCCGCGCTCGCCGGCCTGCTGATCCTGCTGTTCCCGAGCCCCCTGCACGATGCCGCCGAGACGCAGACCGCGCTCACCGAGACCCGTTTCCCCGACCCCGCCCGCCTGCTGAGCAAGCTCTCGGCCAAGATCGCGATCGGCGCGGTCGCCGTGGGCGTGGTGGTGGCCGTGGGCGTGATCCTGGTCAACTCCTCCTCCGACGAGCCGGTGCTGCGGGCCCAGACGAGCGAGGTCACGCCCAGCGCGACCGACCCGGTGATCGACGAGGAGCCCACGGAGGAGGAGCCGACCGCGACGCCCGAGGAGACCACCCCGGAGCCGGACCCGACGCCGACCTCCGCGGACCCGGCCGTCTCGACCCCGCCGCCCGTCCTGCCGACGGCGACGGCGGCGGCCTCGCCGTCCAGGACGCCCAAGCCGACCCCGACGCGGAAGCCGACCAGGCGGCCGGTCAGGACGCCGAAGCCGACCCCGACCGACTCCCCCGAGCCGGACATCACCGGCAAGAACAGCACGACCAGCGACGGCAGCAAGCCCACCTCGGCCACTCCCACGCCCACCCAGACCTCCGCCCCGCCCACCAGGACGCCGCCGACCAGGACGCCCCCGAGCAGCCCGCCGCCTTCGGAGACGGAGGAGCCCAGCCCGACCGGGACGCCGAGCGGCGGCGGCGACGGCGACGGCGGCACCGAGACGCCCACCCTGGACCAGGTGGGCAAGGCGCAGGCCGGACTCCTCGCGCTCGGCCTGATGACGTCCGGCGCGGTTCCGGTCACACTTGCGGTGAAACGTCGCATGGCAGGACGCCACAGAAAGCAGCGCTAGACGCGCCGGGGGGCAAGGGGGATGGACAACCACAGGAACGGTATCGCCGGATTCCGGCTGACCGAGCACACGTGGATGACCGAGCTCGGCAACTGGATCGACGCCATCTCGCCGGACGGCCGCAGGGCCGGGGCGCTGCTGTTCGACCCGCGGGTCATCGGCCTGCCCGGCGTCCGGGAGCGCGTGGTGAACACGGTCATGACCGACCAGCACCTCGTGCTGGGCGGCATGGGCGGGCTGATCCCGGTGGCCGACGTGGTCGCGGCGGGCGACCAGGTGTGGCTGCTCACCGCGCAGGCGGTCAGCCCCACGCTGGCCGACCTGCTCGCCGGCGCGCCCGTCGATCCGGCGGGGGCGGCGTCGGTGCTGACGGAGACCGCGCAGACGCTGCTCGCGCTGCACGCCGCCGGGGTCACGCACGGCTCGGTGCATCCGGGCACGGTGGTGATCACCGCCGAGGGGGCCGCGCTGCTGTCGGAGCGCGGCCTGTCCGACGCGATCCGCGGCCAGGTCTCGCCGCGCGAGCGGGACGCGGCGGGCTGGGCGTCGCTGGCCCGCGGGCTGGCCGCGTCCTTCACGCAGACCGCGCCGCGGGCCGCCGGCCTGTTCGAACGGGCCGCCGGCACGGCCACCACACTCGGCCTCGAACCGGCCCGCGCCATGCTGAGCCAGGAACGCGCGGCGCTGCCCGGCGGCCTGATCAGCCGGGACGCGCTGGCGCGGGCGGCGCGCGGCAGGTCGGCGTTCGCGCAGCCGCCGTCGTTCGCCGCGCAGCCGCCGCCGGCGCCCCAGGACGAGGGCGACATCGTCACGCTGCTGCACGTGCCGGCGTCGGGGTCGCCGCCGCGCCTGCAGTTCGGCCCTGGGGTGGGCGGCCCGGGAGCCGGTGCCGGCACCGTGCGGCAGCCCGAGACGACGGCCGAACGCATCTGGCGCGAGGGACGCGACGGCGCCGCGACCGTCCACCAGCCGGAGAAGCGGTCCCAAGGCCGGGTGGCCAAGGTGTCGCGGCGACGGCGGCGGCGCACGATCCTGTCCACGGCGCTCTTCGCGGTCGTCATGGCGGGCGCGATCGTGGCCTGGTTCAGGCTGACGGACGCCCCCGAGCTGGCGGTGCGGTCGATCGACGTGGTGGCGCCGAAGAAGACGCTGGGCTGCGGCGGCGCGATCGTCCTGACCGGGACGGTGGTCACCAACGGCGGCGTGGGCGAGATCCGCTACGAGTGGCGCAAGAACCTGGACAAGGAGGTCGTCAAGGGCAGCCTGCGCACGAGCGCCGACAAGACGTCCTACTCGGTGCCGCTGCGCTGGACGTTGTCAGGCAAGAGCAACGTCAAGGCCACGGCCACGCTGAAGGTGCTCTCGCCGGGCCCGGCGCGTACCGACAAGGCGAGCTTCACCTACAAGTGCTGACCTTCCCTGAATGCGCAACAAAGCGGTTCTTACTAATCTGACGGGCATGACCACGCAGACCCCCGCGGGCTGGTACCCCGACCCGTACGGAGAGCCGCAGCTCCGCTGGTGGGACGGCAACCAATGGACGGACGCCACCCACGCGCAGGAGCGGCAGCCTCAGCCGCAGCAGCCGTCCTCCGGGCCGCAGCCGGGCCCGGGGCCGCAGCCCCAGTCGTCCCCCGACTGGTCGGCCACCCCGGCGAACCCCACGCTCCAGTACGGCCGGCCCTCCTCCGGCCAGCCGCCCTACGGACAGCCCGCCGACCAGCAGCCCGCGCAGGGTCAGCCCCCCTACGGCGGTCAGCCCGCCCAGGGCCTGCCCGCCTACGGGCAGCCCACCCGCCAGCAGCCCGCCTTCGGCCAGCAGCCCACGCAGCAGCCCACCCAGTGGGCCGGCGGTCCGCTGCCCGGCCCCGGCCAGGCGCCGCCGCCCAAGCAGGGCAACCCGCTGCCGTGGGTGTTCGGCGGCCTGGCCGCGCTGGTCGTGGTCGCGCTGATCGTGGTCGCCGGGATCTTCTTCCTCAACCGGGGCAGCAGTACCCCGGTCGCCTCGCCCACCACCGAGGAGCCGCAGCCGTTCCCGACGGCCGAACCGCCCTCCGCCGGGCCGCCGACCGAGCTGCCCCCGCAGGGCGGCGAGCTGCCGCAGCCGCAGGACGGCCGCATCACCGACCCGCGGAGCGGCCTGTCCTACCAGGCGCCCGACGGCTGGAAGGTGCCGGCGTACGGCGACGTCAACGGCGCCGACCCCTCCCAGCAGATGTGGACGAGCGGCGTGCAGGCCAGCTCGCAGGAGAACTACGAGGGCGACAAGGACTGGATCGGCAACGCCTACGCCGGCCCGCTGGCCGCGCTCATCCCCTACACCGGCGCCTCGGCTCTGGAGGACACCGCCAAGGCGCTGTTCATGCAGTTCAGCACCCAGTTCTACGAGCCGCAGCACACGACCAAGCTGATCGAGAACAAGGCCACGAAGATCGGCGACCATGACGCGTGGGTCATGCAGTTCCAGCTCGACTTCACCGCCGTCGCGGAGAAGAACGGCTACAAGTGGAAGAAGGAGAACGCCGCGATCGTGCTCATGGACCGCGGGGCCGGGCAGCGTCCGACGTTGTTGTACATCTCCGTTCCCGACAATCTGGGCACAGACGTGGTGGCGAAGGTTCTCGGCTCGCTCAAGCCCGCGTAAGCGGGGGCACTAGGCTGGTGGGGTAACAAGCGGGCGGATTGCTCCGAGCCGCTGGGCGAGGAGATCGAATGAGTGACGTGCTGGTCTGGATCGACTGCGAGATGACCGGGCTCGACCTGGGGCGCGACGCGCTGGTCGAGGTGGCCTGTGTCATCACCGACAGCGAGCTCAATCAGCTCGACGAAGGCGTCGACGTGGTCATCAAGCCGCCGCCGGAGTCGCTGGAGCAGATGTCGCAGGTCGTGCGCGAGATGCACACCGCCTCGGGCCTGCTGCCCGAGCTGCCGGGCGGCGTCACGCTGGCCGAGGCGGAGTCGCTCGTGCTCGACTACATCCGGCGGCACGTGCCGGAGCCGAAGAAGGCGCCGCTGTGCGGCAACTCGATCGGCACCGACCGCACGTTCATCGCCAGGGACATGCCCGGGGTCGACGCCTGGCTGCACTACCGCATGGTCGACGTGTCGTCGATCAAGGAGCTGGTGCGCCGCTGGTACCCGCGGGTCTACTTCGCGGCCCCCGAGAAGCAGGGCGGCCACCGCGCTCTCGCCGACATCAAGGAGAGCATCAGGGAGCTGCGCTACTACCGCGCGGCGATCTTCGTGGCGCAGCCCGGCCCCGACTCGGCGACCGCCCGGCAACTCGCCGAGCGGGTCAGCGGCTAATTGGATGGCGTAAAGACTCCCGAACCCCGCTACACTTTTCCTGTGCCGTCACGGAGCGGGCGGCCATGGTGGGTGTAGCTCAGTTGGCAGAGCGCCAGGTTGTGGTCCTGGATGTCGAGGGTTCAAGTCCCTTCACTCACCCCAAGCACACAGCCGGTCCCTCGGGACCGGCTGTTGTCGTTTTCTCCCGCCAACGCCCCCAAATCAGGACAATGCGAGTTATGCTCGCTGTCTACCGCTAACGCCGGAAGCACGGGGGCCATCGGCGATCAGACCGTCTGCGCGCCCCCGGAGGCCGGATGAGAGTCGACGACGCAGCGTTCGACAGTGTGATCACCTCCTTGAGCAAACGCGAGGCCGAGGTCATGGACCTGATCGCCTCGGGCCGGTCCAACGGCCAGATCGCCCAATGCCTGTTCCTCAGCGAGAAGACCGTGAAGAACCACGTCAACCGGATCTACGCCAAGCTCGGCGTCGACTCCCGGGTCACGGCCATCGGACTGTGGTTGTCGCTCAGGAAGGACGGCTCCTGACCCGGCGGGGGTTCAGGCGGTCGTGATCCGGCGACCGGTCAGGCGGCTGGGCCTGATCTTCAGGTAGTGCTGGCGCCGCCCGCCGGCCCACGGCTCGACGCCCGTGCTCGCCGCCTCGGCCTGCTCGTCCTCGGTCGTGACGTGGTGCAGCGAGCCGTGGACGAGCACGCTCCAGCCGCCCCGCGTCAGCTCCTCTATGCGATCGACCTCGAACGCGACCTCGTACTCGACGTCCTCCACACCCGTGCTCAGGTCCTCGTCGGTGCTGCCGCCCGCCGCGGTGCGGAACACGATCGCCCCCTCCGACATCCGGAAGTTCACCGGCAGCACGGTCAGGCCGTAGCGGCCCTCGAAGGCGATCCGGCCCACTCCCCCGGGCCGCAGCAGGCGCAGGCACTCCTCCTCCGCCAGCGGCACCAGCGTGGGGTGCGCCGAGGCCGGCCCCGCGCCGGCGGGTTCGGTCACCTCCCCGAGCAGGCCCTCCACGGTGGTCTCCAGCGCCTCGGCCAGGCGGGCCAGGGCCTCGCGCACTGAGATGCCGGACTGGTCCTCCAGATAGGCGACGTAGCCGACCGCCACGCCGGACCTCTCGGCCAGCTCCTGCCGGCTCAGGTTCAGCGATTCGCGACGTTCGGCTATCCGGCGGCCCAGGCGTTCCATCGTGGTCACTTGCTCAGACATACCGGTGCCCTACCCCGGATCTCCCCACCTCCCGGTGGTGTCTGTGGCAGAAATGGTTTAACCGATGCTCTGGGTGCCATATGGACCATGGAACGCAATCCGGGAAGGGACGTGGTCATGGTGCGGAGAGCGCGCGTCGTCGTCGTGGGGGCGGGCTTCGCCGGCCTGGCCGCGACGCGGGAACTGGCCAAGGGCGGCGCCCTGGTCACGCTCGTGGACCGGAACCCCTACTCGACCTTCCAGCCCCTGCTCTACCAGGTGGCCACGGCGGGGATGGGCACGTCCGACGTCTCCTACCCGATCCGTACGTTCGCCGCGAAGTGGCCGAACGTCCGCGCCCACCGGGCCGCGCTGAGCAAGGTGCACCCGGCCGACCGGCGGGTGGAGTTCGCGGACGGCTCCACCCTCGACTACGACTACCTGGTGATCGCCACCGGCGTCACCACCAACTGGGTCCACGTGACCGGCGCCGAGGAGAACGCGCTGCCGATCTACTCGCTGCGCGACGCGGCCGACCTGCGGCGGCATCTCCAGCACTGCCTGGAGGACACCGCGGCGGGCCGGCGCGAGAGCGCCCACGTCGTGGTGGTGGGCGGCGGCGCGACCGGCGTGGAGACCGCGGGCACGCTGGCCGAGCTGCGCCGCCGTACGGTGCCGCTGACGCATCCCGAGATCCGGCCCGACCAGACGAGCGTCACCCTGGTCGAGCGGTTCGACTACGTGCTGGCGCCGTACAAGCCGCGGCTGCGGGACGCGGCGGCCGAGGCGCTGCGCAGGAGAGGCGTCCGGATGCGCCTGGGAGCCACGGTGGCGGGCGTGCAGCCGGACGCCGTCATCCTGGAGGACGGGACGCGCCTGCCGAGCGACGTGACCGTCTGGGCCCTCGGCGTCACCGCGCCCAAGGAGGTGGCCGACTGGGGGCTGCCGCAGGGCAAGGGCGGCCGGATCACGCTCACCGACGCGCTCAGCGTGCCCGGCCATCCGGAGATCTTCGTGGCCGGCGACCTGGCCGGACAGCCGGACCCGCTGCCCCAGCTCGCCCAGCCGGCCATCCAGATGGGCAAGCACGTGGGCAGGCAGATCCTGGCCGCGGCGCACGGGCGGCCGATCAGCCGCTTCTCCTACCGCGACCCCGGGATCATGGCCACGGTCGGCAAGGCCGAGGCGGTGCTCCAGCTGCGCAACGGGCTGACCATGCGCGGCCTGCCCGCCTGGCTGGCCTGGATCTTCGTGCACGTGGCTTACCTGCTGGGCGGGCGCAACCGGGTCAGCGTGCTGCTGAACTTCTTCTGGCGCTACGGCGGGCCGCGCCGCAGCGCCACCAGCATCGCCTCCACCGAGTGAGTGCCGAGCGAGCGGCGCTCAGAGCGCGGCCGACAGCGCGCCGAGGCCGTGTTCGAGGTCGGCCTCGGGGATGTTCAGCGCCGGGCGCAGGCGGACGGACCGGGGCCCGCAGGGCAGCGCCAGCACGCCGTGCTCCTCCCTGAGCCGGGTCACGTAGCCGTCCCTGGCGGCCTGGTCGGGCAGGTCGAAGGCGCACATCAGGCCCCTGCCGCGCACGCCCGAGACCGTGTCGGGGTGCTCGGCCTCCAGCTTGGTGAGCCGTTCGAGCAGGACGCCCCCGAGCGTGCCGGCCCGCGCGATCAGGCCGTCGCGCTCGATGATCTCCAGCAGGCCGCGGCTGCGGACCATGTCCACCAGGCCGCCACCCCACGTGGAGTTGATCCGGCCGCTGAGCTGGAAGACGTTGTCGGCCACCAGGTCGACCCTGCGACCGGCCATGATCCCGCCGACCTGCACCTTCTTGGCGAAGGCCACCACGTCGGGGGCCAGGCCGAGCTGCCGGTAGGCCCAGGGCGTGCCGGTGGTGCCGCCGCCGGTCTGGACCTCGTCCAGGACGAACAGGGCGTCGTGCTCGTGGCACAGGGCCTGCATGGCGCGCAGGAACTCGCCGCGCATGTGGTTGTCGCCGCCCTCGCCCTGGATCGGCTCGGCGATGAAGCAGGCGATGTCGTGCGGGTGACGCTCGAAGGCCGCCCTGGCCTGGGCCAGCGCGCGTTCCTCGGCGGCCTCGACGTCGCCGAGGTGGATGGCCGGCACGTCGATGCGCGGCCAGTCGAACTTGGGGAAGCGGTCGGTCTTGCCCGGCTCGGTGTTGGTCAGGCTCAGCGTGTAGCCGCTGCGGCCGTGGAAGGCGCGGGTCAGGTGCATGACCTTGGTGCCGAGGTCGCGGGGGCGGCCGGCGGCCTCGTTGCGCCGGCTCTTCCAGTCGAAGGCGGTCTTGAGCGCGTTCTCCACGGCCAGGGCGCCGCCCTCGACGAAGAACAGGTGGGGCAGCTCGGGGTCGCCGAGCACGCGGACGAACGTGTCGACGAAGTCGGCCAGGTGCTCGGTGTAGATGTCGGGGTTGGCGGGCTTGTTCCGGGCGACCTGGCCGAGCAGGGCGGCGAAGTCGGGGTCGAAGGGCGGGTTCACACCGAGCGGGGCGGACGCGAAGAAGGTGTAGAAGTCCAGGTAGCGGCGGCCGTTGCGGGCGTCCACCAACCAGGAGCCACGGCTGAGTTCGAGATCGAGGACGAGACGGTAGCCATCGACGAGCAGGTGACGGGCAAGGCGGGTGTGTACGTCCATGCCTTCTCCAATGTCGTGAGACAGGCCGGAGGTTCCATACAGGGAACCCGGTCGTATCCGTAAAATTTACGGTATTCCTGCCCCGCGAGTGAACTTCTTCAAACGAAGTGACAGCACAATCATCGCGATTCCATACAGGATCGCGAAAATGCCGATCAGCCAGACGAGGCTCAGCATTCCGGCGCCGGGCCAGATGATGAGCAGCACACCGAAGATCACCGACAGGATGCCGGCGATGATGAACATCCACTCGTTCTCGATGGACTTGCGCAGCCGCACGCCCGCCACGATCTCGGAGATACCGGAGACGATGGCCCAGAAGGCGATGAGGTAGAGCAGCGCGAGCGAGGTGATCCCGGGCCAGGCGAAGGCCATGATGCCGGCCACGATGCCGACGATGCCGGAGAAGATGAGCCAGGCCCGCGACCGGGCGCCGTGCCGGAAGGCGGCGAAGAGCTCGAAGACGCCGGAGACGATGGCGTACGCACCGAAGAAGATCACCAGCACCAGCAGAGTGATCCCCGGCCAGATCAACGCCAGCACACCGAAGATGATCGCGGCGATGCCACGGACGAGCAGCAGCCACCACGAACGCGAAAGTTCCTGCATACTGGTCTGCTTTCCGCGATTCGTGCGAAAAGAGACCAGTGCCGGGTCAAATGTCGACCTACATGTGGGAATAGACCACGATCGACACCGCGATGTACTGCACCAGGTACGCGGCGATCGTGCAGGCGTGGAAGACCTCGTGGAAGCCGAACCAGCGCGGCGACGGATCGGGACGGCGCAGCCCGTAGACGATCGCGCCCGCCGAGTAGAACACCCCGCCCACGGCCACCAGCACGACGGCGGCCACCCCGGCCCCTTCGAGCAGCTGCGGCATCACGAAGATCGCCGTCCAGCCCAGCGCCAGGTACAGGACGGTGTAGAGCCAGCGCGGCGCGTTCATCCAGCACACCCGGAACAGCACCCCGGCCAGCGCGCCGCCCCACACCACCGAGAGCACGGCGACCCTGGCCGCGCCGTCGAGGGCGAGCAGCCCGAACGGCGTGTACGTGCCCGCGATGATCAGGTAGATGTTGGCGTGGTCGAACCTGCGCAGCACCTCGGCCAGGCGCGGCCCCAGCGTGCCCCGGTGGTAGGTCGCCGAGATGCCGAACAGCAGCCCCGAGGTGATCGCGTAGACGCCGGCCGCCAGCCGGGCCTGCAGGGTCGGGCCGAGCGCCACGAGCACGAACCCGGCCACCAGCGTCACCGGCAGCGCCCCGGTGTGCAACCAGCCACGCAGCCTCGGCTTCACGGTGATGGTCGTCATGTAACCTACGGTACCGTAGGTTACGGATTGAGCTGAAGTGCCAAAGGTCACAAGCCTGTCCAGCGGGTCGAGCCGTCACAGGCCGTTCAGGAAGCGCACGGCGATCGGCACCGCGGCCGAGCGCCCCGATCCGCCGTTCCTGACGAACACGCAGAAGGCCAGGTCGCCCCGGTAGCCGATGAACCAGCCGTGCGACGTCTGGTCCTGCACCTCGGCGGTGCCCGTCTTGCCCGCCACGCCCTCCGGCAGGCCCGCCTGGCTCGCCGTCCCGTGGTCCACGACGGCGGCCATCATCTCCCGCAACCCCCCGACCACCCCCTCGTCCAGCTTGACGTCGGGGAACGGCTCGCCGTCCACGCGGCGCACGTCGTCCTCCGACAGCAGGCGGGGCGAGCGCCACGTTCCGCTCTGCACGGCGGCGGCCACGGTGGCCATGCACAGCGGGGTGGCCACCACCGTGCCCTGGCCGATGACGTCCAGGGAGAACATGTCCGTGTCGTCGCTCTGTCGCATCGTGCCGCACCGGCCGCCCACGCCGGTCGCCATCGGCCGGTCGAACCCCCAGCGGGCGGCGGTCCTGCGCAGGTCCTCCATGGACAGCCGGCTGGTGGCCTGCTCGACGAACGTGGTGTTGCAGGAGTAGGCGTAGGCGTCGGCGAAGGTCACGGTCCCCCGGTCCACGTCGCCGTCGTTGCTGATCGCCGCCGCGAAGTCCGGCGCGTACGAGGCCGGGCAGCCCATCTCGTCGCCCGTGGCGACCCCCTTCTCCAGCAGCGCGGCGGCGACGATCGTCTTGAACGTGGAGCCGGGCGGGAAGGCGTCGCGCACCGCGCTGAAGTTGTCCTCCAGCCGGTCGGCCAGGGCCAGGATCTCGCCCGTGCTCGGCCTGAGCACCACGATCGAGGAGTTCGCCACGCCGTCCAGGGCCCGCGCGGCGGCGGCCTGGACCGGCTGCGACAGGGTGGTGCGCTCGACGTTCGCCTTCGGCAGGCGGGTCAGCAGCGTCTTGTCGGGCCGTCCCGGCATCCGCGAAACCAGCTCCAGCCCGTGGTTGGCCTTGGCGAACTCGGGCTTGAGCGGATTGAGGTAGGCGTCGGCGTAGCTGTCGTTGGGGATCTTGGCGCCCTCGCTGGTCACCAGCTCGGCCGCCGGGGCCTCGACCTCCTCCACCTCCAGCGTGCCGCCGTCCTTGAGCAGCGGGTGCAGCGTCTCGGGCGTCCACAGCACCCGCCAGGCCCGGTCGCGCACGCCCAGCCGCAGCGTGCTGTCGAACGGCCACGACCCGAGGTCCGTCAGCTCCCGCACGCCCGTGAAGCGCACCTCGGCCGACTCCTCCCCCGTGCCGCGCACCGGCCCCGGCGTGAGCCGGATCGACTCGACGTGCAGGTTCTGCGACAACTCGCGGTGCCGGTCGAAGAAGTCGGCCGGCGGCCGGTCGACCAGCAGGGCCATGCCCGCGACGTCCCCCTTCCGCCAGGCGTCGAAGTAGGCGGCGGCGGTCTTGGCGGCGCTGCCCTTGACCTGCCCGGCGGCCAGAACGGCGAAGGAGCCCGCCCCCAATACCGCGACAACCGCGATGACGAGCACAATCAGCCTCTTGCGTCGCATACGGTTCTCCCAGGGAGGGATCAGCGTGGCACGTGGACAGCGGGAACCGATGCCTGGCCTTTATCCGGTGACGTTCGGCGAGGTCGAGCTTCTCCGGGACCTGGACAGGCAGGACGGCTGGGTGCTGTCCAAGGATGGCGTACCTCAGTCGTACGTTGACCTACAAGACCCGACATTTCTGGATTTCGAGTACGTCCGGCTCATGGCCGACGTCATCGACCTCCTGCCGGAGGGGCCGCTGAGCTGCGTCCACGTCGGGGGGCGGCGCGTGCACGATCCCGCGTTACGTCTCGGCCACCCGCCCCGGCTCCCGGCACATCGTGATCGAGCCCGACGGCCTGCTGGTCAACCTGGTCCGCGAGCAGCTCGACCTGCGCTCGGTCCCCCGGCTGAAGGTCATCGTGGCCGGCGGCCGCGAGGGCACGGCCAAGGTGTGGGACGACTCGGCCGACCTGGTCGTGCTCGACGCGTTCACCGGCGCCACGATGCCGGTGGAGCTGGCCACCGCGGAGTACATGGGCGACCTGGCCCGCGTGCTGCGCCCCGACGGCACGCTGCTGATCAACATGGCCGACGGCAAGGGCCTGGCGTTCGCCAAGCGGCTGCTGGCCACGGTGTGCGACGCGTTCCGGCACGTGGCGCTGCTGGCCGAGCCGGGGATCATGCGGGGCCGCCGGTTCGGCAACCTGATCGTCGCGGCCTCGCGCACCGAGCTGCCGCTCGACCTGCTGTCCCGGCGCGCGGCCGGCGGCCTCACCCAGGCGCGCTGCGTGCACGGGGAGACGCTGAAGAACTTCATCGGCGGCGCCTACCCCATCAAGGACGGCGACGCCGTGCTCGCCCCGGTCCCGCCCCCGGCCGTCTTCGGCTGAGTCAGCGCTCGGCCGGGCCGAGGTAGGCCAGGACGGCGGCCACCCGCCGGTGCACGTCGCCGCTGTTCTCCAGCCCCAGCTTGGTGAAGATGGCGTTCACGTTCTTCTCCACCGACGAGATCGACAGGTGCAGGGCACGGGCGATGCCGGCGTTGGAGCGGCCGTGGGCCATCTCGCGCAGCACGTCCCGCTCCCTCGGGGTCAGCGACTCCCCCTGCCCGCGGACCTCGCGCCTGGCCAGCAGGCCCTCGACCACCTTGGGGTCGATGACCGAGCCGCCCCCGGCGACCGCCCGGATCGCGCCGAGCAGCTCGTCGAGGTCGCCCACGCGGTCCTTCAGCAGGTAGGCGAACCCGGCCGTCCCGTGCTTGAACAGCTCGAAGGCGAACAGGGCGTCGGAGAACTGCGACAGCACCACCACTCCGGTGCCGGGGTGGCCGGCCCTGATGCGGTGGGCCGCGTCGATGCCCTCGAAGCCCGGCCGCCACTCGCCGCCGGGCATGCGGATGTCGGTGACGACGACCTGCGGCTCCAGCCGGCGCACGGCGTCCAGCAGCTCGTCGGCGTCGCCGACCGCGCCGACGACGGTCACCTCGCCGGACAGTTCGAGCAGCTGCCGGGTGCCCTCGCGCACCAGGTAGTGGTCGTCGGCGACGACCGTGCGGACGGGCTCAGGCATCGGCCGGCACCCACGCGTGCATGCGTGTCCCCTTTCCGGGCTCGCTGTGGACTTCCATGCCGCCGCCCAGCGCGTCCAGGCGGTCGGCGAGCGTGGCCAGGCCGCGGCGGGCGGCGGTGGCCGGGGCGAAGCCCCTGCCGTCGTCGGCGACGGTGGCCCGTACCCGGCCCGGCGCCAGGGTCAGGCGTACCTCGATCCTGGCGGCGGCGGCGTGCTTGAGCGCGTTGGCGACGGCCTCGCTGACGGTGAAGTACATCGCGCCCTCGACCTCGTCGGCGAATCGGCGGGCCCGCAGCCCGGGGTCGGCGGTGACGGTCGTGGGCACCGGCAGCCCGGAGCAGCGTTCCTCCACGGCCTCCACCAGGCCGCCCTGGCTGAGGGCCGACGGGTGGATGCCGGCGGCCAGCTCGCGCAGGTCGGTGAGCGTCTGGCGGGCCTGCTCGCGCAGGCGGGCCAGCGCGTCGGGGCCGGCGCCGGTGACCCGGGCCAGCTCCAGCCCGGCGATGAGCGCGACGAGCTGCTGCTGCACGCCGTCGTGGATGTTGCGCTCGATCCGCCGCCGCTCGGCCTCCTGGGCGTTGACCAGGCGGGCGACCAGTCCGGCGCTCTGGATGGCCAGCCCGGCGGGCACGGCCAGGGCCTCCAGGAGGCGCCGGTCCTCCCGGTCGTACCGGCCGGCGCGGCGCGGGCCGAGCTCGATGCGTCCGAGGCCGCCGCGCACCGGCACGGCCAGCGCCGTCCCGCCCTCCTCCTCGCCCGCGGCCACCCGGGTGCCGTCGGCCAGCGTCACGGCCGCCCACCTGGCCTCCAGCCCGTCGCGGACGGCGGCGGCGAGCCTGCCGAGCTGCTCGACCGGCTCGGGCGTGGCCGCCAGCGCGGTGCCGAGGCCGGACAGCACCTCGTCCACGGTGGGCCGCAGGTCGAAGATCAGGTGCAGGCGGGAGCCCCGCAGGCCGAACCGGATGTCGAGCAGCCGGTGCCGCACGATCCCCACCAGGACGGCGACCGGCAGCGCCGCCATCACCGTGAGCAGGCCGATCACCACGGCGCCCCACAACCGGGCGTCCAGCAGGAACAGCAGCAGCACGCCCGCGAAGAGCTGGACGGCGGTGCCGGCGACCATCCAGGCGTACTGTCCGCGCTCGGCCCGCTCGCTGCGCCGCCAGCGGACCACGAGGCCGGCGAGGACGACGACGGCCGTCAGGAAGGTGAGGAGCTGGCCCAGGGCGCTGGCCAGGGCCGCCCAGATCGCCCCGGTCGTCAGCACGGCCGGCAGCTCGCCGGGCCGGGCCGGGTCGACGCCGAACAGCCCGTTTCCCACCGTGTGCATGGCGATCGCGACCCCGCCGATCCAGGCCACGGGCCGCCAGCGCCGGGACGGCAGGCGACCGTCGGGGAAGAGCAGCGGGACGAAGATCCAGGTCAGGCCGTAGAACGTGGCATAGAGCGCGGACAGCCAGACGACGACCGGCCCGCTGTAGTGGAACCTGACGGCCAGGCCGGTGCCCAGCGCGGCGAGTCCGAAGCAGGCGGCCGCGGCCAGGAACAGCCAGCCGTACCGCAGATCGGGACGGCGGACGGTGAGCAGCCAGCCCAGCGCGGGCAGCACCAGGCCGAGGACGCCGAAGGCCCATTCCTGCGGCGGCGCGGGCAGCCCGGACCCCAGCAGCGCACCCGCCAGGGCCCCCACGGCGCCGATGGTCGCCAGCGACCCGGCGAGCAGCCTGGAACTCATGAACCACCATCGTCAGGGGGAACCGAATGGGCGTCTATGAGGTTATCCGCACATTCGGTACGGACAGCCTCACCTGCGAGGACGGCGGCCCATATGGTGGGCGCGGGCCCGGCCGCGGCTGTTGGCTGGGCACATGTCTCACTACAGGTTCCCCGCACTGGCCACCGCCGTCATGGCCGCGGCGGTCACGGCGGTCACGGCCTGCGCGACGCAGCCCGTGCCAGCCCTGGCCACCATCACCGGGTCCGCCACCGCCACGCCGACGACGAGCGCCGCGGTCGAGATCCCCGACACCCCCGTCGGCGGGCAGCTCCGCTGGCTGCTGGAGGCCGTCACCCGGCTGCCCGTCGGCGACGCCGAGCTGGCCGGGCACTTCGCGCCGAGCTTCCTCGACCACATCCCGCCGGCGCAGCTCAACCAGGCGCTGGCCGGGTTCGAGGACATGCGGCTGGACCGGCTGGACCAGGCCCAGGAGCGGACGTTGTCGGCGACCGTCACGGCGGGCGGCAAGGCGTTCACCCTCGCGCTCGGGGTGGACGGCACCGGGAAGGTCGACTACATCCAGTTCACCGGCGTCGCGCCGGCCAGTTGGCCGGAGCTGGACCAGCGGCTGCGCCAGGCCGCGCCGCGGGCCGGCTTCCTGGCCGCCGAGCTGACCGGCGACGGCCGCTGCCGCCCGGTCCACGCGGTGGCCGGCGAGAAGAGCTTCCCGCTCGGCTCGATGTTCAAGCTGTACGTGCTGGGCGCGGTGGCCGAGCGCATCAGGAGCGGCGCGTTCGGCTGGGACACCGAGCTGACGATCAGGCCCGAGCTGAAGAGCCTGCCGAGCGGCGAGCTCCAGGACCGCCCGGACAACAGCAAGGTGACGGTGCTGGAGGCGGCCCGGCTGATGATCTCCATCAGCGACAACACCGCCACCGACCTGCTGATCCACCAGGCCGGTCGCAAGGCGGTCGAGCGGGTCGTGCGCTCGTGGGGCGGCGACCGGCGCAACGTGCCGTTCCTGACGACCCGGGAGCTGTTCGTGCTCAAGGGCGCCGACTACCCCCGGCACGCCGAGCGGTACCTGTCGCTCGGCACGTCGGCGCGCCGCGGCTACCTGGCCGGGGTCGTGGACAAGGTGCCGCTGTCGAAGGTGCGGCCGTGGGCCGAGCCGCGCGACCTGGACCGGCTGGAGTGGTTCGCCACGCCCGCCCAGGTCTGCCGCGCCTACGCCGGGCTGGCCCGGCTGAAGGACGCCCGCGTCGGCGAGGTGTTGTCGATCACCGACGCGGGGCTGCGGCTGGACAAGAACCAGTGGCCCGTCGTGTGGCACAAGGGCGGCTCGGAGCCGGGCCTGCTGGCCATGAGCTTCCTCGCCCGTACGGCCGCCGGCCGGACCTACGTGGTGTCCACGACGGCCGTGAACCCGGACGCCCCCTTCCAGCAGGGCCCGGTGGCCCAGGAGCTGCTGGTGCTGACGCGGGGGGCGTTCGGGCTCGTCAAGTCCTCATAGGGCGGCGTGGGCGAGGTCGACGAACAGGGCCGAGGACCAGCCGAAGCCGGTCGTGGCGCGGCCCGCCCGCCGTCCTGTGAGGGGGTTCCAGTACTCGTACAGGCCGCCGCCGTCGCGCACCATGGCCAGGGTGCGGGCGGCGAGCTCGGCGGCGACGTCCGGGTGGCCGGAGCGGCGCAGGCCGTCGATCAGCAGGTAGTTGACGTTCAGCCAGACCGGGCCGCGCCACATGGCGTCGGGGTCGAAGCGCGGGTCGTCGAAGGCCACCGTGGGGACCGGCCGCTCGCCCCAGAAGGCGGGCGAGGTGAGGTCCTGGACCAGCCGGTCGGCGATCTCGGCCGGGAGGCGGCCGGTGAGCAGCGGCATGAGGTCGAGCGGCGTCCGCACGTCGGCGTCGGCCGCGCCGGCGACCTTGGTGACGAAGCGGCGGCCGTTCCAGCGGCGTTCGACCATGCGGTCCACGAGCGCCTGGGCCCTGGCCCGCCACTCGCCGGCGTCCTTGCCGAGCGCGGCGGCGATGTCGCCCAGGCGGTCGTACTGGAGGGCCAGGTAGGAGTTGAGGTCCGGGGGCTCGGCGCGCGGGCCGCCGTCCCAGATGGGGCTGTCGTCCAGGCCCGAGGAGTACGGGTGCAGGTACTCGGCCAGGCCGTCGCCGTCCGGGTCGGAGTGGGCGAACCACCACTGCTGCGACCTGACCAGCGGCTCGTGGACCTCGGCCAGGAAGCCCGGGTCGGGGTCCACCTCGTGGATCTTCCACACCGCCCAGGCGGTCAGCGGCGGCTTGGTGACGGGCACGACGTGCGCGATCGGCTCGCCGCCGACGTGCTGGGCCAGCCGGGCCAGGTCGGAGCGGGGCAGGTCGGTGGTCTCGGCGAGCACGCCGTGGTCGTGCACCACGTCGGGGATCAGGCCGTCGGGACGCTGGTTGTCGAGCAGGATGCGGATCTGCTCCCTGGCCAGGGCGGGGTCGGCGTGCCGCAGAGCGATGGCGTGGAAGTAGGAGTCCCAGTTCCACAGGCCGACGTAGCCGTACTTGGAGGGGATGAGGGATTCCCTGCCCTGGATGCGCACCAGGTTGACGGCCAGCGTCCACCATGCCTGCTCGGCGCGTTCGCGCAGCTCCCCGGGGACGGCGGGCATCCGGGCGAACCACGCGGCCCAGCGTTCGGCGGCCTCGGCCAGCACCTTCGCGCCGTCGGTGACGGTCCGCTCGCCGGCCAGGGTGACGCAGCCGTCCACGGCGGCCTCGCCGCCGTCCCAGACGGCCCTGGCGCCCTCGCCGACCGCGACGAGGGTGTCGGGGTCGGCGAAGGCCAGGGTCACGTCACCGTCGAACTCCACCCGGTGGGGCAGGGCCCGGCGCACGCGCAGCTCCCGGGAACCGGCGTAGAACCGCAGTCCGGCGCGGACGGTCGTGTCGTCGAGCCGGGTCTCGTAGAGCGCCTCGGCGACGCGCAGCGAGCCGTCGTCGGCCGCCATGACGAGCAGCCGCGAGCCGCGCTCGGTGAAGGGACGTTCGCGCAGGTCCAGCACTTACTTTCCTCCCAGGCCGGAGGCGGCCATCGAGTTGATGATCTTCCGCTGCCCGATCAGGAACGCGATCAGCGTCGGCACCACGGCGATCGCCGAGGCCGCCAGGATCTGCCCGTAGTCGGTCGCGCCGTGCTGCTGGGCGAACTGGCTGAGCAGCAGCGGGACGGTGGCCAGCTCCGGCGTGTTCAGGAAGATCAGCGGGAACAGGAACGAGTTCCAGGACGCCAGGAACACGATGATGCCGAGCGCGCCGAGCCCCGGCCGGATGTTGGGCAGGACGATGCTCCAGAAGCACCGCCACCGGCCCGCGCCGTCGATCCTGGCCGCCTCCTCCAGCTCGATCGGCACCGCCCTGATGAACTGACGCAGCAGGAACACCGCGAACGGGTTCGCGATCGTCGGGATGATCAGCGACAGGTGCGAGTCGATCCAGCCGAACTTGGCCAGCATCAGGTAGAGCGGCACGATCGTCACCTGCGCCGGCACCATCTGCGTGGCCAGGAACAGCACGAACAGCACGCCCGAGCCCCTGAACCTGATCCGGGCGAAGGCGTAGGCGGCCATGGCCGAGGTGAGCAGGGTGAGCACCACGTTGAGCGCGGCGATGTAGAAGCTGTTCCAGTACGCCAGCCCGAACGGCATGGTCGACAGCGCGTCGGGATAGTTCTGCCAGGTCCAGGGGTTGGGCAGCCAGGCGGTCGGATCGTTGATCATCTGCCGCACGCCCTTGGCGGAGGTGAACAACATCCACACGAACGGGAACAGCATCAGCAGCCCGCCGACCGTGAGCGCGGCGTGCAGACCGATCTGCCGTGATCTCATGCGTACCGCCTCACGAGTCGTAGTGGACGAAGCGCTTCTGCGCGGCGAACTGGACCAGCGTCACGAGCAGCGTCAGCACCAGCAGGATCAGGGCGGCCGCGCTGCTCGGCCCGAACTCGAACTTCTTGAAGCCGAGATCGAAGATGTGGTACACGATCGTGCGCGCGCCCTCGTTGTCCTTCGGGTCCACCAGCACGTAGATCTGGTCGAACGCCTGGAACGAGCTGATCACCGCGACCACGCTGGAGAAGAAGATCGTGGGCGACAGCAGCGGCAGCGTGACCGACCGGAAGATCCGGAAGGAGCTCGCGCCGTCGATCCGGGCGGCCTCGACGACCTGCGGCGGGATGGTCTGCAGCCCGGCCATGAAGATCACCACGTTGAGGCCGAGCGAGGACCAGATCGTCACCACGGCGATCGCCACGATGACCCAGCCGGGGTCGAGCAGCCAGTCGGGGCCGCTGACGCCGAACCAGCTCCTGAGCGAGGTGTTCAGCACGCCGTTCTCGTCGCCGGCCAGGATGACCTGCCACATCAGGGCGACGGCCACCGAACTGGTGACGACCGGCATGAAGTACACGACCCGGTAGACGTTGCTGCCCTTGATGCTGTTCAGGGCGACCGCGATCAGCACCGCCAGGGCGAGCCCGAACGGCACGGTCAGCAGCGCCAGCTTGACCGTGTTCCACACCGCGCGGCCGAACAGCGGGTCGGTGAGCTGGGCGGCGAAGTTGGACAGCCCGGCCCACGACTTCTCGCCGAGCCCGTCCCAGTTCATGAAGGCCAGCACCACGGCGAACCCGAGCGGGATCACCAGGAACACCACCAGCGCGCCGACCTGCGGCGCGAGGAAGATCGCGGCCCACCAGCCGTCGCGGTCGCGCAGCTTCTTGGCGGGCCGCGCGGCGGTCTTGCCGCGCGGCCCGGCGAGCACGGCCATCCGCTAGCCCAGCTTGCCGTCGACGAGGGTCTGCAGCTCGGTCATGCCCTGCTCGAAGCCGAGCTTGCCCTGCCAGACCTTCATCAGGTGCTCGTTGATCGAGGCGGTCAGGCCGGGCACCGCGACCTCTTCGGGGTAGTTCGCGAAGCCGGTGTCCCGCACGTCGAGGAACGTCTGGGCGTGCGCGGGGTAGTTGCCGTCCAGCACGACCTGCTCGGCGCCCTTGATCGAGGGCACCGCGCCGCCGTTCTTGAGCCGCAGGAGCTGGCCCTCCTTGCTGACGAACTCCGTCAGGAAGGTGAAGGCCTCCTTGGGCTGCTTGGTGCCCTTGTTGAGCGCCAGGTAGGAGGCCGCCACGGCGCCGGGCATCGGCTCGCCGGTCTCGGACGGGAACGGGACGATGTCGTAGTTGTCCAGCTCGCCGCCCTTCTTGACGATGTCGATCATCCAGCGGCCACCGGCGAAGAAGCCCGCCTTGTGCTTGATGAACTGGGTGTTCGCGCCGTTGCTGGCCGGCAGCACGTCCGCGCTCAGGAACGTCTTGTCCTGGTAGCCCTTGGCCAGCGTCTCCAGCGCCTTGCGGGACTTGGGGTCGGTGGTGGCGACGAACTTGCCGCCGTCCCAGACCTTGCCGCCGAAGCCGGAGACGACCGAGTACGTGGAGCCGTACCAGTTCCAGTAGATGGACCCGCCCAGGCCCGCGGCCTTGAGCTTGGCGTTCATGTCCAGGTACTTGGCCATGGTCCACTGCTTGGACGCGTTGAGGGTGGCCGGGTCCTCGGTGATGCCGGCGGCCTTCAGGGCCTTCTTGTCGTACCAGAGGACCTCGGGGTTGGTGTCGTTCGGGACGCCGTAGATCTGGCCGTCCTTCTTGGCGCCGCCGTACACGCCCTCGAAGAAGTCCTCGGGCTTGCTCTTGGAGTCCGGGCCCGCGAGCTGGTCGTTGAGCGGCGAGACGACACCGGCGGAGACGAACTTGCCGATGTTGTCGTCGCCCACGAAGAACACGTCGGGAGCCGTGCCGCTGGTGAGCTGGGCGAGCAGTTTGGGGTGGTAGTCCTCGTACTTGGCGACGGACTCCAGCTTGAGCTTGATGTTGGGGTGACGCTGCTCGAAGTCCTTGGTGAAGGACTCGTAGAGCTTGACGTCCTCCGCCGATCCCCACGTGGACCAGCGGATGGTGACCTGCCCTGCGGCGGCGTTCCCGCTCACGCCTGGAACGTTCCCTCCACCGCCGCTGCAGGCGGTGGCGGCGGTGGCGAGCAGACCCAGTACGGCCAGCGCACGCTTCATGATGGGCTCCTTCGGGGGGGTGGTGCTGTTGGGGGCTACGCGAGCCCGCCGCCGTCGACGACGAGAGCGGAACCGGTGATGTAACTGGCGGCGTCGCTCGCCAGGAAGAGGACGGCCTGGGCGATCTCCTCGGGGCTGCCCGAGCGGCCCATCGGCCGGTCGGCGGCGTCGGCCTCGAAGGCGGCCCAGTCCTCGTTGAGCTGACGGGCCTCGTCCCGCAGCATCGGGGTGTTCGTGTCGCCGGGGTTGACGGAGTTCACCCGGATCCCGGCCTTGGCGTGGTCGATCGCCAGCGCCCTGGTCATGTTGACGACGGCCGCCTTGGAGGCGCAGTAGGAGATCGCGTTCCCGCCGCCCTTGAGGCCCCAGCCGGAGCCCGTGTTGACGATCGAGCCGCCCTCGGTCATGAGCGGGATGGCGTGCTTGCACATCAGGAACACCGAGCGCACGTTGACCGCCATCACGCGGTCCCACTCGTCGGCGTCGAGGTCGAGCGCGGTGGTGCGGCGGATGATGCCCGCGTTGTTGAACAGGACGTGCAGGCCGCCGTAGGTGTCCACGGCCGTGCGGGTGACGCGCCGGCAGTCCTCCTCCGCGGACACGTCCCCCTGGACGGCCACCGCGGCCGCCCCCGTCCGCGTGATCTCCTTGGCCGTCGCCTCGGCCCCGGCGCCGTCGATGTCGGCGACGACGACCTGGGCGCCCGCCTCGGCGAAGAGCAACGCCGTCGCCCGGCCGATGCCGGAGGCACCGCCGGTGACGATCGCGACCTTGCCATCGAGCCTGTTCATCCGTAGAACTCCTCACTTGCCGCATAAATGCGATAAATCGTGCTTTCGCGGTACCCGGTGATCACCCGTACGTGCCCGGCCAGCTTCCGGTCCAGTTCCTGGTCCCCGCTGTCGGCCAGCAGCGGCCGTCCGCCGAGCCCGGCCAGCTTCTGCTGGGTGGCCAGCACGACCAGCCGGTCGCCGGACCCGTCACCGAGCACCTCGTCGAGCACCCGCGGCGAGACCTGCTGGTTGCCGCGGCCGAGCACGAAGCCCTGTCCGCCGATCACCGACAGCACGATGACCGTCTCCCGGCCGCGTACCAGCTCGAACAGCTCCCCCTCGGTCACGTCGGCGGCCACCAGATCGGCGCCACCGCCCGCGCGGGCCTCGACCACGTCCACGCCGAGCAGCGTGGTGGCGAGCCCGAGCTCCCTGCCCACGGCCGCCGTGGTGGCGCCGGGACCGAGCACGTAGCGCGCCCCCGGCCGCAGCCGGGCCGCGACCTCCCGGGCGATGCCCTCGACCGTGGCCGGAGCCGCGTCCGAGGAGCCCGCCTTGCGTCCCGACAGGGCCGCGCGGCCTGCCGGGACGCGCAGGCTACCGTAGAGCCGGGGGCTGACGAGCCCGCGGCGGTAGCGCTCCTCGTCCAGGTCCACCACCTCGGCCTCGACGCTGTCCGGCCGGGCCAGGAAGTCGGCGGCCACGAACCCGGCCGTGGCCGGGCTGAGCGCGAAGCACCCCGAGTACACCTTGACCCCGGCCGGGATCCCGAGCACGGGCGGCGCCTGGCCGCCCAGCTCCCGCACGGCGTCGAGCACGTCGCGCGCCGTGCCGTCGCCGCCGGCGAACAGCAGCAGGTCCACGCCGGCGAGCGCGGCGACGGCCGCCCGGGTGTCCGCGGCCGTGGTCGCGGCCGTGCTCATGCCATCGTCCTGGACGCCGGAGGGCGCCAGCTCGTACGGGACCGCGGCGGCGCGGGCGCTGTCCTCGCCCATCGCCCCCGCCACGGTCACCAGCCGGGCCCCGGGACGGCGGGCGAGCAGCGTGGCGACGGCCTGCGCGGCCCGCCGCCCTGCCTTGGGCTCGGCGCCCTTGGCCAGGGCCGCGCGCTGCACGTCGGCGCCGTCGCTGCCCTTGAGCCCCACGGACCCGCCCAGCCCGGCGACCGGGTTGACGACCAGCCCGATCACGCCGTTCCCTCCGGACGTCATGGCTCAGCCGCCCGCGGCCAGGTGCTTGCGCACGTACGCCCGCCAGGTCGGCGCCCACTGCTTGGGGTCGTCGAGCGGCGTCGGGTCGATCTTGTGGATCGTCTGGTTGTACGGCGCGCCCTTGACGAACTCCGGATCCCGCCGCGCCTCCGAGGCGACGTGCTCCAGGATCGCCGCGTACTCGTCCAGGTCCTCCCGCGAGTACGACTCCGTCGGCTCCAGCGTGAACGGCTCCGGCACCAGGTACGGGTGGTGGCTGGTCCAGTAGTGGACGCCGAAGTCGGCGGCGCGCACCCCGATCTCCTCCGAGTGCACCCCCGTCTCCTCCGACAGCTCCTGCCAGGAGTAGCGGACCTGCTCGATCCGGCGCTGGTTCCACGGCGCCGAGGCCCCGGGGATCTGCAGCACCTTGTGCATCAGGTAGTTGTTGTTCAGCGCCGATGTCTCGGCCACCTCGCGCAGCCCCTTCGCGCCCAGGGTCATGATCCAGGCGTAGGCGCGCACGATGTTCGGGGTGACGCCGAGGAACGGCCGGATCTTGCCGACGCTCTGCGCGGGCGTCTCCAGCCCGTAGGACTCGCCGTCGAAGGAGACGACCGGGCCGGGCAGGAACGGCTCCAGCTCCGGCGAGACGCCGCAGGCGCCGGCCGCCGGGCCGCCGCAGGCGTGCGGCGTGGAGAACGTCTTGTGCAGGTTGAAGTGGCACAGGTCGAACCCGGCGTCGCGGGCCCGGGTGATGCCGAGGATGCCGTTGGCGTTGGCCTGGTCGTAGCAGGCCAGGCCGCCGACCTCGTGCACCAGGTCCACGAACTCCTTGATCCGGGAGTTGTAGATGCCGGTGTCCTCGGGGTTGGTGATCATCAGAGCGGCCGTGCGCGGGCCGACGGCGGCGCGCAGGGCCTCGATGTCGGGCAGGCCGTTGGCGTCCGGCATGAGGGTGATGACCTCGTACCCGGCGACCTTGGCGCAGGCCGCGTTCGAGGGGTGCGAGAACATCGTGGTGATGACCTGGTCCCGGTGGCCCTCGCCGCGGGCGGCGTGGTAGGCCCTGATCATGGCGATGTTGGCGTAGATGGCCGCCGAGCCCGAGCCGGGCTGGAGCGACACCCGCGACATGCCGGAGATCTCGGCCAGCATGCGCTCCAGCCGCCAGTAGACCTCCAGCACGCCCTGCACGGTGTCCTCGTGCTGCAGCGGGTGCAGCTCGGCGATCGCGTTGGCGAACTGGTCGTTGACCTTCGGGCTGTACTTCATCGTGCAGGTGCCCTGGCCGATGTCGATGTTGAGGTCGACGCCCAGGTTCTCCTGCGACAGCCGCAGGTAGTGCCGCACCACGTGCGGCTGCGCCATCTCGGGCAGCCTCGGCGGGGTGGCCCGGCCGACGCCCTCGGGCAGCTCGACCTTCGGCGCGCCCGGCTCGGGCACGGCTATGCCGCGGCGGCCGGGGCTGGACAGCTCGAAGATGATCGGCTCGTCCCAGCGTGCCTGGTGGAAGCGGCGCAGCGGCGGCTTGGGCGCCACCGGCAGCTCCGCGAAGGACTCGGCTCCGTGCCCGCTCATGCCTGCACAACCTCCTGTACGGCTGCCGCGAGCCGGTCGATGTCGTCGATGGTGTGGCGTTCGGTCACGCAGACCAGCACCGTGCGCTCGTCCAGCGGGACGCCGCCGTAGATGCCGCGCTCGCGCAGCCCGGCGAGCAGCGACGCGGAGTCGGCCACCTCGATCGCGAACTCGCGGAAGTGCACCGAGCCCGCGTGCCGGACGGTGACCGACCGGCCCAGGGCGTCCATCGCGTACCGGGTGCGGGCCAGGACGGTCTCGCCGAGCTCCTTCATGCCCTGCGGGCCCATGAGCGCGAGGTAGACCCCGGCCGTGATGCCCCACAGCGCCGCGGCCGTGCCCACCCATTCCTTGCCCTCTTCGCGCAGGGCGAAGGAGGTGCGGTCGTAGAAGACGTCGCCGAAGCCGTACTCGCCGGGGACCTTCGTCGGCGCGATGCCGAACAGGCGCGAGGGGAACTCTGCGACCAGCGGCTCGTGGTCCTGGGTGGCGATGTAGCCGGCGTGGCCGCCGCCGTAGTTCTGGTGGATGCCGAGCGACTGGATGTCGCCGCAGACGATGTCGGCGCCGTAGGAGGCCGGCGGGGCCAGCACGCCCAGGGAGATGGGGTCGGCGCTGACGACCAGCAGCGCGCCGGCGGCGTGCGCGTGGTCGGCCAGCTCCCGGCCACGGGTCTCGACGACGCCGTAGACGTTCGGGGTCTCCAGGTACAGGGCGGCGTAGGAGTCGTCCAGCGCGACCTCGCCGATCTGCCCGTCCTCGGCCACCGGGGCGAGCTCGATGGTGATGTCGGGGGCCAGGAAGTCACGCAGCTTGCTCAGCTTGTCGGCGCCGATCGCCCCGGTGACCAGCACCTTCGACCGCTTGGTGTAGCGGCAGGCCATGCGCAGCGCGGTGCCCGAGGCCTGGAAGCCGTCGTAGGTGGGGACGTTGACGACGTCCATCTCCAGCAGCTCGCCCATCATGCTGACGTACTCGAACAGGGCCTGGAAGCGGCCGTGGTCCTCGTACGGCTCGCCCGCGTACGCGGTCAGGAACTCGCTCCTGGAGTTGACCTCGTCGCAGACGGCGGGCACGTGGTGCGGGTAGCAGCCGTGGCCGAGGAAGCTGAGCGCCTCCTCGGTGTCGGTGTTCCGGGCGAACAGCCCCTTCATGTGGCGCACCAGGTCGCGCTCGGCGGTGAACGGCGCCGGCAGGTCGAGCGGCCGGTCGAGCCGCAGCTCCGCGGGGATGTCGGCGTAGAACTCGTCGACGCTCGACGCGCCGACCGCCGCGAGCATCTCGGCTCGTACGCCCGGCTCGGCGTTGGGTATGTACGGGTGCGTCACTTGTCTCCTTCGATCCTGAGCACGACGGCGTCGCGCGGGGCCAGCTCGATGCCGCCCCGCAGTTCGGCCCCGGTGAGCAGGTCCGTCCCCGGGTGCGGGAGCGTGACCGGCTGCGGGGCGGTGGTGTGGTTGAGGAGGAACAGGTGGCCGCCCCTCCTGACGGCCTCCACGCCCTGCGGCACGTCGATGCGGTCGATGCCGTCCAGCAGCGGCTCCAGCACCGGCGTCACGTCGTCGAGCAGGCAGCCGACGTAGGTGGCCGTGCCCTTGCGGGTGACGGCGGGCAGGCCGTCCAGGTCGCCGCCCTCGAACAGGGCGACGGGCTCGGCGCCCTCCAGCCTGATCCACTCGGCCCAGGTGCGGGCCTCGCCGAGGCCGGTGCGCTGGACGTCCCCGTCGGCGAGCGGCCAGAACTCCTCCACGGCGATGCCGAGCAGGTCGCCCAGCGGGCCGGGCGCGCCGCCCTCGTGCACCTGGTCGCTCTTGTCCACGACGCCGCTGAACGGGCCCACGACGAGCCTGCCCTGGTACGCCTCCAGCGCCTTGGCCTGCTCGGCGGTGCACATGTACAGGTTCGGGGCGATGACCAGCTCGTACGGCGACAGGTCCCGGCCGGGCGGCACCAGGTCGACCGCGATGCCCCTGGCGTGCAGCGGGGCGTACCAGGCGAGCAGCAGCTCCTTGAGCCTGAGCCGGTTGGACGGCATGGACTCGGGGGCCTCCAGGGCCCACCAGCTCGGCCAGTCGAGCACGAGCGCGACCTGGGCGCGGGTGTCACTGCCCGCGACCTCCGACAACCGCCGCAGGTCGGCGCCGAGCGCCAGGCTGTCCCGCCAGCCGCGGGTACGCGTCCCGCCGTGCGGCAGCATCGCCGAGTGGAACTTCTCGGGGCCGTACTTGGCCTGCCGCCACTGGAAGAACATCACGCCGTCGGAGCCGTGGGCGAGCGCCTGGAGGCTGTGCAGGCGCATCATGCCGGGCGGCTTGGGGACGTTCACCTCGCGCCAGGACACCGCGGACGGCGCGGACTCCAGCAGCAGCCAGGGCCCCTGCCGCAGCGAGCGCATGAGGTCGTAGCTGAGCGCCACCTGCACGTGCGAGGTCGGGTCGGCCGGGTCGGGGTAGGCGTCGTCGCTCACCAGGTCCTCGGCCGCGGCCCACTTCCAGTAGTCGAGGCCGTGCAGGATGCTCATGAAGTTCGTGGTGACCGGGACGTCCGGCGTGATCGCGCACAGCACCGCCTTCTCGGCCAGGAACAGCTCCAGGAGGGCGTCGCTGCAGAAGCGCCGCCAGTCGAGCACCTGGGCGGGGTTGACCGGGCCCGGGGCCGTCCTGGGCGGCTCGACCTGGCCGAAGGACGTGTAGTGCTGGCCCCAGCAGGAGGTGCCCCAGGCGGCGTTGAGGCCGCCCACGGTCGCGTACCGCTCTTCCAGCCAGCGGCGGAAGTGGGCGGCGGACTCGGGGCAGAAGCACTCCAGCGTGTGGTCGGCGTACTCGTTGCCGATGTGCCACATGGCCAGCGCCGGGTGGTCGCCGTAGCGCTCGGCCATCGCGGTGGCCATCCGCACGGCGTGCTCGCGGTAGACCGGCGAGCTCGGGCAGTAGCCCTGCCGGGAGCCGAACTCCAGCCGGACGCCGTCGGCGTTGACCGGCAGCATCTCGGGGTGCTCGCGCACCAGCCAGGGCGGCGGCGTGGCGGTGGCGGTGGCCAGGTCGGCGGCGATGCCGTGCTCGTGCAGCAGGTCGATGACCCGGTCGAGCCACCCGAAGTCGTAGACCCCGCGCTCGGGCTCCAGGCGCGACCAGGAGAACACCGCGACGGTCGCCATGTTGACCCCGGCCTCGGCCATGAGCCGCGCGTCCTCGGCCCACACCTCCTCCGGCCACTGCTCGGGGTTGTAGTCTCCGCCGAACAGCAGCCCCGGTATCCGGGTCAGCCCCACTCGAACTCCTCGATCATGCAATGTAATATTTTGTATGCCGAATTCATAGTGCAGTATTTTGCATCACGTCAAGGGTTAAGATTCGGTTGTCCTGAACGAGAGGGAGTCCCCCATGCCGATCGAGCGGCGACCGTTGCGTGAGCAGATCAGGGAAGAGCTGCTGAGCCGGCTCGACCGGGGCGACTTCGCCGCCGGCACCGACATCAACGAGGCCTCCCTCGCCGCCGACCTGGGCGTCAGCCGCACTCCCCTGCGCGAGGCGCTGATCACGCTGGCGGGCGAGGGCGTGCTGGAGAGCAACCAGGGGCGCGGTTTCCGGTTCGCCCCGGTGAGCCGGCGCGAGTTCCGCGAGCTGTGCGAGATCGTGGCCGCCCTGGAGTCGCTGGCCCTCGACTGCTCCGACCCGGCCCACCTGCGCTCGATCGCCCCCGACCTGCTCAAGCTGGCCCAGGACTTCCCCGACAACGTGGCCGAGCAGCAGGTCATCGAGCGCCACGACGACGAGTGGCACGACCTGCTGCTGAGCGGCTGCCGCAACGAACGCCTGCTCGACCTCATCACCAGCGTCAAGGCCGGCATGCGCCGCTACGCGCACCTGATCGCCGGTGACGACGCGCCCCTGGAGCGCGAGGCCGCCGAGCACCGCCGCATCGCCGAGTTCCTGCTGGCCGATGAGCCGGCCAAGGCCGTCCAGGCGCTGCGCGACAATTGGATCAACGGCATGGAACGGATGATGTCCCGCATCCCGTGACGCGACGGAATAGTTGAAATCTCAACTTGGTTGCATGGGGCAGATCCCGCTGGAAGGAGCGCGACATGCCCGCCGTAACCGTTGAGAACCCGCTCACCCTCCCCCGCGTGCCCGCGCCCGTGGCGGGGGTCCCCGAGCGGAAGGTGCTCGCCGTCGAGACCGCGCCCAGCGGGTTCGAGGGCGAGGGCTTCCCCGTGCGCCGCGCCCTGGCGGCGATCAAGCTCGAATACCTCGACCCGTTCGTGATGATGGACCAGATGGGCGAGATCGACTACGCCGCCGGCGAGCCCAAGGGCACGCCCTGGCATCCGCACCGCGGCTTCGAGACCGTCACGTACATGATCGACGGCGTCATGGAGCACCTCGACTCCAACGGCGGCGGCGGCACGATCAGCAACGGCGACACCCAGTGGATGACGGCCGCCTCCGGCATCCTGCACAAGGAGGCGCCGCCGGAGTGGCTCGTGCAGAAGGGCGGGCTGTTCCACGGCATCCAGCTCTGGGTCAACCTGCCGGGCGCCAAGAAGATGATCGCGCCGAAGTACCAGGACATCGGGCGGTCCAGCGTCGCGCTGCTGAGCAGCCACGACGGCGGCGCGCTGGTCCGGCTGATCGCCGGCGAGCTGGCCGGGAACAGCGGTCCGGGCAGCACGCAGACGCCGATCACGCTGCTGCACGCCACCATCACCCCGGGCGCGCGACTGACCCTGCCCTGGCGCAAGGACTACAACGCCCTGGTGTACGCCCTCTCCGGCCGCGGCACGGTCGGCGCCGAGCGGCGTCCGCTGCACGGCGGCCAGCTCGCGGTCTTCGACGGCTTCGGCAACCGGCCGGGCCTGACCACCCTGGGCGAGACCATCACGATCGAGGCCAAGGACACCCTCGACGTGATCGTGCTGGGCGGCGAGCCGATCGGTGAGCCGGTGGCCCACCACGGCCCGTTCGTCATGAACACCCGCGCCGAGCTGGTCCAGGCGTTCGAGGACTTCCAGGCGGGCCGCCTCGGCACGATCCCGGCCGAGCACGCCCACTCCTGACCGTCCTGCCGTGAAGGCCCGTGCGTTCCGCACGGGCCTTCGCTTTTTCTGGTAGACATTCATTGTGAAGGACGTACATAAATTTGACCAGGAGCCGGACGGCTCCCTCTTCGACCCGCGGGCCAGGGCGGCCATGAGCGAGTTCGCCGGCGGCGGCGACACCGCGGCCTTCGAGGCGGCCGCCGCCGTGCGGACGGCGTACCAGGCGGTCGAGCGCATGCGCGCGCACGGCAGCGAGGGGCGCGGGCTCAGCTCGGGCGCGATGGACGTCCTGCTGCGCCTCGGCGCGGCGGGCGCCGGCGCCGGCATCAGCATCGGCGACCTGGCCCAGGCCGCCGGGGTCAGCTCGCGCAACGTGACCGGCTTGGTGGACACCCTGGAGCGCGACGGCCTGGCGCGGCGGGTCCAGGACAGCCGCGACCGGCGCTCGGTGCTGGCCGTGATCACCGACGAGGGCCGGGCGTGGATCGAGGCGTTCCGCACGCCGTCGCAGATGGCGATGCGGGCGATGTTCCAGGGCTTCTCGGCCGCGGACCTGACCACGCTGCGGCACCTGTGCCTGCGGCTGGCCGACAACGAGCAGCGGCTCGCGGCACACCTGGAGGGGCGATGACGAGCGCCCGCGAGGTCGTCAGGGCCTACCACGAGGCCAGGCTCCGCGGCGACGTGCCGGCCGCGGCGGCGTTGATCGGCGAGGGCTTCTCCTTCAGGAGCCCGTTCGTCTCCTCCGCCGACCCCGCCGGTCACCTGGCCGGCATCGAGGCCCTGGTGAGCGTGGTGACCGGGATCGACCTGATCAGCGAGCTGTACGGCGAGTCGGAGGCGACCCTCGTCTACGACCTGCACACCGCCACGCCGGCCGGCACGCAGCGCACGGCCGAGCACTTCCGGCTGGGCCCGGACGGGCGGATCCGGACCATCATGCTGATCTTCGACGCCGCGCCCTGGCAGCCGATGGCGGCGGCGATCAGGTGAGCGGCAGGGCGGCGGCGGTCTGGCGCCAGATCCTGCCGTCCCTGACGACCAGCGTCCCGAACGTCGTGACCCGGTTCCCGCCCACGGTCATGACCGCGTTGTAGAAGATCACGTCGTCCTCGACGCGCAGTGACGTGATCTCCTCCACCCGCGGCCCGGCCGCCAGGTAGCCGGTGAACAGCTCGCGGATCTCCGCGGCGCCCCTGGCCGCCCGGTCGAACCGGACGACCACCGCCTCGTCGTGGTACTGGGCGAGCAGCGCCGCCAGGTCGCCGTCGGCGATGGCCGCGAGCTGGCGGTCGAACACTTCCTGGGTCACTTCCTGGGTCACTTCCTGGGTCACGGTGTGCCTTCCGGGGAGGGGCGCAGCAGGTCGTAGCCCACCTGCGCGGCGCCGTACAACAGCAGGAGCGGGAGCGCCGCCGCGACGGGCAGCGCCGAGGAGGCGAGGGCGAGCACGGCGGCGGCCAGCCGGACGGCACCCGCCCGGCGGTCGGCCGAGCACAGGTGCTGAAGGCCGAGCACGGCGAAGACCACGGCGGCCGGCACCCCGACGGCCCAGCTCGCCCCCGACGGGTGCATGATCGCGTGCTCGATCCCGATGCCGAACGCCACCAGGCCCATCGACAGCGGCAGGTGCGAGTACACCCACACCTGCCCGGCCAGCTTGGTGCGCAGCACGACGGACTCGTCGACGTGGTCGAAGTACAACCACCAGAAGGCCATCGCGATGGCCACCCCGGCCAGCGCGACCAGCAGCACGGACGGGGTGACCTCGTGCCCCTTGAGCCCGGTGACCACGGCGGCGACCACCTCGCCGAGCACGATCACGACGAACAGCCCGAACCGCTCCGGCAGGTGCTCGCTCTGCGGCGGGAGCCGGCTCTGGTGGCCGCGGCTGAGCAGCGGGGTGGCCAGGTCGATCACCAGCGCCACGGCCCACAAGGCGTACCGCTGCGGCGGATCGACGGCGAGGGAGGCCACCCAGATGACCGCGGCGACGCTGAACCCGGCCGCGTACCGCACGGTGAGCGGCCTGGCCTCGGGGACGTGCCGGCCGGCTCTGAGGTAGGCGACGACCAGCAGGATCCGGGCCGCGGCGTAGGAGATCGCGAACAGGGCCGAACGTTGCTCGATGTCACTGACGCTGGCCGCCATCGTGGCCACCGCGAGGATCTGCGGCAGCGCGAGCAGGCGGTGGCTGACGTCGTCGGTGTCGAACCGGTTGGCGTAGAAGACGTAACCCGCCCAGGACCACCAGACCGGCACGAACAGGCCGACGAAGGTGAGGACGCGACCGGCGTCGGCCCCGCCGGCGAGCACGTCGGCCAGCTCGGCGACCGCGACGACGAAGACGAGGTCGTAGAGTAGCTCCAGCCAGGTGGCCCGGCGGTGCACCTGCTCGAACAACCGTAAACGGGGCGGCTGCCACTGGCGGCTAGTCAACGCGGGACCTCCACAATATGTAATTGTGTAATTATGCACGCCTTTCGGCTAGTGCAGCGTCAGGCAGGCCACCCGAGGGCCCGCCTCGCCCGCGTGGGCGCCGCTCTTCTTCGTGGCCTTGGCGTGGATGACCAGCGACTTCGGCAGGGCGGCGGGGTCGAGGCTCCAGGGATGGCGGGCCGTCGAACGGCCCGCGCCCGACCCGTCGGTGGTGACGTCGAGCCAGATCTCGCTGGCCGGGTCGGCGTGGCCGGGGTTGTGCTGGTAATGGCCGCCCGCGGCGTCGGGGTCGGCGCCGCAGGGCGCGGTGTGCAGGTGGGCGCCGTAGTGGTGGCGGGGCAGGAAGCCCTCCACGACCAGCGAGGTGCGGGTCTCGCCGCCGGTGGACTCGGCCGTGAGGCTGGCCTGCGCGCCCTCGGGGGCCAGGCGGCGGTCGTAGGCGATCGCCGCGGTGTCGCCGGAGGTGAACTCACCGCCGCCGCTCAGCTCGGGCGCGCCCGGCGGGCTCGGCTTGGTGACCTCCTGGAGCGGCGCCGGCGGCCCGGCGCAGGCGGCGGCCGTGAACAGGACGAGCAAGAGTGCGGGCACGCGCATGAGGGACCCTCCGGGTGTGCTGGCGGAAGGTCCCTCACTCTAACGAGTAGCCGTACGGCTACACGCCGTGTTCGGTGAAACTCACTTCAGCGCCCCCGAGCTGAGCCCGGACTGGATCTGCCGCTGGAAGATGATGTAGACCACCATCACCGGCAGGATCGTCATGCTCAGCGCGGCGAACAGGCCCGGCCAGTCCGCCTCGTAGCCGGCCCTGGTGGAGATCCGGGCGATGCCGAGCGTGAGCGGCCACTTGTCCGGCGCGCCGCCCATGAGCGCCAGGGGCAGCAGGTACTGGTTCCACTGCCCCAGCACGTTGAAGATCGTGATGCTGACCAGGCCGGGCTTGGCCATCGGCACCATGATCTGGAAGAACGTCCTGGTGTGCGAGGCGCCGTCGATCAGCGCCGCCTCGGCGACCGCCTCGGGCAGGGTGCGGAAGAACGCGGCCAGGAAGAAGATCGTGAAGGGCAGCGAGTACGCGATGTAGACGATGATCAGGCCGATGTGCGAGTCGAGCAGCCCGAACTGCTTGACGACGAAGAACAGCGGCCCGAGCGCCAGGAAGATGGGGAAGGCGAGCCCGGCGACGAAGTAGTAGTAGATCAGCTTGCCGCCGAGGAACTTGTAGCGGGCCAGCACGTACGCCGCCATCGAGCCGAACAGCATCGTGCCCGCCGTGCCGAAGAACACGACGATGACCGTGTTGAGCATGTACTGCCCGACGTGCGCCTTGTCCCAGGCCCGGCCCCAGGCGTCCAGCCGCAGCGCCCCGGGGAGCTGGAGCGGGTCGCCGAAGATCTCGGTGTTGCTCTTGAACGAGGCCAGGAACGTCCACAACAGCGGCAGGATGATCAGCAGGGCCCAGACGGCCAGGGCGACATGGGAGAGCCCGCTCAGCACGCCGGGCCGCGGCCTGCCCGCTCCACGCGAAGCCATCAGAGCTCAACCCTTTCACGCCTGGTCGTGCGGAGCGTCAGCACGGCGAACGTCACGGTCAGGAAGAACAGCACCACGCCCATCGCCGAGGCGTAGCCGACCTTGTGGTAGTCGAAGGCGGTCTTGTAGATGGTGATGGGCAGGATGGTGGTGGCCCCGTCGGGCTCGCCCCGGTCGCCCGCCAGCACCTGGATCAGCGCGAAGCCGTCGAAGGCGGCGATCCCCAGGTAGATCCAGCCGACCTGGAGGGTGTCGCGCAGCAGCGGCAGCGTGATGGAGAAGAACAGCCGCACCCGGCCGGCCCCGTCGATCGAGGCGGCCTCGAAGTAGTCCTTGGGGATGGCGGCCATGCCCGCGGAGAACAGCACCACGTAGAAGCCGACCGCCTGCCAGACCATCACCGCGATGATCGACCAGAGCGCGAGGCCCGGCTCGGTGAGCCAGCCGATCGGCTCGGACAGCCCGAGCCTGGCCAGCGTGCCGTTGATCACACCGTCCTCGTCGGGACGGTAGATGGCCTGGAACAGCACGCCGACCACGGCCACGGCGAGAACCTGGGGGAAGAAGAACACCACCCGGTAGAAATTCGACCCCCACACCCCGCGCATTCCCGCGCCGCGGGTGCCGCCGCCGAGATTCAGCAGGAACGACAGGAACAAGGCGATGACGATCGTCAGGAGCGGCAGCACCAGCAGGAGAATTCCGTGATTGCGCAGGGCCTGCCAGAAATTGTCGTCCTCGAACAACCGGCCGAAATTGTCCAGCCCCACGTATCGGACGACCGAGCTGACGCCGTTCCAGCTCGTCAGCGAGAGCTGAAAAGCCTGCACATATGGGCTGATCACGAAGACCGTGTAAAGCGTGACCGGGACGGCCAGGAACCCGATGACGAATCCGTACTTGCGCAACCGCTCCATGTGCTCAGGCGCTCCGCGTCTGCTTGGTGACGGAGTCGTCCTTCTTGACGTCGTCGGCCTTCTTCTGCATGCGCTCGCAGAACTCGTCGGGGGTGATGCGGCCGGACATCAGGACGTTGGTCTGCTCCCAGCCGTAGTCGAACAGCTCCTTGTACCAGCCCTCGAACCGGGCGTCGGTGATGATGTTCTCGCCGGCCGCCTCCTGCGCCTTGGCGGCGCTGACCAGGCCGGGCGGGAACTCGGAGCTGTCGGCGGCGCCGGTCACCACCGTGAGGTTGTTGGTCTTCTTGGTGAAGCCCGCCGCGCCCTCCTTCGACAACATGATCCGCAGGTACTCCAGGCCGCCCTGCGGGTTCTTGCCCTTCGCCGCGACGACGAAGTTCTCGCCCACGCCGACCTGGATCGCGCCGTACGGCATCTTGTCCGAGGCGGTGACGTCGGGGATGGGGGCCAGGGCGTACTCGAAGTCGAGCGGGATGTCCTTGGTCATCTCGTTCTCCAGCCAGGAGCCGCAGGGGTAGAACAGCACCTTGTTCTGCAGCTGCTTGACCTGGGTCTGGGTGTGGTCGAGGCCCAGGTACGCCTTGTCGCCGTACTTCTGCTGGACGTCCAGCCAGGCGGTGACCGCCTGCTTGACCGCCTCGCTCTTCCAGGCGTTGTCGACGAGGTTGTCGATGTCGATGATGACCTGGTTGCCACCGATCTTGGCGGCCGTGTAGAGGACGTTCCAGAGCTGGTAGTACGGGCCCTTCTTGCCGGGATAGGCGAAGAGCACGACGCCTTCCTTCTTGGCCGTCTCGCCGAGCGCGGTGAACTCGGCCCAGGTCTTCGGCACGCTCCAGCCCTTGGCGGCGAACAGCTTGGCGTTGTACCACAGCGCCCGGTGGGAGACGGTGTAGTTGAGCACCAGGTCCTTGCCGTCGAGCTTGCCGTTCTGCAGCACGAGGGGCGTGATCGTGTCGCGGACCTTCTTGGACGGGTCGTCGAAGGAGGGCGCGTCGTAGAGCGGGGTCAGGTCGGCCAGGTGGCCCTCGGTGGCCAGCGCGGCCAGGTCGAGCGCCTCGGGGCCGGAGTTGTTGATCACGTCGGGCATGTCGTTGCCGACGATGCGCGGCCGGAGCTGGGTGCCGATCTGCTGGGTGGCGGTGTGCTTGACCGTGACGCCGGCGTGGGCCTTCTTGTACAGCTCTTCGTGCAGGTCCTTGGCGTAGGAGTCGCCGTAGCCGCCGCTGAAGATGACCACTTCGAGCGGCTTCTTGACGTCGACGCCGAAGGGGTTCTTGGGGTCCGCCGACGCCGCGATCGACGTGGCGGGCGCCGCCGAGGGCTGGTCGCCGCCACCGCCGCTGGTCGCGCAGGCGCTCAGCAGGCTCGCGCCGGGCCCGGCCACGAGCGCGGTCAGGCCGATGCGGCGGAGCAGCTGACGCCGAGTGATCTCGCCCGGGTGGGTCATGGGGGCTCCCGAAGAGGATTCAGTTAGGAAAGTTTCCTAAACGTTTGCCCGAACGTACGAATGCCCGCCGACACGCGTCAAGGGGGCGCAATCGAGACGTGACCTTGCCGTGATCCCTTGCCTAGAACGACGTTCTAGAAGCAGGGTGGGTCACATGATTATCGAGTACGCGGACCGGGTGTGGCGCGGCGAGTCTGACGACAGCATCGTGGACACCGGCATGGAGGGCAAGGGCGTCCAGACCGTGACGGAAGGCGTGGGCTGGTGGGCCGGGTTCGGCAACGCGATCGCCTTCGAGACCGAGGGCGAGCTGCTGCTCTTCGACACCGGCGGGCCGTGGGCCGCCGGACGCCTGCACGAGGACGTCCGCCGCTGGTCCCGGGCGCCGCTGACCACCGCGTTCTACTCACACGGGCACATCGACCACGTCTTCGGCACGGGACCGTTCGAGGAGTCGGGCCCTCGGGCCACGATTTACGCCCATCAGGCGGTGATCGATCGGTTCGACCGCTACCTGCTGACAAATGGTTACAACACGGTGATCAACCAGCGGCAGTTCCAGAACACCCGCCTGCGCTGGCCCGCCGACTACCGGCGGCCCGACGTCACCTACACCGACGCGCTGACCGTACGGCGCGGCGGGCTGACCTTCGACCTGCTGCACGCCAAGGGCGAGACCGACGACGCCACCGTCGGCTACGTGCGCGAGCACCGGCTGCTGCTGCCCGGCGACCTGTTCATCTGGGTGACGCCCAACTGCGGCAACCCCCAGAAGGTGCAGCGTTACCCGCGCGAGTGGGTGCACGCGCTGCGCCGGATGGCGGCCCTCGACGCCGAGATCATGCTGCCCAGCCACGGCGCGCCCGTCTTCGGCGCCGACCGCGTGCGGCAGGCGCTGCTGGAGACGGCCGAATGGCTGGAGTCGATCATCACGCAGACGCTCGACCTGCTCAACGCGGGCGCCCGGCTGGACGAGATCGTGCATTCGGTGAAACCCTCCGAGCGCCATTCCGACCGGCCCTATCTGCGGGCCCGCTATGACGAGCCGGAATTCGTCGTACGGAATCTCTGGCGCCTTTACGGCGGCTGGTACGACGGCAATCCGGCCAATCTCAAACCGGCCCCCGAGGCGGTGCTGGCCAAATCCGTGGCGGAACTCGCGGGCGGGCCGCACGCGCTCGCCGACGCGGCGCTCAAAGCCCTTTCCGAGGGCGACGAGCGGCTCGCCGGACATCTCGCGGAAATGGCCGCGCTGGCCGCTCCTGACGACTCGGGAGTACACGGGGTCAGGGCCCAGGTTTTCGCCGCCCGAGCGGCCGGCGAACAGTCGTTGATGGCGAAGGGCATTTTCACCTGGGCGGCCGCGGAATCCGCGGCCCGGACGGACGGGGAAACCCCGGCGCCCCTCGAAGGCGCATAGACGCCGCCGAGGCCGGTGCCGGGGTTCGCCGGACTCAGCCGGGGTTCGCCGGGGTTCGCCGGAGTCAGCCGGGGTTCGCCGGAGTCAGGGACGGGCCCAGCCCTTCTGCGGGCGGGCGGCCCGCGGAAGGGAGTCCTTGGGGACGTCGGCGGAGGCCACAGCGGTCACCTGGACCGTGTCCGAGGCGACCTTGATCGCGCTGTCGACGATCCAGTCGTCCTTGACGTGCTGCGCGGCCACTTCGTAACCGCTGCCGCTGCCGTCGGGGTTCGACCACATCACCTCGTACTCGATCTTGAGACCGCGGCGCGACAGCTCGGCCCTGGCGTGCGAGACGGGCTTGCCCACGAGCTTGACGCCCGCCACGCCGTCAGCGGCGATGCCCACCGTGCTCGGCGCGCCGGCGGCGTACCGTTCACCGGGCTCGGCCGGGCGGCCGATCGCGAAGATGACCTTGCCCCGGTACCCGGTCGGCATGGAGATCGTGCCGCACCACACCGACGCGCAGTTCTCGACGCTGCGAACGGTCACGCCGGTCCCCGGTGGGAAGTTCCCGGGGGTGGCGGGGCCGAACAGCATGCCCGCGTACTCGGGCGCGACCGGGATCTTCTCCACCGTGGCGTCCAGGCCGACGGCCCTGAACGCCTCGGTGTAGGCCGCCGCCTCCGCCTCGGGGTCGGTGATGACGACGTCGATGTAGTCGTCGCCGGTCTTGACGGTGACGGCGGCGTTGGCGTACTCGGTGACCGGGCCGAAGATCGGCAGCGTGACGGCGAGCACGGCGGCCAGCCCGGCCGCCACCGCCCCCAGCAGGAACATCTTGCGCGGCGCCCTGCGGCGCGGGCGCGCGACGGGCTCGCGCCCCTCGGTGGTGATCGGCTCGGACGTGATCGACTTCATGAGCGCCCGCGCCCCCGCGCCGGACGCCTGCCCGGCGGGCACGCCCGCCAGCTCCTCGTCGCGCACCCGGGCGAGATCGGCGATGTTCACAACGAGCTCCTTGCCGCGCCTGCGCGCGGGATCGGCGACGTTCACAACGGGCTCCTTGTCGCGCCCCCTCGCGGGATCCGGGACGTCCACAACGGGCTCCCCGCCGCGCCCGCTCGCGGGATCCGGGATGTTCACAACGGGCTCCCTTCGAGGGCGACGGCCTGTGTGCGCTCGACCCCGGCCTCGGTCAGGCGGCGGGCGAAGCGCCGGCGGGCCCGGTACAGGCGGACCCGTACGGCGTTGCGGGTGATGCCGAGGGCGGTGGCGATCTGGCCCGTGTCCAGCTTCTCCCAGGCGACCAGGGCGAGCAGCTCCCGGTCGTCGTCGGAGAGCGTCTTGAACGCCCGGGCCAGCGGCGACAGGTCCTCGACGGACGGCCCGGCGACCACGGGTGCGGCGGCCAGTTCCGCCCGTAACGCCTCGGTGCGCCGCTCGTGGCGGCGCTCACCGCGCCGATGGTTGGCCAGCACCTTCCTGGCCACGCCGTACAGCCAGAGCCGGGCCTCCTCCCCGCTCGGCACCTCCTCGATGCGCCGCCACGCGATCATGAACGTCTCGGCCACCACGTCGGCCGCGTCGTCGGGGTCGGGGCAGCGGCGCAGCGCGTAGCCGAGCAGGGGTCTGTAGGAGAATGCATAGATCTCCTCGAACCGGCTCTCGGGATCGGCTCCCATCCGGTCTCCTTACGTGAGCATCAACAACACTCACCCCATGTCCGGATTTTTGGCAGCATTACAGCTCTTGGCGGGAGGAGTCGGTTTTTGACGGTGAATCGCATCGTAGGCGTCGGCGTGCTGCTCACGGACCCGGACGGGCGCGTGCTGCTCGGCGAGCGGGTGAAGGCGGGCGAGCCCCTGTCGTGGTGCCTGCCCGGCGGGGCGGTGGAGCCCGGCGAGACCTTCGAGGCGGCGGCCGTCCGCGAACTGGCCGAGGAGACCGGCATCCGCGACGCCGGACCGCCGGTCGTCACCGGCATGGCCCTGGACCACCCGGAGGGAGCCGTACGGGTGACGGCGGCGGTCGCCATGCTCCGGGGCGCCGACGCTCCGGCGGTGACCGAGCCGCACGTCTTCCGTTCATGGCAGTGGTTCCCGTACGACGGGCTGCCGTCCCCGCTGTTCCCGGCGACCGCCCTCGTCCTGGCCGTCCCGGCCTCCGGCTCCGGCTCCGGCGACGGGCTCTACAGGATCACGCCGCCGCCCGTCGCCCGGCCGTGATCCCGGCCGTCAGGAGAAGACCTGCTGGAGAGATCGTCCGGCGTTCGCGCGGACGGTCCAGGCCACGAGGTGGTCGACCTCGGTACAGGCATCGATCCGCTCACGGACGTCGTCCGGCACCTCGATCCCACGCTCGGCCAGCAGGCTCTTGAGCACACACTTCATGCCCGCCAGCCGAGCACGCTCCACGTACTCCTCCTTGTAGTTCTCTCCGTAGCCCTCCTCGTAGCCCGCCATGAAGGCCAGCAAGCCGAGCATCCATTCGGGCGCCCAGTCAGCCACCGTGCGGCGCTGCTTGTACGCCTCGCGAACGCAAGGACGGTAGACCGGCCAGTTGATGGACGTCATGGTCTCCTCTCGAACGCCGATTGCCGTGAACGAGACAGGACGATCAGAACCTGGACCGGGTGCACCTGAGTACCCGGCGCCAAGTGCGTCAGCCGTCCGAATCGTCGAACAGGTCGCGGGCGGACTGAACACTGCTCGCGCGAACGGTCCAGTGCATGAGCAGGTCGACGTCGGTACAGGCATCGACGCGCGCGCGAACGTCCTCGGGGACATCGATTCCACGCGCGTCCAGCAGATACAGCACGATTCTCCGTGCGGTCTCCTGACTGCCCTCTGCGTAACCCACTGCGTGGCCCCTGCCGAAGTGTTGGTGGGCGAAGCGGCTGTGGCCCGGCCAGTCGGTGGACGCCATGATCTCCTCCAAGATGCGACGCGAACGCCTCGATGACCTTCCGCTCACGCCCGTGGATCATGACGGACATGACCGCGAGTTCGAGGTGGGCGGCGGCCTCTTGCGGGTCGGTGATCGCCGGTACGTCGTCGGGGCCCAGCACGTACGCCTGGAGGCGGTAGCCGGTAAGCCCGGTGTCGATCGGCTGAGAGTAGGAGGCGGCGGCTCCCCGGTCTGGACAGACGACCAGGACTGTCACGTCGCAGCGCAGCATCAGCCACTGCGCGGCGGCGTAACGGGCCAGTTGCCGGGGGTCTTTGGACTTGTCCTGCTGGATCTCCACGATGATCGCGTGCGCGGGGCTCTGCGGCGGGCCGAGCACGATGCCGAGGTCCGGCTCGATGTCGTCGGAAGGCCGGGTGTTGAACAGGCGGTCCTCCTGCCGGACCAGCGAGGTGGAGGGCAGGTCGACGCCCATCAGGGCACGCAGGATCTCCACCGCCACTTGAGGCCGGTCGGCGAACATCTGTCTGAGAGCGTCATGTCGGGGGGACGGCATGACACTTATCGTCACACGGCGAGCGCGTAGTGTGACCATCGTCCAGAGCCGAAAGCGCCGTTCGCGGCGAGGTGAAGGCGCCATCCAGGGTGGGGTTCCGCAGGCCCACCCGGTGACCGGGCGAACGGGTGGGCCGTTCGGGTGAGGGTCAGGCGAAGTGGGTGCGGGTTTCGGTGAAGGCTTGGTCGGTGGCTTCCAGGGCGCGGGCCACGTCCTGCTCCGTCAGGGCCGCCGACATGAACCAGTTGTGCCACGGGTGCAGGTACACCCCGTGCCGCAGGCAGGCGTCGCTCCAGTACAGGGCCGTGGACAGGTCGGCGTCGCCGTCGAAGCTGAGCCACGGGATGGTCACCGGGCCGGTCTGGTTCACGACGAAGCCGTGGGACTTGGCCTGGGCGTACAGGCCCTCCCTGAGCTGGGTGCCGGCGCGTTCCATGGCGGCGATGCCGTCGGTGTCGCGCAGGGTCTCGATGGTGGCCTTGGCGGCGGCCATCGCCACGGCCGAGAACCAGAAGGAACCGGTCGTGTAGAGGGTCTGGGCGGCGCCGCGCAGGGCGTCGGTGCCGGTGACGGCGGCGATCGGGTAGCCGTTGGCCATGGCCTTGGACCAGGCGGTCAGGTCGGGGCGCACCCCGTACGGCTCCCACGACCCCCGCAGGTCGATCCGGAACCCGGCCCGCACGTCGTCGATCACCAGGGCCGCCCCGATGCGGTCGGCCAGGGCGCGGGCGCCGCGCGCGAAGGCGGGCTCGACCAGCTCCTGGTCCTCGAAGGAGTCGTGCTTGAAGGGGGTGCAGATGATCGCCGCGACGTCGCCCTCGACGGTGGCGGCGGCGGCCTCCAGGGACTCCAGCGAGTTGTAGGTGAACTCGACCAGGTCGGCGCGCTCATTCGGGGTGGTGCCGGCGGTCGAGGGCGTGCACCAGGGGTCGGCGCCGTGGTACGCGCCGTGCGCCATCAGCACCTTCGTGCGCCCGGTGGCGGCGCGGGCGACCATGAGCGCCTGGGTGGTGGCGTCGGTGCCGTTCTTGGAGAACATCGCCCAGTCTGCGCTCGGCACGGTGTCGACCAGCAGCTCGGCCAGCTCCACCATGATCGGCCCTGGGCCGTTGAGGCAGTCGCCGAGCGCGAGCTGGCGGGCTGCGGCCTCCTCGACGCGCGGGTGCCGGTGCCCGAGCACGACCGGTCCCCAGCTGCACATGAGGTCGATGTACTCGCGTCCGTCCACGTCCCACTGGCGGCAGCCCTCGCCGCGCTGGAAGAACTGGGGGTAGCCGGGGGCGAAGATGGCCGCGTTGAGGTGCCCGTACATGCCGCCGGGGACGACCTTCAGCGCGCGTTCGCGGAGTTCGGCGTCAGTCATGCGAGAGTCCTTACGGTGGATTCGAGGTCGGTGAGGCCGGCGTCGGAGCCGAGCCCGGTGGCCACGCGGGCCGCGGCGGCGGTGCCCCAGCGGGCGGCCTCCGGCACGTCGCGGCCGTGCAGCAGGCCGGTCAGGAAGCCGGCGCAGTACGCGTCGCCGCACCCGGTCGTGTCGGCGACCTCCGTCTCCAGCGCCGGCACCCGCTCGGGCCCGCCGCCGGAGGTCAGCACGAGGCTGCCGGCCGCGCCGAGGGTGACGAGCACGCCCTTGGGGCCGTCGGCGAGCAGGGTGGCGGCGGCGGTGGCCACGTCGGGGTCGCCGGTCATGAGCAGTGCCTGCGACTCGTTGGGCAGCACGTAGTCCACGTGGGGCAGGAACGCGCGGGCCATCGCCAGCAGGTCGGGCAGCTCCGACAGCAGGTCCATCGTGACGATCGCGCCGGCCGCGCGCACCTCGTCCAGGAGGGCGAAGAAGGCGGGGTCGCCCAGGCCGAAGGTGACGTCCATGCCGCCCAGGTGGATCGCGCGGGCACGGCGCAGGACGTCGGGGTCCAGGTCGGCGAGGGTGACGCCGAGGTTGGCGCCGGGCACGTGGAAGCTGGGCCGGCCGCCGTCGGGGCGGATGGGCAGGATCGAGGCGGCGGTCTGCTCGCCGGCCCTGCGGACCAGGCGGGAGGCGTCCACACCGCGTTTGGTGAGGACGGCCACCAGGAAGTCGCCGAGCTCGTCGTCCCCGATCGCGCCCATGGTGATCACCTCGTTGCCGAGTTTGACCAGGTCCACGGCCGTTCCGGCGGCGGCGCCGGCGGCGGTGAGGCGGATCTGCTCGACGAGTACGGTGTCCTGGCCCTCGGGGATGCGCTCGACGGGCCTGGCGAGGATGTCGACGATGTGCACGCCGACAGTGGCGACGGTCATGGACTAAATAGACAGACGTCCGAATAAAAAGTCAATATGGTGGGAGTCGCCGCGAGAAGAGGGGGATCCCGATGCCGAAGATCGTCGATCACGATGAGCGCAGGGCCGAGGTCCTGTCGGCGGCCCGCAGGGTGATCGTCAGGGACGGCATCGACGCCGCCACCACCAGGGCCATCGCCAAGGAGGCCGGCTACTCCAACGGCGTGCTCGCGCACTACTTCGCCGACAAGGACGAGATCCTGCTCTCGGCGCTGAGCCAGTCGCACCAGCGCATCAGGGAGCGGCTGACGCGCAAGGTCGAGGGCGTCACGGGCCTGGCCGCCCTGCGCGAGCTGCTGCTGGACAACCTGCCGCTGGACGCCGAGCGCACCCAGGAGAGCCGGCTGGAGGTCAGCTTCTGGAGCCGCAGCCTGGCCTCGGACCGGCTGGCGGAGGTCCAGCGGGCCGAGGCCGACGAGCTGCGCGCCGCCGTACGGGAGCTGCTGGGCCAGGCCCGCGCGGCCGGCGAGGTGCGCGCGGACGGCAGCCTCGACGACCTCGCCGAACACCTGCTCGCCCTGGTCGACGGCCTCAGCCTGCACCTGCTCCTCTACCCGGGCCGGCTCACCCGCGTCGACCTCGAACGGCTCATGCTCCAGGCGCTCGACCGCCTCTGACCACGACAACCGCTGGAAGTATTTCGGACGACCGACTACTCTGCCCACCCATGAGCCTCCGCGAGCAGTTGTGCGAGTACGGCAGGCGCGCCGTCGAGCTGGGCCTGGTCATCGGCACCTCGGGCAACCTGAGCGTGCGCCGGGGCGACCAGGTGGCGGTCACCCCCTCCGGTGTGGCGCTCGACCGGCTGACCCCGGAGGCGTGCCCGATCGTGGACCTGGAGGGGCACCTGGTCGAGGGCGAGCTCCAGCCGTCGTCGGAGACCCCCATGCACCTGGCCGTCTACCAGGCCACGGGCACTCAGGCGATCGTGCACACGCACTCGGTGTTCGGGACGGTCGTGGCCACGACGATGACCGAGCTGCCGCCGGTCCACTACAACGCGCTGCTGCTGGGCGGCGTGGTCAAGGTCGCCGAGTACGCCACCTACGGCACGCCCGAGCTGGCCGCCAACGTGCGGGCGGCGCTGGCGGGCAAGCAGGCCGCCCTGATGGCCAACCACGGCGGGGTGACCATCGGGGCGACGATGGAGCAGGCGTTCGAGGCCACCCGCCTGCTGGAGTGGCTGTGCGAGGTCTACGTGCGCGGGCTGGCCGTGGGCAGGCCGGCGGTCCTGACCGACGAGCAGCTCGCCGCCGTCGTGGACCGCGCGGCCAACCCGCCGGCGTTCCCGCGCCGCCCGAGCTAGCCCGGGGAGCGCGAGCGGGCCGGTCAGGCCAGCGCGGCCTGTTCGGCCAGGCCCAGCGGCAGGCCGCCGGAGCCGGCGATCCGGTCGTGGAACTCGCGCAGCGACCCGGTGAACGACTCCCGGATGCGGTCGATCTCGATGGCCCCCGTCAGGTACGACGGCGCCTGCGTCGGCCAGGCGCAGTAGCGGTTCACCTCGCCCCGGGCGGTGCCGGGCGACAGCGACGCCTTGGTGGCCATGAAGGTCTCGGCCTCCTCGATCGACATGTCCTCGCAGTGCAGCGCGGTGTCCACGATGATCCGGGCGGCGCGGAAGAGGCGGAAGTCCAGGTGGGCCAGCTCGGTGGCGGGGGTGTCGAAGTAGCCCTGCTCGTGCAGCACCTTCTCGACGTACAGGGCCCAGCCCTCGGTGAAGTACGGCGTCCTGAAGACCTTGCGGACGGTACGCGGGTTGTCCGCCATGTACGACAGGTGCCAGTGATGCCCGGGATAGGCCTCGTGCACGGCGATCGAGGGCATCTGGGCGCGCGCGTTGGTGCGCAGGCGCTGGCGTACCTGCTCCTCGGTGAAGTCGTCGGGGGTGTAGGGGACGAAGAAGATGCCCGTGCGCGAGCTGCTGAGCGGCGGCGGCGCCAGGTAGTGGGCGACGTACAGCACCGGGCGGGCGTACTCGGCCGAGGGCAGGACCTCGCACTCCTCCCCCTCGGGGAAGGTGACCAGCCCGCGCTCGCGGACGAACTCGCGGGCCCGCCTGGTCTCGGCCTCGTACTCGGCCCGCATGTCCGCCAGGGTCGGCGGGTGGTCGTCCATGAGGGACTCCATGGCGGCCCGCCAGTCCTCGGCGCCGGTCATGCCGAGGGCGACCCGGCGCATCCGGGCGTCCAGGTCGGCCCAGGCGGCCCTGCCCTTCTGGTGCAGTTCGGCGGCGCCGTACGTGAGCATCTCGCGCTCGCGCAGCAGGGTGGAGTAGAGCTTCTCCCCCATCCGCCAGGTGCCGCCGCACTGGAAGCCTTCGAGGAAGGACACCAGCGCGTCGAACGCGTCGGCGGCGGGTTCGGCGGCCTCGGCCAGCCGGGCGCGCAGCGTCTCGTCGCCGACCATCGCGGGGAGCGTGCGGGTGAGGAAGTTGCGGCCCGTACGGGCCTGGTTGAGCCCGCGCGTGACCAGCAGCGGCGCGGCGAGGTCGGGGTCCAGGTTGGCCTGGCAGGCGGCCAGCACGCCGGGCACCTCGGCCAGGCGGGAGATCGCGGCGGCGACCAGTTCGGGCTCCGGCTTGAGCCGCTGCTGGAAGGCGTTGAACAGCGACCCGAAGACGGCCGAGAGGTACAGGCCCGGGTTGCGCCGCCACTCGGGCCAGGATTCGAGCGCGACCGAGCCCCTCAGCTGGGACAGGACCAGGTCTCTGTCGATGGCGTCGTCGAGCGAGTCGGCCGGGGCGTCGGAGAGGCGGTCGATCCAGCGGATCTCTTCCCGGGCTCTGTTCTCCCAGGCGGAGGCGGTGAAATCGCCGAGGGTGTGGTCGTAGCCGTCGGCTCCCAATTGGCTGGCGACGACGGGACGGTCGGAAAAGTACCAGTTGAGAAACTCGTCCACCTACGCACCATATCCTGACGTTCATGCCCCTGCAGATCACTGGCGCGCTAGGCGACCCCGACCTCATCCGGCTCCCCTGGGACGTCCCGCTGGCCGACTGGCCCAAGCATCATCTGGTCGATCTGCCGCGCGGCATCTCCCGCCACGTCGTGCGGTTCGCCCGGCTCTCCGGCAAGGTCTACGCGATCAAGGAGATCAGCGAGCGGTACGCCAGGCGCGAGTACCAGCTCCTGTGGGACCTGGCCAGGCTGGACGCCCCGGCCGTCGAGCCCGTGGCGTACGTGACCGGCCGCGACGAGGGCCTGGACGCCGCGCTGATCACCCGGCACCTGCAGTTCTCGCTCCCCTACCGGGCCGTGATGTCCGGCACCCTGCGCCCCGACACGCTCACCCGCCTGCTCGACGCGCTCGCCGTGCTGCTGGTGCGCCTGCACCTGAACGGCTTCTACTGGGGCGACTGCTCGCTGTCCAACACGCTCTTCCGCCGGGACGCCGGCGCCTTCGCGGCCTACCTGGTGGACGCCGAGACCGGCGAGATGCACCCGATGATCAGCGAGGGCCAGCGGCTGACCGACATCGACGTCGCCCACACCAACATCTTCGGCGAGATGCTGGACCTGGAGGCCGGCGGGCTGCTGCACCCGTCGATCGACCCCATGGAGACCGCCGAGGACATCGTCACCCGCTACCACCGCCTGTGGGCCGAGATCACCGACAGCGAGATCATCGACGAGGTCGACTGGCACCGCGTGGAGCAGCGCATCCGCCGCCTGAACCTGCTCGGCTTCGACGTCGCCGAGATGATGGTGCGGCGCAAGGTCGGCACCGGCCGCCTGATCGTCCGGCCGAAGGTGGTGGACGCCGGCCACCACCAGCGCCGGCTGATCAGGCTGACCGGGCTCGACGTGGAGGAGAACCAGGCGCGGCGGCTGCTCAACGACCTGGACGGCTACCGGGTCGCCAAGGGCCTGCGCCACGAGGACGAGGCCATCGTCGCCCACCGCTGGCTCGCCGAGGTGTTCCACCCGACGGTCGACGGCATCCCCGCCGAGCTGCGCGGCAAGCTGGAGCCCGCGCAGCTCTTCCACGAGATTCTCGACCACCGCTGGTACCTGTCGGAGACGGCGGGCGGCGACGTCGGGCTGGCCACGGCGGTGAAGTCGTACGTGGACAACGTGCTGGTGCACAAGCCCGACGAGAAGGCGCTGCTGCCCGACGACCCGGACGAGGACGATCAGTAGGCGACCGTGATGCGGGTGCGCGGGTGGGCGTGCTCCTCCAGCTCGTCGGCGATCGCCACCGCGTAGTCCTCGGCGGTGATGAAGCTGCGGCCGTCGGCGTCGCTGAGCAGGTCGTCGCGGCCGATCCGGTAGACGCCGGTGCGCTCGCCGGGCGCGATCTCGGCGGCCGGTGAGACGTAGGTCCAGTCGAGGTCGGTCACCTCCCGGTAGAGCCCGAGCGCGGCCCGCGCGGCCCTGGCCTCCTTCTTGTAGATCTCCGGGAAGCCGGGCGTGTCGACCAGGTCGAGGCCGGGGCCGGCCTTGAGGCTGCCCGCGCCGCCCACGACCAGCACCCGGCTCACCCCGGCGGCGCGCAGGCCGTCGATGAGGGCGCGGTTGGCGGCCAGGAACGGCGGCTCGGGCTCGGTGCCGTCACGCGGCGGGGCGATGGCGCAGACGACGGCGTCGTAGCCCTCGGCGAGCGTGGCGGCGTCGTGGACGTCGCCCTTGACGGGACCGCGGCGGCTGACACCGGTGACGTCGTGGCCGCGGCCGGTGAGTTCGGTGACGATGCGCTGGCCGATCATTCCGGTCGCGCCGAACACGAGGATCTTCATGAGAAGCACAGTATCCAATGGATACTGGTTACTTCATCGTGCTATAAGTACCTTATGGATACCGGTGATGCCTTCGACCCGAACTGCCCGACTCGGCTGGTCCTCGACCGGATCGGCGACAAGTGGTCGGTGCTGGTGCTGCTCAGCCTCAGCGACGGGCCGATGCGCTTCACCGTGCTGCGCGGGCGGATCGGCGGGGTGACGCCGAAGGTGCTCACCCAGACGCTGCGGGCCATGGAGCTGGACGGGCTGATCACCCGCGAGGTCTTCGCCGAGGTGCCGCCGCGGGTGGAGTACGCGCTGACCGACCTGGGCCGCTCGCTGCACGCGCCGATCTCGGTGGTCGCGCGGTGGGCCGAGGAGAACGTGCACGAAATGCTCCGCCATCGTGAAAAAACCTCGTGAATTGATCATATTTCCGCACGAGTGATGCTTTTCTTCGTCCTGGCCGTATAAAAACGTATCCCTCGGTAAATCGCCTGCCTTCTGGTCTCTTGTGGCCCCCTACGCTTTCCCCGTCCCACGACGGAGGGAGGCTCGCGGTGCTGGGAGTGGACACCTGCCTGGCGGAGGTCATGTCGATACCGGGCGCGCTCGACGCCATGCTGGTCGACGGCACGAGCGGCATGGCGGTCGCCTTCAGCAGCGTGTCCGGCGTGGACGCCGACAGGTCCGCCGCGGCGCTGACCGAGGCGCTGCGCGCCACGACCGACGGGCTGACCCGGACGTGTCCCGGCGAGATCGTGCGCATCGACGACATGCTCGTCACCACCGACCGGGGGCACCACCTGCTCCGGCTGCTGGAGACGGTCTTCGAGGGGCCGCTGGTCATCTACGTCCGCCTCGACCCGGAACGGTCGAACCTGGCCCTGGCCCGTTACCGCCTGCGGGCCATCTCCGACCTGCTGACCACCTGAGCCATGGCCGCGCTCGACTCACTCCTCGCCGGACTCGCCCGCGAACGCGCGACGGGGGCGCTCCGCGTGGGCCGGAACGGCACGATCTACCTGTCGGACGGGCGCGTGACGTACATGGAGTGCGCCCAGACGCCGGGCGTCGAGCGGCTGTTCGCGGCCAGGGGGCGGGTGCCGGAGTCGGCCCTGCGCGCCCTGCAGGCCGACGGCGGCCGCGCCCGCCTGCTCCAGGACGGCCCCGTCACGTTGGCCGAGCTCCAGTACGCCGTGCTCGGCGTGGTCCAGGACGCCGCCTTCTTCCTGCTGCCGGTGACCGGCGTGCGGCCGAAGTTCCGGCCCGGCGAGGAGCACTGGCTGGGCGGGCAGTGGTTCTTCGACGTCCAGGAGCTGGTGCGGGAGTCCGCCCGCCGCCGGGAGCAGCTGGCCGGCATCTGGCCCTCGCCGGAGGTGGACACCCAGCCCGTGCGGCCGGTCCCGCGCCTGCCCGGACACGGGGTGGCGCTCAGCCAGGTGCAGTGGGAGGTCGTCGTACGGGCCGACCACAAGGCGACCCCGCTGGAGCTGGCCCGGCACCTGGGCCGGTCGGGCTACTCGGTGCTGGTGGCCGTCAGGAGGCTGGCCGCCGCCGGCCTCCTCGTCCCGCCGGACCCGGCACGGCCCGCGCAACCCCGTCCGGACGACGGGGAGGCGCTGCCCAAGCGGGTGCCGGGCGCGGTGGCAGCTCCCGCCGGGAACGGGCGGGCGGGGGCCGCCGGGCCGGTGCCGACGGGCGATCCGACCGATCTGACGCTGCTGCTGCGGCTGAAGAAGGCGCTGGAGGAGATGCCGTGAGGTTCCCCTCACGACGCGGGAGGAGGCCACCCGTGGAGCTACGGCAAGAGGTCCTGGCGGAGATGGAGCTCCTGCGCGGCCGCACGCCGGACGTCACCGGCAGCGTCGCGTGCACCGTCGACGGCCTGCGGATCGCCTGCGACCTGCAAGGAGACACCGGCGAGCAGGTGGCGGCGCTGTCGGCGGCGCTGCTCGCGATGAGCGGCCGGATGCTGACCATGGCGGGCCGCGGGGCGTTCGAGGAGACCCTCGTGTCCGGCACCGCCGGGTTCGTGGCCTTCTACGCCGCGGGCCCCACGATCGTCCTCACGGTTCTGGCGGGACCCGGCGCCAACGTCGGGCTCCTCCGGCTGGAGGGCAGGAAGACGGCGGCCTCCGTGGCCGCCGTGGCACGCAAGCACTGACCATCCCCACCGAAGCGGAGGAAAGCATGGCAGGCATGGACGTCTCCCTCAAAGAGATGATGAGCATCGACGGCACGATCGGGGCGGCGATCGTCGACCACGGCAGCGGCATGGCGCTCGGCACGCTCGGCGGCTCGAAGGAGCTGGACCTGCAGGTCGCGGCGGCGGGCAACACCGAGGTCATCAAGGCCAAACTGCGCACGATGGACTCGCTGGGCCTCAAGGACGGCATCGAGGACATCCTGATCACGCTGACCGCCCAGTACCACATCATCCGCCCGCTGACCGGCCGCAGCGGCAAGGGCCTGTTCCTCTACCTCGCCCTCGACCGCAACCGGGCCAACCTGGCCCTGGCCCGGCACATGCTCAAGGTCATCGAGGAGAAGCTGGAGCTCTGACCGGCCCGCGCAGCGAGGCTCCGCGGCGGGTCACGCGGCGGGTCACGCGGCGGGCTCGGGCCGGGCGGGCGTCGCGGAGCCGGTGTGGGCGGTGATCTCGGCGACGATCGCGGGCCAGAGGGCGCGAGGCAGGTCGTGGCCCATGCCGGGGTAGGTGACCAGGCGGGCGCCCGGGATGGCGGCGGCCGTGGCCCGCCCGCCGGCGAGCGGCACGAGCTGGTCGTCCTCGCCGTGGATGACCAGCGCGGGCACCTTCAGCCCGCCCAGCGCGGACGTGCGGTCGCCGGAGGCCATGATGGCGGCGAGCTGGCGGGCCGTGCCGGCCGGGTCGTGGCAGCGGTCGAAGGCGAGCCCGGCCAGCCTGGTGACGCGTTCGCGGTCCAGCTCCCAGCCGGGGGACCCGAGCACGGCCCAGGTCGTCAGCGCGCCGGCGACGACCCCCTCGCGGTCGGTCGCGGGCTTGGCGAAGAGCACCGCGGTGGCCGCCTCGGTCGGCGGGGCCGCCTGCGGGCCGGGCGTGGACATGATCGAGGTCAGGCTCAGCACGCGAGCGGGGTGCCGGATGGCCAGCGCCTGGGCGATCATCCCGCCCATCGAGGCGCCGACGACGTGCGCGGCGGGCAGGCCCAGGACGTCCATGAGCCCGGCGCTGTCGTCGGCCAGGTCGTCCAGCACGTACGGCGAGGGCGCGCCCCATGCGGGCACGCCCTCGTCGTGGAGATGGGTGGACAGGCCCGCGTCGCGGTTGTCGAACCTGACGACGTGGTGACCCTGCTCGGCCAGGAGTTCGCAGAACTCGTCGTCCCAGTGGATGAGCTGGGCGCCGAGTCCCATGATGAGCAGCAGGGGCCTGCCCGCGGGTGAGCCGAAGCTCTCGTAGGCGATCTCGATGCCGTTGGCGGCTGCGCGCTGGATCACAGCGACCAGAATGTCATTCTAGTCGCGAGGCGTAAAGAGCGGTCTGTCCGGAGATCAGTCGTTGAGGAGCTTGCGCAGGCGCTCGCCGCCGAGCACCACGCCGCCGCCGGCCAGCACGAGCACGCCGGCCATGACGGTGCCGCCCATCGCGACGGTCTTCCCGACCTGGCCGCCGGCGGAACCGGCCGCGTCCTCGGCGGGCTTGTCGGCCAGCACCTTGGGAGGCTCGGCCGGGTTGTCGTCGAACCTGCCCCACGCGCCGGTGGAGAAGGCCACGGGGTAGTTCTTCTTGCCCTTGCCGTCGCCCCACTTGGTGATGACGTAGTCGATCTTGATGTGGCCCTGGCCGCCGTTGCCGTCCACGCCGAGCGTGTCGGGGTTGAAGGTGCCGCCGGTCAGCTCGGCGAAGGTCTTGGCGTCGAGGTCGAGCATGACGCCACGGCTGGAGGGCTCGCCGGGGCCGCGGTCGCCCACGAAGAACGGCATCTTCTTGCCGTTGTAGGTCACGTAGCCCTCGGTCATGAGGGGCCAGCTCGGGCTGGCGGCCAGGCCCTTCTGCATGGGCTTGCCGCTGGCGGGGAGGCCGGTGTCGCCGGCCCGGCCGGAGGAGTCGTCCCAGAAGTAGGAGGCCTTCGTGGAACCCTTGAGCAGGATCTTCTGGTCGTCGCCGGTGTCGGCGTGGGCGCCGGTGGCGGAGATCGTCAGCGCGCCCATGGCGGACACGGACAGCAGGGCGAGAGAGCGCAGGCCAAATCGAGACATGAAGCAGTGAAGTCCTTCGCGAGGGGACAGGGGGAACGCGCGTGACTACGGTGCGTAACCGGGCAGAGCGCCGAAAGGGTGGTTACGCGGCGCGTGGGGGAAGTCAGGGAAGAGACCGCTCAGCAGGCGGTCGTCACTACACTGTCCGGGGGTACGACGAGGTGGTACATGCGTGAAGTCCTCTCCATCTCGCCTACCGGGTTAGCTGACGGGTTCGGGCGTGGAGATGCCCTACCGGCACATGGCCGGATTCACCCCAATGAGATGGGTCCCCGGTTCCCGACAAGTCGGGATTCGGCGCCAGCTGTCGTCCCTCTCCTGGTAGGGACTACGCCACCAGCTGGTAATTGGTTAAGACGGTACCCAGAGATTCGGACAAATACAAACGAATCGTCATGAACCGGGTAAAGATCTACCTATCGAGGTAAAGAGAAAGGGGGCACGGCATGCCGTACCCCCTGCTAAATCGGACCTTTCAGCCGCCGCTCTTGCGCCTGAAGGATCTTTTACTCGCTGCCGGACCGTGCGCCCCGTGGATCTTCGACGGGTCCACGCCCCTGCCACCCGCGGCCGAGTCGGCCTGCTGCCCGCGCTTGCGTTCCAACGCCTCGCGGAACTTGCGCTTCATCTCGTCCTCGGGAGTCTCGCTGACTTCCGGCTCCGGTGTTTCCGCCATGAGGACCTCCTGGTTCTGGGGACATCCACAGCTTCGCACGACGTCGCTTACGACGCGAAACCGGCCTCCACTCTGCTTTCCGCCGCGGGCGCCTGCTCCAGCCGCCTGCCGGGCATCATGACCAGCGCGACCAGGGCGATCACCGCGCCCGCCACGCCCAGCGACGGGATGACCACGGCCGCCGCCGAGGCGTGCGCGGCCGCGAGCCCGTGGACCGGCGCGTCCGTGGTGATGACCGACGTGTACGCGGTGCCGGCCAGCGCCAGCGCCACCGAGCCGCCGATCTGCCGGAAGAAGGTGAGGTTGGCCGAGGCCGTGCCGATGTACCGCGGCGCGACGGCCTGCTGCACGGTCACGGTCAGCCCCGACAACATCGGCCCCATGCCGAGCCCGAGCAGCGCCATCCACCCGGCCAGCAGCAGGCCGTCGGTGCGCACGGTGAGGTTCAGGCAGAGCAGGCTGCCGGCCACCAGCAGGAACGGCGCCCCGACCAGCCACGGCTTGTACGTGCGCGTCCTGGACATCAGCGTGCCCATGAGCGCGCTGCCCGCCACCATCGCCAGCGTCATCGGGTAGATCCTCAGCCCGGACTCGGTGGCGCTGACGCCCAGCGCCTGCTGGAAGTAGCGCGGCAGGAACACCACGCCGGCGTACATGCAGAAGGCGGTGAAGAACGAGGTCGCGTTGACCAGCGTGTACGTACGGTCCCGGAACAGGTGCATCGGCATGACCGGGTTCGCCGCCCGCAGCTCGACCAGCACGAACGCGGCCAGCAGGACCAGCGCCAGCAGGATCGGCCCGGCCACGGGCGGGGAGGTCCAGGAGTTGCCGTCCAGGCCCTTCTCGGTCAGGCCGAGCAGCAGGGCGCTGATGGCCACGCTGAACACCGCGATGCCCGCGTAGTCCGGCCGGCCCCCGCCGCCGGTGCCCGGACGGAACGGCAGCCGCAGCACCACGATCGCGATCAGCACGATCCCGAGCGGCACGTTCACGTAGAAGGCCCACCGCCAGCTCGCGTGGTCGGTGAACAACCCGCCCAGGAAGGGCCCGGCCAGGTACGTCAACGCCATCACGCCGCCGAGTGCGCCCTGCACGCGGGCGCCGTTGCGTCCGGGCGGGAACATCTCCATCACCAGGGCCAGCGACAGCGGCAGCAACGCGCCCGCGCCCAGCCCCTGCACGGCGCGGAAGGCGATGAGCTGGGTCATGTCCTGGGCGAGCCCGCACAACGCCGATCCGACGACGAACACCGACATCCCGACGAGCAGCAGCGGCTTCCTGCCGTGCTGGTCGGACAGCCTGCCGTACAGCGGCACGGTCACGGTGGAGGTGAGCAGATACGCCGTGACCACCCAGGTGTAGAGCCGGGTGCCGCCCAGCTCGCCGGTGATGCGGGGCAGCGCGGTGCCGACGATCGTCTGGTCGAGCATCGCCAGGAACATCCCGCCGAGCACCGCCAGCAACACCAGCCCGTTGCCCTTGGTCTTCATGTCATTAGTCACAGGTGAAGATTGATATGTAAGAGCTGACATGTCAAGCCTTCGCTATGCTGGCGGGCATGTCCCTGCGGATCGCGCTCCTCGGCCTGCTCGCCACCAAAGGCCCGGCCAGCGGCTACGACCTGGCCAAGAAGTTCGAGCACTCGCTCAACCACGTCTGGCAGGCGGGGCACACGCAGATCTATCCGGAACTGGTCAAGATGGCCGCCGACGGCCTGGTGACGGTCGAGCACGAGGGCGCCCGGGGCCGCAAGATCTACGCCATCACCGCCGAGGGCCGCGCGCTGGTCACCGAGTGGCTGGTCGGCCACGACCCGTCGGCGACCGTGCGCAGCGAGACCGCCCTCCAGGCGTTCCTGCTGGCCCTGCTCGACACCGGGCAGGCCGTCGCCGTGGTCGAGCGCATCAAGGCCCACTTCCAGGCCCGCCTCGCGACGCTCGACTGCCGGCCCGGGGGCCTGTTCGGCCAGTACGCGCTGTCCCTCGGCCTGCACCAGGCGCGCTCCGGCATCGCGTGGGCCGACGAGACCCTGGCCGCCCTGCGGCACGAAGGGTAAAACGGAACTCTGCGGTTCCTGGTGTTGCGTTGGAGAAGCGCCGGATATACACCCAGGCATGATGCTCAACCTCCCAGTGCGGCGATGAGCCTCCTGGGTCGTGACCTGGCGATCGACCTCGGCGCGGCCGGCACGAGGATCTACGCCAAGGGCAGGGGCATCGTGCTGGACGAGCCGTCGGTCGTCCTGCGCGACAGGCAGACGGGCAGGGTCGTCGGCTTCGGCGCAGAGGCCCTGGACGGCGCGGACGGCGCGGACGGCGCGGACGGCGCGGACGGCGAGACGTACTGGCCGATCAGCGACGGCCTGCCCCAGGACGGCGAGCTCGCCCGGCGCATGATCAGGCACTTCCTGCGCAAGGTGCACCGGCACCCGTTCCCCCGGCCGCGCCTGGTGATGGCCGTGCCCGACGAGTTCACGCCGATCGAGCGGGTGGCGCTGCGCGACGCCGGCTTCGAGGCGGAGGCCCGCGGGATCCTGCTGGTCAAACACGCGATCGCGGCCGCGCTCGGCGCGGGCCTGCCGGTCCGCGACGGCGCCGGGCACATGGTCGTCGACATCGGCCGGGACGCCACCAGGGTCGCCGTGCTCTCCTGCGGGGCCGTGGTCGCCGCCGGAACCGTGCGCGGCGGCGGGAACGCCGTGACCCGCGCGGTCGCCCGCCTGGTCGAGGACGAGCACGGCCTGCTGGCCGACGAGCGGGAGGCCGAGTCGGCCAAGCTGCGCGCGACGCGGGAGCCGACCGGGAACGTGCTGATCCGCGGCAGGGACGCCGGCACCGGCGAGGAGCGCGCGGTGGCGCTGCCCGCGGCGCGCGTCCGCGAGGCGGCCGTCCAGCCGGTCGAGCACATCGTGCGGGCCGCGGAGTACACCATGGAACGCTGCCCTCCCGAGCTGACCGCCGACCTGGGCGAGCGCGGAATGGTGCTGGTCGGCGGCGGCGCGCTGCTGCCCGGCCTGCGCCGGCGGCTGCAGGAGGGGCTGTCCATGCCGGTGCGGCGCGCGGAGCGGCCCAGCGACTCGGTGGCCCTGGGGCTCGGACGCTGCGTGGAGGACCTGGGGCTGATCGCCAAGCTGAGGCGCCGGTGAGCGACCTGTTCGACCTGGGGGTCTCCGTCGCCGACAAGACCGTCAGGACGATCGCCGTCTACGTGACGATCGCCGTACTGCTCCGCATCGCCGGCAAACGCGGCATCGCGCAGCTCAACAACTTCGACTTCGTGGTCATGCTGCTGATGAGCAACGTCGTGCAGAACGCGATCATCGGTCCGGACAACTCGCTGATCGGCGGCCTGGTGGGCGTGGTGATCCTGGTGGCGGTCAACTCGGTCGTGGTGCGGCTGGCGGCGACCGTGCCCTCGGTCGGCAGGGTGTTCGAGGGCACGCCGGTCGTCCTGGCCCGCGACGGGCACTTCATCCCCTCGGCGCTGCGCCGGATGGGCGTCCGGCAGGCCGACCTCAACGTGATGCTCCAGCTCCGGGGGGCCGAGAGCGTCACCGACACCGACCTGGTACGCCTGGAGCCCGGCGGCTCGCTCCTGGTTCACCTGCGCCCCGAGGAGGAGGGAGCCGAACGCGGTGACCTGGAGGACCTGTGCCGGCGCCTCGACCGCATCGAACGCAAGCTGGACGAGCTGAGAACCGGCCCCTCCTGAGAATGCGCGGCCGGATTGCCTTTTGATATCGGCCATTAATATGGCGTTAATCCCCTGCGCCCGGAATTGATCTCCGATATCGTCCCAACGTGCGCCTGGCTGGTCGCTCGGTCGTGATGTCCGCGGTGCTTGTATGCGTCGCGGTCGCGGCAGCCTGTACCTCCGGCCGCCAGCCCTCCTTCGAGGAGGCGGCCAGGCAGCTCACCGCCGACACCGACACCCTGCTCACCAGCGCCGCGCTGCATATGTCGCCGGCCGGCCGCTCCGACGAGACCGAAGACCGCTCGTGCGTGCCCGGCCAGGTGCGCCGGCTCGTCCGGGCCGAGGGCGAGGCCGCCGACGCCCCCGACGGCCTGCTGCACACCCTCCAGGACATGGGCTACGACCAGATCGTCGAGGATCTCGACCTGCGTGACGAGACCCCTGTCGTCTCCGTCGTGCGTAACCCCCGGACGAACCTGACGTTCGAGCTCACCGTGCTCGACGGGCCGAACGTCAGGATCGTCGGCAGGACGACCTGCTACTCCCCCGCCCCCGAGGCCGCTCTGTCCTGACCCGGGGCGCTTGTCTCAGGGCGCCGACAGCGCCTCCGTCGGCGACAGCCGGGAGGCGCGCACGGCCGGGTAGAGCCCGGCCACCGCGCCGATGAGCAGCGTGGCCGCCAGGCCCCCGACGGTCGCCCACGCGGGCACCACGGCCGGCCACCCGCGGGAGAAGGCGTAGGCGACGGTGACGCCGGCCCCCAGCAGGATCCCGCCCGCGCCGCCCAGCGCGGACAGCAGCAGCGACTCGGCGAGGAACTGGGTGCGGATCTGGCCGCGCGTCGCGCCGAGCGAACGGCGCAGGCCGATCTCCGCGCGGCGCTCCAGCACCGAGATGACCATCGTGTTGGCCACGCCGACGCCGCCGACGAGCAGCGCCACCGCCCCGACGCCGAGCAGCAGCCCGGCGAAGGCCTGGCTGGTCGCCTGCTTGGCGGCCAGCGCGTCGGACGGGCGGGAGACGTCCACCTCGTTGGGCGCCTCGGGGTTGGCCGTGCCGGCCAGGACCGACCGCACGTCCTCCAGCCTCGCCTCCTGCGAGCGGGTGTAGAGCGTGGTCGGATGCCCGTCGAAGTCCAGCCTGGACTCCGCGACCGGCCAGCCGACCAGGGCCGCGCTGTCCAGTTCTTCGGCCAGGGGCACCGGGTCGAGCAGCCCGACCACCGTGAACCGGATGCCGCCGATCACCACCTGCGTGTCGGGGGTGACCGTGCCGATGCCGAGCCGCTGGGCGGCGGCCGAGCCGAGCACCACGGCCGGGTAGCGTTCGGTGGCCGCGTTGAGCCAGGCGCCGCGGCGGACCGTCGCGCCCACGGTCGGCAGCAGGTCGAGACGGGCGGCGATCGTGACCAGGCCGTTGGTCTGGGGCGTCGGGATCTCCTCGCTCCGGTAGACCTTGGCCTCGGGCACCTTGCCAGTGGACGAGACCGACTCCACCGGGCCGATGCGCTCGATCATCGCCTCGGCGTCCGTCGGCATCTGGGCCGCCTCGCCCAGGAGCGTGGTGCCGGAGGAGACGGTGAGCAGGTTCGTGCCCAGCGCGGACAGCGTACGGTCCAGCTCGGCACTGGAGGAGGACGAGATGCCCACCACGCCGATCATCGCGGCGATGCCGATCGCGATGCCGAGCGCCGACAGGAACGCCCGCAGCGGGCGCGTACGCAGGCCGACCGCGCCCACCCGCATCACGTCGCGCGGGCGCATCCTGGCCGGGGAGAGCCGGGGACGCTCCAGGGTCGCCATCACGCCACCTCGGATTCGACGGGCTCGCGCACGCACCGGCCACCGCCCTCTTCGCCGCGCCCGCGCCGCTCCGCACCAGGTTCAGAGGCCGAGTCGGAGACGATCCGGCCGTCTCGCATGCTCACCTGGCGGGGGAGGCCGGCGGCGATCTCCCGGTCATGGGTGATGATCACGATGGTGGTGCCGCTCCCGTTCAGCTCGTGCAGCAGGTCCATCACGCCGGCCCCCGACACCGAGTCCAGCGCGCCGGTGGGCTCGTCGGCCAGCAGCAGCGGCGGGTCGCCGGCCACCGCCCTCGCGATGGCCACGCGCTGCCGCTCGCCGCCCGACAGCTCGTGCGGCTCGTGGTCGACGCGGTGCCCGAGGCCGACGCGGCGCAGCGCCGTCCCGGCCCGGCGGCGGCGTTCGGCCGGCGGCAGGCCGGTGTAGATCAGGCCGTCGGCCACGTTGTCCAGGGCGGTGACCTTGGCGGCCAGGTGGAAGTGCTGGAAGACGAAGCCGATCGTGGTCGCGCGCAGCGCCGAGAGCTGGTTGTCCGACAGCTTGGAGACGTCGTGGCCGTCGATCTCGACGCGGCCCGCCGACGGACGGTCGAGGGTGCCGACGACGTTGAGCATCGTGGACTTGCCCGAGCCTGACGGGCCGACGATGGCGACCAGCTCGCCGTGCCGGACCTCCAGCGACACCGAGTCCAGCGCGGCCACCCCGCCCGGATAGGTCCTGGACACGTCGGTGAGCACGATCATGCCCCGCCCCGCACCCGCAGGGGACGGGGCGGTGGGTTCGGAGGGAGTCGGGGTGGCGGTCATTTCGGGATTCCCACTGTCATGCCGTCGGTGAGCCCGTCGCCGGAGATCTCGACGCGGCCGCCGGCGAACAACCCGGTCCGCACGGCGACGTACCGCGACCTGCCGCCCTCCACCGCCTCCACCCCGAACCCGCCCTCCCGCAACGCGACCAGCGCCGACACCGGCACGGTCAGCACGCCCTTCCGCCGGTCGGCGGTGAACGTCACCTTCACCGCCGCCCGGTCCAGCCCCTTGGCGGCCTTGGCGTTCCCCAGCGAGACCTGCACCTCCAGGCGGGTCTCCGGGTCGGCGTTCTGCCCGTCACCGGGGTCGATGATCGTGGCCACCTCGGTGATCCGGCCGGTCACGTCCTTGCCGTCCGGCATGGTGACCGAGACTTTGGTGCCCTTCCTGGCCATCCGCTGGTCCTCGGCGGCCAGTTCGGCGGTGACGACCTTCTTCGTGCCCGTGTAGGTGAGGATCTTCTGGCCGGGGCCGGTGGGCTGGCCCTGCTCGGCCTCCAGGCTCTCCACCCGGACCTTGCCGGGGGCGAAGACGACCCGTCCCAGCTCCACCACGCCGGTCTCGTCGAGGCCGCGGTCCTCCTGCCACTCCCGCACCGCCTGGGCGGTGTCGTAGGTGTACTCGTCGTCCACGGTGAAGCCGTCGTAGCCGAGCTTGCGCAGGTTGCGCTCCAGGTTCTCGACGTCCTTGCCCTCGCTGCCGATCCGCAGGTCGCGGTAGGCGGGGGTGGTGCCGTACAGGAGCATGACCGGCTTGTTGTCCAGGCGGTACAGGGACCGGCCGCGGGTGATCAGGTCGCCGCTGTCCGGGAGCCAGGTGACGGTGCCGGCCCTCCTGGCCATGGCCGTGGTGACCGGGCCGTAGCCGAGCTCGCCGTCGGCGTCCCTGGTGTCGTTCAGCGTCTGGCGGGTGACCGGGGTGGTGGCCGGCGGCAGCGCGCCGGCCGACGCGGACGGGGCGGCGCCGCCGTCCAGCACCCCGCCTGGATTGACCGCCAGGACCGCCGCCCCCGCGACGGCGGCCACCCCGACGAGAGCGAGGACCGCCCGCCCGCCGCGGCGGCGGCGGGCGCGGGGGGAAGGGGCGTCCGGCTCGGCCTTTCCGTCGATGGTGGCCGTGCCCATCAAGAGCCCCCCTGTCCCCCGCCGATGTTCATCCGGCACTTCTCCTGCGCGGCCTTGAAGTCGGGGTCCTCGCCGACCTCGGGCGTGATGCGCATCATGCCGCCCTCGGGGTCGGGGAAGGCCTCCACGCCGTTGTCCCGCATGCACTGCGCCTGCTTGCGCATGTTCTCGGCCTGTTTGGGGTCGCCGCCCTTGCCCAGGTTCATGCCCGCGGGCTGGAGCGCCTTGCAGGCGTCCATCGCCTTCTGGACCTTCTCCGGGCCGCCGGAGCCCTTGTCGAACTTCATCTGGATCCGGCCGTCCGGGCCGGGGTCGGCGATGTCCAGGCCCTGTTCGCGCAGGCAGGTGGTGTACTTCACGGCCTGCGCGTTGCGGTCGGCGGTGGCCGGGGCACCGGCCGTCGGCTTGGCGCCGGTGCCGGTCACCGACGCCACGTCCGATCCGCCTTCCTGGGCGCCGCACGCCGTCAGGAACAGCGCGGCCGCGGCCAGCGCCATGAGGGATCGTCCTCGCATGAATGTCCTCCTCCATCGAAGGCCGGTGGCCTTACGAGGGGAGATGCAATACGCGGACGTGTTTCTCCAGCGTTTCCATCTCCGGCTTATCCGGATCAAATACCACCCGCGCAAGAATCGAGCCGGAGGTACGGAATGCGGGTGCTGGTGGTGGAGGACGAGCGCGTGCTCGCCGGCGCGATCGCCGAATGGCTGCGCGACGAGACCCACGCGGTCGACCTCGCGCACGACGGCGCGGCGGCGCTGGAGCGGATCGCGGTCAACGACTACGACGTGGTCGTCCTGGACCGCGACCTGCCGCGCGTGCACGGCGACGACGTGTGCAGGGAGCTCGTCGCCTCCGAGTCCGACGCGCGGGTGCTGATGCTCACGGCCGCCGCCCAGCTCGACGACCGGGTCAGCGGACTGTCCATCGGCGCCGACGACTACCTGTCCAAGCCGTTCGCCTTCCCCGAGCTGGCGGCGCGCGTCCTGGCACTGGGACGGCGCTCACGGCCGGCCACTCCCCCGGTGCTGCGCCGGGCCGGGATCACGCTCGACCCGGGGCGCAGGGAGGTGTTCAGGAACGGGCGGTTCGTGCCGCTGTCGAAGAAGGAGTTCGCCGTCCTGGCCGAGCTGATGCGGGCGCAGGGCACGGTCGTCTCGGCCGAGCACCTGCTGGAGAAGGCGTGGGACGAGCACGCCGACCCGTTCACCGGCGCGGTGCGGCTGACGATACTCAAGCTGCGCCGCAAGCTGGCCGACCCGCCGGTGGTGGAGACGGTGCCGGGAGTGGGGTACCGGATCGCATGAGACTGCCCCACCCCACCCTCAGGCTGCGCCTCACCCTCGTGTACGGCGCCCTGTTCCTGGTGGCGGGGCTGGCCCTGCTGGGCGTCACGTACCTGCTGTTCAACCAGCAGCTCGCGCAGTCCTTCGAGAACCGGTTCGTGACCAGTGACGGCATCCGCAAGAACGTGATCTTCCTCAAGCAGGACGGCGTCGAGCTGGTCGGCCCCGCCGCCGTCAACTGGATGCGGCAGCAGGAGGAAGGGGTGCGGGAGGCCGCCGTGACCTCGCTGCTCACCCAGGGCGCGATCGCGCTCGTCGTGGTGTGCGGGACCGCCATCGGGCTCGGCTGGGTGGTGGCCGGACGCGTGCTGGCCCCGCTGCACCTGGTGACCGAGGCCGCGCGCAGGATCGCCGCCGCCCCCATGGCCGAACGCGGCCTGCACGAGCGCATCGCGCTCGGCGGCCCCCCGGACGAGGTCAAGACGCTGGCCGACACGTTCGACACGATGGTGGAGCGGCTCGACCACTCCTTCGACGGCCAGCGCAGGTTCGTCGCGAACGCCTCCCACGAGCTGCGCACGCCCCTGACGCTCAACCGGGCCCTGGTGGAGCTGGCGATGCACCGGCGTACCGCCTCCGACGACGTCAAGGAGCTGGGCGAGAGCCTGCTGCAGATCAACGCCCGCCACGAGCGGCTCATCTCCGGCCTGCTGCTGCTGGCCCGCTCCGACCAGGAGATCGCCGACCGCTCCCCGGTGGACCTCGCCGACATCGTCTCGCACGTGGTCGCCCAGACCGCCCGCGCCGCCGCGGAGGCGAACGTCGTCGTGAAGGAGGAAGCCGGGCCCGCGCCGACCGCGGGCGACGCGCTGCTGCTCGAACGACTGGTGCACAACCTGGTCGAGAACGGCATCCGGCACAACCTCGGCGACGGCGGCGGATGGGTCCGGGTGGTGAGCCGGACGGCGCCCGGCGGCCTGGCCGAGGTGGAGGTGACCAACAGCGGGCCGAGCGTGCCGCCGTACGACGTGCCGCTGCTGTTCAAGCCGTTCCACCGGCACGGCGCCGAACGGGTGGTCACCGGGATGAGCGCGGGGCTCGGGCTGTCGATCGTGCGCTCGGTGGCCGTCGCGCACGGAGGCGACGTGACGGCCCGCCCGCGCGAGGGCGGCGGCCTGGTCGTCACCGCCACCCTCCCGGCCGGCTGACCCGGCTACTGGTGGGCGGCCGTGCGCAGTGAGCGGTAGAGCAGGCGCGGGTCGCCCAGGTGGTGGCGGAGCAGCTTCTCCAGGCCGCCGATCGGGACCAGGTTCTGCGGGGCGCGCGGGTCCTTGTAGTCGACGCCGGCCAGCGCCGGCAGGGCCAGCGTGACGGCGTCGGCCAGCTCGACGACCTGCGCGGGGTCGAGCTCGGCGCTGGCCTCGCAGCGGGCGATCCCCGCCCACGGCGCCGTCGACTGGACCGGCAGCCGCAGGTACCAGGCGTGCCGGCGCCAGCTCGTGCCCATGAGGAACACCGGCGTGCGCTGCCCCGGTGTGAGCGCGGCCACCACGGCCGACTGCGGCTGCGGCAGGTACGCCGCGTGGTGCGTCTTGATGTAGCCGACCGTCCGGGGCAGGTGGGTGCGCCCCCGCAGCGGGCCGTCCACCAGCAGCAGGTCGTCGCCCAGCGACCGGTGGCGGACCGCGAGGTCCACCTCCAGCTGGGTGACCTGGCGTTGCAGGGCGAGCGACAGCTCCTCGAAGCTGGAGTCGGCGGCCTTGTTCGGCAGGTAGGAGGCGTGCGCGGTCTTGACCTCGGGCGCGTACGGCGAGGCCGAGATCAGCGTCCTGTTGACCTCGATCGCGGCCAGCTCGGCGCCCTCGCGCCCGCAGCGGACGATCCCGGCGGCGTAGGAGGCGGCGATCCCGGGGACGGGCATCGGCAGGTCGGGATCGTGCACCCACACGCGGGCGTCGATCCGGCGCACCCCGTCGGCGACCAGCAACGTCTCGGGGGCGGCGGCGCCGGGGCCCGGCGTGACCGGCTTCCAGTCGGCGGCCGGCCGCTCGATGTCGAGGACCAGCTCGGCGCTGGTGGCGCCCAGCTCGGACAGGGCCTCGACGGCGATCGCGGCGGCGTAACCCGGGTCCCAGGGGTCGACGGTGAAGCCCGGGTTCACGGCCCCACCTTGCGCACGTGCGAGCCCTTCGCGTCGCGCAGCACCTCGAAGCGCGCCGGCACCCGGTCGGCCAGCGCCGGGACGTGGGTGACGACGCCGATCATGCGCTCCTGACCGGCGGCCAGGCGTTCGAGGGTGGTGGCGACGGTGTCGAGGGTGGCCGGGTCGAGGGTGCCGAAGCCCTCGTCCAGGAAGATCGAGTCGAGCCCTCTGGCGACGGCGCCCGACAGCGCCAGGGCCAGGGACAGCGCGGCCTGGAAGGTCTCGCCGCCGGACAGCGTACGGGCGCTGCGCCGCAGGCCGGCCTCGCCGTGGTCGATGACCTCGATGTCGCCGGTGCGTTCGCCGAGCGCCAGCTCGTACTGGCCGTCGGACAGCTCCATCAGCGTCTCGGACGCCGCGGCGACCAGCACGGCCAGCGCCTCGGCGCACAACCACCGCTCGAAGGCGTTGGCCCGCAGGCGCAGCGCCAGCTCGTGGGCGACCTTGGCCTCGTGATCCTTCTCCGCGACGGCGGTCTCCAGCTCGGCGGCGCGCCTGCGTTCCTCGCGGACCCGTTCGAGGGCGCCGTCGGCCCGCGCGACCGCTCCGGCGACGGCCGCGCCGAGCTGGTCGGGGGTGGCGTTGCGCGGGACGGTGACGCCGTGCTCGGCCAGGCGTTCGGTCAGCCGGTGGCGTTCGGCGGCGAGCCGGGCGGTGGCCTGGGCGAGCTCCTGCTCCCGCTCGGTCAGGGCGGCGCGGGCGGCCTCGGCGGCCCGGTCGCGCCAGCCGAGCAGCTCGGTCCAGGCGCGGTGGAGGTCGTCGCGGGTGAGCGGCGGCGGGGCCTCGCCGGAGGGCGCGAGCACGAGCAGCCGGTCGCGGGTGGCCGCGAGGGTCTGCCAGGCGCTCTCGGCCTGCCGTTCGACCTGTTCGGCGGCGGTACGCGCGCGTTCGAGCTTCTTGCGCGTGTTGCGCATGGCCGTACGGGCCTCGGTGGCAAGGGCCTCGGCCTTGGCGATGGCGGCCAGGCGGCCTTCGATCTCGTTGCGGTCGCCGGGGGCGGGCAGCGCGGCCAGCTCGGCGTCGAGCCTGCCGGACTGCGTGGCCAGCATGGACGCCGACGTCTCGGCCTTGGCCAGGGCCGCCCGGCCACGGGTCGCGTGGTCGCGGGCGGCCGCCAGGGCGCGGTCGGCGGCGCCGAGATCGGCGGGCCGGTCGTGGTGGGGCAGCTCGGTGAGCGGGCGCAGGCAGAGCGGGCACGGCTCCCCCACGGCCAGCCGGTGGCTCAGACCGGCCGCGGTGTGGGCGTCGCGCAGCCGTTCGCGCTCGTGCTCGGCGGCGGTCAGGGCGCGTTCGGCGTCAGCGACCGCGGGGGTGAGGCGTTCCAGCGCCGTGGCGGCCTCGGCCGCCGCCCTGCGGGCGTCGGCGGCCTGGGCGGTGAGGCGCTCGCGGGCGTCGAGGGCGGCCAGCGCGGCCACCGGCTCGGCGCGGTCGCCCAGCGCGGCCAGCGCCTCGAACGCCTCGTGCTCGTCGGCCTCCACGGAGGCCGCCTCGGTCTCCAGCGCGGCGACCGCGTCGGCGGCCTCGCGGCGGGCCGAGGCCAGCGTCGGCACCGCGGGCGGCATGCGCAGCGCGGCCAGCGCCGACTGCCGCTCGGCCACGGACGCGCGTTCCTGCTCGGCCCGCCCGATGTCGGCCTCGCGGGAGCGCAGCAGGTCGAGGTCGGTGTCGATGGTGCCGGCCAGCCGCCGCAGCGCGGCCAGCCGGTCGGCCAGCTCGCGTTCGGCCTCGTCGGACGCGCCGGCCAGCTTGGCGAGCTGGTCGCGGGCGAAGGCGGCGGCGTTGCGCGCGGCCTCCTCGTCGCGGGCGGCCCGCTGCCTGATCAGCTCGTAGACGTCGGCGTCGAGGAGCTGCACCAGCAGGTCCTGGCGCTCGCGCGGCGCGGCGTGCAGGAACTCGGCGAACCGGCCCTGCGGCAGCACCACGCACTGGGTGAAGAACTTGTACTCCAGGCCGGTCACCCGCTGCACCTCGGGCGTGACGTTCTCGCCCTCGGCCAGCGGCTTCAGCACCATCTCGTACGCCGCGTCGAGCGGCGCCGCCGGGTCGAGCTCGTCGATCCTGGCCTCTTTGGTGCGGACGGTCCCCTTGGCGTCGCGGACCAGCGAGCGCACCACGCCGTAGCGCCGCCGGTCGCTCTCGAACACCAGCGCCACCTTGCCCGAGCTCGCCGACGGCGCAAGGGCGTGGGCGATGACGTTCTCCTTGCCCCAGCGCGGGACGGTGCCGTACAGGGCGAAGCAGATGGCGTCGATGATCGTGCTCTTGCCGGCGCCGGTCGGGCCGACCAGGGCGAAGTACTCGGTGTCGGAGAAGTCGACGGTGGCCGGCTCGCGGAAACTGCCGAAGTGGTCGAGGTGCAGCAGCAGGGGACGCATCAGCCGGTCACCTCGTCGTAGAGCCGGTCGAACAGGGCGGCGACCTGGTCGTCGTGGCGGCCGGTCGCGGTCAGGTACTCGCGGAACAGCTCGCGCGGGCTGCGCGCGGCCGACCCCGCCCGGCGCACCGCGGGCACCGGCCGGAACCGCTCGTCGAGGACGACGTCGACCGAGCCGGGCAGCAGGTCGCGCACCTGGTCGGACAGGCCGACGCGGGGCTTCTCCTCCACGATCACCTTGAGCCAGTCGTCGCCCGCCTCCAGGCCCTCCAGCTGCTCCAGCGTGCCGCGCACCGTGCGCAGCCGGCGCGCCGAGGCGAACGTCAGCTCCCGGACCACCGCGGGCCGCCCCGGCGTGACCTCCACCAGCAGCGCGCCCGGCGTGTTGCCCTCCTCGCCGAAGTCGACGGCCAGCGGCGAGCCGCTGTACCAGATCGGGCACGGGCCGGGGATCTGCTGCCTGCGGTGCAGGTGGCCGAGCGCGGCGTACTGGGTGGAGACCGGGAAGGCGTTGGACTCGAAGTAGTAGGAGAAGATCGACTGGGCCTCGCGCTCGCCGCCGCCGAACGCGCCGCCCGGCAGGGTGCCGTGCGTGGTGATCAGGTTGACGGTGTCGCTCTGGAAGCCCGCGGTCAGCGCGCCGACCAGCTCGGAGATGCGGGTGGCGTAGTCGCGGTTGTGGTCGGCGGTGGTGCCGGTGAGCACCTCCGCGGCGCGTACGACATAGCGGTGGGACAGGAACGGCAGCACGCCCAGCCGCACCGGCTCCCCCGAGCGCGCGGTGAAGGCCAGCGTGCCGCCCGCGTCGGGGCGGCGGAAGACGCCCACCACGTGCATGCCGAGCTTGCCGAGCACCGGCCGGTAGACCTCGAAGAGCTGCGGGTTGTCGTGGTTGCCGGCCAGCACCACCACGTCACGGCCGTCGCCGCGCAGCGCCATGAGCGCGTTGAGCACCAGCGACTGGGCCTCCGGCGTCGGCGCCGAGGTGTCGAACAGGTCGCCGGCCACCACGACCGCGTCGACGTCGTGGGTGCGGGCCGCCGCGACCAGCTCGCGCAGCACGGCCCGGTGCTCGTCCATGCGGGAGCGGCCCTTGAGCACCTTGCCCACGTGCCAGTCCGCGGTGTGCAGGAATTTCACCGAGCTCCCTTCAGAACGGCGGAATGTCGTCTTCGACGCCCGGCAACCCCTGGAACGGATCGGCCGACGGGCTGGCCTTCGACGCCGCCTCGGCCGGCCGGGTCGCCCAGGCGGGGAACGGGAAGGCGACGGCCAGCGGCACCGGGATCTCCGGCTGGGCGACGAACATGGTGCCCGGTTTGGCGATCGTGGCGCGTTCCCTGACGGCCGGGGGCAGCCAGCCGTACTCGGAGCGGGCGGCCTCGGCCGGGTCGAGGCGACCGGCGACGCGCACGGCGCTGTTGGAGACGATGCGGCGCTCGACCTCGGAGGCGGTCTGCTGGGCGCCGATGAGGATCACGCCGAGCGACCGGCCGCGCTCGGCCACGTCGAGCAGGATCTCCTTGATCGGCGAGTCGCCCTCGCGCGGCGCGTACTTGTTCAGCTCGTCGAGCACCACGAACAGCAGCGGCTTGGCCGTGCCCGAGGTCTCCTTGCGGTGGAACTCGCCGCGCAGCACCACGCCCACCACGAACCGCTGGGCGCGTTCGGGCAGGTTGTGCAGGTCGACGATGGTGACCTGGGCGTCGGACGTGCGCACCGAGTGGGCCCGGAAGAACGGCAGGTCGCCGCGGACGATCGGGGACAGCGGCTTGACCGCGCTGCGCAGCCTGCGCAGGAAGGCGTTGACCGTGCCGAGCGGGGTTTGCGCGCCGGTCCACTCGATGCGGGTGGCCTCGTCCTGCAACTGGTCGGACAGCAGCTCGACCAGGTCGCCGAAGGTGCGGCAGGCGGTGCCCCTGATCATGACCGCGCCGCCGTCGCCGACCGGCTCGGCCCAGGACTTCAGCCGGGCCGCCACCTGGCCCACCAGCAGGGAGTAGCCGGCGCGCTCGTCGTCGGCGTCGGCGAAGACGAACCGCAGCAGCTCCTCCTCGCACAGCTCGACCAGCGTCCAGTAGAACGAGCTGACGCCCTGGGTGCGGGCGGACACGTGCGGCACGCCGTTGGGGTCGCCGGGCCGCGGCGGCGCGAACACGTGCACGCTGCCGAACGGCTGGGCGGGCAGCCCGAGCCGGGCGTACGCGGCCCGCGCCTGCTCGTCGAGGCGCACGTTGTCGTGGTCGAGGAAGAGCAGGTCCTCGCCCTTGACGGAGAAGATCAGCGCCTTGGTGTTGGCCGACTCGGCGTCGAGCACGCCCGAGTTGAAGATCGAGTAGAGCAGGAACGTGGCGAAGGACGTCTTGGTGGCCACGCCGGAGACGCCGGAGATCGACACGTGCGCGCCGCGGGTGCCGTCGAGGAAGTCGAAGTTGACGTAGAGCGGCAGGCCGTCGCGGCCCATGCCCATGGGCACCCGGCGGTCCATCACGTCGAAGTAGAGCGCCTGGTCGCGGTCGCCGGCCCCGGCCAGGAAGACCTTGGCGCCCGGCAGCGGCGGCACGAACACCTCGGGCTCGACCCTGGTCACCCGCACCTCGGCCACCTCGACCACGGCGGCGGGCAGCGCGCCCTCGGCGATGAGGAACACGTCGGAGTCGTAGGCGGCGCCCTCGTGCCTGGCCTCGACCGTGGTCACCACGCCGGCGACCAGCACCGGGCCGTGGCCGGGCACGTCGCGCCTGGTGACCACGACGTCGTCGAGCTGGAGCACCTTGCCGGGCTCCAGGCCGACCCAGAACGACAGCGGCGAGGCGGCCTGGGTGCCCAGGACCCGGCCGACCGCCTCACCGGTCGCCATCGCCGCAGGAGACGCCTCGCGGCTCGCAGCCCCGTTGACCGTCACGAATCCCTCCACCACCAGACATGCCCTTCCAAAGGAGAGTAGTCGGGGGCCGGGGATGCGTCCGGCTCATTGCCGCCTTCGCCGCGCCGCGTCAGAGCGCGAAGGCCGCCTTGGTCCAGGCGAACTGGGCGTCGAGAACCTCGCCCAGCAGGCCGGCCAGCGCAGGGTCGGCCTGCTGCGCCGACTGCCTCGGCCCGAGGCGGCCGCCCTCGGCGCTCCGCCCGGCCACCAGCAGCACCCGCGCGCCCGCCCGGTCGACCGCCAGGGCCGCGGCCGGCTCCCACGCGCCGTCCCGGTGCGCCGCGGCGGGCCTGCGCGGCCCCTCCCGGTGCGCCGGAGGTCTCCACGCGGCCTGGCCCTCCGCGGGCGTGAGGGCAGGCGCGGGGGCGACGACCACCATCGCGTCGACCCGCATCGCCGTCGCCACCCGCCGCCGCGACTCGTCGAAGGCCGTCTCGGGCGGCACGGGCTGGGCCCGCATCGACTCGGCCATCGTGCGCAGCAACGCGGGCAGGTCGAGCTCGCCCGCCGGCGGAGCCAGCTCGTACTGCAGGTAGCCGACCAGCGGGAACGGCGGGTCGGGGAGGGTGTTGTAGCCGAGGAACAGCCTCGGCCATCCGGCCGACTCCGAGGGGCCGGTCAGCGCGCCGTGAGCCACCCGCCCGAGCTCGCCGCACCCGTGGTGGGGCAGGCCATTGACTGACCGCAACATCGCCATGCACGAATTGTTGCAGACCGATTACCTTCAGTTGCGCGTTCTCCACGAGAGCCCGGGGCCTCCGCCGTCCAGCGTGATCATCTTGATGGGAGCCATGGATACCACCCGGGTCCGACAGAACCGGCTCCGCACAACACGTCTTGTCCGGATGTGGACGGTCCGGTCAACCTGTCGCAGCCATCCGCCGTCCCTTCTGTGTCACATCCGTCGCAAAGGGAAAACGTCGTGCGCCTGCCTCTGATCCTGCCCTTGGCCGTCCTGCTGTTCGCCATGCCCGCGCCCGAGAGCGGCACGGTGGCGGCGTACACGTGCAAGACCACCGGTACGAACGAGACGCAGATCGTCAAGATGGACATCAAGCTCACCGTGCCCGCCACCGCCTCCGTGGGCCGGCAGATGACCATCGGCTGGCGCGGCTCGTACGTCGAGGGCGCCGAGCTCCGCGCCCCCGCCGCCGGCCTGGACGGCGAGGTCAACCTCTACGCCTACGCCGCCGTCAGCGGGATCGACCGGCTGACCTCGGCGACGGGCGTCGGCAGCCCCGGCCTGATCGTCCCGGGGGCGGTCATCCCCCTCCCCCGGGAGACGGTCGAGCTGCGGACCACGCCCCGGGATCCGGGAACGGGCACGGTCCGGCCCGCGTCGGTGAACTTCGGGCCGACCCCGCAGCGGCGCCTGATCGAATGCGAACTCCAGGACAAGGACGCGCCGGCGTCGTACCCCCTGACCGTCACCGCCGCCGGCACCGCCCAGAGCCCGGACGCCCCGAGCACCCCGGACACCTCAGACACCCCGGACACGGAGGCCGCGCCCCCGGACGAGACCGCCGAGGACACGCCCACCGCCACGCCGACGGGCGGCGCGAACACGGGCGGCGGGGGCGAGGCGGGCCCCGACGGGCGGGCGCTGGTGCTGGCCGGCTCGCTGGTCCTCGCCGCCGCCCTCACCGGCTTACGCCTCCGCCGCCCGTCCCGCCCGTAGCCGATCCGCGCCCGGCACTCGTCCGTACGGGCCGCGTGTCATGCGTGGAGGTACGTGCTCCTATGATCCGATGCGTGGCCAAGTACTTCGACCTGCACCCTGACAATCCCCAGCCTCGCCTGATCGGCCAGGTGGTCGAGTCCCTGCATGCCGACGGGCTGATCGCGTACCCGACGGACTCGTGCTACGCGCTGGGGTGCCGGCTGGGCAACAAGGACGGCCTCGACCGGATCAGAGAGATCCGGCACCTCGGCAGCGATCATCACTTCACCCTGGTCTGCAAGGACTTCGCGCAGTTCGGTCAGTTCGTTCATGTGAGCAACGCGGTGTTCCGCCTGGTCAAGGCGGCGACTCCGGGCGGGTACACGTTCATCCTGCCGGCGACCAAGGAGGTGCCGCGACGGTTGCTGCATCCCCGGAAGAAGACCGTCGGCGTCCGGATCCCCGATCACGTCGTCACCCAGGCGCTGCTGGCCGAGCTCGGCGAACCGCTGGTGTCGAGCACGCTGATCCTGCCCGGCGAGACCGAGCCCTCGACGCAGGGCTGGGAGATCAAGGAGAGCCTCGACCACATGGTGGACGCCGTCATCGATTCGGGGGAATGCGGCGCCACGCCGACGACCGTCGTGGACCTCTCACAGGATGAGCCCGAGATCCTTCGGCGCGGCACCGGAGACCCGTCCCTCTTCGAATAGGCCCGCCCGGCCGGCCACCCCTTCGGGAGGCCGGCCGAGCCCGCTCTCACCCTGAACGGCCGGGAGCGGTGACCAGGGCGCTCTGTCCCGGCGCGACCTGCGTGACCACGGCGGGGGCATCCGGGAAGCGGGCCTCCCAGCGGTAGGTGGTGTCGCCGGAGGTGTTGGTGAGCGTGGTGGCGGTCCTGCCGTCGTGCCGGACGGTGATCGTGCCGTCGCCCAAGGGGATGCCCGAGACCTCGGCCCAGGCGATGTCGTCGGGCAGGTGGGACAGCGTGGTCACGGCGTCCACGTCGGGTGTGACGCCGAGCAGGCCCTCGACGACCTGGCTGACGAGAGTGAAGGACACCTCCGGGTAGTCGCCGTTGAGCCCGCCCGCGACGTGCGGTTCCGCACGCCGGTCGAAGACGTGCCGCATCCAGCGCCAGGCGGCCGCGTTCCTGTCGTGGCGGAAGAAGGTGTCGGGCAGGTACGTGTATGCCTCGATGTTGCGGGGACGCCCGGGGCCGGCGGCTTGGGCGTCGATGAAGTCGAGGTATGCCTCGTTGCGCGGACCCGGCTCGATGAGGTCCTTGAGCGGCATGAACCAGCTGTTCTCGCAGCCCCATCCGGTGACGGGGGCGCCGTCCACGGTGTAGCCGCGCACCAGGTCCGCGGGGTTCTCGCCGACGCTCCAGACCTCGTTGAAGTGTCGCCTCAGCTCGGCGGCCCGGCAGGCGAAGTCCTCGCCGTCCAGGCCGCGGGCCCGGCTCAGGGCGCTCATCGCCAGGTATGCCTGGTACCGGGAGCCGACGGAGTCCCCCGCCTCCGCCAGGTGCTCGCCGGCCAGCTCGTTGTAGCTGGCCACGCCCTGGAAGATCCCACTTCCGGTGGCACGCGGCACGATCTCCGTCACCGCGTTGCGGTAGTAGGACCACAGCACGGGATCCTCGACATAGGCGCGGTCCCAGGTCCAGCGGTAGGCGGCCGCGGCCTTCTCCACCAGCTCGTACACCGCGGGCAGCTCGCGGACGAAGGAGTCGGGGCCGCGGTAGTCGATGGACAGGTAGGAGCCGTCGAAGTTGAACGCCCACACCGGGTGGAAGCCGTGCTCGGGGGTGGCCGAGGCGGCGAAGCAGCGCAGCATGGTGAGGTTGGCCTCGGCCATGCCGAGCAGGTGCGCGCCGACGATCTGGTGGGCGAAGTCGCGGGCGTAGAAGCCGCTGCGGTGTGCGTAACCCGCCCAGTAGGAGGGCAGGTAGCGGCTCTGTCCCGTCCCCGCGGGCCGGTGCTCGTCGACGTCGACGGGGCCCCACGTGCCGCCCTCGTGCCGCAGGCGCAGCGCCCTCGCCCGGGCCCACTCGAACATCGCGACCAGCTCGGAGCTGGCCGAGCCGATGCGCATCATGGGCCGATGCTGGGACGGATCACCAGCTCCCCGGGCAGCAGCAGCCCCGCCTGAGGGGTCGCGCCGTCCTCCACCGTCTGGATCAGCCGGCCGATCAGCGCCCGCGCGATGCGCTGGAGCGGCAGCCGTACCGTGGTCAGGGCGGGATGGAGGAACGCGGTGAGGGGAAGGTCGTCGAAGGCGGCCAGAGCGAGATCGGCGCCGATCTCGATGCCCTCCTCCCTGGCCGCGGCGTAGACGCCGAGCGCGAGCCAGTCACCGGCGGCCACGACGGCCGTCGGGCGGTTGCGGCCGCGCAGCAGCTCACGGGTGACCGTGACGAGCTCAGCGGGGCCGTCGCCCGGCGCGGAGAACTCCTGTCCCACCAGGCCGTGCCTGCGGACGCCGGCGCGGAAGCCCTCTCTGCGGTCCTCCATCCACGGTTGCGCGCCGACGGAGGCCAGGAAGGCCACGCGCCGATGCCCCCTGGCGGCCAGCAGCCCGACCAGCTCGATGACCGCCTGAACGCTGTCGACGTCCACCCACGACTGCGGCTGGTCCGGCATCGTCCTGCCGAACGCGGCGAACGGGAATCCCGCCGCGGTCAGGTGCGCGACTCTGGGGTCGTCACGCATCACGTCCGACAGCAGGAAGGCGTCCACGGTGCGGGCCGCGATCACCTCGTCCAGTGCCTGCTCCTGGCTCTGGCCCGGACGCGGCCGCAGCAGCAGGATCCGGTAGCCGACCTCACCGGCCGAGGCCACCACGGCCTCCAGGAACCCGCCCATCAGCGGGTTGGGGTTGGCGGGGTCGTCCACCGGCGTCGGGTAGGCGATGATGCGCCTGGTGCCCGACTTGAGGCTGCGCGCCGACTGGTCGGGCCGGTAGCCGAGCTCCTCGATCAGCCGGGTCACCCGTTCCAGCGTCTCCGGCTTGAGCCGCTGGGGGGCGTTGAGCGCGTTGGAGATCGTCTGGCGGGACACGCCCGCCGCGCGGGCGACGTCCTCGATGGTGATCCCACGGCGTGCCGCCACTCAGTCTCTCCTCACCGTCAGCAGGCCCCCCACGGGTACCTCGACCACGCTCGCGCCGGAGGTGAAGCGCAGCTCGCTCTCGCTCACGAGCCGCCCGCCGCAGTCGCGGACCTCGGCCGTCGCGACACCCCGCCCGTACAGGACGACGCGGGTGTCGGGGGCGGCGTTGGCCACGAGCAGCTCCGCGATCTCCGGCACGTCCACAGGCAGGGCAGCGTACCGGGCCACGACCTCGCTCTCCTCACTGTAGGCCCGCACCAGCGGGTATCCGTGCTCGACCCCGTGCGGTTCCAGCACGCCGAGCTGCAGCGTGGCGAGGTGGCGGCGGAAGACGCCCAGCCAGAACCGGATGGCGGCGAGCTGGTCGGGCCGCTGGGCCGCCAGGTCCACGGAGATCTGCGGCACCGAGAAGAGCACGTTGATCAGGTGGACCGCGACCTGCTCGGCGGACTCGTCCGGATGCCAGAGGATCATGTCCGAGTGCACGGCCTGAGGTCCGGCGGTCAGCCGCAGGTCGATCGTCCGCTGCCGGTTCTCCTGCGGGCTGAGCGGGCAGTCCACCGCCCTGACCATGTTCGCGTACGGCCACAGACCCGGGCTCGTGTACGGCTGGCGGTGCTCGATCAGCACGTCCGGCTTCGCCGCCCGGAGCCTGACGTCGAGCTCGCGCAGCAGCTCGTCCACCCCTTCGTCGGTGCCGAACCGGTCGACGAAGTCGATCTTGAGGCCGTCCGCGCCCCACTCCTCCACCGCTCGCGCCAGCTTGTCGACGAGGAACGCGCGCACCTCGGGGTGACGCGGGTCGAGGACGGCCGCGTCCATGTGGTCGAGGTAGCGCAGGAACTTCCCCTCGAAACGCTCGAACGCGGCGTTGTGCTTGCCCACGAACGGCAGCGCGTACCACAGCAGGTAGGCCATGCCGTCGCTCTGGACCCGCTGGATGTGCTGCCGGATGTCGGGGATGTTGGGCTCCCAGTCGCCGCAGAAGGCGTATCCCCGCGACCGGTCGGCCGTCTGCCACCCGTCGTCCACGATCATCGTGGCGCAGCCCAGCTCCTTCGCCAGACGGGCCTGGAGCTCCACCGACTCCCGCGAGACCTCCTGGTGCATGCTGTACCAGGTCGAGTACACGGGCAGCCTGGCCTGACGCGGCGTGGGCGGCAGGTCGCGGCCCTCCTGCCACCATCCGGCGACCTCGGTCAGCGCCGCGGAGAACTGCCGGTCCGACAGGTCCAGCCGGATCCGCAGCCCCTCGCCCTGCACGGTGAAGACGAACTCGCCGGTCTCCTCGATGACGCCGCCGGTGAAGCTGCCGGTCACCGAGGCCAGGGCCACCGTGCACACGTTGGCCCCCGCCGTGCCGACGAGGCTGACGACGGGCGCGCCGGAGACCAGCCCGGCCGCCGTCGGAGAGCTCCAGATCGGCGGGATCCAGCGGGCGCCCGAGCCCGGCGTCCAGAAGGCCGCGGCGTCGACGCACGGCAGTCTCCACTGCGCCGCCTTCCCTTCGGGGGCGTCGATCAGCCAGACGTCCGGCGCGACCGGGGTGACCGTGATCGCCTCCGTACCGGCTATCGCCACCTCGACCTCGCCCGCGCGGACGACGGTCGTCTCCCCGAGGGCGTGCGGCTCCCAGATCTGCATGGTCAACCTTTCGTGGCCCCGGCCAGCAGGCCGGAGATGAACTGTTTCTGAAGGATGAGAAAGAGGATCATCATGGGCAGCGCGGAGATCGCGGTGCCCACCATGACCTGGCCGAAGTCGGTCCTGGCCAGCCCCTGGAGGGTGGCCAGCGCGACCGGCAGGGTGAACATCTCGGGCGTGCGGAGCGCGATCAGCGGCCACAGGAAGTCGTTCCACGCGCCGAGGAACAGGAAGACCGCCAACGCCGCGAGCGCGGGCCGCATGACCGGCACCACCACCCGCCACAGCACCCGGAGCTCCCCCGCCCCGTCCACGCGCGCCGCGTCGAGCAACTCGTCGGGTACGGCCTGCAGCGACTGCCGGATGAGGAAGATCCCGAACGGAACGGTCAGGTTCGGCAGGATGAGCGCCGGGAAGGTGTCGATCAGCCCGAGGTCGTTCATCATCTCGAAGATCGGGATGATGGTGACGCCGCCCGGGATCACCAGCGTCGACAGCAGCAGGACGAAGAAGGCGTTCCTGCCGCGGAACTCGAACTTGGCGAACGCGTAGCCCGCCAGCAACGCCACGACCAGCGCGATCGACGTCTGGACGGTCGCCACGAGCAGCGTGTTCCCCAGCACGCGGAGCAGGCCGATGGACTCCTCCAGCTTCGCGGTGTTCGCTCCGAGCTGGTCGCCCGGCGAGAACGTGGGCGTGGCGCCGAAGATGTCGGCGTTGGCGTGCGTGGCCGCCATGGTCAGCCAGTAGAACGGGCCGACGCACAGGGCGAAGCACGCGGCGAGCGCGAAGGTCAGCAGCCAGCCCTTCATTTCCTGCCTCCGGTGAGCTTGAGCTGCACCAGCCCGAAGCCGGCCACGATCAGCGTGAGCGCGTAGGCGATCGCCGAGGCGTAACCGAAGTCGAAGTAGCGGAAGCCGTTCTGGTACAGGTAGAGGGAGATCGTCAGGGTGGAGTTGTCCGGGCCGCCGCCGGTGAGCACGAACGGCTCGTCGAACAGTTGCAGCGTGCCGATCGCCGACAGCACGATCGTCAGCAGCAGGATCGGCCGCAGTTGCGGGACGGTGATCGACCAGAAGCGGCGGACCGCTCCCGCGCCGTCGACCATCGCCGCCTCGTACAGCTCCTTCGCGATGCTCTGCAGCCCGGCCAGGTAGATCACCGCGTTGTAGCCGCAGTAGTGCCAGGTCAGCGCGATGACGATGGCGATTCGCGCCCAGAAGGGGCTGCCCAGCCAGTCGATCGGGCTGACGCCGAAGAGGCCGAGCAGCCAGTTGAGCAGGCCGGAGTCCTTGCTCAGGATCACCGAGAACATCACGCCGTAGGCGACCAGGCCGGTCAGCGAGGGCATGAAGACGCCGAGCCGCCACAGGGCGCGCAGCCGTACGAGCTTGGAGTTGAGGCCCAGCGCCAGCAGCAGCGCGAGGATCAGCATGATCGGGACCTGGACGACGAGGATCAGCGCGGTGTTCCACAACGACGTCCAGAACAGCGGGTCGTTCACCAGCCTGACGTAGTTGTCCAGCCCGGCGAACGAGCGCGCCGCCCCGGCGCCGGTCGTCAGGCTGATGTAGGCCGCCGCCAGGATCGGATAGCCCTTGAAGCAGACGAAGCCGAGCAGCGCGGGCAGCACCAGGAAGTACGGAACGTTTCTCCTGGTGAGCAGGCGGGCGGTCATCCCGCGAGCTTCCTGCCGGACTGCTGGGACAGCTGCTGGGCCGCCTGGCTCAGCGCGGCGGCCGGGTCGGCGCCCTTCAGCAGGACCTGGGTCTGCGCGTCACTGGCGATCTTCAACGCGCGGGCGTAGTCGCCGGAGTAGTAGGTGGCGTCCGCGCCCTCGCCCAGCGAGTCCACGAAGGTCTTGAGCGCGGGCTGCCCGCCGTAGTAGTCCGTCTTGGCGGTGAACCGCGGGTCGGCGTAGGCGTCGTTCAGCGCGGGGAAGACCCCGCCGTCCTTGAACACCTTGTTGATGACCTCGGGCCTGGTCAGCGCGTACTCAAGGAACTTGAACGCCTCCGCCTTGTGCGGGCTGGTTCCGGAGACCGACAGGTACGTGGAGTTGACGATCGCGGTGCGCTTGCCGCCCGGCACGACGGCCGGCGGCTGCATGACGCGCCAGAGCCCCTTCTGCTCCGGCCACATCTCGGGGATGTAGCCGACCGCCCAGGCCGCCCACGGCAGCACCGCCACCTTGTCCTCGCTGATCAGCTTCTTCCGCGTCCCCTCGCCGGAGGTGTCGGCGACGATCCCGGCGTCGTTCATCTTCTTGATCAGGGTCATCGCCTGCACGGCGGGCGCCGAGGAGAGCGTGACCGCGCCCTGACGGTCGAAGTAGAAGGCGCCCTGCTGCTGCAGCAGCGACTGGAAGAGGTCCATGTCCACGCTGCCGGCCGCCGGCTTGTTCAGGCCGATCAGGTAGGCGCCCGTCTTCTCCTTGAGCTTCTTGCCCGCCTCGATGGCGTCGTCCCAGGTCCTGATCGCCGCGGAGTCGATGCCCGCCTTGTCGAACAGGTCCGAACGGTAGAAGAACCCGACCGGGTTGACCTCCCACGGCATCGCGTACGCCTTGCCGTCCTTGCCGGTGACCGTCGGCCACAGGCCCTTGGCGAAGGCGTCCTTGTACTTGTCGGCGCCCAGCGCGCTCAGGTCCGCCAGCCCGCCGGGGAACTTCTCCATGTATCCGGGCAGGTAGTCGATGCCGATGTGCAGGACGTCCCCCAGGCCCTTGCCGCCCGCGGCCATCCCCACCGTGATCTTCTCCCAGATCGCGGGGTTCCCGACCACCTGGACGTCGACCTTGATGCCGGGGTTCGCCTGCTCGAAGTCCTTGGCCACCGAGGCCAGGCCGTCGGAGGCGGGCTTCCAGCTCCAGACCGTGATCTTCACGGGACCGGTGGACCTCTGGTCGCTCCCGCCCCCGCCGCCGCAGGCGGTGACGGCCAGGGCGAGAGTCGCGGCGACGACCATGACGGCAGGTCGGTTCATGACGATTCCTTTCTCGGGGGGTGCAGGGCGGCGGCCAGACGCTGTACGGCCTCGCCCGAGGTGGTGGCGTGGGGCGAGAGACGGATCCACTCGCCCCGCAGAGTCGTGGTGAGCCCGGCGGCGGCCAGCGCGGCATGGACGGCCGCCGGATCCCGGCCGGGCATCGTGAAGGACCCGATCCCGCTCCACTCCGCGGCGCCACGGCCGGCGCCGGGCGGCGCCGGACCGCCGGCGCCGGCGGGCGCGTCCAGCAGCACCCGTGCCCCAGCGGCGCGGGCCGTGTCGAGCAGCTCACCCAGCCGGTCGGCCGTCCTGCGGCCGATCTCCGCGACGCCGGCCTCCAGGACCAGCTCGATCGCGACGCCCAGGGCGGCGACGCCGGAACAGTCGGGATTGGTCATCGTGTGCGCGGCCGCTCCCGCGAGCGGCGGCCGGGGCGCGGGGCCCGTCAGCGGGCCCTCGACCCCCGACCACCCGCCGAGCCCTGGCGCCATCAGCCCGGCGACGCGGTCGCGGGCCAGGAAGAGAGCCGCCCCCCATCCGGCGCGCAGCCACTTCTGCCCGCCGCAGACCAGCACGTCGGCGGCCTCCACCTCCAGCGGCACGGCGCCCAGCCCCTGGATCGCGTCCACGACCAGCACGCGTCCCGGCCCGAGCACCTCCTTCAGCGCGCCCAGCGGCGCGGGGTAGCCGGTGAGCGCGTCGACCGCGCTGACCGCGAGTGCCCGGACCGACGCGTCCAGGTGCTCGGCCAGCACCTGCGGGGTGAGGCGCACTTCGTCGATCCACCGCACCCGCAGCCCGCCGCGCCCCTCGAACCGCAGCCAGGGGTAGACGTTCGCGGGGAACTCACCCCGGGGCACCAGCACCACGCCCTCTCCGGGCAGCGCGGCGGCGGCGGCGAACAGCCCGTGGCTGGTGGAGGAGAGGAACGCCACTTCGTGCTCGGCCGCCCGCAGCAGCCGCGCCGCGGCCGAGCGCGTCCGCGCCGCCTGCTCCTCGAACCAGGCCAGCGGCATGTCGCCGACGCGGCGGCGGGCCGACTCGGCCAGGACCGCCGCGACCGCGCGGGAGAGCGGCCCCAGCCGGGCGAAGTCGAGGTAGCCGGGTGGCTCCGCAAAAATTTGAACGTTCATATCCTCTGACGGCTCATCCAGGCATGACGAAGTGGGGAGTGTGCGGCTGACCGGGGATAACGGGGCTCAGCGATATGAACGTTCATATTACGCAGCTTCCTTCTGGCCGCAAGCAAAGATTGCATAACGGCCCGTGGAAGCAGGGGGCTCGCACCTTCGGCCAGAGCCGCGGGAAAATGCGAAAACCCCAGCTCAGCGTACTGAACTGGGGTTTTCGTGCGGTGCGCCGCCAGGGACTCGAACCCCGGACCCGCTGATTAAGAGTCAGCTGCTCTAACCAACTGAGCTAGCGGCGCTTGCAGAGAGGAATATACCGGTGATCCGCATGTTGGTCGAATCGACCTGGGTCGAGCTCCTGCCGCTAGAATAAAGTTCGGCCTGCAGACAGGGAGCATCGATGTTCGACTCGCCCGCCGACGTGACGGCGCGGCTCGCCGCCGTGGACTACCTCTCCGACGACGCCATCTCCACCTCGGTGTTCCTCGCCGCCGCGCTGGGCAAGCCGCTGCTGGTCGAGGGGCCCGCCGGCGTGGGCAAGACGCAGCTCGCCAAGGCCGTGGCCCAGGCGACGGGCTCGGAGCTGGTCCGCCTCCAGTGCTACGAAGGTCTCGACGAGGCCCGCGCCCTGTACGAGTGGAACTACAAGAAGCAGCTGCTCCGCATCCAGGCCACCAGCGCCGACGACGACATCTTCACCGAGGAGTTCCTGCTCGAACGCCCGCTGCTGAAGGCGATCAGGTCGGCCGCCCCCACCGTGCTGCTCATCGACGAGACCGACAAGGCCGACGTCGAGGTCGAGGGCCTGCTGCTGGAGCTGCTGTCGGACTTCCAGGTCACCATCCCCGAGCTGGGCACGATCGCCGCCACCCGTAAGCCGTTCGTGCTGCTGACCTCCAACGCCACCCGCGAGCTGTCCGAGGCGCTCAAGCGGCGCTGCCTCTACCTGCACATCGAGTACCCGACGCCGGAGCGGGAGCGCGACATCGTGCTCGCGCAGGTGCCGACCATCCGCGCCGACCTGGCCGAACAGCTCGCCAGGACGGTCGCCACCATGCGGGCGCTGGAGCTGAAGAAGGCGCCGTCGGTCGCCGAGACCGTCGACTGGGCCAACACGCTGCTGGCCCTCGGCCGCGCGGAGCTGGACGAGACGACGGTGGCCGAGACGCTGGGCGTGGTGCTCAAGCACGCCTCCGACCAGACGCGGGCGATCAAGGAGCTGGGGCTGCCGGATGCCTGAGCGCGGATCGCTGGTGGACCGGCATGTCGGTTTCGTGCACGCGCTGCGCGAGGCGGGCCTGCCGGTGTCGCTCGCCGAGGGGCTCGACGCGGCCCGCGCGCTGCGGGTGATCGACCTGAGCGAGCGGGAGTCGCTGCGCGCCGCCTACGCGGCCACGCTGGTCAAGAAGCCGGCCTACCGTCCCGGCTTCGACGTGCTGTTCGACCTGTGGTTCCCGTCGTCCACGACCGGCATGTACGCCCCCCGCCCCGCCGAGGCCCGCCTGGACCCGCGGACGGCCCCGGTGGACGAGCTGCGCGCGCGCCTGGCGGAGCTACTCACCGGCAGCACGGACGCAGAGCTGCGGGAGTTCGCCCAGGCCATGGTCGAGCGGTTCGGCCGCCAGCAGACCACCGGTCCTGGCCGCCAGAACTGGTTCTCCTACAGCGTCCTGCGCGCCCTGTCGCCCGAGACGCTGATGGCCCGCATCCTGCAGAACGTGCTGGCCGGGCAGGAACGCGGCGGACTGGCCGAGAAGACCGTGCGGCAGCGCGTCAACGGCAACATCCGGCGGTTCGAGGAGGCCGTGGCCACCGACGTGCGCCGGCGCATCGCCGAGGACTCGGGGATCGAGCGCATCGCCCGCTCGGCCGTGCGCCCGCCGCTCGACCAGATCGACTTCCTCCGCATCACCAGGGCCGACCTGGCCAGGCTGCGCAAGGAGGTCCATCCGCTGGCCAGACGGCTGGCCGCGCGGCTGACGATCAAGCACAGGAAGGGGCGCAGGGGGCGGCTGGACTTCCGGCGCACCGTACGGGCCTCGCTGCAGAGCGGCGGCGTGCCGCTGACCACGCACTTCAAACCGCCCCGGCCGCACAAGCCCGAGCTGGTCATCCTCTGCGACACCAGCGACTCGGTCTCGTCGTTCGCCCATTTCACGCTGCTGCTGACGTACGCGCTGCGGGAGCAGTTCACGAAGGTGCGGGCGTTCGGGTTCGTGGACCGGGTGGACGAGATCACCCGCTTCTTCGTGCCCGGCGCGGACGTCGTGGAGGCCATGACGCGGCTCGCGGACGAGGCCGACATGTCACGGTTCGGACGCACGAACTACGGCCACGCCCTGGAGGGCTTCGCCGAGCGCCACTCCGACGCCATCGGCCCGAGAACGTCGCTGCTGATCCTCGGCGACGCCCGCTCCAACTACCAGCCGCCGGCCCTCGACGTGCTCAGGCGCCTGACGTCCGGGGCCCGCCACGCCTACTGGCTCAACCCCGAGCCCAGGCAGCAGTGGGACACCGGCGACTCGGTCGCGAGCGAGTACGGCACCGTGGTCGAGATGCACGAGTGCCGCAACGTCGCCCAGCTCACCGCGTTCATCGAGACGCTGGCCTGACGGCGGTCAGACCTTCTGCAGCTCCCTGGCCGCGGTGCGGGCCAGCAGCTCGACCTGCTCGTCGGTGAACACCACGCCGTCGACCGCCTTGATGCGCCTGGCCACCAGGCGCGGCTTGAGCAGCGTGAGCCCCTCGCCGACCACGATGCCGCCGCGCGGCAGCAGCCCGCAGTGGACGGCCAGCATGGGCGAGATCGTGACCTCGATCCCGGTCTCGCGGGTCAGCAGCTCGGCGAAGGCCTCGGCGGTGTCCACCAGCGGTTTGGCCCACTTGGTGCCGTACTTCTCGCTGAAGAACAGCCTGCCGTTGTAGCAGCCGATCTCGGTGTCGGGGCTCCAGGACTCGTTGTCGATGACCCAGATGCCGGTCGGGCCGATCACGAGGTGGTCGATGGAGGCCTGGTCGCGGATCGCGCGGCCGTCGAGCACCTGGTAGCCGCGCCGGGCGAGCTGCCTGCGCAGCAGCCGGCCGGTGATCAGCTCGCCGCGCCGGGCGCCGCGCCAGACGGCCGTCGCGCGGAAGGAGCGCCAGTCGATGTACCAGTCGACGGCGGCCACGAGACCGGCGGTGACGGCCCCCCAGAACAGCATGTACTCCGAGCCGAACCGCAGCGCGAGCAGGATGCCGCCCACCGCGCCCACGCCCGCCTTGACGTACCGGGACCGGCGCCGGTTGGGCGCGTCCTCACGCCAGAACTTCTCGTACCACCACTGCGGGGATGAGCCTGTGTACTTCTCGTCCTGCTGCACGTAGATAGAGCCACCGGGCACGGCAAACTCCCCGAATGAGTAGAAACCCTCAGGATCTGCCACTCCGAAGATCCCTCGCCGGTCTAAGGCATACCCAAGCACGAACCAAGGTGAGCCTAAGGTGACGCAAATAAAACCTGCAAGACCGTCAACCGACCAGTCGGTATGCTATGGCGGGTGACAAGGGGGACGATGTGAAGGAAGAACCCGTCCGGCAGCGGTTGCTCGCCGAGGCGACCAGGCTGTTCGCGGCCCGTGGATTCGAGGGGACCTCGGTCCAGGAGATCGTCCAGGCGGCCGGCGTCACCAAGGGCGCCATGTACCACTATTTTGACTCAAAAGACGATCTGCTGCACGAGATCTACGCCCGTCTGCTCCGCATGCAGATGGACCGGCTGACGCGCATCGCCGACGGCCCCGGCACGGTCCGCGAGCGGCTGCACCGGGCCGCGGCCGACGTCGTGGAGACGACGACCGCCAACCTCGACGACTCCAAGATCTTCTTCAGGTCGATGCACCTGCTCGCGACCGAGAAGCAGAAGACCGTGCGCGCCGAGCGCCGCCGCTACCACGAACGTTTCCGCGACCTGGTGGCCGAGGGGCAGCGCACGGGCGTCCTCAGCGACCGGGTGCCCGCCGAGCTGGTCGTGGACTACTTCTTCGGCTCGGTGCACCACCTGGGCACCTGGTTCCACGCGGACGGGCCGCTGACCGGCGCCCAGGTGGGCAAGCACTTCGCCGACCTACTGCTGAACTCCCTCGGGGCCGGGGACGCCGGCGAGTGAGGCCAGCGCCTCCCGATGGTCGCCGGGCGTGCCGAGCGCGATCTCGGTGGCCTTGGCGCGCTTGAGATACAGGTGCACGGGATGCTCCCAGGTCATCCCGATCCCGCCGTGGAGCTGCACCGCCTCCTCGGCGGCGTGCACCGCCACCCCGGCGTTCCACGACTGCGCCACCGCGACCGCGATGTCCCCGGGATCGGCGGCCGCGCCGCGGGCGGCGGCCCTGGCCCTGACCACGTCCAGCCAGAGGTCGGCCAGCCGGTGCTTGATCGCCTGGAACGAGCCGACCGGCCGGGCGAACTGGTGGCGCTCCTTGACGTAGGCGAGCGTCGTGTCCAGGCACCACTCGGCCACGCCGACCTGTTCGGAGGCCAGCAGCCCGGCCCCGAACCTCAGCACGCCGGCCAGGTCGCACTCCCCCACGTCGCGGGCCGGCGCCCCGGACAGGGTGACGGTGGCGACCGGCCTGGTCAGGTCGAGCGAGGGCACGACCTCGACGGTGGCGCCCTCGACCTCGTACAGCCTGCCCTCGAAGGGGACGAGGAGCACGTCGGCCACGTCCGCGCCGGCCACCCCGGTGACGGCGCCGGACAGCCGCCCGCCCGCCAGCCGCACCGACGACCCGCGCTCCGGCCGGTACGGCGAGGCCGCGAACGACACGACCAGCGCCGCCGTCCTGCGTCCTTCGGCCAGCTCGCCGAGCAGGGCGTCACCGGTGGGCAGCAGCGCCTTGGTGGCCAGCACCGCGCTGGTCAGGAACGGCACCGGCGCCACGGCCCGGCCCAGCTCCTCCAGCACGACGGCCACCTCGCTGGCCGACGCGCCCGCGCCGCCCAGTTCCTCGGGCACCAGGAGCCCGGCGACGCCGATCTCGCCCGCCAGCGTCTTCCACAGGTCCAGGTCGTAGGGCTGCGACTCGACGCGCCCGAGCACCGCGGCGGGCGGGCAGCGGTCGGCGAGCAGGCCGCGCACGGCCGCCCGGAGCTCCTCCTCGACCTCGGAGTAGAGCAGAGTCATCGCGGCAGGTCCTTCCAGGGCACGTCCTTGTCGACGCGGGGCTCGGAGGGCAGGCCGAGCACCCGTTCGGAGATGATGTTGCGCAGGATCTCGGACGTGCCGCCCTCGATCGAGTTGCCCTTGGCCCGCAGGTAGCGGTAGCCGGGGCCGCGGCCGTAGAAGTCGACGTCCTCCGAGCGGCGGAACGTCCAGTCGTCGTAGCCCAGGTCGCGGCGGAGCTCGACGTCGAAGCCGGACAGCGCCTGGTTGAGCTTGGCGAACGACAACTTCATGCCCGAGCCCTCGGGACCGGGCTGGCCGGCGGCGAGCTGCTCGCGCAGCCGGGCCCCTGACAGGCGGGTGACCTCGGCCTCCACCCACAGCGCCAGCAGCCGCTGGTGCAGGTCGTGGGTGCGCAGCTCGGGGTGCGCGCGCCAGGCTTCCAGCACCGCGCCGACCATGCCGCCGCCGCGCCGGACGGGTGCGCCGCCGATCGCGACGCGCTCGTTCATCAGCGTGGTCTGCGCGACCCGCCAGCCGTCGCCGACCTCGCCCAGCCGCAGGTCGTCGGATAGCCGCACGCCGGTCAGGAACACCTCGTTGAACTCGGCCTCGCCGGTGATCTGCCGCAGCGGCCGCACCTCGACGCCGGGGGCGTGCATGTCGCAGACGAAGTACGTCATGCCGCGGTGCTTGGGCACGTCCGGGTCGGTGCGGGTGACCAGGATGGCCCAGCGGGAGTGGTGGGCGCCCGACGTCCAGACCTTCTGGCCGTCGATCACCCACTCCTCGCCGTCCCGGACCGCGCGGGTGGCGAGCGTGGCCAGGTCGGAGCCGGCGCCGGGCTCGCTGAAGAGCTGGCACCAGATCTCCTCGCCGGTCCACAGCGGGCGCAGGAAGCGCCGTCTCTGCTCCGGCGTGCCGAACGCCAGGATCGTCGGCGCGGCCATGCCGAGGCCGATGCCCTGGACGCCGCTGTTGATCTGCGGCGTGCCGGCCAGCTCGTGCTCGACCACCTGCTGCAGCTCCCTGGCCGCGCCGAGGCCGCCGAGCCCTTCGGGGAACCAGACCCAGGCCAGCCCGGCGTCGAACCTGGCCCGCAGGAACTCCAGCCGGTCCCCCTCGGGGTCGTGCTCGCCCAGGAACGCGCGCACGCGCTCCTTGATCTGCGCTTCGTTCACATGAACCTCTTCAGCTCGCGATAGGCCAGGGACCGCTTGTGCACCTCGTCGGGACCGTCGGCCAGGCGCAGGGACCGGGCGCCCGCCCAGAGCGCGGCCAGCGGGAAGTCCTGGGAGACGCCGCCCGCGCCGTGCACCTGGATGGCCTTGTCCAGGATCCATTCGACGGTGATCGGGGTGGAGATCTTGATGGCCTGGATCTCGGTGTGGGCGCCCTGGTTGCCCACGGTGTCCATGAGCCAGGCGGTCTTGAGCACGAGCAGGCGCAACTGCTCGATCCTGATGCGGGACTCGGCGATCCAGTCCTGGACCACGCCCTGTTGGGCGACCGGCTTGCCGAACGCCGTCCTGGCCAGGGCCCGCTCGCACATCAGCTCGACCGCGCGCTCGGCCATGCCGATCAGGCGCATGCAGTGGTGGATGCGGCCGGGGCCGAGCCTGGCCTGCGCGATGGCGAAGCCGCCGCCCTCCTCGCCGATCAGGTTCTCGGCCGGTACGCGCACGTCCTCGAAGATCACCTCGGCGTGGCCGCCGTGGTCGGCGTCGGTGTAGCCGAAGACGTGCATGCCGCGCTTGACGTGCAGCCCCGGGGTGTCGCGCGGCACCAGGACCATGCTCTGCTGCCGGTGCTTGGGCGCGTCGGGGTTCGTCTTGCCCATGACGACGAAGATCTTGCAATTGGGGTTCATCGCGCCGGAGATGAACCATTTGCGGCCGTTGATGACGTACTCGCCGCCGTCGCGGACGATCGAGGTGGCGATGTTGGTGGCGTCGGAGGAGGCGACGTCGGGCTCGGTCATCGCGAAGGCCGACCGGATCTCGCCGTCGAGCAGCGGGCGCAGCCACTCCTCGCGCTGCCACTGGCTGCCGAACATCGACAACACTTCCATGTTGCCGGTGTCGGGGGCGGCGCAGTTGGTGGCGGTGGGGGCGATGCTGGGGCTGCGGCCCATGATCTCGGCCAGCGGGGCGTACTGGAGGTTCGTCAGGCCGGCGCCGTGCGCGCCCGGCAGGAACAGGTTCCACAGGCCGCGCTTCCTCGCCTCGTCCTTGAGGTCGTCGAGCAGCGGTGGCGGGCTCCAGCCGGCGGCCGCGGCCTGCTCCTCGAAGGCGGGCTCGGCCGGATAGACGCATTCGTCCATGAAGCGGAGCAGGCGCTCGCGCAGGTCCTCGGTGACGGTGTCGAAGGCGAAGTCCATGCCGGTGAGCCTACCGACCGGCCGGTATGGATGTCGACAGGTGGTTCCCCGCAAAAAGGGCCAGGTGGCCGTCAACCTGCGACGGGAGCGCCGCCTATCGTGGCGGCATGACCGCCAAGCTGCCCGCGCCCGTGGTGCTGGAGAACGACGTCGTGCGCCTCGAACCGCTCACCCTGGACCACGTCCCCGACCTGTTCGCCGCCGGCGGCGGGGACGACGAGCTGTGGCGCTGGCTGCCGATCGCCACCCCGCGCACCGAGGAGGACCTGACCAGGACGGCCCGCGCGCTCATCGGCGACGACCAGCACGTGCCGTTCGCGGTGATCCCCAAGGAGACCGGACGGCCGGGCGGCTGGACCACCTACATCGACGTGCCCGGCTTCGACGACAGCGTCGAGATCGGCTGGACCTGGTACGGCCGCGCCCACTGGCGCACCGCGGTGAACACCAACTGCAAGCTGCTGCTGCTCGACCACGCCTTCGGCCTCGGATTCAACCGGGTCCTGCTCAAGACCGACGTGCTGAACCTGCGCTCCCAGGCCGCCATCCGGCGCATCGGCGGCGTGCACGAGGGAACCCTGCGCCGCCACCGCAGAAGGCCCGACGGCACCTGGCGCGACACGGTCTATTTCGGCATCCTCGAAGAGGAATGGCCGGAGCACCGGGCTCGACTGAACCGCTGAACGGAAGGCGGCATCTAATCCCGCATGACTGATCGGCTGGGAGGCTACTGGCTCGGCGCCCGGCTCGACGGCGGCGGGCGGACCACCGTCCGCGAGGCCTACGACGAGTCGGGCGGTCGCCATGCCCTCCACCTGCCCGGACCGGGCGCGTACGCGACGGTCCCGCAGGTGCGCTCGGTGCACGCGGCGCGACTGGTCGAGGCGTGCCCGCAGGGCGATCCGCCGTATCTGGTCAGCGAGTACATCGAGGGGCCGACGCTGCGCCAGGTCGTCGAGCGGCACGGCCCCTTCGCCGGTGACGACCTCTACCGCCTGGCCGCCGCCACGGCCACCGCGCTGGCCGCGGTGCACGAGGCGGGCGCGGTGCACGGGTCGCTCACGCCCGACAAGATCATCCTGGGCGCCGAGGGGCCGCGCCTGGTCGGGCTGGGGCTGGCCGACGCCGAGGCCGGCCCGGCGGACGACGTGCGGGCGTGGGGGCGCGTCCTGCTGTTCGCCGCGTACGGGCTCACCGAGCGATTAGGCAACGGGGAGCGCCTCGACCGGCTGTTACGCGGCCTGGTCGCCGCCGCGCTCCACGACGACCCCGAGCGCCGCCCGGACGCCCGCCACCTGCTCATGTCCCTGCTCGACGCCCCGCAGTCCCAGCTCGGCCGCCTGCTGCCGCCGGAGCCCGTCGACGACCCGCCGCTCGGCGTCCGCGCCGAGGCCCTCTACCTCCAGCTCTGCCGGGCGGACCAGGATCTGGTGCCCGAGGTCTTCCTGCGCCTGGTCGGGCTCGACGAGTCCGGCGGCGACACCGTGGCCCCCGCCCTCCGCGACGACCTGGTCGCCGGACGCGCCCCCGACGAGGTGGCCGCGATCGACCGGGTGCTGGAGGCGTACGGGAAGGCCGGAATCCTGACGATCGGCGACCGGGGATCCCTCACGATCACCTACACGGCCCTGCTGCGGGCCTGGCCGCGCCTGCACGAATGGCTGGACGGCGAGCGGGACGGCCTGGCCGTGCACCGGGAGCTGGCCAGGGCGGCACGGGCCTGGGAGGCGGGCGGGCGCCGCGAGTCCGACCTCTACCAGGGCGAACCCCTCGACCGGGCGATGGCCTGGGCGGCCGGCGGGCGGCGGCGGGTCACCCTGAGCCCCGGCGAGCAGACCTTCCTGGACGAGGGGCTCGCGCGGGCCCGCGGCGGCGCGCGCAGGCGCCGGAGGCTCGTGGTCGGGCTGCTGTCCGGCCTGTTGTCGGTCGCGCTGCTGGCGGCGCTGCTCGCGGTGTGGCAGCGCGGGGCCGCCGACGGGCGGCTGGAGCAGGCGATGGCCAAGGTCGCCGCGTCGCGGGCCGAGGCGCTGCGGGTGGCCGATCCGGTGACCGCGCGCCGGCTGAGCCTGGCGGCCTGGCGGCTGGCCCAGGTGCCGCAGGCGCGGCGGGCGCTGACGGCGGCGGCCGCCGACCCGGCCGTGGACGTCTTCACCGACCCGCACGCCGGGCCGCGCTCGCTGTACGCGATCAGCGACGACGGCTCCCGGCTGGCCGCGCTGACCGACGACACGGTGCGCGTCTACGACGTCCCCGGGCGCCGGCGGCTGGCCGAGACGGCCGGTCCCGAGCAGAGCGTGCGGGCGATGGCCTGGTCCCCCGACGGGCGCACGCTGGCCTTCGTCGGCGTGGACCGGTCGTACCTGTGGGACACCGCGTCGGGGCAGGGCGTGGGGCCGCCGTTCGGGAGGGGGCTGGGGGCGCCGGGCGAGCAGTCGGCGTGGTTCAGCCCGGGCGGCGGGCTGCTGTTCGCGGCGGCCCGGCAGTCGGGCGAGCGGTGGGCCTGGGACCTGCGGGCCCGCCGGGCGGCCTTCGTCGGCGAGTACGCGGTGGCCGGTCCCGGCGATCGGGTGGCGCTGACGTTCGAGGGCCGGCGCTCGGCGATCAGGCGCGGCGGCCGCGTCACGCCCGCGCCGTGGCTGGACCGGATGCCGTGGGAGTACACGACGTTCGCGCCGGACGGCGAGCGGGTGGCCATCGCCGAGGAGACCGGCATCCAGATCTACGACCTGGACGGCGTGCCCGTGCTCGGCACCCGGCTGCGCCCCTCCCCCGGCCACCTGCGCTTCAGCCCGGACGGGCGGCTGCTGGCCGGGACGGACAACGACCGGGTGCGGGTGTGGCGCGTCCCCGACCGCGTGCTGCTGGCCGAACGCCAGGTGCCGGTGGGCGGCGCGGACCGGCCGCCGCGGGCGGTGCTGGCGGACGACGGGCGTACGGCCCGCGTGCTGGCCGCCGGCGGGACGGTGCTCACGCTGGACCTGGCCCGGTCGCCCGCGGCCGGCGATCCTGCGTCGGCGGTGTGCGCCCGCTACGGGGGCCTGTCGGCCGCGGACTGGGCCCGGCATCTGCCCGAGGTGCCCTACCGGGCGACCTGCCCCGGCTGACGACGGCTGATCGCGGCCAATCCCGGCCGATTGCGGCTGATCACGGCGTTACGCGAATTTTTCTCGAATTCGTGGCGTGGATCTTGAACCAACCCCCTTGCCGGGCGCGTAACCGTAGTCATACGGTCACCGTGAGCTGTTGGTCGAAGAGAAGGAGAGTTCCCCCCGTATGGGCAGGCATGAGGCACCCCCCAAGGACGAGTCGCCGGAGGCCGGGTCCGGCGCGGCCGACGGCCACCGGGAGCCTCGCGGCAAACACGCGAGGGACGGCGAGGACGCGGGCGGCGAGGAGTAGGCCGCCCGAGGCCACGCATGGCCGACACGGGCGCCGGCGGTCCTATCCGCCGGCGCCCTCGTCACGCAGCATGCCGGTCAGCAGGTCGCGCAGCGCGAGGGTGAGCTCCTCCACGGAGGGCACGGAGCCCGCGCCGGCGATCGCGTCGAACATCAGCCCCTCCCCGAAGGCCACGAGCTGGCGGGCGTGGCGCACCGGGTCCTTCGACCCCAGGGCGGCCAGCATGGCGGGCGCCGGGTCGCGGAAGCGGCGGCCCGCCCGGTTGTAGATCTCGCGCAGCTCGGGACGCCTGGTGGCCTCCAGGGCCAGCTCGTAGCGGGCCAGGGTGCGCCTGCGGTCGTCGAGCTGCACGCGCACCGCCTCGGCCAGCCGGGCGGGCAGGTCGTCGAGGGTGAGCGGCACCGGCTCGTAGGCGATCGCCATGGCCTTCATCTCCAGCTCGGTGAGCCGGGACAGGGTCAGCTCCAGCAGGGCGGCGCGGGTGCGGGCCAGGTTGGACGTGGACCCGGGCGGCAGCCCGGCCGCCTCGTCCACGGCGCGGTGGGTGAGGCCGCGCATGCCCCGCTCGGCCAGCAGGGTGATGGCCGTGTCGGCGACGGCGTCAGCTCGTTTCACGGACCGAATACTACAGGGGTAGTGCGAGCGAACTACAGGCGTAGTACGCTGACACTACAGACGTAGTAACCAAGGAGGCGTCATGCCCAAGGCTGTGGTGATCGGTGGCGGCATCGGAGGGCTGGCCTGCGGCGTGGCCCTGCGCCGCAAGGGGTGGGAGGTGAGCGTCCTGGAGCGGGCGGCCGCCGTCGAGCCCGTCGGGTCGGGGCTGGCGGTCGCCGCCAACGCGCTCAAGGCGCTCGACACGCTGGGGTTGGGCGACCGGGTGCGCGAGCTGTCCACGGTGGAGGGACCGCTCGGCGTGCGGCGGGCGGACGGCCGCTGGCTGACGCGTACCACCACCGATCACGCCGACGCCCGGTACGGGGACTCGGTGGTCGTCATGCTGCGGGCGACCCTCATGGACGTGCTCGCCGACGCCCTGGAACCGGGCGTCCTGCGGCTGGGCGTCACCGTGACGGGCGTGGACGCCGAGCGCGGGATCGTCCGCACGGACGCGGGCGAGATCGAGGCCGACCTGGTCGTGGGCGCCGACGGCATCCGCTCGGCGACCCGGCGGGCGCTCTTCCCCGGCCATCCGGGGCCGGTGTACTCGGGGGTGACGGCGTGGCGGGCGCTCGTCCCGCGGAACGGGCTGGAGATCCCCCGGTCGGAGAGCTGGGGCAGGGGGCTGGTGTTCGGCGTCCATCAGCTCACCGACGACCTGGTCTACCTGTACGCCACCGACCTGTCACCCGCCGGCGCCGCCCACGGGGACGAGCGGGAGGAGCTGCTGCGCAGGTTCGGCGGCTGGCACGAGCCGATCCCGGCGCTGCTGCGGGCCGCCGACCCGGCCCGGATCATCCGCAACGACGTCCACTACCTGAAGACGCCGCTGCCCGCCCTGCACCGGGGCAAGGTGGCGCTGGTGGGCGACGCGGCCCATCCGATGACCCCGAACCTGGGCCAGGGCGCCTGCCAGGCGCTGGAGGACGCCGTGGTGCTCGCGCACGTGGCGGAGGGCGACCTGGCCGCCTACACCGCCACGCGGCTGGCGCGCACGTCGGGGGTCGTGCGGCAGTCGATGACGATCTGCCGGGTCACCAAGCTGCGCAACCCGCTCGCGGTACGGCTGCGCGACCTCGCGGTGACCGTGGCGGGCCGGCTCAGCCCGGAGCTGATGCTGCGTTCGATGGACGACGTGCTGGCCTGGCGTCCGCCGGTGGAGGCGGTCACTGACCGGACGCGGGCCGCCGACCGGTGACCGCGCCCTCGGAGGCAGCCTCGGCGGCAGCCTCGGCGGCCACGGTCGCCGAGGTGAGCACCGGGGGGACGGGCGCTGGGGCCGGGGCCGGCTTGGAGTGGTCGGGGGTGAGGCGGCCGAGGGTGATCGTGCCGCCGATGGTCAGCGCCCCGGCCAGCAGGGCGGGGATGGCCGTGGACGGGCTGGCAGGCAGCGGTTCGCCGAGCAGGATCGCCCCCGCCAGCACCGACGTGATCGGGTCGATGACCTGGACGCCGGCGTAGGCGATGCCGAAGTAGCCGACCGCGTACGAGCGCTGGAGCAGCACCACCGCGCAGACCAGCAGCACCGGCACGGCCAGCGTGAACCAGTGGATCAGCCGTCCCCAGTCGCCCTCCAGCCCGCCGCCGACCACCCGGACGAACGTCGAGACGCTCGCCGTCACCACCCCGGCGCCCACCGAGAGCAGCAGCGCCCGCGCGGGCCCGTGGAAGCGCCGCGCGAGCACCTGCGAGACCAGCGCGATCGCCGCGATGACGCCCAGGAAGGCGAGCGCGGCGCCGCTGCTCAGCCGGGGCGTGACGTTGTGCTGCGGCACCAGCAGCATGAGCCAGAGCAGGCCCACGGCCACGGCGATCGAGCCGAGGATCTCCGCCCGGTACGGCCTGCGCCCGTACATGAAGGCGGCCAGCGGCACCGCGAACACCAGGGTGGCCACGCTGATCGGCTGCACGGCCACCAGCGGCGCGAAGCTGAGCGCCACGGCGTGCAGGCACGCCCCGGTGAAGCCGATGACGCCGCCGATCCACCAGCGGGGGCGCCGGACCAGCTTGAGCGAGGCGCCCGCGGCCACGGCCTCGTACTGTTGGAGGGCGGCGCCGAGCGCGTATCCCAGCGCTCCGGCCAGCGCGATGAGCAGCCCGATCCAGGTCATCGGCGCCCACGCAGGGGCAGGGGTCCGTGCAGGAGCATTGCTCCAGCTTAAGAGCCGAGCGGAGCACTACCATCATTCTTTAGGCTGATAATTCGCCCAATTGGGGCCGCCACCTGCACGAACTTGTGGCTGATCCTTGAGCCCCCGCAGGGGCGTCGCGGCCCCTACGATTGCTCGGGAACCACGCAGAACAGGTGGCCCTCCGGGTCCTGCAGCACGATCCAGCGCGTGCCCTCCTCGGTGACGCCCGGCTGGAACTCCGGCTTGACCGCCCCGAGCGCGGTGTACTCCTCGACCGCCTTGTCCAGGTCGGGGACGCGGAAGTCGAGATGGAACTTCTTGTCGGCGCTGGGCCACTCGCCCGGCTTGTAACCGGGGACGCGGCCGAAGTAGATGCTCGTGGAGCCGTCGCCGATCGCCGCGTACTCCTCCTCCGAGTACTGGATCTCGAAGCCGGTCACCTCGTGGTAGAAGGCGGCCAGCTTCCGGGGGTCGTCGCAGTCGATGGTGAAGGCGATGAGCTTGGCTTTCGTCGTCATGCGTCCATGCTCGCAGGCGTACCTGTCATCTTCTGTCAGGTACGCCCGGCATGTTCAGCCGCGGCGCGTGGCGGCGGTCACCCGCTTGAGGATCCGGTCCCATTCCGTGCCGAACGGGTTGTCCTGCACCAGGTATGTCCAGGTGGCCGACGGGCGCTTGAGGTCGGGCTCGGGGGCCTCGAACGACTCCAGCGAGCGGCGTTCGACCTCGGCCTGCAGCGCCTTGTACTCGGCCACGGCCTCCCGCTGGAACTCGTCGACCGGGCTCATCCGGCCCAGCGCGCGCAGGTGGATGCCCTCGCGCAGGTCGTTGAGGAAGGCCAGGTGCTCGGTCCAGCAGGTGTCGATGGCGTGCAGGACGATCTGGCGGGCCGTCTCGTCCCTGGTGTCCTCGGGCAGCTCGGCCCAGCGCTCGGGGTCGGCCTCGGCCAGCGCCTTGGCGGCGGCGTCGCCGTGGAGGACCTTGTCGCGCCATTCGAGGATCAGCTCACGCTGGTGTTCGAGCAGGCGGGTGTAGCGCCAGGTGTTGCGGTGGATCTCCAGGTTGACGCCCTCGGCCACCCGCTGGGCGTGGCCCACGATGTACGCGCCGCGCCGGTGGCGCACCAGGCCGTCGGGGTCGGCGGCGGGCGGCCGCTCGTCGGGGACGAACTGGGTGATCAGGTCGTCGGTCATGCTGACGAAGAAGACCGAGCCACCCGGGTCGCCCTGGCGGCCGGCCCGGCCGCGGAGCTGGTCGTCGAGGCGGCTGCTGGCGTGGCGGCCGGAGCCGATCACGTAGAGGCCGCCGAGCTCGGCCACGCCCTCGCCGAGCCGGATGTCGGTGCCGCGACCGGCCATCTGGGTGGAGACGGTGATCGCGCCACGCTCGCCCGCCCTGGAGATGATCACGGCCTCTTCGGCGTCGTTCTTGGCGTTGAGGACGACCGGTTCCATGCCGCGGCGCTGCAGGAGCTTGGCGAGGTTCTCCGACTCGGCCACGTCGAGGGTGCCGATGAGGATCGGCCGGCCCGTCTCGTGCACCTCCTGGATCTCCTCGACCAGCGCGGCGTCCTTGTCGGGGACGGTCGGGTAGATGCGGTCGGGCTCGTCCTGCCGCACGCACGGCCGGTTGGACGGGATGACCGCGACCTTGAGGCCGTAGAACTCGCCGAGCTGCTCGTTGACCGCGACGGCGGTGCCCGTCATGCCGCAGATCTGCGGGTAGCGGCGGATCAGCCCCTGGACGGTGATCGAGTCGAGGATCTCGCCCTTCTCGCTCGGCGGCAGCGCCTCCTTGGCCTCCACGGCCGCCTGGAGGCCGTCGGGCCAGCGCTGCAGCAGCGCGACCCGGCCGCGCGAGGGGTTGATCAGCTGCACCCTGCCGTCGCGCACGATGTAGTCGACGTCGCGGGCGAGCAGCGCGTGGGCGTGCAGGGCGAGGTTGAGCTCGATGAGGGTGCCGGGCTCGTGCTCGTCGTAGAGCTCGACGCCGAGGATGTTCTCGACGCTGTCGGCGCCCTTGGGGGTGAGGTAGACGTTGCGCGCCTGCTCGTCGATCTCGTAGTGGTAGCCGCGGACGAGCGTGCGCACCAGCGCCGCCATCTCCGGCACCGCGCTGCCGGGGTCGGCCGCGCCGGCCATCACCAGCGGCACCCTGGCCTCGTCGACCAGCACGGAGTCGGCCTCGTCGATCAGCGCCACCTCGGGCGCGGGCACGACGATCTCGGCCGGGTCGGTGCGCAGCCGGTCGCGCAGCACGTCGAAGCCGATCTCGCTGACCGGCCCGTACGTGACGTCCTTGGCGTAGGCGGCCCGGCGCTCCTCCGGGGTGGAGTTCTGGTCGATCCAGCCCACGCTGACGCCGAGCGCCTCGTAGAGCGGGCCCATCCACTCGGCGTCGCGCCTGGCCAGGTAGTCGTTGACGGACATCACGTGGACGCGCTTGCCCTGCAACGCGTAGCCGGCGGCGGCCATGGCGCCCGACAGGGTCTTGCCCTCGCCGGTCGCCATCTCGGCCACCTTGCCGTCGAGCAGGGCGAGCGTGCCCAGCAACTGCACGTCGTACGGCCGCAGCCCGAGCGTGCGGTCGGCGGCCTCGCGCACGACCGCGCAGAACTCGGCCAGATCGTCCATGGCCGGCGTCGGCAGCTCGTCGAGCTTCCCGACGCGGCCGGCGCGCTCTTCGGCCGCCTTGACGATCTTCAGATAGGGGCTCAGGTTCACGCCGCCTGGACGATCCAGGAGGTTTCTGAATATTCCCTTTATCGAGGCCACAGTTCCTCCAACGCACGTTTCGCCGGCGCCGTTCCGTTATGCCGAAATGAGAGAACGGAGCGACGATACGGCAAGCGTCGCCGTACCGGACCTTAACTCATCACGGGCCCTGGGCCTCACATCTCCGTTTCCGCTTTCAGCGCGAGAACGGCGACCGCGACGAGCAGGAGCGCGCACCCGCCCCAGGCGAGCGGGGTCAGCCGCTCGCCGAACAGCAGGACGCCGATCAGCGCCGCCCCGGCCGCCTCGCCCAGCGAGATGATCGAGACCGTGGTGGCCGGCAACGCGGTGAGCGCCCGGAAGAACAGGCCGTAGGCCAGGGCGGTGGGCACCGCGCCCAAGTAGACCAGCAGCGCCACCGACGACACGGTCAGCTCGGGCAGCACGCCCGCCGGCAGGGCGAAGGGCGCCAGGCAGACCGCCCCGACCGCGAACCCGCCGACCGCGGTGCCCTGCGGGTCGGCCGCCCTGTGATGCCGGGAGAAGAGCGTCACGCCGGCGTACCCGGCGGCCGACAGCAGGGCGTACCCGATGCCGGACAGAGAGCGGGTCTGGACGACGGACTCCCAGGTGAGCAGGACGAGCCCGACCGGCGCGGCGGCCAGCGAGGCGCGGGCGACCGGGCCGAGCGGCTCGCGCAGCAGCAGCCGCCCGCCGAGGGCGGTGATGATCGGCGTGGCGCCCATGGTCACGACGGTCGCGACCGCGACGCCGGACCCGGCGATGGCCGCGAAGTACGCGGTCTGGTAGACGGCCATGCCGGCCCCGACCGGCAGGACGTGCCAGGTGAGCCGGCTCGGACGCGCCGCGCGGCGGGTGAGCGTGAGCAGGAAGGCGGCGCCGAGCAGGTAGCGCCAGAGCGAGACGCCGACCGGGCCGAGGTGGCCCGACTCGAACAGCAGCGCGCCGGCGGCGCCGCCGGTGCCCCAGGCCGTGGCGGCCACGGAGACGTAGACGGCGCCACGGCGGGCGGAGACAGGGGTCATGACAGGAGTTCTCCGGATGGAGTGGTGGGAATGGGCCCGTATGCGGGCAGCAACCACCCCCGGATCGGTCAGACCCGGAGAATCCTGAAACGCCGCCGCCCGCTAGAGGGCCGGCGGCGGGGAGCAGACGAGGAATCGACGCGGCATGGGCGCCACCCTAGCCGTCCGTCCGCCGCGAAGGCTCCCGGGTTTCATGGCTTGCGGGCCACGCCGCCCAGCAGCAGCTCTTCCCAGGGGGCCAGCGGGCCGGGCAGCCGCTCGTCGGGGTGCCATTCGGGGAAGTGCACCACCCCGGGCTCGACCAGCACGAGACCGTCGAAGTACGCCTCGATCGCCGCGCGCTCGCGGAAGTGGCCGGTGCCCATGGTGGCCTGGAGCAGCGCCTCCAGGGCCTTGGCCTTGGGGTTGCCGGAGGCGAGCATGTTGGAGACGGCCAGGTGGCTGCCGGGGGCGAGTTCGGCGACGTACCGCCGGACCAGGCCGTGGGGGTCGTCGGCGTCGGGGAACAGGTGCAGCAGCCCGATGGCCAGCAGGGCCGTGGGCTGGTCGAGGTCGATCAGGCGGCCCAGCTCGGGGTGGCCGAGCACGGCGTCGACGTCGCGGGCGTCGGCGGTGATCGCGGTGGCGTGGGGGTTGCCGCTCAGGATGGCGCGGGCGTGCGGCTCGACCATGGGGTCGATGTCCACGTAGACGACCCTGGTACGGGGGTCGGCGAACTGGGCGACCTCGTGCGTGTTCTCGATGGTCGGCAGCCCGGCGCCGAGGTCGATGATCTGCCTGATGCCCGCCTCGCGGACGAGGAAGTCGACGATCCGGCCGATGAAGGCCCGGTTGCACCAGACGAGGTCGACCACCTCGGGCACGGCGTCCTTGAGCCGGCGCGCCACCGAGCGGTCGACGGAGAAGTTCTCCACGCCGCCGAGCAGGCAGTCGTGCACGCGGGCCACGCTGGGACGCGTGACGTCGACGCCCGGAGGGGCCCACTCCTGCGCCTCGCCGACGGTCATGCGGCCCCCTTTCCAGTGCGTGACGCGGATCGTAGCGGCCGCCACCGACGCTTTGTTGGGGGTTTACCGGAGTCTGTCCGGGTAGCGGAAGTCTTGCCCGAGAAAAGACGGAAGAAGAGAGGAAGAGAGCCCGATGGAGCTCTGGAACTATCGTCCTGACGTCTATGACCGCGGTCAGAGTCTGGATCTCGTGGGGTACCACGTCCAGGCGACCGACGGGAAGATCGGGTCCGTCGACGAGGCGACGTACGAGGTCGGCGAGAGCTACATCATCGTCGACACCGGTCCCTGGATCTTCGGCAAGAAGGTCATGCTGCCGGCGCAGGTCGTCACGCGCATCGACCCTCAGGAGCGCAACGTGCACGTCGCGCGCACCAAGGCCGAGATCAAGGACGCGCCCGAGTTCGACGAGGGCAGCTACAAGGAGACCGAGTACCGCACGCGGCTGGGTGACTACTACGGCCGCTACGGCGGGTGACCCTCGCAGTCTGCCCTAGAGGGAGGGCCGCGTCCGATCGGGGCGCGGCCCTCCGCCCGTTCCGGGCCGCCCTCCTCAGGGCTGCCGGGTCAGGGCCGTCGGGTCAGGGCCACCGGCTCTCGCCGCTGGCCACCACCGGCTCGCTCAGCACGCCCAGCCGCTCCAGCAGCGTCACGAACGTCGTCGCGTACGGCGAGTCGGCCACCACCGCCACCACCCGCGGCCAGTCCACCTGCTCGCGCAGCGCCCGCACCTGGGCCAGCAGGGAGCCGTAGTCGCAGGCGTGCTCCGACAGCGGCAGCAGCCACGAGATGACCAGGTCGGTGGCCTCCAGCACGGGCACGATCACCGCCGACGCCTTCAACGGCTCGGCCCGGTCCAGCAGCTCCTCGGTGATCTCGTGGTCGGAGACCCGGAAGATCAGATCGACCAGCCGGCCCTCGTCGTACGCCTTGACCAGCCAGTCCTCCGGCGGTTTGGCGGTCTCGAAGCCGAGCCCGCGCAGGGCTTCAAGGGCGGCGGGCACGTCATGCTCGGTGAGCACGAAGTCCACGTCGTGCAAGGAGGGGGCGGCGCCTCTGGCGTAGGCCGCGCAGCCGCCGGCCAGCGCGAACTTCACCCCGGCGTCCTTCAGCCCGGAGCTGGCGCGCTTCAACGTGTCAAGGATGGCGTCAGTGACCGCATGACCATGGCTGCTCATGGTTCCGGGCTACCCTCACGATCGTCATGTAGACGTCGGGAACAGCCCAAGAGACAGCCCCGGGGACGGCGCGTAGAGGCAGGGGTTGAGGGTAGCGCCACACCCTATGACCGAGATGCTGGAGAAGACGGAACGGGCCTACGGCAACGGGCATGATCGTCCGCTGGGCGGCTACCTGGGCATCCTCGCCACGTACGGGGCGGGGGTGGCCGGGGCGGCGGCGGCCGCGGTGCTCACCAAGCGGAAGCTGCCCGAGCGGGTCGGCGTTCTCGACCTCGCGCTCATGGCGGCCTGCACGCACAAGGTCTCCCGGCGCCTGGCCAAGGACCCGGTCATGAGCCCCCTGCGGGCGCCCTTCACCAGGTACGAGGGCCAGGGCGGCCCGTCGGAGGTCCAGGAGGAGCCGCGCGGGCCGATGGGCGAGCTGCTGGCCTGCCCGTTCTGCCTGGCCCAGTGGGCGGCCACCGCGTACGCCGTCGGCCTGGTCTTCGCCCCCAGGGTGACCAGGCTCGTCGGCGCCACGATGACCGCGGTGGCCATCTCCGACTGGCTGCAGCTCGGGTACGCCAAGCTGATGAAGTCGGCCGACTAGCGCACCCTGGGGAGCACCTCGCGTTCGTAGAAGTCGAAGAACGCGTCCTGCTCCGTGCCGATCTGGTTGACGTAGACCTCGTCGAACCCCGCGTCCACGTACTCCTTGAGCGCCCGCGCGTGGACCTCGGGGTCGGGGCCGACCGGGCTGCCGCCCACGGCCTCGTCCTCGGTGACCGACTCGGCGAGCTGTTCGAAGTGGCGCGGCAGCGGCAGGATCTGCGACGCCTCCCCCTTGATCCCCTGCGTGGGCCACAGGCGGTGGACGGTCTTGCGCGCGGTGGCCTCGTCGGCGGCGTAGCACGCCTTGAGGCCGCCGAGCGCCGGTTTGCCCGCGCCGCCCGCCTCGCGGAACGTGGTGACCGACTCGGCGTCCGGCGCGGTGGAGATGTAGCCGTCGGCCAGCCGGCCGGCCAGCGTCGTGGACTTCTCCCCGAACCCCGACATCAGGATGGGCACCGGCTCGTCGGGAAGCGTGTAGAGCCGGGCCGTGTCCACGCGGTAGTGGGCGCCCCGGTGGGTCACCAGCCTGCCGGTGAACAACTCGCGCATCAGCCCGACCGCCTCTTCGAGCATCTCCAGGCGTTCGCTGAGCGGGGGCCAGCGCGACTCGACGACGTGCTCGTTCAGCGCCTCGCCGGTGCCCACGCCGAGCCGGAAACGTCCGCCGGTGAGCGCCCCGGTGGTGGCGGCGGCCTGGGCGACGACGACCGGGTGCGTACGGATGAGGGGGCAGGTGACGGCGGTGGTGATGGGCAGGGAGGTCGCCTCGGCCAGCGCGCCGATCACGGACCAGACGAAGGGCGCCTGGCCCTGCTCGTCCAGCCAGGGGTGGAAGTGGTCGGAGATCCACAGAGCCTCGAAACCGGCGCGTTCGGCGGCTTTGGCCTGACGTACCAGTTCTTTGGGCCCGTGTTCCTCACACGACAAGAAATAGCCGAATGTCGTCATGAATCACCACCTGCCCGTTACGGCGGAGGAAAACATGTTACTGAGTCGCGCGTGGGGGCAGTTGCAGTCACATGGCTACTTTGCTTTGGATCATCGCCGTAATCCTCGTCATCTCCGGGATCTACGTGATTCTGGCCCGTCGCGACCTCCTCTGGGGGATCGTGCTCATCGTCCTCGGCTTCCTCGTGGGCCCGGGCGGGGTCAGCATCTTCAATGTGTAGGGCGCACGCCGCCCCGCACTCCGTCCGTGACAACCCGCTGGGCCGAACCTCGAGAACGGCCCAGCGGTCCACCTAATTTGGCCGAAATATCAGCACCACCAGCCCTCAATCCCGAATGATCGGGCATGGGGAGCGAGTGAGCAGATTTCCGTCGTTCAGCCGCTACGAGATGAACGCGGCTTCGGCACGGGTCCGTGAGCAACTTGTTCACGTCCGCCGCCACCTGCGTACCCAGGCCATCCTCGACGAGGCCACGGCCCGCCTGGCCACCCGGCTCAACATCCGCCCAGGCGAGGCCGCCGAGCAACTCGCCAGGATGGCCCAGCACAGCGGTCTTGACCTGACCGAGGTCGCGAAGGGCATCGAACGGCCGTCCGAGCAGGTGCTCGAACGGCCCGAGGTGCCCGAGTGGGTACGCGGCATGCTGGCGGGCGTGCACGCCTCGGCCCTCTTCCTCACCCCCGTCCGCGACGACGCGGGCCGCGTCGTGGACTTCCTCGTCCTGGCCGCCAACACGCACGCCAGGACCCCCGCCGGGCGCACGGCCGACGACCTGGCCGGGCGCCGCCTGCTGTCGGTCAGCCCCGGCGTGGCCAGTTCCGGCCTGCTGGACGACTACATCGCCGTGTACGAGTCGGGCGAGTCCCTGCACCACATGCCGCTGGAGTTCGTCGAGGCCATGGACTACCGGCTGTGGCCGGCCACCCTGGCCGTGCGCGCCGCGCGCGTGGACGAGGGCCTGCTGGTGAGCTGGCGCATCCTCGACGACGAGGAGCTGCTGGTCTCCGGCTGGGAACGCGCCCAGCGCCTGGCCGAGCTGGGCTGGGGCGAGTGGAACCTGGCGACCGAGCGCACCCTGTGGACGCCGCAGATGTACGAGATGTTCGGCCGCGCCCGCGCCGACGGCCCCATGCCCCTGGAGGAACTGCCCGCCGTGGTGGTCGCCGAGGACCTCCCCGTCATGGACGAGCAGATCCGCACGCTGCTGGAGTTCCGCGAGGCCGTGGAGAACGAGTTCCGCATCCAGCACCGGCACGGCGTACGCCACCTGTGCGTCTACAGCGAGCCGATCCTCGACGGGGACGGCGTGCCGGTCAAGGTCCGCTGCCTGGTCCAGGACGTCACCAAGAACCGCCGCAGGGAACGCGCGCTGGCCGTGGCGCACGAGCAGGCGACCAAGGAGAAGGAACGGGCCGAGCAGGAGCACCGGATCACCGTCCAGCTGCAGAACACGATCCTGCCGATCCGCCGGGGCCTCATCCAGCTGCCGGGGCTCGCCGTCGGCGTGCGTTACCTGCCGAGCGAGGACCTGGCCAGGCTCGGCGGCGACTGGTTCAAGGCCCGGCTGATCACCGACGGCCGCGTGCTGCTGGCCATCGGCGACGCCATGGGCCACGGCCTGACCGCCGCCAGCATCATGTTGCAGATGCGCTCGGGGCTGGCCGGCCTGGCGTACACCGGCGCTCCCGCCGGTCAGCTCGCCACCTGGCTGAACGACCTCATCGTGCACTCCAACGAGGACGTCACCGTCACCGGAACCGCGATCATCGGCCACTTCGACCCCGAGCGCCGCACGTTCGCCTGGACCAACGCCGGGCACCCCGCGCCCGTCCTCATCAGGGACGGGCACGGGCAGGCCATCGACGGGGTCACCGGCACGCTGCTGGGGGCCTTCGACGCGGCCGAGTACGACATGACCGTCACCCAGCTCGAACCCGGCGACACCCTGGTCCTGTACACCGACGGCGTCGTGGAGCGGCGCGGGCAGGACCTGGACGTCGGCATGGCCGCGCTCCTGCGGGCCTCGCGCTCGTGCGTGGGGGACGATCCCGAGCAGATGATCGACTGTCTGTTGCGGCGGCTCGGCGCCGACGACTCCACCGACGACGTGTGCGTGATCGCCGCACGCGTGTTGTGACGCCTCCCGCGGGGTCAGTCGTCCGGGGTCAGTCGTCGTAATCGTTGCCCGGCTCCTCCAGGCAGTAGACGCCGTACGCCCTGCCGAGGACGGGCAGGGCGACGTTGCGCACCCGGATGCCGCCCGAGGTCATGCCCTTCTCCGTGCCCTTGTGGGCGTGCCCGTGCAGGATGAGGTCGGCGCCCGCCGTGTCCACCGCCTCGGCCAGCAGGTAGCTGCCGAGGAAGGGGTAGATCTCCAGCGGCTCGCCCTCCAGCGTCTCCTTGATCGGGGAGTAGTGGGACAGCACCACGCGCTGGTCGGCCACGAGCTCCTTGAGCGCGACCTTCCACGCCTCGGCGATGTAGCGCGTGTGGGAGATGAAGTTCTTGATCTCGCGCTCGCCGAACTCGCTGGCGCTCTTGCCGGCGAACCCGCCGCCGAACCCCTTGCCGCCGACCACGCCCAGCTTCCGGTCACCGCACTGGATCACCGTGCCGTCGTCGTCGAGCACGATGACGCCGGCGTCGCGCAGCTCGGCGGCGATCTCGTACTGCAGGTCGGAGTGGTAGTCGTGGTTGCCCAGGACCGCCACGGTGGGGATGGGCAGGCCGCGCAGCTCGTCGGCCACGACCCGGCCCTCCTCCAGCGTGCCGTGCCGGGTGAGGTCTCCCGCGACCATGAACACGTCGGCACGTTCCTCGATGCCCTCAAGCCTGCGCCGGTACTGGCCTCTGACGTCCTCGCCCAGGTGGATGTCGCCCACCGCCGCTATTCGCAGGTCAGTCAAGATGCTCATCCTCCCCCAGCACCGAGACGTCGACCACGCGTATCTCGTTGTGCAGGTGCAGCTGGGGCGCGATCTCCCGCGCCACCTGGCCGAGCCTGTCGCGCTGCTCGGCTCCGCTCACCTGACCACGCAGGAACAACTGGTCGCCGCGGACGTCGACCCGGATGCCCAGCTCGTTCGTGCGTCCGTCCTCGGCCAGCGCCTGTTGGACGCGGGCCGCGACGTACTGCGGAGCTTCCATCGCTTGCCTCCTTCTATTGTCGCCGCATGCCCGGGGATTAACGGCTCAAACGGCGCGAATAAGGTCTATAACGGCCCGTTCCACCGTCCCGTGGGTGGCGAGCTGCCCGTAATCGGCGTCCGCTCCGAGCTCGGTGAGGGCCCCGGCGATCGTCCTGTCCTGGTCGTACGCCTCCACCACCCGCGGGTCCACGTACGACGCCCGCGCCACGGTCGGCGTGTTGCCCAGATACTCGGCCACCTCCCGCATCACCCGGGTCACCGCCCGCTTCCTGGCGGTGCCGTTCCCCCGCGCGTGCTTGGAGACCGCCAGGCCCACAGCGGCCAGGACGGTCGCGTGCCAGGTGCGGAAGTCCTTGGCGCTGACCTCGCAGCCGAGCAGTTCGCGCAGGTAGTCGTTGATGTCCTCGCTCTTGACGTCGCCCCAGCCGCCCTCCGGACGGCGGTACCGGAGCAGTTCGCCCTCCGCGCCGAGCGCCTTGAGCGAACGCAGCACCGTGCAGGCTCCGGGGTCGGCCACCACGACCTCGCGGGAGATGTCCCCCTTAGCCTGGTAGGCGCAGGTCACGACGCCGTTGCTGCAGGTCACGTGGTCCATCCGCAGGGTGGCCAGACCGTAGGTGTCGTAGCTCTCGCCGCCGATCCTGAAGAAGCCGACGTCCAGCAGGCGGGCGGCGGCGGCCAGCACCCGGTCCCGGGTCAGGCCGCGGCCCTTGAGGCGGTCGTCCACGGCCTTGCGGAAGGCGGGCAGGCGCTCGGCCACCTCCAGCACGTGGTCGAACTTCGCCTTGTCCTGCTGCTCGCGCCAGAGGTCGTGGTAGCGGTACTGCCGGCGTCCGGCCGCGTCCACGCCGACGGCCTGGAGGTGGCCGTACGGGGAGGGACAGATCCAGACGTCCTTCCACGCCGGGGGGATGACGAGCGACCTGATGCGCTCCAGCGTCGCCTTGTCGCGCACCGGCCGCCCGTCCGGTCCTTCGTAGCTGAACCCGCGCCCCCGACGGCGCCGGACGATCCCCGGCTCACTCTGGTCACTGGGATGTAGCTCGGGCACGCAGGGCGGCTACCCAGCACGTTAGGCAACAAACAGGACGGGCAGGTGAGCGGCATGCCTGAGAACACGGATGACGGTAGATGGCACGAAGAGGGTGACCGGAAGGGCCACCCCATGGTGCCCGCCACACCGCGCGACGTGGTGCACATCAGGGTGGGATCGTTCATCCTGGTGTTCCTCTTCGCGTTCACGGTGCTGGGACTCATAGCAGGCGCGCCTGTGATGGCAGGGATCGCGATCGTGCTGTTCATCATCACGATCGTCGACATCGCCCTGGCGATCCGGCGGCAGAAGGACCGAAACACGGGAGAGGCAGGCTGACAACCGACATGGCATCCCTTCGAGGACGCGTGGTAGTGGTGACGGGCGCGAGCGGCGGGGTCGGGCGGGCGGTGGTACGCGAGCTGGGCGCTCGCGGCGCTCGGGTGGCCCTGATCGCCCGCGGCACGGCGGGCCTGGGCGCGGCCGCCGTGGACGTGGGAACCGCGGGCGGGGACGCGAAGGTCTACGAGGCGGACGTGGCCGACTACGAGCAGGTGAAGGCGGCGGCGGAGCGCGTCGAGGCGGAGATGGGACCGATCTCGACCTGGATCAACACCGCCTTTTCCTCAGTCTTCGCCAAGTTCACCGATATTTCGCCGGATGAGTACGCTCGTACCACTTCGGTGACGTATCTCGGTTATGTGTGGGGAACCAAGGTCGCCCTCGACCTCATGGGCCCCCGCAACGCCGGGACCATCGTCCAGGTCGGCTCGGCCCTGAGCCATCGCGGCATCCCCCTCCAGTCGGCGTACTGCGGGGCCAAGCACGCCATCAAGGGCTTCACCGAGTCGCTGCGCACCGAGCTCCTGGCCGACCGGAGCGGCGTCGACGTCACGCTGGTCCAGCTCCCCGCGGTCAACACCCCTCAGTTCGAGTGGGTCCTGTCCAAGCTGCGGCGGCACCCCCAGCCCGTACCCCCGATCTACCAGCCGGAGGTCGCGGCGCGCGCCATCGTGTACGCCGCCGAGCACCCCGGACGCAAGGAATACTGGGTGGGCGCCAGCACCGCGGCCACCCTCATGGCCCAGCGCGTCGCCCCCGCCCTGGTGGACCGGTACCTGGCCAGGACCGGCATCCAGTCCCAGCAGACGGACGAGAAGCAGCCGAGCGGGGTGTCGAACCTCTGGGAGCCGGCCGACGAGGACAAGGACTACGGGGCGCACGGCACGTTCGACCGGCGCTCCCACGGCCACAGCCCGCAGGTGTGGCTCTCCCAGCACCGGCGGGCGGTGATGGTGGCTGTGGGGGGTGTGGCCGCGGCGGTCACGGTGGCCCGCCGGCTCGCTCGCTGACCGGGGGCCTTTCTCTGGCCCCCGCCCGGCACCTGGTTACCGGGTGGGCAGCGGGAGCCCATCCCGGACCAGGCGCGCAGCGACGTGTCCTCTGCCGATGTGCCGGCCATGCCCCTACCGTCCGACCTGGCAGCGGACCTACTCCTCCTCCACCAGCCGCCCCAAAGATCACTGGCCGGGCAACGGGAGCGTCCTCCAACCACTGCGATCTTCAGAGCCGCAGCACTCGGCTCCAAGGGGCCCCGCGGATCAAGGCAGTTCGGCTCGCCCCGGCAAGGCTCGCTCCAGCTCGATCAAAGCCAGCGCAGGCCCCTCCTCGAACTCGTGGTCGTGGGTCCTGCCGGTCTCGGTGAAGCCGTTCTTGGCGTAGAAGCGGCGGGCCTGGGCCGAGTCCCGGAGCGTCCACAGGTGCACGTCGTCGTACCCGGCGTCGCGTGCCGCGTCCAGGACGGCCGTCAGCAGAACGCCGGCGATGCCGCTGCCCCAGACGTCCGGATGGGCGAAGAAGGTATAAATCTCCGCGGAGCCGGGACGGGAAGTGGAGGCCCCGAACCGGGCGAAGGCCCCGGGCCGCTCGTTCAGGCGCGCCAGCAGGATCGGATCCCCGCCCTCGGCCAGGATGCCGTGCCACTTGCCGCGCCGCTCCTCGATCCCGGCCGCGGCGACCTTCGGCGCACACAACGGGCCGTGCGAGACGCCCCAGGACAGGGCGTGGATCTCGCCGAGGACGTCCCCGTCGCCGGGTTGCGCGGGGTGGACCGTGATCACGTCAGGCATGCCTCAGACACTACTGTCAGCCGCCGTCGCCGGCCCCGCCAGGGGACGGGGATTCGACCTGCCGGCCCGCCTCCCCATCCACTTGGACTTGGCAGATCAGACAGGCATACGCGCGCCGATCCCCCATCCGAGGGCAGCACCGCGACGCCGAAGATCGCGTTGTCGCATCCTGCCCTTGCTCAACTGAGCACAACTGAGAAGTGGGGTTTCAACGACGTTTCTCAGTTGCTCTCAGTACGTCGCGCGTCCCTTACGGGAGGATCGCGGTGGCTTCGACCTCGACCAGGTGGTCCGGGACGGACAGGGCCGCCACGCCCAGCAGGGTCGCCGGTGGGGTCGCCGTCGTGCCCAGTTTCGCCTTCGCCCGGGAGATCCCGTCCAGGAGCGCGGGCATCTTGTCGGGGGTCCAGTCCACGACGTGGACGGTCAGCTTCGCCACGTCGTCGAACGACCCGCCGGCCCCGGCGACGGCGGTGGCGACGTTGAGGTAGCACTGTTCGACCTGCGCGGCGAGGTCGCCCGCGTCGACGGTCGTGCCCTCGGCGTCCCAGGAGACCTGGCCGGCGACGAAGATCAGCCTCGTTCCCGACGCGACCGCCGTCTGGTGGTAGACGTCGATCTCGGGCAGGCCCTCGGGGTTCAGCAGGGTGACGGGCATGGCGTGCGCCTCCTGACAGGGGGGCCGGAACGCGCATACGACCCCCAAGACTCTCTTGTGGTTACTGAGGAACTGTAGGAGAGTGTCCGCTGACGTGGAAGAACGCACTTTTCAGTGACTGGGGAACCTCATGGTGACCAAGCAGTTCAAGGGCTCGGACGGCGCGGCGGACCTGAGGCGGGCCGACTCCCTGGCGCGGGAGATCTTCACGGACGTCGCCAACAAGTGGGCGTTCCTGATCATCGAGGCCATCGGCGAGGGCACCCTGCGGTTCGGCGAGCTGCGCGACCAGGTCGAGGGCATCAGCCACAAGATGCTCACCCAGAACCTGCGCATGCTGGAGCGCAACGGGCTGGTCGAGCGGACGGTGTATCCGACCGTGCCGCCGCGGGTGGAGTACACGCTCACCGAGCCGGGACGGGCCCTGCGCGCGACGGTCGACGCGATGTGCGCGTGGACGCAGCGCCACCTCGGCGACATCGAGGCCGCCCGCCGCCGCTTCGACGCCTGACGCCGCCCGCGAACCGCCCAGGGACCGCCCAGACGGGGACCGCCCAGGGGGACCGCCCATGGGGGGGACCCGTCCACACGGAAACCACGCACGCGCGGACCACCCGGGCGAGGGAGGTTTCAACTGCCGACAAATGGGGTCAGCTGACGTCAAGCCCGAGTTAAGCGCCGCGCAGGGGGTAGGCGGCGTGAAACTCACGAGGAGGGTCTTGATGCCTGAACGCGATCTCCAGTACTTGACCGAACTGGCCGCGCAGCTGCGCGTCGACTCCGTGCGCGCCGCCGCGGCGGCCGGTTCCGGACACCCCACCTCGTCGATGTCGGCCGCGGACCTGATGGCCGTGCTGTTCTCCTGCCACCTCAGGTACGACTTCGACCGCCCCGACAACCCCGGCAACGACCACCTGATCTTCTCCAAGGGCCACGCCTCCCCCCTTCTCTACTCGCTCTACAAGGCGGCGAAGGTCATCGACGACGAGGAGCTGCTGTCGTTCCGGCGCCGGGGCAGCCGGCTGGAGGGGCACCCCACCCCCCGGCTGCCCTGGGTGGACGTCGCGACCGGCTCGCTCGGTCAGGGGCTGCCGGTGGGCGTGGGCGTGGCCATGGCGGGACGGCTGGAACGGCTGCCGTACCGGGTGTGGGTGCTGTGCGGTGACAGTGAGCTGGCCGAGGGGTCCATCTGGGAGGCGGCCGAGCACGCCGGGGCCGAGGGGCTGGCCAACCTGGTCGTGATCGTGGACGTGAACCGGCTGGGGCAGCGCGGCCCGACCCGGCACGGATGGGACACGGGGGCGTACGCGCGCCGGTTCGGCGCCTTCGGCTGGCACACGATCGAGATCGACGGCCACGACCCCGGCCAGATCGACTTCGCGCTGGGGGACGCCTGCAACACCCGCCGGCGTCCCACCGTGATCCTGGCCAAGACGCGCAAGGGCGAGGGGGTCGTCGAGGTCGAGAACCGGGAGGGCGCGCACGGCAAGGCGCTCAAGGACCCCGACAAGGCCATCGACGAGCTGGGCGGGCCGCGCAGCGTCCAGGTGGACGTGCACCGGCCGGAGGGCGAGGCCGAGCCGTTCCACTTCGACCCGCGCCCGGCGACGTTGCCGGCGTACGAGGTCGGCGCGAAGGCGGCGACCAGGGCGGCGTTCGGCGCGGCGCTGACGGCGCTCGGCGCGGCCCGCGGCGACGTGGTGGCGCTGGACGGCGAGGTGGCCGACTCGACCAAGACCGAGGAGTTCGGCCAGGCGTTCCCCGAGCGCTTCTTCGAGATGTACATCGCCGAGCAGCAGCTCGTGGCGGCGGCCGTCGGCCTGTCGGTGCGCGGCTGGACCCCGTACGCGGCCACCTTCGCGGCGTTCCTGACCAGGGCGCACGACTTCATCAGGATGGCCGGCGTGAGCCAGGCGTCGATCCGGCTGGTCGGCTCGCACGCCGGCGTCTCGATCGGCGAGGACGGCCCCTCGCAGATGGGCCTGGAGGACCTGGCCATGATGCGGGCGGTGTACGGCAGCACGGTGCTGTACCCGTGCGACGCCAACCAGGCGGCGGCGCTGACCGTCGAGATGGCGGACGTGTCAGGGGTGTCCTACCTGCGCACCACCCGCGGCGAGACGCCGGTCATCTACCCGCCCGGCGAACGTTTCCCGGTGGGCGGCTCGCGGGTGCTGCGGCGCTCGCCCGACGACCGGGCCACGATCGTGGCGGCCGGGATCACGGTCCACGAGGCGCTGGCGGCGGCCGACGAGCTGACGGCGGCCGGCATCCCGGTCGGCGTGATCGACCTGTACTCGATCAAGCCGGTGGACGCGGCGGTGCTGGTGGAGGCCGCCACGACGACGGGCAACCTGATCACGGTCGAGGATCACCGGCTGGAGGGCGGTCTCGGCGACGCCGTGCTGGACGCCGTCAGCGAGCTCGGCCCGCGGGTGGTGAAGCTCGCCGTGACCGGGTTGCCCGGGTCGGCGACGCCTGAGGAACAGCTCGCGGACGCCCGCATAGACCGCCACGCGATTGCCGAGGCGGTCAAGCGGTTGTTGTGAAGGAACTAGCGGGCTTTCGCCGTGGCCTTCCTGTTGGCCTTCTTGATGGCGTCCACCAGCTCCTTCTTGGTCATCCTGGATCGGCCGCGCACCCCGAGCCTGGACGCCACGCCCTGCAAGTGCTCCTTGCTGGCGTTGGCGTCCACGCCCTCCTGGGTCCTGCCGGAGCGGTCGGTCGCGCCCTGGTCGGACGGTCCCTTCTGCCCCTTGGGCTCCCAGTGGTCCCCGACCTTCTCGAAGGAGTGCTTGAGTGCGGCGAACGCGGTCATGTGCGCGCGCCGCCCCTCTCCGTACTCCTTCACGGCGGAGTCGTGCGCTTTGATCCACGTGTTCTGTGCCTTCTTCGGCGAACGCTTGATGGTCGACGGCAGCTCGTCAACGGCTGGCATGTCGATTCACCTCCTACAGCGGCGGCTCGTCGTAGTGGCGGCGCTCCTCGTACACCGTGGTCCTGCGGGTCTCGGGCTCCTCGTAGATCTCGTGCCGGTGCACCGGCTCGTCGATCGGGCCGACCGCCCTGCGGGTGACGCTGATCCGGTAGATGCCGAACAGCAGCCCCGCCAGGCCACCGAGCATGAGGATGACGCCGACGACGTTGATGTCGAGACCGGCGAGGTCGAACTCGACGGCCCAGGTGAGGATCGCACCGAGCATGATGAGGATGATGCTTCCGGCGATGGTCATCAGATTTACCTCCTTGACACGAAGGAACCTCTATCCACATGTCGAAAAACAAACCAGTCGTGGTGATCGGGCTGATGGGATCGGGTAAGACGACCGCGGGCCGCCTCCTCGCCACCGCGCTGGGGATGCCGTTCACCGACAGCGACCCGTTCCTGGAGAGGGAGCACGGCGGCACGGCCGCGCAGATCGCCGTCCGCGAAGGGGCCGAGGCGCTGCACCGGTACGAGGCCGAGCACGTGCTGGCGGCGCTGGCGGGCGAGCCGAAGGTGATCGCGGCGGCGGCCAGCACCGTGGAGGACCCCCGGGTGCGCGAGGCGCTGCGCGAGGCGTTCGTGGTCTGGGTGGACGCCGCCGACGCCGTCCTGGCCCGGCGCATGAGCTCGGGCGCGCACCGTCCCGAGTTCCAGCCGGCGGAGATGCGGGCCCGGCGGGAGGGCTACTTCCAGCAGGTGGCGGACCTGACGTGCGACGTCGGCGTGCTGACCCCCGAGGAGGTGCGCGACGCGGCCTTGCGGAAAATGGGTTTGCCCGCCGATGAGCAGGACTGATACCCAGAGGGGATGTTCGCCGAGAAACCCACTTTGACGGGTGAGCGCGTCACGTTGCTCCCGGTCGGCCCCGAGCACGTCGAGGGCCTGATCACGTTGATCAGCGATCCGGAGGTGCAACGGCTGACGGGCTCGCACGGCGAGGTCGACCATGAGGTGGCCCGCCAGTGGTACAGCACGAGAGGCGAGCACGCCGACCGGCTCGACCTGGCCGTCATGGCCGGCGGCGAGTACGTCGGCGAGATCGTGCTCAACGAGCTCGACCGGCACAACCTGTCGTGCAACCTGCGGATCGCGCTGATCGGCGCCCGGGTCTTCGGCAAGGGCTACGGCACCGAGGCGATCGAGCTGGTCCTCGGCCACGCCTTCGCCACCACGCCGCTGCACCGCGTCGGCCTCGGCGTCTTCACCTTCAACGACCGGGCGCGGCACGTCTACAAGAAGATCGGGTTCGTGGAGGAGGGCGTGCAGCGCGACACCCTGCTGTGGGAGGGCGAGTGGCACGACTCCGTGACGATGTCGGTGCTGCGGCCGGAGTGGCAGTCAAGATCCAGAAGCCTGGCATAATGATCATGACGCATGGGTCCCCCGAGGCGCGCGGGGGACCTGTGGTCGTTCACCGACAACCAACGGCCGGTCCGGCGCATCTAAGCATCAGTGACGATGCGCTTGGTGCCTGGTGATCCCGAGAGGCTGGGCGGCTTCTGGCTGGCCGCCCGGCTCGGCGCGGGCGCGCGCGGGGTGGTCTACGACGCCTACGACGACGAGGGCCGCCGCTACGCGGTGAAGGTGCCCCGGGTCGAGGTCGAGCCGGTCGCGCGGGTGAGCTGCCCGCATCTGGCGGAGGTGGTCGCGTCCGGGGTCGATCACGGCGTCCCCTACGTGGTGAGCGAGTTCGTCGACGGGCCCGACCTGCGGCAGGCGGTCGAGCGGCACGGGCCGTACCGGGGCGAGGAGCTGGCGGCGCTGGCGGGCGCGCTGGCCGGGGCGCTCCGCGCGCTGCACGCGGCCGGGCTGACGCACCGCGACCTGCGGCCGGAGAGCGTGCTGCTGGCGGCGGGCGGCCCCAAGGTGATCGACATGGGGGTGGCGGTCGGCGGCTCGCTGGGGGCGACGTGCACGTACCTGGCCCCGGAGATCCTGACCGGCAGCGGCCACGAGACGGCGACGGACGTCTTCTCCTGGGGGGCCGTGGTGCTCTACGCGGCCACGGGCGGCGATCCGTTCTCCGGGCGGAGTCTCGGCGCGGTGCTGCACCGGCTGCTGACCGTCGATCCCGACCTGAGCGCCCTGCCCGACGGGCTGCGCGAGCTGGTCGGGCGGGCGCTGGCCAAAGACCCCGCCGCCCGCCCGGCGGCGGACGAGCTGCTGGTCGAGGCCGACCCCGCCGCGTTGCGCCCGCCGGCGGGCGTGGCCGGGCACCGGTCGCTCGGCGAGCTGGCCGAGCGCGTCTACGCCGGGCTCACGCCGCGCCAGCAGGAGGCGGTGCCGGGCCTGCTGCTGCGCCTGATGGACGGCGACGACCCGCACGACGAGGGCGGCGTGCTGGCCCCGCTGATGGACGCCGGGCTGCTCGTACGCCGGAGCGTGCGGGTGCCGCCGACCGAGACCGCGGTCGGCAAGCTCGTGGCGGTGCGCGACGACCGGGTGGCGCCGGCCAGCGCCGCGCTCTACCGGGCCTGGCCTCGCCTGCGCGGCTGGGTGGCCGACGAGCAGGACGGGCTGGCCGTCCACCGGGAGCTGCGTCTGGCGGCCGGCCGGTGGTCACGCCATCGGCGCGGGCACACGTACCTCTACCGGGGCGACCGGCTCGACACGGCGCTCGGCTGGGCTGCGGCCAAGCGCCGCCACCTGCGGCTCAACCAGCTCGAACGCGACTTCATCGGCGCGAGCGTGGCCATGTCCAAGCAGCGCAGGCGGCTGCTGCGGCCCTCGATGGCGACCCTGGCCGCCGCCCTGGCCGTCGCGGTGTCGATGTCCGCCGTCTCACTCAACGGCGAGCGGGAGCTGCGCGGACACCTCCTGGAGGCCAACGCGCGGGCCGTGGCCGCCCGCGCCGAGGCGCTGCGCTCCTCCGACCCGCGTACGGCGATGCGGCTGAGCGTGGCGGCCTGGCGGCTGTCGCCGGTGTTCGAGGCGCGGGCGGCGTTGCAGGCCTCGCTGGCGCAGCCGGAGCTGGGCGTGTTCACCGACCCCGCGGCCGACGAGCGGGCCGGCTACCTGCTGCGCGGCGACGAGCTGGTCAGGTGGCGCGACCGCACGCTGACCGTCTGGGACGTGCGCAGCGGCCGGCAGCTCGCCGCGCACGCGCTCCCCGAGGGCAGCGCCGCGCTGAGCGACGACGGCCGGTACGCCGAGGGCCCCGGCGGGCAGCCTGTCGAGGTGGCCACCGGCCGGGCCCCCGCGACCGGGACGTACACGATCACCAGCGGCAACCGCACCAGGGTCTACCGGGGCGCCGAGGTGCTGCTCGACGTGCTCGACCGCCGGGTGGCGGTGTCCCGCGACGGGAGCCGGGCCGCGGTCTCCGACCTGGACGGGCGGGTCGAGCTCTGGTCGCTGCCCGGCCGGGTCAAGGAGCGGGAGTTCACCGTCCGGCCGCAGACCGGGCCGGACCGGTCGGCGCCGCCCCTGTCGTTCAGCCCCGACGGCCGCACCCTGGCCGTCGCGGGCCGCGACGGCGTGACCCTCCTCACGCCCGGCGCCGAGCCGCCGCGGGAGGCCGCGACCGGCACCGCCGCCACCGCGTTCGCGGCGGAGGCGGGCGACGCGGCGATGCCCGCGGAAGGCTCCGCCGGCACGCCCGTGTTCAGCCCCGACGGCAGCCTGCTCGCCCTCCCCGGCCGGGACGAGGTGCGCCTGTGGAGCGTCGCCGAGCGGCGGCTGGCCGGCGCCTACCGCTTCCGCGGCGACCAGCACGGCGACCTGGCCTTCTCCGCCGACGGCCGTACTTTGCGCTACCTGAGCGGCCTGGGCTCGGTCGTCTCGCTCGACGTCTCCGGGCTGCCGGCGCCCTCCTCCGGCGTTCGCACCGCCGCGCTGTCGAGCGACGGCCGGGTGGCGGCCAAGGACGTCGGGAACGCCATCCGGCTCACCGACGTGGTGGCGCGCAAGCCGCTGGCCGAGATCGCCGCCACCGGCGACGTGGCCTTCGACGCGGCGGGCAGGCTGCTGGCCGTGGCGGGCGACCCGGTCACCGTCTGGGAGGCGTCGGGCGGCAGGAGGGTCGCCGTCATCGACGCGGGCGGCGACGTGCCCGCCGTGGCCCTGTCCCCCGGCGGCGACACGCTGGCCACCGCGCGCGGCCGGCTGCTGGAGACCTGGGACGTGCGCGCCGGCCGCCGGATCAGGGCCTACGAGGGCGCGGGCGACCTGGCGATGGCCTTCAGCCCCGACGGCTCGACGCTCGCCTCCGGCACGAACCTGCTCGACCTGCGTACCGGCGAGGTCACCCCGCTCGCCCCGGCCGCCGCCCGGCCCACCGCGCTCGCCTTCTCCCCCGACGGCCGCACGCTGGCACTCGGGCTCGGCGGCGGACGCGTCGAGCTGTGGGACGTACGCGGGCGCGAGCGGGCCGGCTCGGTCGAGACCGGCCCGGCCCCCGTACGCGACCTGCGCTTCTCCCCCGGCGGCGACCTGCTGGCGATCGACGCGGAACGCACCTCCCTGTGGGACGCCGGCACGCTGCGCGAGGTCGGCCAGGTCGGGTCGTGGGCCGAGGGCCTGGCCTTCAGCCAGGACGGCCGCAGGCTGCGCGGCGTGGCGGCGGACGGCAGCGTCCGCGAGAGCCCGGTGGACCCGGCGCTGACGGCGCAGGAGGTGTGCGCCCGCGCCGGCGGGCCGCTCAGCCAGGACGAGTGGAGCCGGCTGATCCCGGAGAGCGGCTACCAGGGCGGCTGCTGAGCCGGGCGGCCGGTCAGGAGGCGGGGTAGGTCTTGAGCACCCTGCCCTGGGGGTCGGCCACCAGGTAGCCGGTGCGGTAGGCGTCGCTGAGGTAGACGAGCAGCACCTGCTTGGTGCTGGTGAAGACGAAGTTCGGATCGACGATGAGGTAGCGCGCGGTGGGCTTGCGCACCCCGAGGACGCTCTGGGCCTTCTTGAGCAGGCCGGGCAGGGCGTCCCAGTTGTACTTGGCCAGGTCGACGGCCGGGGTGCGGACGGTGGAGCCGGTGCCCTCGCGGGTGGCCTTGCCGTCGCGGTAGGCGTAGCGGTCGTAGACGGCCGGGTCGCCCTTGACCGGGGCCTCGGCGGAGATGAACGTCGGGTAGACGACCATCCGGACGACCTTGGTGCCGCCCATGACCGGCTTGAGCGCCTTGATCGCGGTGCGGATGCCGTCGGCGGTGAGCAGGTTCTCCGGCTGCGGCTCCGGCTCCTCGCTCGCCTTCGGCTCCTCGACGTCGGTGGTCTCCACCGGGGTGATCTGCGGTGTGTTCGGCTGGGTCGGCTCCTCAGCGCCGCGCACGCCGGGCAGCAGCGTGTAGACCAGCACGCCGGTCACCGCCAGCGCGCCCACGGAGGCCGTCACGGCGGCGACCGGCGAACGGCGGGCGCGGTGCGACGCCATGGTGCCGGCCTGCGAGAACGACGGCTCCGGCCCCCAGGGCTGCGGCGCCCCGGGCGGCACGGTGGCCCCCTGCCGCGCCCCGGGCGGCACGGTGGCCCCGTACGGCGGGCCTTGCTGCAGCGGGCCCGGCGACGACGGGAAGTGGCCTTGGTGGAGCGGTCCCGAGGGTGCGGACGGGGGGCCGGGCTGGAGCGGGACCGGGGCGGGGGGCGGGTAGGCGGGCGGGGGCGAGCCGGGGTCGGCGGCGGCGGCGAGCATGCGGTCGAGGGTCTCGGCGTCGGGACGGCCGGCCGGGTCGCGGCGCAGCAGCGCGCCGAGCACGGGACCGAGCGGCCCGGCCCGCTCCGGCGGCGGCACGTCCTGGTTGAGCACGGCGGCCAGCGTCGCCAGCGTGGTGCTCCTGCGCAGCGGGTGACGGCCCTCGACGGCCACGTACAGCAGCATGCCGAGCGACCACAGGTCGGAGGCGGGGTCGCCCTCGTGCCCGTTGATGCGCTCGGGCGCCATGTACTCGGGCGAGCCGATGAACGACCCGGTCGCCGTCAGGCTGGTCGACTCGCGCACGGCGGCGATGCCGAAGTCGGTGAGCACCGAGCGGCCGTCCTCGCGCAGCAGCACGTTGGCGGGCTTGACGTCGCGGTGCTGGATGCCGACGGCGTGCGCGGCGCGCAGCGCGGACAGCACCTCGCGGCCCAGCCGGGCGGTCTCCCAGGGCGTCATGGGCCCGCGCGCGAGGCGGTCCGCGAGCGAGCCGCCGGTGACCAGCTCCATGACGATCCACGGGTAGCCGTCGCCGCCCGGATCGACGATGTGGTGGATGGTGGCGACGTGCGGATGGTTCAGCCGGGCCAGCGCGCGGGCCTCGCGCAGCACCCTGGCCCGCAGCTCGCGGGCGGCCTCGGGGTCGTGCTCCTCGAACGCGGGATCGGGCGGCCGGACCTCCTTCAGCGCGACCTCGCGGTGGAGGGCGGTGTCCCAGGCGCGCCACACCAGGCCCATGCCACCGCCGCCGAGCCTCTCGGTCAGCTCGAAGCGGTTGTCGATCACGCGTTTGTGCATGGGAAGCAGCGTAGGGCCGCGTCGTGGTCGCCGTCATCAGGGTGGTCGCGGCGGGGACGGGCGGGCTGGTTGGATGGGCGCCATGAACGCAGGCGATCACCAGCTCGGCATCTACCTGACGGGCATGCTCGAAGGCCGCACGCCGGAGCTGACCACCGATCTGTCGGCCCTGGAGGGCGCGGCCGGGCGGGTGCTCCCGCCCGAGGCGCTGGGCTACATCGTGCCGAGCGCGGGCAGCGGCTCGACCGCGCGGGCCAACCTGGAGGCGTTCGAGCGGCGCCGGATCGTGCCGAGGATGCTGCGCGGCGTCGCGCGGCAGCGTGACCTGTCCTGCGAGGTGCTGGGCACCCGGATGGCGGCGCCGGTGCTGGTGGCGCCCATGGGGGTGCAGACGCTGGCGCACGAGGAGGGCGAGCTCGCCACCGTGCGGGCCGCGGCCGCGGTGGGCGTCCCGTACGTGCACTCGACGGCCGCCGCCCACGACTTCGAGCAGGTGGCGGCGGCGGGCGGGGACGCGCCGCGCTGGTACCAGCTCTACTACCCGACCGACCGGGACGTGTGCCTGAGCTTCCTGCGCCGGGCCAGGGCGACCGGCCACTCGGTGCTGGTGGTCACGCTGGACACGACGCTGCTCGGCTGGCGTCCGGCCGACCTCGACCGCGGCTTCCTGCCGTTCCTGGCCGGCACGGGCATCGCCAACTACCTGAGCGACCCGAACTTCGCCGGGGTCGAGAACCCGGTCGCCCACTGGGCGGGCATGTTCCCCAACCCGGGCCTGAGCTGGGACGACCTGCCGTTCCTGCGCGACCACTGGGACGGCCCGATCGTGCTCAAGGGCATCATGAGCACCGAGGACGCGCGCCTGGCCGCCGAGCACGGCGTGGACGGGATCGTGGTGTCCAACCACGGCGGCCGCCAGGTCGACGGCGCCCTGGCCGCGCTCGACGCGCTGCCCGGCATCGCCGAGGCGGTCGGCGACCGGCTGACGGTGCTGTTCGACTCGGGCGTGCGGACCGGGGCCGACGTGGTCAAGGCGCTCGCGCTGGGCGCGCGGGCCGTGCTGGTCGGCCGTCCCGTGCTGTACGGGCTGGCGCTGGGCGGGCAGGCGGGCGTCGAGCACGTGCTGCGCTGCCTGCTGGGCGAGCTGGACATCACGCTCGCCCTGTCCGGCTACTCCACGACGGACGAGCTGGGCCCCGACGCGCTCGCCTGAGTGCACATCGAGGTCCGGAAGTGACCGCGATTGCCCCTACCTTTGTCCCCATGGATCCCCTCATCTCCCAGCGCGCGCTCAACCGGGCCACGCTCGACCGGCAGCTGCTGCTGCGCCGCGGCGGCGGCAGCGTGCAGGAGGTCGTCGAGCGGCTCGGCGGCCTCCAGGCCCAGACCCCCCACACCTGGTACGTCGGCCTGTGGAACCGCATCGAGGGGCTCAAGCCCGAGGACGTCTCCGGCCTGCTGGCCGGCCGCGAGCTGGTGCGGATCGCGTTGCAGCGCTCCACCATCCACCTGGTCACCGCCCGCGACTGCCTGGCCATGCGGCCGCTGCTGCAGGCCGTCACCGAGCGCATGACCCGTACGACGTTCGGCAAGCGGCTGGCGGGCGTCGACCTGGACGAGCTGGCCGCGACCGGCCGGGCGCTGCTGGAGGAGCGTGCGATGACCTTCGCCGACCTCGGGCGGGCGCTGGCCGAGCGGTGGCCGGAGCACGACCAGCACGCGCTCGGCCAGGGCGTGCGCTGGCTGCTGCCGCTGGTCCAGGTGCCGCCGCGCGGGCTGTGGGGCAGGAGCGGGCCGGTCGCGCACACCACCGCCGAGTCGTGGCTGGGCCCGGCGCAGGCGCCGCCCATGACGCCCGCCGAGCTGGTCCGGCGCTACCTGGCCGCCTTCGGCCCGGCCTCGGTGCAGGACGCGCAGACCTGGTCGGGCCTGACCAGGCTGGGCGAGGTCGTCGAGTCCATGGACCTGGTCCGCTTCAGGGACGCCGCCGGCCGCACCCTGTACGACCTGCCGGAGGCCGTCCGGCCGGCGGAGGACGTCCCGGCGCCGGTGCGGCTGATGTACGACTTCGACAACCTGTTCCTGTCGCACGCCGACCGCTCGCGGGTGATCAGCGAGCGCGGCGCGGCCGTCATGCAGGGGTCGTTCATGGGCACGAACGTGATCCCCCGGATCATCCTGGTGGACGGCGTCACCGCCGGCGACTGGACGGTGACCAGGGCCAAGGGCGTCTCCACGCTGAACGTCCACCAGTGGACGCCGATCGCCGAGCCGGACGAGGTCGAGCGGGAGGCGCGGCTGCTGCTGGAGTTCCTCGCCCCCGACGACGAGCACGACGTCTCAGTCCTTGACCGCCCCTCCAAGCCCTGACACGAGCCGCCGCTGCACCGCCACGAAGAAGATCAGCACGGGGATCGTCATCAGCGTCGAGGCGGCCATGATCCCGCCCCAGTCGTTCTCGTCGGGCTTGAAGAAGACGAGCAGCGCCGCGGGCAGGGTCTGGTTGTCCTTGGCCGAGACGATGAAGGTGCGCGCGAAGACGAAGTCGTTCCAGGTGGTGATGAAGGAGAACACGCTGGTCGCCACCAGGCCGGGCGCGACCAGCGGGAACAGGATGCGCCACAGCACGGTCGCGCGTCCGGCCCCGTCGATCATCGCCGCCTCCTCCAGCGCCTCCGGCACCCCGGCGACGAACCCGCGCAGCATCCAGATCGCGAACGGCAGCGTGAAGGCGAGCTGCACCACCACCAGCGAGGCCAGCGTGTTGAGCAGGCCCAGGTCCCGGACCACGAAGAACAGCGGGATCGTCAGCGCCTCGACCGGCACCATCTGCGCGACCAGGAACATGACCAGCACGGTCGTCCTGAACCGGAAGGCGAACCGGGTCACGGCCACCGCCGCGAGGAAGGCGACCCCGGCCGACAGCACCACCACGACGAGCGCCACGATCGCGCTGTTGAGCAGGTAGCGGGCGAAGTTCTCCCCGGTCAGCACCCGGACGAAGTTGTCCAGCGTCGGGTGCGAGGTCCAGGGCCTGACCTCCAGCGACTGGATCTCCCCGGCGGGCTTGAGCGCCGACAGCACCATCCAGTAGAGCGGGAACGCGGTGAGCAGGGCGACCACCAGCGCGACCGCGTCGGGCAGAAGACGTCGTCGGTTCACAGGCGTTCCCCACTGCGCCGCAGCGCCCGGATGTAGAACAGGGTGATCACCAGCAGGATCAGCGTCATGACGACGGCGACGGCCGAGCCGAGCCCGTACTCGGAGGAGCCGAAGGCGATCTGGTAGGCGTAGACGTTGAGCACGGTGTTCTGCCCGGCCACGCCGCCGCCGTTGGTCATCACGTAGATCTGGGTGAAGAGCTTGAAGTCCCAGATGACCGACTGGATGACCACGATCGTGACCAGCGGCCGCAACATCGGCACGATGATCCGCCAGAACCCCTGCCAGGCCGAGGCGCCGTCGAGGGCGGCCGCCTCCAGCACCGAGGCGGGGACGGCCCGGATGCCCGCGTACAGGGTGATCATCACCAGCGGGAACGAGTGCCACACGACCGTCGCGCCGACCACGCCGAAGGTGACCCACCGGTCGTAGAACCAGTTGAACCCGTCGGTCCCGAGCACCTGGTTGACCAGGCCGAGGTCGGCGTCGAACAGGAACATCCACACGGTGGAGCCGGTCATCGCGGGGGCCGCCCACGCGCCGAGCGCGGCCAGCGACAGGGCCGTCCGCGGCAGCGGCCCGGTCCTGGTCAGCAGCACGGCCAGGGCCGCGCCGACCGCCAGCGTCGTGACGACCAGCGCCGCCGCGAACCCCACGGTCTGGGCCAGCACCTCCCAGAACCGCCGGTCGCCGAGCAGCGCGGCGTAGTTGCCGAAGCCGACGAACGTGCTCGGCTGCCCGCCGCTGACCTGCGCCTGCCGGTAGTCGAAGACCGACAGCAGGCCCAGCATGTAGACCGGATAGCCGAACATGGGGACCAGCACGGCCGCCGCGGGCAGCAGGTAGAGCCAGGGGCGCCCGCGGCGGACGCTCGTACCTCGGCTCACGAGCGGCCGAAGGCGGTCTTGACGGCCGCGGCCGCCTCGGCGGTGGCCTGCTCGACGGTGGACTGGCCGGTCGCGACCTTCTGCAGCATCGTGGGGATGACCTTGCCGTTGTCGATCTTCACCCAGGCGGGGTCGATCGGCACGAACCGGGTGCCCTTGGCCACCGTGTCCAGGAACGGCCGGACGAACGGGTCCTTGGCCGCCAGCTCGTCGCGGGCCGAGGTGAGCGTCGGCAGGTTGCCCATCGCGTCGTACATCTTGGCCTGGTACGCCTTGCCGCCCAGCAGCTTGACGAAGTCCGCGGCCAGGGTGCGGTGACCGGCGTTCTTCAGCACGCCCAGGTTGTTGCCGCCGGCGAAGGCGGGCGCGATCGAGCCCTCGGCCGCGCCGGGCAGCGGGACGACGGCGTACTTGCCGGCCGCCGCGCCGGCGTCCACGGCCGAGCGGCTGAAGTTGCCGAGTATGCCCATCGCGGCCTTGCCGCCGGCGAACAGCTCGACCGTCTTGCCGCCGGTCAGCGAGACGCACGCCTGCGGCGGGCAGACCTCGTCGGTCAGCAGGTCCGTGTACGCCTTGACGCCCTTGCGCGACTGCGGCGAGTCGAGCGAGGTGATGTCGCCGCCGGCGTCCCAGACGAAGGGCAGGGCGCCGAAGGTGTACTCGCCGCCGACGGCTATGCCGTACAGGTCGGGCTTCTTCCTGCGGATCGTGCGGGCGGCCTCGGTCAGGGCGCCGATGGACGTGGGCGGTTTCAGGCCGAGTTCGTCGAAGACGTCGGTGCGGTAGTAGAGGGCCCGGATGCCGATGAACCAGGGCAGGCCGTACTGCTTGCCCTGGACGGAGGCCGACTTGACCAGGTCGGGGGTCAGGTCCAGGCCCTTCAGGTCGGCGGTGAGGTCGGCGAACCCGCCGGCGGCGGCGTACTCGGCGAGGTCGGTGTTGCCGTACTCGGCGACGTCCGGGGAGCTGGCCGGGTCGTTGAAGGCGCCCTTGAACTTCTCGTGCCGGGCGGGCGTGGTGGGGATGTAGGTGACCTCGACCTTGACGTCCGCGTGCGCGGCGGTGAACTCCTTGATCGCCTCGTTGACGACCTTGTCCTTGGGGGCCCGGTTGGGCTCGTCGAAGAGCCAGACGCGCAGCGTCCCCGTCCGCTCGTCGCCGCCGCCGGAGGCGGGAGCGGTCGAGGGGGCGCAGGCGGCCAGCGTGAGCAGGGCCGTTCCAGCCGCGGCAAAGTAAAGAAACTTCACTATTACCTCCTGCGCAGACACTAGGAATTCACTCTGGAGTCGAGAAGACCTGTCAGGAGATGTTGTGCAGTGCACAACAGCGTGCTGCATTCCGCGAAATTTCATCGAATATGGTGACTTGCGTGCCTGACCGCAACCAGTCCGCCTCGCTCCGGCGCGCCCTGGCCGTCCTGGACCACGTACGCGGCCACACCGGCCTGTCGCTCACCCAGCTCGCCGAGGCCGTGGGCCTGTCCAAGAGCACGGTGCTGCGGCTGACCGTCCCGCTCGTGGAGGCCAGGCTGCTCGAACGCGACCGCAGGACCGGGGCGTACCGGCTGGGACACGGCACCCTCCAGCTCGGGCAGGCGTACCTGGCCACGCTGGACCTGCGCGCGGTCGCCGCCGAGGAGTCGCACCGGCTGATGAGCGAGGTGCGCGAGACCGTCCACCTGGTCGTCTACGACCACCCGCACGTCGTCTACATCGACAAGGTGGAGAACGAGACGAACGTGCGCATGGCCTCGCGCATCGGCAGCCGCGGCCCGGTGCACGCCACGGCGGTGGGCAAGGCGATCCTGGCCTGGCAGCCGGAGGAGGCGCTGGCCGGGCTGGCGCTCGACCCGATCACCAAGCACACCATCACCGACCCCGACCGGCTGCGCGCCGAACTGACCCACGTCCGGCGGCGCGGCTACGCGGTGGACGACCGCGAGAACGAGCCCGAGGTGCGCTGCGTCGCCGCGCCGATCTTCAACCACAACGACGCCGTCGTCGCCGCCGTCTCGGTCTCCGGGCTCACCTCGCGGATCACCGCCGCGCGGGTGCGGGAACTCGGGCCGCTGGTGGCGGGTGCGGCGTCGCGGATCTCCAGAAAGCTGGGCAGGCCGACCACATGACCGAACTGGTGACCTTCGGCGAGACCATGGCGCTGTTCGGCGCCCGGCGTACCGGGCCGCTGCGCTTCGCCCGCGACTTCGACCTTGGCCTCGGCGGCGCCGAGTCGAACGTGGCGATCGGCGTGACCCGGCTCGGCCACCGGGCGACGTGGGCCGGACGGGTGGGCGACGACGAGTTCGGCGACCTGATCCGGGCCACGCTCGCCGGCGAGGGCGTGGACGTGCGCGCGGTCACCGACCCGGACGCCCCCACCGGACTGATGATCAAGGGCCGGCGCACGGCCGACCTCGTGGACGTGCGGTACTACCGCAAGGACAGCGCCGGCTCCCGGCTGCGACCGGCCGACCTGGATCCGGCGCTGATCGCCTCGGCCCGCGTGCTGCACGTCTCCGCGATCACCCCGGCGCTGTCGGCGTCGGCCCGGGAGACCGTGGCGCACGCCATCGCCGTGGCGCGGGCGGCCGGCGTGCTCGTCTCGCTGGACGTCAACTACCGGCGGGCTCTGTGGACGGCGCAGGAGGCGGGCGCCTGGCTGCGCGAGACGATCGGCGGCGTGGACGTGCTGTTCGCGACCGTGCCGGAGGGGCGCCTGGTCGCCGACGTCGAGGACCCGGCGGAGCTGGCCAAGGCGCTGGCCGCGCTCGGGCCCTCGTACGTGCTGGTCAAGTCGGGGTCGGCGGGCGCGCTGGAGCTGTCCGGCGGGGTGCTGCGGCGGGCGCGGCCGTACCGGGTGACCGAGGTGGACCCGGTGGGCGCCGGGGACGCGTTCGCGGCCGGCTGGCTGGCGGACTGGCTGGCCGGGGCCGCTCCGGAACGGCGGCTGGACAGCGCCTGCGCGGCGGGCGCGTTCGCGGTGACCTCGCAGGGCGACTGGGAGAGCCTGCCCCGCCGGTCCGACCTGGGCCTGCTCGGCCGGGCCGCCGACGACGTGAGCAGGTAGCCGCCCGAGGACGAGGTTTTGCCCGTTTTCGACCCGTTCTTGAGGGCAGCCGGGGAAGATCTCGTCCGGGGAGAGGAACAGTGCGATGACAGACGTCTCCAGCAAGGGTCCGCAGTCGAACGACGAGCGCGAGGTGCTCACCAACCGACAAGGGCATCCCGTCTACGACAACCAGAACCAGCGGACGGTCGGCCCGCGCGGACCGGCCACGCTGGAGAACTACCAGTTCCTGGAGAAGATCAGTCACTTCGACCGCGAACGCATCCCCGAACGGGTGGTGCACGCCAGGGGCGCGCTGAGCTACGGCTACTTCGAGGCGTACGGCAAGATCGGCGACGAGCCGGTCAGCCGCTACACCAGGGCCAAGCTGTTCCAGGAGGCCGGCAAGCGCACCGACGTGGCGCTGCGCTTCTCCACGGTGATCGGCGGCCGCGACTCCGCCGAGACCGCCCGCGACCCGCGCGGCTTCGCGATCAAGTTCTACACCGAGGACGGCAACTGGGACCTGGTGGGCAACAACCTGGCCGTCTTCTTCATCAGGGACGCCATCAAGTTCCCCGACGTCATCCACTCGCTCAAGCCCGACCCGGTGACCTTCCGGCAGGACCCGAACCGCATCTTCGACTTCATGTCCCAGACGCCCGAGTCGATGCACATGCTGGTCAACCTGTTCAGCCCGCGCGGCATCCCCGCCGACTACCGGCACATGCAGGGATTCGGCGTGAACACCTACAAGTGGGTCAACCAGCAGGGCGAGACGTTCCTGGTCAAGTACCACTGGATGCCCAAGCAGGGCGTGCGCAGCATGACCGCGGCGGACGCGGCGGTCGTCCAGGCGGGCGACCTCGGGCACGCGACGAAGGACCTGCACGACGCCATCGAGCGCGGCGACTACCCCGAGTGGGAGCTGCTGGTCCAGCTGATGACCGACGAGGAGCACCCCGAGCTGGACTTCGACCCGCTCGACGACACCAAGGTGTGGCCGGAGAACGAGTTCCCGGCCAGGCCGGTCGGCCGCCTGGTGCTCAACCGCAACGTCGAGAACCAGTTCGCCGAGAACGAGCAGGCCGCCTTCGGCACCGGCGTCCTGGTGGACGGCCTGGACTTCTCCGACGACAAGATGCTGGTCGGCCGGACGTTCTCCTACAGCGACACCCAGCGCTACCGGGTCGGCCCGAACTACCTGCAACTCCCGGTCAACCAGGCCAGGAACGCGCCCATCAGGACCAACCAACGTGACGGCCAGATGGCGTATTTCGTCGACACCGGTGGCGAGGACCCGCACATCAACTACGAGCCCTCGCTGCGCGGCGGCCTGCGCGAGGCCGAGTACCCGACCCTCGACGAGGAGGGCCCGGTCATCAGCGGCCGGCTCATGCGCAGGCGCATCCCGCGGACCAACGACTACAAGCAGGCCGGCCAGCGCTACCTGCTCATGGAGCAGTGGGAGCGCGACGACCTGGTGCGCAACTTCGTCGACGCGCTCAGCCAGTGCGACCGGCGCATCCAGGAGCGCATGGTCTGGCACTTCCTGCTCGTGGAGGACGACCTCGGCCTGCGCGTCGGCGAGGGCCTCGGCATCACCCCGGACGACGTCGCCCACCTGGAGCCGCTGGCGAGCCAGGACCTCACCGACGAGGACCGGGAGCGCCTGGTCAAGCTCGGGCGCAACGGCCCGCGCGACGTGGAGGGCCTGAAGATGACCCACTGCGTGCCGAACGAGCGGGCCGCCCACGCCGACGGCCTGTGAAAGGCGGCCCCTGACCCGCGGCGTCCGAGCGGCGGCTACAGCAGCCCGGCGGCGGCCAGCAGCTTGCCGACCCGGCCGGTCTCGTCGTCGTTCAGCGGGATCTGCGGCAGCGCGGTGAGCGGGCAGTCGATGACGCCCCGCAGGTGAAGGGCGGCCTTGAACGCGCCCAGCCCCGCCGAGCTGCCGCCCATGCGGCCCGCGCCGACCCGGACGATCTCGAACAGCCTGACCAGGCGTTCCTGCTCGGCCCTGGCCGCCGCCCAGTCGCCGCGGGTGGCGGCCCGGTACAGCTCGGCGTACCCGTGGGGGTCCACGTTGCCGAGGCCGGGCACGACGCCGTCGGCGCCCATCCACAGCGCGGAGTCCACGGTCACCTCCGACCCGGTGAGCACGCTGAACGGCGCCCGGCGGCCCAGGATGACCTGGCGCAGCCCGCCGTCGTCGCCGCTGGAGTCCTTGACCCCGGCGAGCGCGCCCTCCGCGGCCAGGTCGAGCAGCAGGTCGGCGCTCAGCTTGGTGTGCACGCTGACCGGCAGGTCGTAGGCGTAGACCGGCAGGCCGCCGCGGGCGGCGATCGTCCGGAAGTGGGTGCGGATCTCCTCGGGATGGGTGCGCGTGTAGAACGGCGCGGTCGCCACCAGCCCGGACGCCCCCGCCGCCGCCGCGACGCGGGCGTGTTCGAGCACCCGCGGCGTGGTCATGTCGATCACCCCGGCCAGCACCGGCACCTGGCCGCCGACGTGCCCGACGACCGTGTCCAGCACCACCCGCCGCTGGGCGTCGGTCAGGTAGGCCACCTCCGAGGAGGAGCCGAGCACGAACAGCGCGTCCACCCCGCCCTCCAGCAGGTGGTCCACCAGCCGGGTCAGGGAGGCGGCGTCCACCTCGTGGCCGGGGGTGAACGGGGTGCAGACCGGGGGGATCACGCCGGTCACCGTCGCGGCCCCGGCGACATCGGGATCTGTCATGAGTGCTCCTGGATCAGCTCTAGGTCGGTGGCTCCGGCCGCCACCGGGTGGTGGCAGTGGAAGAGGTGGTCGTCCCCGGCCCGCGTGGCGGCGGGCATCTCGGCCGCGCACAGGTCGTCGGCCCGCCAGCACCGGGTGCGGAACGGGCAGCCGCTCGGCGGCCTGGTGGCCGACGGCACCGCGCCGACCAGCGGGATCGGGGTGATGGGCGAGATCAGCCCGGGGGTGGCCGAGAACAGCGCCCGCGTGTACGGATGCCTGGCCCGCCCCGGCACCGACCGCGCGGGCGTCTGCTCGACGATCCTGCCCAGGTACATGGTGACCACGCGGTCGCTCATCCGGCGCACGGTCTGGATGTCGTGCGAGATGAACACCATCGCCAGCCCGAGCCGGTCCTTGAGGTCGAGCAGCAGGTTGAGGATCTGGGCGCGGACCGACACGTCCAGGGCGCTGGTGGGCTCGTCGGCGACGACCAGCCGCGGTTCGAGCGCGAGCGCCCTGGCCACGGCCACCCGCTGCCGCTGACCGCCGGAGAGCTGGCCGGGCAGCGCGCCGGCGACGCCGGCGGGCAGGCCGACCAGGTCCAGCAGCTCGCGCACGCGGGCCTCGCGCTCGCCGGGGGTGCCGCGGCGGTGCACGTCGAGCGGGTCGCGCAGGATCCGCCCGACCGGCAGCCGCCGGTTGAGCGCCGTGGACGGGTCCTGGAAGATCAGCCCGACGCCGCCGCCGACGAGCGCGCGCCGCTCGTCCTGCTTCAGCGTCCACAGGTCGCGGCCGTTCAGGCGCACGTTGCCCGAGGTCGGCCGCTGCAGCCCGACCAGCACCTTGGCCAGCGTGGACTTCCCGCAGCCCGACTCGCCCACGATCCCGACGGTCTCGCCGGGCGCGACGGTCAGCGAGGCGGCGGTCAGGGCGTGCACGCGGTCCCGTGTGAACAGCCCTCCCGAGCGGGCCTTGTGCACGACGTGCACGTCGTTCAGCTCAAGCACGTGTCTCACTCCCTGCGAGTTCGACCGCCGGGTGGTGGCAGGCCACCGCGTGCCGCCTGGCCTCTCCGGCCAGCACCGGGGTCTGCGTACGGCACACGCCGGTGGCCATCGGGCACCGGTCGGCGAACCTGCATCCGGCCGGGAAGTCGGCGGGCGCGGGCACCACGCCGGGGATCTGGGTCAGCCGCTCGGCCCCCGACTCCAGCGACAACACCGAGCCGAGCAGCCCCCGCGCGTAGTGGTGGGCGGGCTCGCCGACCAGGGCGGCGGTGGCGCCGGTCTCGACGATCTGGCCGCCGTACATGACGACGACGCGGTCGGTGACGTCGGCGACCAGGGCCAGGTCGTGCGAGACCAGGATCAGCGCGAACCCCAGCTCCTCGCGCAGCCGCAGCAGCAGCTCGATGACCTGCGCCTGGACGGTCACGTCGAGCGCGGTCGTCGGCTCGTCGGCGACGATGAGCTTTGGGTCGCGGGAGAGCGCCATCGCGATCAGCACCCGCTGCCGCTGGCCGCCCGACAGCTCGTGCGGATAGGCGGACAGGGTGCGGCGGGCGTCGAGTCCGACGAGTTCCAGCAGCTCGGCCGGGGTACGCCGGCCGCCCCTGCGGGTGAGCTGCCTGAGCTGGGCCCTGATGGTCATGGCCGGGTTGAGCGAGGACAGCGCGTCCTGGTAGATCATCGCCATCTCGTGGCCGAGCAGGCGGCGGCGGGCCCGGCGCGGCAGCGCGAGCAGCTCCTTCTGGTCGAAGCGCACGTGGCCGCCGACCCGGGCCTGGCGCGGTTGCAGGCCCATGACGGTCAGGGCGGTCAGCGACTTGCCGCAGCCGGACTCGCCGACCAGGCCGACGACCTCGCCGGGCCAGACCTCGAAGCCGACGCCGTCCACGATGTCCACGCCGGGGTCGAAGCCGATTCTCAGGCGTTCGACGCTGAGGATCGGCTGCCCTTGCGGCAGCGGGCGGGCGCGTCCGGCCAGCCGGCGGGCGGCCTCGGCCAGGCCGGGCAGCTCGACGACCTGGCCGGTGCCGGGGGCGGCCTGTTCGTAGGCGTCGTCCTTCTTGGGGGCGGCCCTGCGGACCGGGGCGGCCCAGGCGTCGGAGATGCCCTCGGACAGGATGTTCAGGGCCAGCACGGTGAGCAGGATCAGCAGGCCGGGGAAGACCGTGGCCCACCAGCCGCCGAGCAGCACCAGGTTCTTGCCGTCGGCGATGACGCTGCCCCACGACGGGTTCGGCGGGCGTACGCCGGCGCCGATGAACGACAGCGACGCCTCGAACACGATCGCGTCGGCCACCATCACCGTGCAGAACACCAGCACGGGCGCCGCGCAGTTGACCGCGACGTGCCTGAGCACGATGTACGGCGTGCGCGCGCCGATGACGCGCTCGGCGGCCACGTAGTCCTCGCCGTACTGGGCGATCACGTTGGCCCGCACGACCCTGGCCACGGACGGCATGTAGAGGAAGGCCATGGCCATGACCAGCACCGGGATGCTGCCGCCGAACACCGCGACCAGCACGGCGGCCAGCGCGATGCCGGGGAAGGCCATGATCACGTCGAGCACGCGCATGACGGTCTCGTCCACCACCCGGCGCGAGGTGGCCGCGACCGCGCCGACGACCGCCCCGGCGACCAGGGCGAGGCCGGTGGCGCCGAGGCCGATGATCAGCGACCAGCGGGCGCCGTACAGGAGCCGGGACAGAATGTCGCGGTTGGCGCTGTCCAGGCCCATCCAGTGCGCGGCCGACGGGCCGCCGCCGGCGGCCTCCTGGAAGTACGGCGAGTGCGGCGCGATCAGCGGCGCGAACAGGGCGGCCAGCACGACCAGGACGACGACGGCGACCGCCGGCCACGACGTCGCGGGCAGCCGCCGGAAGGCGACGCCGGGCCTGCCGGCCGACACGACCAGACGTTCGGTGAGTCCGCTTCTCATCAGGCGGCACTCCTCAGGCGGGGGTTGACCAGCAGGTAGAGGATGTCGACGACCAGGTTGACCACCATGAAGCCGATCGCGATGGTGAGCACGACGCCCTGCACCACGGCCGGGTCGCCGTCGCGCACCGCGTTGATCATGAGCTGGCCCATGCCGGGCAGGCCGTAGATCGTCTCGATGACCACCGTGCCGCCGATCAGGTAGCCGATGCGCAGGCCGAGCACGGTCAGCGGGTTGATCAGCGCGTTGCGCAGCACGTTGCGGCCGACCACGACGATCATCGGCAGGCCGCTGCCGATCGCGGTGCGCACGTAGTCCCGGTCCAGCTCCTCGACCATCGACGTGCGGATGATGCGGGTGAGCTGGGCGGCGATCGGCAGCGACAACGACAGCGCGGGCAGCGTCATCGACTGCAGCCAGCCGGTGAGGGAGTCGGCGGGGTTGATGTAGCCGCCGGTCGGGAACAGCCCCTCGCCGACCGCCAGCCACTGGATCATCAGCAGCGCCAGCCAGAACGCCGGGGCCGCCACGCCGACCAGCGACACCACCCGGATCGCCTGGTCGGGCCAGCGGTCGCGGAACAGCGCCGCGGTCACGCCGAACACCAGCGAGAGCACGATCGCCACGGCCAGGCCGAGGAACGTGAGCTGCAGGGTCAGCGGCAGCGCGGTCGTCACCGACTCGACGACCGGCTTCTTGGTGAGCACGCTGGTGCCCATGTCGCCCTGGGCGAGGTCGGCGACGAAGCGCACGTACCGCAGCGGCAGCGGGTCCAGCAGGCCGTTCTCCTCCTGGAAACGATGGATCTGCTCCGCCGTGGGGTTCGCGCCCTGGAAGTAGGCGTACTCGGGCTTGACGCCCGAGAAGCGCATCACGACGAACACGAACGCGACCACGCCCAGGACCAGCGGGATCAGGATGAGGAGCCGCCGCAGCAGCATCCTGAGTACGAGCGTCATGTCCTCTTGGCCTGCAGCAGGTTGATGCCGGGGTACGGCTGGGCGCGGATGCCGGAGAGCTTCTTCGGGTCCCAGGCGGTCATCAGCTCGTTGTGGACGACGGGATAGAGCACGGCCTGCTCGGCGACCAGGTCCAGATATTTGTGGATCTGCTCGCTCTTCTTGGCCTTGTCCGTCTCCTTGGCGGCCGCGTCCATCATGGCGAACAGCTTCTCGGCGTCCTTGCTGCCGTCCCAGTGGCTGTACTTCATCCACAGGCCGCCGGGCACGTAGTTGTAGTGCAGGATCAGGTCGGCGTCCATGCCGAACTGGTTGGGGTTCGAGGCCGCCGCGACCACCTGGTAGTCCTGGAACTGGTCCATCTTGGTGAACAGCGCGGCCGTGTCCTGCGGCTCCAGCGTGGTCTTGATCCCGACCGCCTCCCAGGAGGCGGCGATGGTGGGCAGGCAGTCGGCGATCCAGCTCACGTTGACGGCCATGAGGTTGACCGTCAGGTTCGTCACGCCCGCCTCCTTCAGCAGCGCCCTGGCCTTGTCGGGGTCGTAGTCGTAGACGACCGAGGCGCGCCGGTGGTCGGGGTGGCCCTCGTTGAGGAAGGAGCTGGAGGCCGTGCCGTGGCCCTTGAGCGCCACGTCGATCATCTTCTGCTTGTCGATGGCGTAGTGCAGCGCCTGGCGGACGCGTACGTCGTCGAAGGGCTTGGCGGCGGTGTTGAACATCAGGAACATGTGGTTCATGCCCTTGCCGCCCTCGACCGTGAGGCCCTGCTGCTTGAGCTGGTCGACGTTGGCGTACGGGATGTTGTCGGCGATCTGCGCCTCGGCCGAGCCGCCGGAGATCTTGGCCACCCGGGCGGAGGCGTCCACGATGGTCAGCCAGTTCATCTTCTTGACGGTGGCCGGGCGGGGGCCGTTGTAGCCGTCGAACGCCTCGAAGGAGGTGTTGGATTTGGGGTTGTGCGCCGCCTGCTTGTACGGCCCGGAGCCGACCGCCATGCCGCTCTTGGCCTTGTCCCACGCGCCCGGCTGGCTGAACACGTGCTTCGGCATGATCTTGGCGATGGTCAGCCGGGGCGCCGCGTCGGGGAAGGGGAACTTCAGGACCAGTTCCACGGTCCGGTCGTCCACCTTCTTCACCTCCTGGAGCCAGGGCTTGAAGAAGTTGCCGGTCAGCACGTTGTCGGGGCCGAGGATGCGCTCGAAGGTGAAGACCACGTCGTCGGCGGTGACCGGCTGCCCGTCGTGCCACTTGGCGCCCTCGCGCAGGGCGAACGTCCACGACGTGGCGTCGGCGTCGGCGGGCAGCGCCGTCGCCAGGGCCGGGTACGGCTCCCGGGTGACCGGGTCGGTGTCGAGCAGCCCTTCGTAGACGTGGCTGATCCCGGCCATCGCGAACGCCGACGCGGTCTGCGTCGGGTCCCAGCTCTGGTCGTTGCCGTAGCCGATGACGGCGGTGATCAGGTCTTTGTTCGATCCGGCGCCGACCGAGCCGGTCGAGGCCGGGCCTCCGGAACAGGCGGAGAGGGTGGCCGCGATGAACGCCGCCGCACCCGTGGCCCCGCTGTAGCGCAGGAAGTCACGGCGGCTGAACTCAGAGCTCACGGATGCCTCCTGGGGGGAACAGGTAGAACGTAGGACATCCCATGTCCTATCTTGTGCGTAACGTGGACGCTAAACGCCAGAGCGTCTTGAGGTCAACAGAGGATTTCCGGAATGTTACCTACGATGAAAGGAAGCTTCATGGCCGCAGTCCCGCGTCCGGCACGTCCCAGCCGGGCCGTCGAGGCCCAGGAGGGCGTCAAGGACCTGATCGTCAGGCGCGGGCTGGTCGCGGGCGACCCGCTGCCCACGGAGTCGGAGCTCATGGAGGAGCTCCAGGTCAGCCGCAACTCCGTCCGGGAGGCACTGAAGGCTCTGCAGGCGGTCGGCATCGTGGACATCCGCCACGGCTTCGGCATGTTCGTGGGCCGGATGTCGCTGTCCGGGCTGGTGGACGAGCTGGCCTTCCACAGCCGCATCACCCTGCAGAACGGCCGCAACCACCTGGCGCACCTCATCGAGATCCGCGAGATCCTGGAGAGCGGGCTCGTCCAGCGGCTCATCGACCTCGGCCCGGAGGCCGACCTCGCCCCGGTGGCCGACGTCATGGCCCGCATGGACCACGAGTCGCAGGTCGGCGAGGTCTCCCCCGAGACCGACCGGCTCTTCCACGACCTGCTCTACCGGCCGCTCGGCAACCCGCTGGTCAGCCAGCTCCTCGGCGCCTTCTGGGACGTCTACCACCAGCTCCGCGACCACCTCGGCGCCCCCGACGAGCCGCCCGGCGACGTGGCCAGGCGGCACCGCGACATCTACGCCGCGGTGCTGGCCGGCGACCGGGCCGCCGCGGTGTCGGCCGTGTACGCGCACTTCGACGGCGTGCGCAACCGGCTGGCCCGGCTGGGGGGCTAGTCCGGGTAGCGGGCCACGCGCCTGGCCCAGGGCCGCCGCCACTCCTCGTACCACTCGGCGAACCACGGGTGGGGCGCGGCCAGCGGCACGATGTGGGCGACGGTCTCGTGGTAGTAGCGCTTCTGGAACCGCCAGTGGAGGCGCTGCAACTCCTGCACGTTGCTCACCCGGTCGGCCAGCTTCACCAGCACCGCCTGGGCCGGGGCCTTGGCCAGCGCGGCCAGGTGGTCGGCCTTCGCGCGCCCGGCGGGCCTGGTCACCCAGCGGACGAGCCCGGTCACCTCCGCGCCGAACCGCCGGGCCAGCTCCCGCTCGGTGCACGCGGTGTCCTCCAGCACGTCGTGCAGCACGATCGCGGTCAGCACGTCGGGGTCGCTCACCTGCGCTCCGGCCACCGCCACCTCCAGCGCCTCCAGCAGATGCTCCACGTAGGGCCGCCCGGTGGGACGCTGCTGCACGCCGTGCTGCGTCCGGGCGAAGCGCACCGCCTCGCGCAACCCCGTGACGGTCTGCGACGGGAGCGCCTCGGCCAGGGGGCCGGCGGCCTGGCCCCACGACATCCAGCTCGTGAAGATCTTCATCGGGCTCCTCTCGACGTCCTAGGCTGAGAATATGACCGAGATCGCCGTTCCCGACGGCTCGTGGACGTTCAACGGAGAGATGCTGCGCGTCGTCCCTGGCGGCGACAAGAACGTCCACGAGCTCCGCAAGGTGCTCGGCGAGGTCGCCGTGCCGCTGGAGGCCATCGCGACGTGCGCGTTCGAGCCCGGCCGCAAGGGCGGCCAGCTGCGCCTGCGCCTGCGCTACGGCGCCGACCCCCTGTCCGACCTCGTCGCCGGGTCGCTGGCCGCGCCCGCCGACCCGTACCGGCTGGCGGTGCCCAAGGAGCGCGCCGGCGCGGCCCAGTACTTCGCCGACGAGGTCCGCGACACCCTGGAGATCAACCAGACGCCCGGCGGCCCCTGCGAGCACTACCTGCTCCCCGGCCCCGCCATCCCCGTCTCGGCCACGGCGGGCGACGGCACCGCGATCTTCGACGGCGAGCGCGTACGCCTGGAATGGACGGGTTTCGCCAGCACGGAGAAGGAACGGGCGGGGTCGCAGGAGTTCCCGCTGGCCGAGCTGGTGGGCGTGGAGTGGAAACCGCAGTCCGGCCTCGGCTACGGCACCCTCCGCTTCCGGCTCAAGGGCGACGGGCCCGGCGCGTCCCCGCAGAAGGACCCCCACTGCGTGTCCTGGGGCATCCAGCGCTTCGGCGGCGCGACCGCGCTGGTCGGGGCCGCGGTGCTGGCCCGGCTGCCGCGCGAGCAGCCCGAGGAGCTGGAGCCGGCGGCCTCCGTCGGCGACGCCCACGACGCGGTGCTGCGCCGCCTGGCCGAGCTGGGCGAGCTGCACCGGTCCGGGGTGCTGACCGACGAGGAGTTCGCGGCGGCCAAGCAGGCCATGATCCGCCGGCTCTGACCGGTGACCGGCCGTGACGGTGGACGGCCCGGAGGACGAGCCTCCGGGCCGCGGCCGGTCAGGCGGCTATCGGGTCAGCACCATCAGCGTGAAGAAGCCGGTGTACTGGCAGAAGTACGACAGGTAGGTGCCCTTCGCCTTGAGCTCCTTGCCCTTGGCGATGCACTTGGCCTCACTGCTGTAGTCGCCGTACTTGATCCAGGTGGAGGCGGCGACCGAGGCGGCCGAGGTGGTGGCGGAGGCGGCGGGCGCCGTCATCGCGGTGCACGTCGCGGCCAGGGCGACGGCCGCGACGGAGGTGGCGGCGGCGCGGGTGAGCTTGGACATGGACGTCCCTTCGGGGGTCACGGGGTCATGGCGGAGAAAACTAGATCATTTCCCTCCAGCATGATCATAATCATCCGCCGGCCTAATCGGCTTGGCCGGCGTCCGTCCCCTGTGGGACGGTTGAGCGGTGTCCGACCAGCTTCCCCGTACCGTTGACGAGGCCGTCGAGGCGGAGCGGAACGGCCGCCGGCCGCGCTACCTCTACTTCTGGGGCCACCGCCCGGCCCGCGACGGCGGCCCCGGACGCGGCTGCCTGTCGCAGTGGTGGCCGGTCACCTTCACCGAGGGCGGCCACACCTTCGCCTCGGCCGAGCACTACATGATGGCCCACAAGGCGTGGCTGTTCGGCGACCACGACAGCGCCAGCCGCATCCTCCTGGCCGCGACCCCGGGCGAGGCCAAGAAGCTCGGCCGCACCGTGCGCGGCTTCGACGAGGCCGTGTGGGACGCCCACCGGCTCGACATCGTCACCCGCGCCTCGCTCGCCAAGTTCGGGGCGCACCCGGACCTGCGGGAGTTCCTGGTCGGCACCCGCGCGCACGTGCTGGTCGAGGCCAGCCCGCTGGACCGGGTCTGGGGCATCGGCCTGGCCGCCGACGACGAGCGCGCCGCGTCCGCGGCGACCTGGCGCGGGCTGAACCTGCTCGGTTTCGCGCTGATGGCGGCCCGCGACGAGCTGGACGCCTGATCAGGTCAGCACTTTGGTGATCTTCGCCAGGTCCAGCAGCCGGAACTCGGCGGGCTCGTGGCACCACACGTCCAGATCCACGCCGCGCACCTCCGGGCCGCTGACGGTGAGCTCCTCGCCGTCGTGGACGATCCGGGCCGTGCCGTGGTACTGCAGCTCCATCGCCACCCGTTCGCGGGCCTTGGGCGACAGGGCGGTGGCGTACCGGGCGAAGAGGTCGCGCAGGCCGTGGTGGCCCGGCAGCGGCTCGCCGGCGGCGGTGACCAGCCAGGCGGCGGCGCGTTCCGGGCTGAGGACCCCCTGCTCGCGGCCGGCCGGACGGGCCGGGGCGCGCCGGGGCGCGCGGCCGGTCACGGTGAGCGTGCCGTCGGCCTCGCGGGCGACCGGCGCGTACCCGGCCTCCCTGAGCAGGGCCAGGGTCTGCGCCGGGTCGAGCGCGCTGGCCAGGACGGTGGGGGCCAGCAGGCGCGGACGCAGCTTGGCCAGCCTGCGATGCGCGGCCAGCTCGGCCAGCAGGGCCTCGTCGTCGCCCACCACGCAGCAGCCCACCGGGACCACCTCGATCTCCCCGTGCCGCCGGGCGACGTCGTGGATCAGGTACGTCAGGGGCTGCGGCAGCGGGCCGGCGGCCACCTCCTCCAGGGCCGAGACGAGTTCGGCGGCGGTGTGACCGGCGTCCAGGGCGCGGCGCACCGAGGACGCGCCGAACCGCCACGAACCGCCGGGCTCACGGTCGGCGGCCCGGTCGAGGACCTCCGTCAGGGCGGCGGCGGGCGGGCCGGTGACCACGGCGGTCAGGTCGGTCCCGAACAACGCCTGCCGCCGGGCGGCGGCCAGCAGCCCGGCGGCGGCCTCGCTCACCCGTGGCCCGGACGACGTCCGGAGGGCCAGGCCGGGCGGGCTGAGGGCGTCCGCGCCGAGCAGGCCCAGCAGCCTCGACTCGGCCAGCACCGCGAGCACGACCTCGCGGCAGCTCGCCCGCTGCAACAACGGAAGGTGCCAGCTCGCGGCCGCCGCCACCTCCTCCGCGTCCGGCACGGCCGCCGCCTCCCCCGTCGCCGTCTCTCCCGTTTCCGTGGCGCCCGGGAGCAGCCCGAACACCACCTCCCGGATGACGCTGGACGGCGTCCCGGTCCCGGCCGGGGCGAGCGGGGTGCGGGGCTTGCCGTCGTACCGGCGGGTCGGGCTGATCGGCAGCCGCCACCACGCCTCGGCCAGCGCGGCGTAGCGGTCGGCCGGCGACAGGCGCAACCACGCGTCGTAAGCCCTGGTCGGCGAGACCCCGGCAGGCCGGGTCTCGGTCGCGCGCCGGGTGCGCACCTGCGTGAGCGGGTTGGCGGCCAGCAGCCCGGCGGCGTGCACGAGGTCGAGCAGCAGACGGACCTCGTCCTCGGCGCAGCCCAGCCGGCCGGCCAGGCGGCGCACCTCCTTGACGCCGACGCCGCCGCCCTTCAGCTCGGGCAACGGCTGCGCCGCCGCGTCCTGCAGCAGGGCCGCGGCCCGGTCCAGGAGGCGGAGGGCGGCCACGGACGCCTCGTGCGCGACCAGGTCGGCGGCGACCGGCCGGGTACGGACCGCCGGCTGCTCGACCGGCAGGTCGATCCGGTGGTCAGGCCCGCGCAGCGCGAGCGCGACCTCCATGGGCATGACGTAGGTGCGCTCCCAGTCGACGCTCCAGACCAGACCGTGGTCGCGGGCCCACCGCGCCGGGGTCGCCGGCCGCCGCGGCTGGTGCTGGCCGCGGGGCGGGAACTCGTCGAGCACCCGCGCGGGCCCGCGTTCGAGGAAGTCGTCGAGCAGCTCGCGGGTGCCCGCCGGGGCGCGGGCGACCAGCGCGGCCAGCCTGCCGGGATCGCCGAGGGCCGCCGTGATCGACTCGATCAGCGCCGCTCTGCGCGGTGTGCCCGTGCCGCCCAGCCGCCGGTGCACGTCGATCAGCTCGGCCACGGTGACGTGCGCGACCACCCCGGCCAGGTCGGGCCCCAGCCCCAGGGGCGTCGGCAGCACCGCGGGCAACCCGGCGGCCAGGTGCAGCGCGCCGCCCTCGCCTCGCCGTACGAGCGCGACGCGTTCGAGCCGGTCGATCAGCCCGGGCAGGTCGGCGCCGGCGGTCACCAGGTCGGGCAGCGGCCGGCCGCTGCGGGCCGACACCAGGATCGCCTCCACCAGCAGCAGACAGGGCAGCGGTGTCCGGGACAGCGCCAGGTGCACGGACTCCGGCGCGTCGAGCCGCTCGGCCAGCTCGGCCGGCCGCCGCGGCGGCACGGGCCGCAGCACGTCGGGCCGCGCCGCCAGCAGCTCGGTCAGCCGCTCGCGCCCCAGCCCCGCCAGCCATTCCGGAAACGTCTCGTCCACCGACCGATTGTCGCAAGCCGCGGAGAGCGAAGGGGCCAGGAAAGCAGCGAAACCGCCTGGTGAACCAGGCGGTTTCGGTGTGGTGCGCCGCCAGGGACTCGAACCCCGGACCCGCTGATTAAGAGTCAGCTGCTCTAACCAACTGAGCTAGCGGCGCAACAGGGTTAACTGTATCAGCCGCCGGACGGTGCCCGCACATCAGCCGAGCCGCTCCCCAAGCCGCCCGTACGCCCCCAGCACCAGGTCCCAGAACCCCTTCACGTCCACGGACGTCGCCACCAGCGCGTTCGCCGGCCGTCCGCGCAGGTCGAAGTCGGTGACGGTCATCCCCCGCGTGTACGTCCCGGCGGTCTCCACGTTCACCACGGCCGGCACGCAGGTGAACAGCGACGGATCCAGCACGTACGCCACCGCGCAGGCGTCGTGGATGGCCGGGCCGCCCTCGGCCGTCACCACGCCGTAGAACTGCGCGGCGGGCACCAGCAGCTCCGACAGCCGGCCGAGCGGCCGCATGCGGTCGAGCACGTCCGCGGTGACCAGGGCGGACAGGGTCACGTCGAGGCCGAGCTGGCGGACCTGCCAGCCGGCCTCGAAGACGATCGCCGCGGCCTCGGGGTCGGCCAGCATGTTGAACTCGGCCGCCGGGTTGTGGTTCCCCCGGGTGTACGAGCCGCCCATGATCACCAGCTCCCGGGCCCACTCCACGACGCGGGGCTCGCGGCGTACGGCGAGGGCGATGTTGGTCAGCGGGCCCACCGCGACCAGCGTGATCTCGCCCGGCGCGGCACGCAGGGCGTCCACGATGAAGTCCACCGCGTGCCCCTCCGACAGGGGACGCACGGGGGCGGGCAGGACGACGTCGCCGAGACCGGTGTCGCCGTGGACGTGCCCGGCGCGGACCGTGCGGTGCAGCAGGGCGCCCGCGCTGCCGGGCGTGACCGGCACGTCGCCGAGGTCGAGGAACTCCCGCAGCGCCAGCGCGTTCGCGGTGGTCAGCTCCAGGTCGACGTTGCCGCCCACGGTGGTGACGCCCACCACGTCGAGGTCGGGGGAGCCGGCGGCGAGGGCCAGGGCGAGGGCGTCGTCGATGCCGGGGTCGCAGTCGATGAGAACTTTCTTCACACCACAGGACAATACGCATGGCCGATGGCAGGTGAGGCAGCGCCTGTGCCGGCTGCGGGCATGGATCGGGGCCGGGCAGTTCCCCCAAATCTGCCCGGCCCCGATCGGTGGCGGTCCAGGCCGACGTCTTCCCCCAAAAACGTCGGCGGTCCCGCACTCGCGGACCGCGGTCCCCCTCCGCGTCCGCATCGGTGAAGGTCTGTTGTGGCCTCTCGACCTGCTACAACGCTACCGAGACGAATGCAACGGTCGCGTCATAACGGGGTCGAATAAGCGTTTAATCCGACTAGGGAAGCTCCAATCGAACCTCTGTACCGTCCTGCAACGATCTGCTCACCGTGCAGTACTTGTCGTGCACCCGCCCGGCCACCGCCCTGAAGACCTCCTCGGCCGCCTCCGACGGCAGCTCCACGTCGTAGGTGACCGTCACCGGCCCGAGCTTGTTCGGCTCGACCTTCTCCGACTCCACCGTCATGGCCAGGCGCACCAGCCGGTGCCCGCGCTTGGCCGTGAGCGGCTCGACGGTCACGATGTTGCAGCCGCCCACCGCCGCGAGCAGCAGCTCGACCGGGGTGAACACGCCCTCGTCGTCGCCGCCGCCGATCTTCACCTCGGCGCCGCGGGCGTTCGTGGCCCGGAAACCGCCGTCTTCTGTCCGCTCAACACGCACGTTAGCCATGTTTCAGACCTTACTCAGAAAGCTCTCATGTTCCTTCAGCATCGTCGTAGACATGGCTAGTGAGGTGAATGCGAGTCACGGTCCCATCCTCTTCTGGTGCGGGGTCGCGGTCGCCGAGTTCGGCGCGATCCAGCCGGGGTTCGGCTACCCCTGGCGGCCCACCGCCTACGCCGCCGCGGCGTTGCTCGTCGCGCTCGGCTTCGCCACCGTCAAGGCCGCCGACCTGCTCCGCACCGAGCAGGCCCGGCAGCGGCTGCGGCTCGGCGGCTACCTGGCCGGCGCGCTGCTGGTGGCCCACGAGCTGAGCTCCACCGCGTACGTGACGGAACTCAGCCGCGTCGGTTCGCTGCTGCTGTACGCGATGGCGGCGGTCATGGCGGTCCGCAGCCACACGGTCGTCCCGCAGACCAGGGGCAGGGTGCTGATCGCGTCCGGCATGGACCCGGACACCCTGCGCACCCGGCTGGCCGGCGCGAGCACCAGGACGGACACCGTGGCCGTCTACCGGGCCGAGCGCGCGACCAGCGAGTTGCGCGACCTGGAGACCAGGTACGGTCTCATCCTCGTCACCGGCGGCGAACACGACCCGAGGGCCAAGGAGCGCATCAGCGCCTCCGGGCTCAGCCGCGAGATCCCCGACATCGCCGAGCGCGAGGTGGTCGTCGAGGGCCCGCGCCCGTTCACCCGGTACGTCGGCGGCGCATTGTCACGCCTCGCGATCCCGAGATCACAGGTCCATTTCAAACCAGGGCAAAAGGTTTAGCCCCACGTTACGGCGGACGTGAGAGCGTGGGCAGCGGACAAGGAGGCCAGGTGACGATTTTCCCCGGAAGCGCCCGTGTCGACACGGTCATGGGCATGCCCGTCAGTGTGGACATCCGCACGGCTCTGCCGGCCCGAGAGCTCACCCCCCTGCTCGACGACGCCTTCTCCTGGTTGCGCTGGGTGGCCGACACCTTCAGCCCGGCCAAGGAGGACAGCCAGATCTGGCGCCTGAACCACGGCCTGACCATCAGGCAGATCCCCGAGCTCGTCGAGGTCCTGCACCGCTGCGAAGAGCTGGGCGAGGCGACCGGCGGCTGGTTCGAGCACCGGATCAACGGCGTGATCGACCCGTCCGGCTACATCAAGGGCTGGGCCCTGGAACGCCTGTCGCGGGCCCTGTGCAACGCGGGCGCCGGCGACCACCGCATCAACGCGGGCGGCGACATCAGGGTGCGCGGCTCGGCCGCCCCGGGCAAGCCGTGGCGCGTCGGCATCCGCGACCCGCGCACCGACGTCGTCAGGAAGGCGCTGTTCGCCCACGACCTCGGCATCGCCACCTCGGGCGGCGCGGCCGTGGTGGACCCGCGCACCGGGGAGCGCCAGCAGACGCTCGGCTCGGTCACCGTGATCGGCCCCGACCTCGGCGTGGCCGACGCCTACGCCACCGCCATGTACGCCATGGGCCCCACCCTGGCCAGGCGGTTCGCGGCCGACCTGGCCGAGGCCGGCGCGTACGACACCATGATCGTGCTCCGGGACGGCCAGGAGGTCAGCACGCCGGGCATCTCGGGCATCGCCGCGGGGGCGCGCCTGGCCGGCTGAGGCGCGGCCCCGATAGCGGGTTTCAGGCGCCGGGGTTCAGGCGTCAGGCGTCGGGATGATCGCGCAGATATTCCAGGTAGATCGGGCGCAACGCCTCGCCCAGCTCACCCTCGCCCGCCGCGAGCGCGTCGCTGAGCAGCGCGGACACCCGGCTGAGGTCGTTGGCGGTCTCACTCTCGTGACCGCTCGCGGCCTCGGCGGCCGGGATCACCTTCAGCAGGTTCCACAGGAAGCCCAGATCCCCATGGCGTACGGCGTACCGCACCGCTCGGTCGTGCAACTCCGCCGCGGGCAACGAATCAAGACCATTAGCGTCCATCCCGCTCCCTTTCCCGACATGAGTCACAGGTAACCGCCGCCACAGTGCGTGCTCGATCGGCTTCGCGCGGTCGATCTATCGCGCCGGCGATCGCGAAGTGGGAGGATCAACCAGCGTGAGATTCATCATCAGAACCGTGGCCGCGGCCGCCGCCCTCTGGGTCGCCATCCAGCTCCTCGACGGCATCAAGATCACCGCCCCGGAGAACTCGGCCAAGTACTGGGGCGTCCTGCTCCTCGTGGCCCTGATCTTCGGTGTCGTCAACGCCATCGTGAAGCCGATCGTCAAGGCGCTGGGCTGCGCGGTCATCGTGCTGACCCTCGGGTTGTTCCTCCTCGTCATCAACGCGGCCATGCTGCTGCTGACGAGCTGGATCGCCGGCCAGTTCGACATCCCCTTCCACGTCGACAACTTCTACCCCGCCGCCTTCTGGGGCGCGATCATCATCAGCGTGGTCAGCTGGCTGCTCGGCCTGTTCATCCCCGACAACGACTGATCCCCTCCCCATGCAGCTCAACGGCGCCGGCCTGACCTGCGCCCAGGTGCACGAAGCCGCCCACGGCCGAGCCCGGGTCACGATCGGTCCCCTCGATCGGGCCCGGGCCTCGTGGGCCACCGCCCAGGGGCTGACCGGCCCCGTCTACGGCCGCAGCACGGGCGTGGGCGCCAACCGGGACGTCCGGCTCGACTCCCCCGGCCTCGACCTGCTGCGCAGCCACGCCTGCGGAGCGGGTCCCCTGGTGGCCGACGAGCGCGCGCGGGCCATGCTCGTCGTGCGGCTCAACCAGCTCGTCGCGGGCGGCTCGGGCATCGACCCGGCCGTGCTGCCCGTCCTGGCCGAGGCGGTCACGGGCGGGTTCACGCCGCCGGTCCGCACGTACGGCGCGATCGGCACCGGCGACCTGACCGCGCTCGCCACCACGGCCCTGTGCCTGCTGGGCGAGGTGCCCTGGCGGCGGGCGGGCGAGGAGACGGCCGGGCCGCGCTTCGCGCTCGCCTCCGGCGACGCGCTGCCCTTCATCAGCTCGGGCGCGGCCACACTGGCCGACGCCGCGCTGGCCTGCCACCGGCTGGGCGCGCTGCTGGAGGCGGCCGTCGACGTGGCCGCCCTGTCCTTCACCGCGGTGGACGCCTCCGCCGAGCCGCTGGCCGCCGCCGTCCAGGAGGCCAGGCCGCATCCGGGACAGTCGCGCGTGGCCGGACGCCTGCGCGGCCTGCTCACCCACGAGCTGGCCACCCGCGTCCAGGACCCGTACGGCTACCGCGCCTTCGCGCAGGTGCACGGCGCGGCCGTGGACGCGTTGGAGCGTGCCAGCGCCACCGTCGAGACCGACCTGAACGCCGCCACCGAGAACCCGCTCATCACCGGCACCCTGGCCTGGCACAACGGCAACTTCCACTCGGCCCCGGTAGCCCTGGCCCTCGACGCGCTGCGCGCCGCGCTGGCCCAGACCGCCCAGCTCAGCACCGCCCGCCTGGCCACCCTCATGAACCCCGCCTACACCGGGCAGCTGCCCTTCCTGGCCGACCGGCCGGGCGCCTCCGGGCTGATGATCCTGGAGTACGTGGCCCAGGACGCCCTGGCCGAGCTGCGCCACCTCGCGGCCCCCGTGACGACCGGAACCGCGGTGATCTCGCTGGGCACCGAGGACCACGCCGGTTTCGCCACCCAGGCCGCCCGCCACGCGCTGCGCTGCCTGGAACCGCTGGAGATCGTGCTGGCCTGCGAGCGCGCCGCCGCCGTGCGGGCCCGCAAGGGGGCACGGCCCGACGGGCAGCTCACCGACGAGCTGGACGAGGCGCGGGCGGCGCTTGCGCGACCGAGCCCCGCTCCCTGAGCGTCGGCTCCTGAACCACCCGGCGGCGGCGGGTGCCGCCGTCGGCCGCGGCCGCGATGAGCCGCACCGCGGCCCTGACGATGCCGTCGATGTCCCAGTCGACGGTGGTCAGGCCGGGGGTGAGCAGCCCCGACATGGGATGGTCGTCGTAGCCCATGACCGACACGTCGCCCGGGATGGACAGGCCCAGCTCCTTGGCCGCGGCGTAGACGCCGTAGGCGATGGAGTCGGCGAAGCAGAAGACCGCGCTCGGCCTGGACGTGGAGAGGATCTCGTGGGCCGCCGAGGTGGCCGCCGCCAGGCCGTGGGGGGCCGTGACGACCTCGATGTCGAGCCCCAGCCGGTCGGCCTCGGCCAGGACGTGCACGTCGGCCGGACGGTCGGGGGTGCTGGCCTGGGTGGGCGTGAGCACGGCCACCCGGCGGTGACCGAGGCCGGCCAGGTGTTCCAGGGCCAGCGTGACGCCCCGGCGGTTGTCGAAGACGACCTCGCCCGCCGTGCCCGCCAGTGAGTCGCCGATCGCGACGACGGGCAGCGAGTCGCACAGCTCGGCCCAGAACGGCGCGGCAGGGTCGACCGGCTGCACGATCATGCCGTCGACGCGCTGGTCGCGGAGCTGCTGGGCGAGCACACGCTCACGGTCGGGGTCGCCGACCGCGTCGAGGATCAGGGCATAGCGGTCTTTCTCCCGCAGGCCCCTGCTGATGCCGACCGCCAGCGACTGCTGCCACAGGTCTTCGAGCGATCCGCAGAGCAGGCCGATCATGCCCGTGCGGCCGCTGGCCAGGGCCCTGGCGATGGGGTCGGCCTCGTAGCCGAGCTCGGCGGCGGCGGCGCGCACGCGCTCCATGGTCTCCTCCGAGACCTGCATGCCGCGCAGCGCATAGGAGACGGCCGCCGGAGACAGGCCGGTCGCGCGGGCCACTTCCCGAATCGTCGCTCTCTTCCGCGGCATCCCGCCAGCCTATTGCCTGCCACCGACAGAAGCCGGACTACCGCACGGGCTCGCGGGGTTCTTCTCGTACCGCCCTCGACGTGCGAACCGTTGACAAATAGGGCAGTGAAGCGGTTCACTGAACCGTATCACTGAAACGGTTCACCTGCTTGATTTCGCAGTACAGTTCGTTTACCTGTAATCTCAGTAGGAAATAGAGGGAGGTGTGATCGTGAGCATCGACGTGCACCAGCACCTGTGGACGGGTTCGTTCGTCGCCGCGCTGCGCGCTCGCACCGTCCCGCCCCGGCTCGACGGCTGGACGCTGCTGCTCGACGGCGAGCCGCCGTACGAGGTGAACCCGGCCGACCACGAGCACCGGGACACGACCGGGCTCGACCTGGCGCTGGTGTCGATGTCGAGCCCGCTGGGCGTGGAGTTCCTGCCGCCGGAGGAGGCGTGGCCGCTGATCGACGCCTACCACGAGGGCGCGCTCGGGCTGGGCGAGCCGTTCGGGGTGTGGGCGGCGACCTGTCACAGCGAGCCCGATCCTGAGCGGCTGGCCAAGGACCTCGACCGGGGGCTGGCCGGGCTGCAGATCCCGGCCACCGCCGTACCCGACGACCGGCTGCTCGACGTGCTCACCGAGCGGGACCTGCCGCTGTTCGTGCATCCCGGGCCCGCCGCCGTGCCGCCGCCGCCGGGGACGCCGCCGTGGTGGCCGGCGCTGGTGCCGTACGTGCAGCAGATGCACGCGGCCTGGCATCACTTCCACGCCGTGGTCCGGCCCCGGCATCCTCGGCTGCGGGTGTGCTTCGCGCTGCTGGCGGGGCTGGCGCCGCTGCACTCCGAACGGCTCATCGCCCGTGGCGGCACCGGGCGCGGCCTGGTGGATCCCGGTTTCTACGTGGAGACGTCCTCGTACGGGCCGCGTGCCATCGACGCGATCGTCCGCGAGCTGGGCGTGGACGTCGTCGTCAACGGCTCCGACGCGCCGTACGCCACGGCCCCCGACCCCGGCCTCGGCACCGCCGCCCACCACGCCATCCACTCCACCAACCCCCGCCGCCTCCTGGGCCTCCCCCCACCATGACCCCGCGAGCGAGCGCCGGCATACAGGCGACCGAGCCGCCTCATGGAGTGAGGCAATGAGATCCGCGAGGGAGCGCCGGCGTCTGGAGGAGCGTCGGGAGCGCAGCGACCAGAGCGGGGGAAGACGCCGGCATATGGCGACCGAGCCGCCTCACGGAGTGAGGCAATTAGATACAGAAAGGAGACTCGTACGTGAGTGACATCCAGATCCAGGGCGGGGGCGTGTGTGCCGGGCTGCCGGAGCGCACGCTCGACCGGCGTGAGCTGCGCGACCTGGTCGACGAGCTGGCCGCCAACCCGCAGGAGTGGCGTGACATGGTCGACTTCCCGGCCGACGGCGGACGGCATTACGCCTCCCTGTACCGGGACGCCTATGTGGACGTCTGGGTGCTGTGCTGGCGTCCTGAGGACGACACGGGCTGGCACGACCACGACATCTCCTCGGGCGCGGTGCACGTCGTGCAGGGGGCGTTGCAGGAGTGCAATCCGCGCATCGGCGGCGAGCACCTGGAGACCGTGGTGCCGGCCGGTCAGTCGTTCTCGTTCGGGCCCGACCACATCCACCGGCTCGGCGGCGCGGAGGGCGAGAGCGTCTCGATCCACGCGTACTCGCCGCCGTTGTGGCGGCTCGGCCAGTACTCCATCGACGACAGCGGCGTCATGCGCCGGGTGTCGGTGAGCTACGCCGACGAGCTGCGTCCTATGGACGAGCCGGTGGCTGTGGCCTGAGCACGCAGCAGCTCCCGCACGCCTCGACGTCGGGCAGGGTGATCCACAGGCAGCACGTCCTGCGGAAGTAGCCGTCGTCGGCGGGCTCGACCAGCCCGTCGACCGGGCTGCCGAGCTCGGCGAGCAGGGCCATGTAGTCGCCCTTGACGATGCAGGTCAGCGGATGGGCGAACGCCTCGGCGGTCGAGCCCCACAAGGTGCGCTCGCCGACCTTGGCGAGCGCGCTGATGGCCTTGACCAGCGGCTGCTGCGCCTCGGCCAGCGACTCGCGGATGGGTTCGACGCCCGTGCCCCAGCTCACCCGGCTGGCGGCGATCGTCACGCCGGCGTCGGAGACCTTGAAGTAGGTGTCGGCCAGCCGCATGACGGGGACGCGGCCGTCGAGGGCCCAGCCGAGCGCCATGGGCAGGCTGTGCCAGTAGCCGAAGGTCTTCCAGAACAGCGCCGCGCCGACGTGCCGGGGCGCGTTCCAGCGTGCCGCCGTCTGCTCGACCAGGCCGGCCAACAGCGTGTACGGCTCCCGCGCCAGGTCGGCGGCGGCCGTCCAGCTCTCGTCGGGGTCGATGACGAGCTCTGGCTCGACCCCGATGACGCCGCCCCGGCCGTCGGCCAGACGCTGGAGAGCCTCGGTCAGCACGCTGCGTATCCCTTCTACAGGTTAGCCTTACCTAAGGTAGCAGGGCGTCCGGCGAACCATCCAGCCACCAGCTGAGCCCCGAGAACCCCGAGGCCGACCGTCAGCGGCACGGTCCAGCCGCCCGAGACCTCTCTCAGGTAGCCGAACAGCAGCGGGCCCAGCGCGGCCACGACGTACCCCACCGACTGGGCCACGGCCGACAGCGCGGTCACGCCGGCCGGATCGGCCGGGCGCAGGGCGATGATCAGCAGCGCCAGCGCGAACGAGGCCCCCTGGCCGATGCCGAGCACGATCATCCACAACCACGGCACGGTGGCCGGGGCCAGCAGCACGCCGAGGTAGCCGAGCACGGTCAGCACGCCGGCGCCCACCACGTACGGCACCTGCGAGGCCCGGCGGCCGGCCAGCACCGGCACCGCGAGCGAGGTCGCGACCTGGACCAGGTTCGTCAGGCTGAGCAGGTAGCCGGCCTGGTCGGCGGGCAGGCCGGCGTCGAGGAAGATGGTCGGCAGCCAGGCCAGCATGACGTAGAAGGTGAGCGACTGCAGGCCCATGAGCGCGGTCACGTACCAGGTGACGCGGCTGCGCAGGACGGCGCCGAACGGCCTCGGGCCGCCCTGCTCGGCGGGCCCGCCCCGGACCGCCTGCGGCAGCCAGAGCAGGGCCGCGAGCACGGCGGGCACGGCGAGCAGCGCCGAGACGCCGCGCCAGTCGAAGCCGGTGGCCCGCTCCAGCGGGATCACCAGGGCCGAGGCCCCGGCCGCGCCGGCCACCACGGCCGCGACATAGACGCCGGTGAGCAGGTTGACGCGCTCGGGGAAGTGCTGCTTGACGATGCCGGGCATGGAGACGTTCATGACGGCGATGGCGGTCGCGGCCAGCGCCGAGCCCAGGTAGAGCATGGGAACGCCGTCGAGCCCGCGCAGGCACTCCCCCGCCGCGACCACGAGCAGGCCGGCCAGCAGCGTCCTGTCCAGGCCGATGCGCCGCGCGAGCAGCGGGGCCACCGGGCCGAACACGCCCAGGCAGACCACCATGACGGTGGTGATCGCGCCGCCGCCCGACGGCGACAGCCCCAGGTCTTTCATGATCTCGTCGAGCAGCGGTGACAGGCCCGCGATGGCGGGCCTCAGGTTGAGCGCGGCCAGCACGAACCCGGCCACCAGCAAGGCGTGTCGCAACGACATAGGGCACCTACTCTGGCACAGGCGTCTGACAACGTTGTCCGCCCGGGTGCAGTAGGACATGATCCATGCGTGAGACCGACGATGAAGGACGTCGCGGCGGCGGCGGGCGTGGCGCTCAAGACCGTCTCGCGCGTGGTCAACGGCGAGCCCGGCGTCCATCCGGCCACCGCCGAGCGGGTGCGGGCGGCCATCGACCGGCTGGGCTACAGCCGCAACGAGAGCGCCCGGGTCCTGCGCACGGGCATGACCGCCACCATCGGGCTGGTCATCGAGGACGTCGCCGACCCCTTCTACGCCGGTCTCAGCCGGGCCGTCGAGGACGTCGTCATCGACCACGGCTGCCTGCTGCTCAGCGGGTCCTCGGGCGAGGAGCCGGGCCGGGAGCGCGAGCTGGTCGAGACGTTCTGCGCGCGCAGGGTGGACGGGCTGATCGTCGTCCCGGCCGGTGACGACCACGCCTACCTGCGGGGCGAGCTGGAGGCCGGCACGCCCGTGGTGTTCGCCGACCGGCCGCCCGAGCCGGGGATCGAGGTGGACACCGTGCTCGCCGACAACGCGGGCGGGGCCGAGCAGGCCGTCCGGCACCTGCTCACGCACGGGCACCACAGGATCGCGTTCCTGGGCGACGATCCGGCGATCTACACCGCGGCGCGGCGGCTGGCGGGTTACCGGCGGGCGCTCGGCGGGCTGTTCGACCCGCGGCTGGTGGCGATGCGCCCGCCGTCGCTCGACGACGTACGGGCCGACCTGCGGCGCATGCTGGCCCTGGACGCGCCGCCGACCGCGCTGTTCACCGGGAACGGGCGGCTCACGGTGACCGCGTTGCGGGCCCTGGAGGGGCGGCCGCTGGCGCTGGTGGGGTTCGACGACTTCGAGCTGGCCGACCTGCTGCGGCCAGGGGTGAGCGTGGTGGCGCAGGATCCGGCCTGGATGGGCCGGGTGGCCGCCGAGCTGCTGTTCCGGCGCCTGCGCGGTGACGGCGGGCCGCCGGAGCACGTCGAGCTGCCCGTACGCCTCATCCCGCGCGGCTCCGGGGAGCTTCCCGTGACGTGACCGCAACAGAGGAACCAGCAGGGCCGGAGGGCTTGGCAGGGCGTAGGGGCACAAGCAGGGCCAGCGCGACCAGGACGCCGGCCGCGCCCGCCGCGACGATCGCGCCCCCCGGCCCGATCGTCTCGCCCAGCACGCCGACCAGCGCCGCCCCGGCCGCCTGTCCCGTCATCAGCCCCGCCGACTGCAGCCCGAACGCCTGCCCGCGCCCCTCCTCGGGCACCGCGTCCACGAACCGCCACTGCAACCCGAGCTGGTACGACAGCCCCGCGGCCGCGCACGCGGCCAGCACCGCGGCCCACCCCACGCCGGGCCCGAGCGCGAACCCCAGCCACGGCACCCCGAGCAGCACGGCGAGCGGCGCCGACAGCCGCTCCCGCAGCGGCGGCGCGGCGAACCTGCCCACGGTGAACTCCCCCACCGCCATCCCGGCCGCCGCCGCGGCGAGCACCACGCCCGCCCGCCCCTCACCGCCCAGGTAGGGCACGATCATCGCCTCCGCCCCGGCCAGGCACATCGTCGGCAGCCATCCGGCCAGCAGCAGCCCGCGCACCCGCCGGTCGGCCAGCAGCGACCGGTTCACCCGCAGCGTCTGCCGCACGGCCCCCGTCCCGCCGCTCCCCGCGGCGGCGCGGGCGGGACGGTCGGGCAGGCCGAACCGCAGGACCACCGCGCCGAGTGCCGACAGCGCGGCGGTGGCGGCCAGCGCGCCCGGCGCCCCGGCGAAGGCCAGGAACGCGCCTCCGGCCGCGAGCCCGCCGACCTGGGAGGCCGCCGAGGTGACCCCGATCACCGACCGGCCGAGCACGAACGCGTCCCCCGGCAGGACGTCCGGCAGCGCCGCCGACCTGGCCGCCCCGAACACCGGCGAGAACAGCCCGCTGACCAGCACGAGCGCCAGCATCCCCCACACCGGCAGCCCGGCGTAGGCGAGCAGCAGGCACACCGCCGCCCTGACCAGCTCGCCGGTCACCATCAGCGCCCGGGGCCGCAGCCGGTCGGCCAGCGACAGCAGGAACATCCCGCCCACGATGTACGGCAGCCACCCCGCCATGTACGCCGCCGCCGACAACCCCGGGGAGCCCGTCCGCGCGTACACCAGCACGGACAGGGCCAGCATCTTGATCGATTCCCCGGTGACCAGCAGCGCGAAGCTGCCGAACAGCACCCGGAACTCCTTGACCGCGAACACGTCGCCGTACGTCGCCGCTCTCACATCCCCGATGCTGCTGAACCGGCGCCCGGCCCGGCCATGGTTTCGGATATAACCGAAAGGTGGCACTGAAGATCCAGGTGACCCCGCAGGACCTGGTGGCCAGCAGGTTCGCGATCTCGCCGCTGATCGAGACCATGCACGCCCACTGGACGCTCGACGGCAGGAACGAGCCCGGCGTGCACCGGCGGTGGGTGGAGCGCTGGCGCGGCCCGTACCTCGACCTGGTGCGACGGCATCCGGCGCTGCGCGCGCTGGCGGCGATCAGCGGCAACAAGGGCTACGCGAACGTCGACTTCATCGCCCCGCCGCCGGCCGGGATGAGCGTGCCGTTCGAGACCGAGCTGGCCTCCATGCGCCGGACCCCGGTCGCCCAGGCGCACGAGGAGATCGCCCGGGTTCTGGCCGCGCTGCCGCCGGTGCCGGAGCCGATCCGGGACCTGCTGTTCTCGCCGCGGGTGGTGGAGGTGCTGGCCGACGCGTACGAGGCGCTGTGGCGGGAGATCATCTCGGTCGGCTGGCCGCGACTCCACACGATCCTCGAACGCGACGTGATCCAGCGGGCCGGACGCCTGGCCGCCTACGGCTGGGCCGCCGCGCTGGACGACCTGAGCGACCAGGTGCGCTGGCGTCCCGACGGGCACATCGAGGTGCGCCTGCACACCCGCCACGGCTCGCACGTGCCGGGCGGCGGGGGCCTGCTGTTCGTGCCGACCGCCTTCTCCGGCTCGGTCGGCGTGTACCTGGAGGCGGCCTGGCCCAACGCGCTGGTCTACCCGGCCCGCGGCACGGGCGCCGCGGTCGGCGTGCCGGACGGCGACCTGGCGCTGCTGATCGGCCGCACCAGGGCGCGCCTCCTCACCGAGCTGGCCGTGCCCGCCACGACCACCCACCTGGCCGCCCTGCTCGGCCAGAGCCTCGGCGCGACCGGCGGGCACCTGGCCGTCCTGCGCAGGACGGGCCTGGTCGTCGGCACCCGCACCGGCCGTTCCGTCCTGTACGCCCGCACGCCGCTGGGCGACGCGCTGGCCGGCCGGTCACCGGCGTAGCGGGCCGCCCCGCGTCAGCCCTTCAGCGCGCCCGCCATCAGGCCGCGCATGAAGAACCGGCCGAGCAGCACGTAGATCAGCATGGTCGGGATCGAGGCCAGGACGGCCGCGGCCATCTGCTGGCTGTAGGGGGTGGCCTGGGCCCCGGCGATGTTGTTGAGCATGACGGTGGTCGGCCAGCTCTGCGGACCGGTGATGAAGACGGCGAACAGGAAGTCGTTCCACAGGGAGGTGAACTGCCAGATGATCACCACCGCGATCGCCGGCCACGACACCGGCAGCACGACCGACCAGTACGCGCGCAGCATCCCCGCGCCGTCCACCCGCGCGGCCTCGATCAGCTCGTCGGGGATCGTGACGTAGTAGTTGCGGAAGATCAGCGTGCAGATGGGGATGCCGTACACGACGTGCGCGAGCACCAGGCCCGGGATGCCGCCGTAGAAGACGCCCTGCAGCCCGGTCTGCTCGTTCAGCCAGACCATGAGCTTGACCAGCGGGATCATCACGCCCTGGTAGGGGATGAACATGCCGAACAGGAACAGCGTGAACAGCACGTCCGCGCCGGGGAAGCGCCATTTGGACAGCACGTAGCCGTTCATCGACCCGAACGCGCACGACAGCAGCGAGCCGGGGACGGCCAGCAGCACGCTGTTCCACAGGCCGGGGGCCAGCTTCTCCCAGGCCACCCGCCACGCCTCGGTGGTCCACGTCCTGGGCAGGTTCCACGCCTGGCCGGGGTCGGCCTCGGTGAGCGGCTTGAAGCTGGTGGCCAGCAGCACGTAGATCGGGACGAGGACGACGACCACCAGGGCGAGCAGCAGGCAGAACCGCACGATCCCGAACCCGGTCCTGCGCCGGGCCGCGACGGCCGTCATGGCCTGCGCTCCTTGCGCACCGACCAGATCAGGTACGGGATCACGAAGACCGCCACGCTGAGCACGATGTACGAGGCGATCGTGGCCCCCTTCGCCGGGTCGTGCGAGTCGTAGACCGCCACCCACATGAACACCGCGGGCACGTCGGTGATGATCTGCTTGCCGGACACCGCCACGATGAGGTCGAAGACCTTGAGCGAGATGTGTCCCAGGATGATCAGCGCCGACAGGGTGACCGGCCTGAGCATGGGCAGCACCACGTGCCGGTAGACGCCCCACTCGCCGGCGCCGTCCACCCGCGCCGCCTCGCGCAGCTCCTCGGGGACGCCGCGGAAGCCCGCCAGGAACAACGCCATGACATATCCGGACATCTGCCAGATCGCTGGGAGCGCCATCGCGGCCATCCCCCAGTCCGGATCCCTGAACCACTGCCACTGCGGCAGCCCGATCGCGTCGAACAGCCGGTTCAGGCCGACCGCCCGCTCACCCGTCCCCGAGTTCATCAGCCACCGCCACACGATGCCGGTCGCGACGAACGACACGGCCATCGGGAACAGGTAGATCGCCCGGAACGTGCCCTCCCCCCAGATCCCCTTCTCCATGAGGAACGCCAGGAACCAGCCCAGCACCAGCGCCCCCGCCACGAACGCGATCGTGAACACGATCGCGTGGTCGACCGACAGACGCCAGCGCGCCTGGTCCCAGATGTCGACGAAGTTCTTCAGCCCCACGAACGTGCCCTCGGACACCTCATCGTGCTGGTCCGTCATGGCCAGGCGGAAGTTCCAGCCCAGCATGCCGTACACGAACACGCCGATCGCCACGATCGACGGCGCGACGAGGAGGAGTCCGGGCAGCCAGGTGCGTGCCCGCCTCACAACCGTTTCCCTTCGCGCGGGTACGGCGGGAGCGTCCCGCCGTACCCGCATGCGTCACTGAGCGTTGGCCTTGGCCGCGTCGGCCAGGCCCTGCTGCAGGCCCTTGACGTCCTTGCTGCCGATGAACAGCCCGACCGCCTCGTTGATCGAGGCCAGCCACGGCTGGCTCACCGAGACGCCGTGCTGGATGGAGCCGGCCAGCTTGTCGCCCGACCAGTCCTTCAGCGCGTCGGCCAGGTAGTCGGTGTAGAGCGACTGGTCGGCGTCCTTGCGGGCGGGGATGGAGCCCTTCTTGGGGTTGAAGGCGTCCTGGCCCTCCTTGCTCGCCGCGACCTTCAGCCAGGCGACGGCCCCGTCCCGGTTCTTGGCGCCCTTGGGCAGCGTGAAGCTGTCCGACAGCCACATGTAGGTGCCCTCGGTGCCGGGCGCGGGCGCCCAGTCGAAGTCCGTCTTGGACGTCTTGCCGAGGCCGCCCTCCGGCGGGTTGTGGAAGTAGCCGTAGGCCCAGTCGCCCATGATGTTGAACGCCGCCTCGCCGTCGGCCACCTGCTTGGCGGCGGGCTGCCAGTCGTCCTGCGGGTCGCCCGCGTACGACATGATCTTGGCGTAGTTCTCCAGCGCCTTCGTCATCTGCGGGCCGCTCCAGTCGGCGCCCGGCTTGAACAGCGCGTTGTAGGCGTCGGTGCCGAGCGAGCCGAGCAGCACGTTCTCCAGCAGGTGGGTGGCGGTCCACTCCGAGCCGACGGAGATCGGGATCTTGCCCTTGGCCTTGACCTTCTCCAGGTCGGCGATGAACTCCTCGATCGTCTTGGGCGCGGCCGCGATGCCGGCGTCCTTGAGCACCTTGGGGTTGAACCACAGGACGTTGGACCGGTGGATGTTGACCGGCACCGAGTAGATCTTGCCCTCGACGCTGATCTGCTCGACGAGCTGGGCGGGGAAGACGTCCTTGAGCTTCAGCTCGTCGTACAGGAACGTCAGGTCCTCCAGGTTGCCCGCCTTGATGTAGCCCTGCAACTCGGCGCCGGCGTGCCCCTGGAACGTGTCGGGCGGCGTGCCGGCCTGCAACTTCGACTGCAACAACGCCTTGGCCTTGTCACCCGAGCCGCCCGCCACGGCGGCGTCGAAGAACGTGTAGTTCGGGTTCTTGTCCTCGAATATCTTCTTCATCGCCGCGAGGCCGTCGGCCTCACCGGGGCCCGTCCACCAGGAGAAGACCTCCACCTGCTGCTTGCCGCCGCTCGACGAACCCGGCTCAGAAGTCTGGCCGCCGCTGCCTCCGCCGCAGCCCGCCAGGCCCAGAACGCCCGCCATCGTGATCGAGACGGCCGCTAACCACCGTCGCATCGCACACCATTCCCTTCGCGATCCCCCGAAGTTGGTGACCTTTGACAACGTTGTCAACAACGGCTATCAACCCACTTCGCGCGCGCCGACGTCAAGGGCGGGGCAGGTAACAGGTCCGCATACTCAGCCCACGCGCTCCAGCGTGCCGGCCGGCCCGGTGAGCACGGTGACGCCCGCGTCGTAGCCGGATCCGGGCAGGTCACCGGGGCCCGCGGCCACGACCAGCGCGCCCTTGGACACGGCCAGGCCGACCAGGGCTGGCAGGTCGGCGCCGGCGCCGGGCGGCCACGTGCACAGCACGACGTCGGACTCCCTCAGGCCGACGGGCACGTCGAGCTCGGCCATCCTGGCCAGCAGGTCGGCATGGGTGAGCCGGGCGCCGCCGGGCAGCGCCAGCGCGTCCTGGCGCTTGGCGTCGAGGGCGGGCAGCGCGGTGGGCTCCAGCACGAGCAGGCCGCGGAAGTCGATCGTGTCGAGCGCCGGGCCGAGCGAGACCACCTGGCGCACGCGGGAGCCGTCGGCCGCCGCGATCGCCGTCTCCGCCAGGTCGGGGGTGGTGATCAGCATGCGGGCGTCGCACTCGCGCAGCAGCGCCGCCACCTCCTCGACGCCGAGCCCCGGACCGATCGGCGCGGCCACCCCGCCCGCCGCCAGCACGGTGTGCAGGGCCACCGTCTGGGTGCCGGTCGTGGAGACGTGCACCCCCACCACCTGGTCGCGGCGCGCTCCCCTGCGCACCAGCCCGGACGCCGCCCTGGTCACCTCGGTCACCAGGCTGCGGTAGCCGTAGACGTGGCCGCCGCGCAGATCGATGAGCGCCGGCCGCTCGCCCCGCTCGTAGGCCCGGCAGAACACCTCGTGGATCACGGTGCCGGAGGACGAGGCGGACGGCGTCATGCCCGTCAACGTACGGTCGCCCGCGCGGCTGCCGCATCCACCGATCTATGTAGAGCGGTGTGCATTTCCCCAGCCCAGGGCCGAGGTGGGCGGGCCCGAGCCCTGCGCGACTCGAGCCCGCTGTCACGCGCCCCGGAACCGGGCCCCCACCCCTCCGAGAAGGCCCGGCTCCGTCGGGACGCGTGACGTCCCTAGGTCGATCGGCCGCCGCGGCCCCCGGCGCGAGGACGGGAAGCGCGGGGCGCGGTCGATCACACGCAGAACGGTAGGCGTTCGGACCGGGGCGGCACATGCGCTGACATGGCCATTCGACGATGTAAGCGGCGGGCGGCGGCGATGTGTAGAGAACCCGCCGGGATCAGCGTCCGCCGATCACCCATGCGGCAATCTGTGTACGTGTGGAGAAGCCCAGCTTGCCGAGGATGTTGGCGACGTGCCGCGCGGCGGTGGCCGGGCTGATCACCAGTTCGTCGGCGATGGCCCGGTTGCTCAGCCCGCGGGCGACCAGCTCGGCGATCTCGCGTTCCCTGGCCGTCAGCCTGCTGTCCTGGGCCGCCGGGGCGACCGGCGCGGCCGGCAGCTCGGGCAACGGGCCGCCGAGCGCGCACGAGACCGCCTGGTCCGCCGTCATCGCCAGGCCCTCGGCCCACAGCAGCGCCACCACGGCCTCACCCAGCCGTTCGCGGACGGGGGCCAGCAGCTCTTCGGTGCGGGCGTCGGGGCGGCGGTCGCGCAGCCCCAGGGAGGCGGCGGCCAGCAGGACCGCGCGCCGGTCGTCGCCCTCGGCCGCCACCAGGCGCGCCCAGGCCGCCAGCCGCCGGGCGATGCTGTCACGCAGGCCCGCGTCGCGGCTGAGCACCAGCGCCTCGGTGAGCCGCGCGCGGGCCTCGGCCAGGTCGCCCTCCTCCAGCGCGACGCGGCCGAGCCCGGCCAGGCAGCTCACGATCTGCTGCCGGGCGTCGATGTGCCGCAGCAGGCGCAGGCCGGCCTCGTAGTGCCGCCGGGCGGCCGGCCGGTCGCCGGTGCGCCGGGCGATCTGGGCCAGGCCGACGTGCCCGTAGGACTGGCCGAGGTGGTTGTCCAGCCGTTCGCTCAGCGACAGGACCTCCTCGAACGCGCGCCGCGCCTCATGCAGGCGGCCGGCCCGCAGGCCGAAGTCGGCCCGGGTGCCCTGGGCGAGCGACTCCAGGATCGGGTCGCCGCGCCGCCGCGCCGCCTCCAGGGCCGGGGTCAGGGACTCCTGGTCGCCGGTCGCCTGGGCGAGCATGATCAGGCCCACGGCCTCGCCGTAGGCGTCCTGGGCGTCGACGCACAGCGCCAGCCCGATCTGTACGCACCGCGCCGCGAGCCCCGTCTCGCCGGCCGCGAGCGCCAGCTCACCGCGCAGGATCATCGCCTGCCCGCGTAAGCCCTCGGGCACGTCGGGGGCGTCGAGCGCGAGCAGCCGGTCTAGCCGCTCGGCGATGTCCAGCCGCCGCCCGCTGGCCATGAGCAGGTAGCGCACGTCGGTCAGCAGCTGCAGGGCGGTCTGCGGCGACCCGCTCGCCACGGCCCAGTCGCAGGCCGCGCCCACCTCGGCCTTGAGCCCGTCGAACAGGTTGACGTAGCGCTCGACCACGGGCCACGACGTGCGCGTGCCCGGCGCGAGGACGTCCTTGAACCGCCCGGCCAGCCCGGCGAGCGCGGCCAGGTGCGCGCGGCGCAGCGCCGCCTCCTCGCCGGACTCCGCGAGCCGCTCCAGCGCGTATTCGCGGACGGTCTCCAGCAGCCGGTAGCGGGCCTGGCCGGCGACCTCGCCGTCGAGGACGACCAGCGACTTGTCCACCAGGTCGCACAGGCGCGGCAGCACGTCCTCCTCGGGCAGGCCGGAACCGGCGCACACCGCTTCGGCCAGGTCGAGCGTCCAGCAGGAGCGGAAGGCCGCCACTCGGCGCAGCAGCAGGCGTTCCTGGGGGCTGAGCAGCCGGTAGCTCCAGTCGACGGCGGCACGCAGCGTACGGTGCCTGGCGTGGGCCGTACGGGCGCCGCCCGCCAGCACCCTGAACCGGTCGTCGAGCCGCTCGACGAGCTGCCTGACCGACAACACCCGCACCATGGCGGCGGCCAGCTCGATCGCCAGCGGCAGCCCGTCGAGCGCCTGGCACAGCTCGATCGCCAGCGGCAGCGTCTCCTCGGTCAGCTCGAAGCCAGGACGCGCGGCGGTGGCCCTGGTCACGAACAGGCGCACGGCCTCGCTCTCCTCGCCGACGAGCGAGAGCGGCGGCACCCGCCAGACCGTCTCGCCCGGCACCCGCAGCGGCTCGCGGCTGGTGGCCAGCACGGTGAGCCGCGGGCAGGCGCCGAGCAGGTCGCGGCAGAGCTCGGCGCACTCGCCGACCACCGGCTCGCAGTTGTCCAGGACGAGCAGCACGCGGCGGCCGCCGATGGTGTCCGCCAGGTCCTCGGCGATGCCGAGCGCGGCGCGGACCCGCTCCCGCAGCTCGCCCTTCTCCACGTCGGCCAGCTCGACCAGCCACACGCCGTCGGGGTGCTCGGCGGCGACCCTGGCGGCCAGGCGCAGGGCCAGGCGCGTCTTGCCGATGCCCCCCGCGCCGCACAGCGTCACCACGCGCGAGACGCGGCCGAGGTGGGCCAGCTCATCGAGATCGGACTCCCGGCCCACGAACAGGTTGGGCTCGGCCGGCAGGTTGCGGAAATCGGCGGTTCGCAGCATCACTGTGAGTGTGGCATCAACTACCGTTCGCGCCCAGACTCAATCGGTGGCGAACTCGGCGGCCCGCGGTCAGGCCAGCGCGGCCTCCAGCACCGCGCGGGCCACCTGCGCCACCGCGCCGGCCCGGGGGCCGGGGTGCTCCAGCACCACGCCGACCGCCACCTCCGGGGCGGTCGCCGGGGCGAACGCCGTGGCCAGCGCGTGCTCGCCGCCCGTCGCGGCGATCTTGGCGGCCACCTCGACGCCGGGGACGGCGACGGCCGCGCCCGGCCCGCCCGCGTGCGTCCCCGCGGTCATCATCGCGGCCAGGTAGCGGGCCTGGACGGTCGTCATGGTGGTGCGGTACGGCTGCGGCCCCGCCTGGCCGAGCAGCGAGCCGTCCGGCAGGCTCACCTCCTCCACCAGGTACGGCCGCATCAGCACGCCGTTGTTGGCCACGGCCGCCGACAACATCGCCACCATCAGCGGCGTCGCCCGGTCCTGGTCCCGGCCGACGGCCGACAGGGCGGTCCGCGCCCGGTCCATGCCCTGCGGGTACGTGCTGCGCGCCGGAGCCATCGGCACGCGCAGGTCGCCGTCGCCGAACCCGAACGCCTCGGCCTGGTCCCTGAGGCTGTCCTGGCCGAGCTGCACCCCGATGCCCGCGAACGCGGTGTCGCACGAGGTCTGGAAGGCGCGCAGCAGCGTGGGCCGGGGCCTGCCGCACGAACCGGCGAGCGAGGCGGGCAGCCGCGGGCGGACGACGGCGTCCACGGGGGCCGTCGGCGTGTACTCCCCCGAGGCCAGCGCCGCGGCCGTGGTCACCACCTTGAACGTGGCCCCCGGCGGATAGACCTGGTCCAGCGCCCGGTTCAGCAGGGGCCGGCCGGGGGCGTCGCGCAGCCGGTCGAGGGCGCCGTCGAGCCGGGCGGGGTCGAAGGTGGCCAGCGTGTTGGGGTCGTAGGACGGGTAGCTGGCCAGGGCGAGGATCGCGCCGGTGGCCGGGTCGATGGCCACGGCCGCGCCGGGCACGCCGGCGGCCTCCAGGGCGTGGTAGGCGGCCCACTGGGTGCGCTGGCCGATGGTCAGCCGCACGTCGGCGCCGGCCACGTCGCCGTCGCTGACCATCGAGCGCACCTTGACCTTGGCGTCGTCGCCGGACAGGACGCCGTCCTCGGCCTCCTCCACGCCCGTGGACCGGTAGAGGGACAGGTAGCCGGTCACGGGGGCGTAGAGCTCGCCGTCGGTGTAGACCCGCTGGTACCGGTACGGGCCGCCGCCGGGCGTCGGGCGGCTCCTGGCCACGGTCGCGCCGTCGTAGGTCAGGATGTCGCCGCGCGGACGGGCGAACCGGGAGATGAGCGAGCGCTCGTTGCGGCGGTCGGCGTTGAGCCCCCGCGTCCCGAACGCCTGGACGACCGTGATGTGGGCCAGCAGGACGAACAGCAGGGCGGCGCAGAGCACGGCCATGCGGCCCAGCGGGACGTCGATCTGCTTCGCCCTGGTTCCCGCCATGGTCCTTGGTCTAACAACCGGACCACCAAGGCAGGGCTACAGGACGCTGCGGTAGTAGGAAATCTTGCGGTGGATGTAGTTCTGGCGCTCGGCCAGGTTGGCGATCTGGGCCTGGACCTGCCGGTCGTGCTCCTCCAGGAGCCTGATGCGGTCGGGGATCGTCTCGTCGCCGCCGCGGACGAGCTCGGCGAAGCGCAGCAGCATGGCGATGGGCATGCCGGTGTCGCGCAGGCAGCGGATCATGCCGAGCCAGCCGACGTCCTCCTCGCTGAACCTGCGCTGACCGGCCGCGTTGCGCTCCACGCGCTCCAGCAGGCCGATCTTCTCGTAGTAGCGGAGGGTGTCGAGGCTGAAGCCGGTCTCCTCGACGACCTCGGCTGGGGTGTACACGCTCACGCGTCCCAGTCTTTCACCTGGAGCGCACTCCAGGTCAACGGCTTGACCTGGAGTGCGCTCCAGGTCCGAGGGTCTGCCCCACGAACATCGCACTCGGCACCATCCCGTTCGGCACCGGCGTCGGCCTGCGGGAGACCTTCGCCATCCTCGACCGCTTCCAGGACGCGGCACCATGAGCGCGCCCGTCTGAACGCCGTCGCCTGGGGGATCAGGGCAGGTGGTCGGCGAGGTAGCGGCGGACGAGCTGCTTGCACTCGGCGATCAGGTCGGCGTCGCCGCCGGGATCGGCCCGGAAGGCGAGCTTGAGCACGGCGTCGGTGGCCTCGACGGCGACCACGAGCGCCCGGTCGAGCCCGGGGCCCGCGGGCGCGTCGAGCAGGGCGAGGGTGAGGGCGCGCAACCGGTCGGCCACGATGACGTTGTTGTCGAGGGCGCTGTCGAGCGTGCGTTTGGTGCCCTCCAGCGGCGGCCCGCCCGGGGTGGGCAGGACCTCGCCGAAGTCGACCACCGCGAACCCGGGGGTGGTGCGCTTCATGTCGACGAACTCGTCGATGGCCAGGTCGACCAGGTCGGTCCAGTGGCTGAGATCGGCCTCGGCGATGCGCTGGGTGACCCGCTGGAGGAACGCCTCCAGGTTGCGCAGCGCGAGGGCGCGCACCAGGCCCTGCTTGTCGCGGAAGAACTGGTAGAAGGTGCCGATGGGGACCTCGGCGCGGCGCGCGACCTCCTTCGTGGTCAACGCCTCGTAGCCCACCTCGTCGAGCAGGAGCGCGCACTCGTCGAGCATCCGCTCCACCCGCTCCACGCTCCGGCGCTGGGCGGGACGGCGGCGCAAGGTACTCGTCATGCTCCCCATCCTGGCTTATTACCAGCAGGTACAGACCGGCCACTTTGCCGTCCGTTAACATGAGCCATACTCGCATAAAGGAGCCGAGATGTTCTTATGGGGTACGGCGACCGCCGCCTACCAGATCGAGGGCGCGGTGGCCGAGGACGGCCGGGGCGCGTCCATCTGGGACACCTTCGCCCACGAGCCCGGCCGGACCAGGGACGGCCACACCGGGGACGTGGCCTGCGACCACTACCACCGCTGGCGCGAGGACGTCGCCCTCATGTCCGGCCTCGGCGTGAACGCCTACCGCTTCTCCATCGCCTGGCCGCGGGTGCAGCCGCTCGGCGCCGGCGAGGTCAACCCCGCGGGCCTCGACTTCTACGAACGCCTCACCGACGGCCTGCTGGCGGCCGGCATCCAGCCCGTGCCGACGCTCTTCCACTGGGACCTGCCCCAGGCGCTCCAGGACCGCGGCGGCTGGACCGACCGCGACACGGCCGGCCGCTTCGCCGACTACGCCGCGATCGTCGCCGAGCGCCTGGCCGACCGCATCCCGCTGTGGATCACCCTGAACGAGCCGTTCGTGCACATGGCCTTCGGCCACGCCATGGGCATCCACGCCCCCGGCCAGGCCCTGCTGCTTGACGCCCTCCCCGTCGCCCACCACCAGCTCCTCGGCCACGGCCTGGCGGTCGCGGCCCTGCGCGCGGCGGGCGCGCGGCAGGTGGCCATCACCAACAACTGCACGCCGGTCTGGCCCGCGTCGCGGGAGGAGGCGGACGTCAAGGCCGCCGACGCCTACGACGTCCTGCACAACCGGCTGTTCAACGACCCGGTGCTGCTCGGGAGGTATCCGGATCTCTCGGCCTACACCGCCGACCTCGACTTCGTCCGCGACGGCGACCTGGAGACCATCTCCGCCCCCCTGGACGCCCTCGGCATCAACTACTACAACCCCACCCGGATCGCCGCCCCGCCGCCCGGCGAGGTGCTCCCGTTCAGCGACACCGGCGTCACGGGGTATCCCACGACCGCGTTCGGCTGGCCGGTCGTGCCCGACGGCCTGCGCGAGCTCCTGACCGGCCTCAAGGCCCGGTACGGCAGCGCGCTCCCGCCGATCCACGTCACCGAGAACGGCTGCTCCCAGCCCGACGAGCTCACCCCGCGGGGCACGGTCGAGGACCAGGCCCGCATCGACTACCTGCGCGGCCACATCGACGCCGTCATGGCCGCGCGGGCCGAGGGCGTGGACGTGCGCGGCTACTTCGTCTGGTCGCTGCTGGACAACTTCGAGTGGGCCGAGGGCTACCACCAGCGCTTCGGCCTGGTGCACGTGGACTTCGCCACGGGACGCCGCACCCCCAAGGCGTCCTACGCGTGGTACCGGGAGCGGGTCGCTCAGAACACCGAGACGTGAACGTGGTCGTAGTGGTTGGCGGTCACGCCGCCCCGGTCGGACATGGGGTCCCAGCCCCCGCCTGACCGGATGTCGTAGTAGCGCTGCTTCCAGATGATGTACATGACGCCGATCCGCGCGCCGTTCTTGATGAGCCATTCGGCCAGGGCGTCCCCGCGGTCGGCGTCGGCCCCGGAGGCCATGGTGCCGCCGCGGGACATCATGAAGTCGCAGGCCCGGCCCTTGCCGTGCTCGCCGGGGTCGCCGGGGCGCAGGCAGCCCACGCCGTACTTCATCGGGAAGTTCTGCATGATCTCGGCGCGCACCGTGATCATGCGCTGTGTCAGGCCCTCGGCGCCGCCGGGCTGCTGGAAGCCGTACTTGGCGAGCAGGCGCTCGATCTCGCGCCGCTTGCCCTGAAGGGTCCTGATCTCCTTCTTCAGCTTGTCGATCTTGTCGTTGGCGTTGAGCTTGGCCTCTTTGGACTTCGCGATGAGCTTCTGGATGCTTTGGACGCGCTCGGTCCGCTCGGCGGCCATGTACGACATGTTCGCCGCCTGCCCGAGCGCGATGGCCGGGTCGACGCTGAGGCCGAACAGCTGCATGCCGTCGAGGGGGCCGTTGACGTACGCCTGGCGTGCGATCTCGGCCACGCCGGCCTGGGCCGCGGCCAGGCGCGCCGCCAGGTCGCCGGAGGTGTCGGTGGCGTTCTTGGCCTGGATCCTGATCTCCTCCAGGCTCTGGATCTGGCCGCGGTAGAGGTCGTTGAGCCGGGACGCCTGTTTGGTGAGTCTGCGCAGCTCGTCGATGTTGGGATCGGCCGACGCCGGCCGCGGGGAGGCGAGCCCGAGCAGCCCGGAGAGGACGACGAAGACCGCGGCAAGCCGCCAGATCCTCACACCCGTCCCCTCCTCGCATAGACGGACCGAAACTATAGAAGATGATCTTGATGGCTGTCATCCGAACCCGCCAACTGACGCACCTTTGGCGAGGTACATGGTCCTTTGTCGGAAATAAGGAAGATCTAAAAGATTGGGCCTTGTGAAGGACTTGATCCCGGTCTGAGATGGCGATCGAACTCGTCTCTGCGAAGGGGCAGATCGTGTCTCGAATCATGACCATCGCCGCGGCCGTGCTCCTCGGCCTGGGCGCCTCCCTCGTCCCCCTCACCGCCGAGGCGTCGGTCGATCCGCTGCCGCCCGGCGACCGCATCGACCTCTACCAGGTGGACGGCGAGCCGGGCACCGCCCAGTTCCTGCGGGAGAAGGGCTTCGACGTCGTCCAGCACGACAACGGCGGCGACAAGGAGCACGTCGAGCTGACCGCCGCCCAGGCCGACCTGGCCGGGCTGGCCAAGCTCGGCCTGCGGCCCGAGCCCGTGCGCAACCCGCAGGGACAGAGCAACCTCCAGGCCGCCAAGGCCCAGGCGGCCGGCGGCTACACCGTGTGGCGGTCGTACTCCGAGCGGGGCGGCATCGCCGACCAGCTCAGGGCGATCGCGAACGCCAACAGGGACATCGTCGAGCTGCAGTCCATCGGCAGGACGCTCAAGGGCCAGGACATCCTCGCCGTCAAGGTCTCCACGGGCGCCCGGCTGCTGCCCGACGGGCTCAAGCCCGCCACGCTGTACTCGGCCACCCAGCACGCCCGCGAGTGGATCGCCGCCGAGGTGGACATGCGGCTGCTGAAGTACGTGATCGCCAACAGGTCGGCGCTGCGGGACCTGCTCAACCGGACCGAGCTGTGGTTCGTGCCGGTGGCCAACCCCGACGGCTACGACTTCACCTTCACCGAGGGCAACCGCCTGTGGCGCAAGAACCTGCGCGACAACGACGGCGACGGGAAGATCACCAACGGCGACGGCGTGGACCCGAACCGCAACTTCCCCACGAACTTCCGCTACGACGAGGAGGGCTCGTCGAGCATCCCGAGCAGCGAGACCTTCCGCGGGACCGGCCCGGCCAGCGAGCCGGAGACCAGGGCCATGGACGGCCTGCTCAACCGGGTCAGGTTCGAGATGAACCTGAACTACCACTCCTTCGGCCCGCTGCTGCTCTACCCGAGCGGGTTCCAGATCGCCACGAAGACCGCGGACAACCCGATCTACGAGGCCCTGACCGGCGACGACGACGCCCCGGCCGTCCCCGGGTTCGACCCCGACCTCGGCGCGGAGCTCTACACCACGAACGGCGACACCAACGACCACGCCCACGCCAGGTACGGCACCCTGTCCTGGACGCCGGAGCTCGACGAGGGCTGCGACGGCTGCGGGTTCGTCTTCCCCGACGACGAGGCGGCCGTGCAGGCGGAGTTCGAGAAGAACCTGCCGTTCGCGCTCGACGTCGCCAGGTCCGCGGCCGACCCGGCCGAGCCGGTCAGCCACCTGGGCAACAGGACGCCCGACTTCGTGCTCGACCCGTTCGAGTTCAGCTACGGCACCGACCAGGCCGTCCAGGTCACCGCCAAGCGGAGGATCGGCCCCGTCCTGCTCAACTACCAGGTCAACGGCGGCCGGACGAGGATCGCGCCGACCGGCGAGTGGAAGGGCGGCGAGCGGTACGGCAAGGGCTACGACCGCTACTACCACCGGCTGCGCGGCACGATCACCGGCACCCGGCCGGGCGACAAGGTCAAGGTCTGGTTCAGCGCGATCGGCAGGAAGAGCGGCGACTTCACCTACACCGTGCAGGACGACATCGGCGGCAAGGTGCTCGTGCTGGCCACCGAGGACGTCACCGGCCTGAGCCCGGCCCAGGGCGGGACCGAGGCCAAGTACGCCGCCGACTACGTCAAGGCGCTCCAGGACGCCGGCTACACGACCGACGTCTACGACATGGACAAGATGGGCCGCAGGGCCCCGCACCCGCTCGGCGTGCTCAGCCACTACAAGGCGGTGGTCTGGGAGACCGGCGACGACGTCATCCCCCGCTCCCCCGGGCAGGTCGCCGGCACCACGTCGAAGGGCGGCGTGGACACCGAGCTGGCGGTGCGCGACTACCTGAACGAGGGCGGCAAGCTGCTGCACGCCGGCAAGTACCCCTCGTACGCGGCCAACAACAACGGCGCGTACTACTACGAGCCCGACCAGCCCGGCCACCCCGAGTGCACGGTCCCCGACGACCCGCCGTGCATCCAGGTGTTCAACGACTTCCAGCAGTACTGGCTGGGCGCCTACGTCTTCTTCGACGACGGGGGCGCCGACCAGGCGAGCGGGCAGCCGTTCGCGCTGAAGGGCAACGGCGGCAGGTTCGACGGCTTCGCCGGCACGCTGGAGCCGAGCCACACCAACTCGTTCGTGGCCACCTCGGCCATCCTGCCCCCGGCGCAGTTCCCGCTGTTCGCGAGCTCGGCCCAGGTCAAGTGGGTACGCCCCGGCGGCCCCTTCGACCCCCACACCGGCTCCTGGGACGTCTACAGCGGCATCGCCGACGTCTCCTGGAAACGGCTGACCACGACCGTGGACCTGACCGGCAGGAGCTCCGGCGACCTGTCGTTCTGGACCTCCTACGACACCGAGGCCGACTGGGACTTCCTGACGGTCGAGGCGCACACCGTGGGCGCCGACGACTGGACCACCCTCCCCGACGTCAACGGCCACACCTCGCAGAGCACCGGCGAGAGCTGCAAGGCCGAGAACAGCGGCGGCTGGCGGGTGATCCATCCGTTCACCCGGCACTACCAGGGCGCGGCCTGCGAGCCGACCGGGTCCTCCGGCGCGTGGCACGCCGCCTCGGGCAACTCCGGCGGCTGGCAGCAGTGGAAGGTGGACCTGGCCCCGTACGCGGGCAAGCGGGTCGAGCTGTCGATCTCCTACGTCAGCGACTGGTCCACCCAGGGCGCGGGCGTCTTCCTCGACGACGCCAAGGTCACCCTGGACGGCGCGGCGGCCGGTGACACCTCCTTCGAGTCCGACCTCGGCGGCTGGGCCGTCGCCGCGCCGCCGGCCGGCTCGGCCCCCTCGATCAACAACTGGTTCCGCACCGACCAGGTCTTCGAGGAGGGCGGCGGCATCGTCACCGCGGACACCGTCTATCTGGGCTTCGGCGTGGAGAGCCTGACCGGCCAGGCCGCGCGTACGGACCTGGTCAAGCGGTCGATGCGGCACCTGCTGGGCGACCCCCGCTAGCGACGCCCCGAGGGGCGCGGCACACCGCTGCCGCGCCCCTCTTGCGCGCCCGGACAGAACATGGTTCGGTCGCCTTGAGGCGTACGCCCAGCAAGCAAGCATTCGGTCAAGCAGGAGGCTCACGACATGCGCCAGCACGACAAGCTGTTCATCGGGGGCGAATGGGTGACCCCCGCCGGCACCGGGACGATCGACGTCATCTCCCCCCACACCGAGGAGGTCGTGGGCCGCGTCCCCGACGGCGCCGCCGAGGACGTGGAACGCGCGGTGGCCGCCGCCCGCCAGGCGTTCGACCACGGGCCGTGGCCGCGCATGACGTTCGCCGAGCGGGCCGCCGTGATCGAGCGGCTGGCCGCGATCTACAACGAGCGCCAGGGCGAGATGGCCGCCCTGATCACCGAGGAGATGGGCTCGCCGATCACCTTCTCCAACCTCGCGCAGGCGCCGCAGCCGCTCGGCATGCTGCAGTTCTACGCCGGGCTGGGCAAGGAGTTCGCCCAGGAGGAGGAGCGTCCCGGGCTGTTCGGGCCGATCACCGTGCGGCGCGAGCCGGTCGGCGTCGTCGCGGCCGTCGTCCCGTGGAACGTGCCCCAGTTCGTGACCATGACCAAGGTCGCGCCCGCGCTGCTGGCCGGGTGCACGATCGTGCTCAAGCCCGCGCCCGAGACGCCGCTGGACGCGTACCTGCTGGCCGAGTGGGCGGCCGAGGCCGGGATCCCGGCGGGCGTGCTCAACATCGTGCCCGCCGGGCGCGAGGTGAGCGAGCACCTGATCTCCCACCCCGGCGTCGACAAGGTGGCCTTCACCGGCTCCACCGCCGCCGGCCGCCGCATCGCCTCCATCTGCGGCGAGCAGCTCAAGCGGGTCAGCCTGGAGCTCGGCGGCAAGTCCGCCGCGATCATCCTGGACGACGCCGACCTGCAGGCCAGCATGGGCTTCCTGGCCATGGCCACGCTGATGAACAACGGCCAGGCGTGCGTCGCCCAGACCCGCATCCTGGCCTCCCGCAGCCGGTACGACGAGGTCGTGGACGCCGTGGCGAACATGGTCAACTCCCAGCCCGTCGGCGACCCGGCCGACCCGGCGACCGGCATCGGCCCGCTGGTGGCCAAGCGCCAGCAGGAGCGCGTCGAGGGCTACATCAAGATCGGCATGGACGAGGGCGCCAAGGTCGTCGTCGGCGGCCTCGACCGTCCCCGTGACCGCGGCTGGTACGTCGCCCCCACGGTCTTCGCCAACGTCAGCAACGACATGCGCATCGCCCGCGAGGAGATCTTCGGCCCGGTCCTGGCGGTGATCCCGTACGAGGACGAGGCCGACGCCCTGCGCATCGCCAACGACAGCGACTACGGCCTGGCCGGCACGGTCTGGACGGCCGACGCCGAGCGCGGCATGAACGTCGCCCGCCAGGTGCGCACCGGGACCTACGGCGTCAACTGCTTCATGCTGGAGTCGAACGCGCCCTTCGGCGGCTTCAAGGCCAGCGGCATCGGCCGCGAGCTCGGCCCCGAGGGCCTGAACGGCTACCTGGAGTACAAGACGATCGCCCGGCTGGGCTGACGGCGGGCGAAGAGGGGCCCCGCGCGCCGCGGAGCCCCTCTTGCGGGCCGGGTAAGGCACCCAGCGTGCCCCCGCGACGCCAGGTGCCGGATCCGCCGCCTACAGTCGGCGACTGCCCGGCTACTGAAGTATGTCCCACGGTCACCGCGAAGGCGGTTTCCGTCCCCGAGGACTTTTCTCCTGGCGGATCCTTTCCATCCGTCTTAGATAGACGGGTATTACTCACGAAAGGTTCGAGGAGATCCATTTACCGATACGCCGGATGAGTTCGGGGCTGGCGGCCGACTCCGCGTGCCCGTAACCCGGCTCGATCCACAGCTCCTTGGGCTCGCGGGCGCCGTCGTAGAGCTGGTGGGCGTGGTCCAGCGGGAAGAAGGCGTCGGCGTCGCCGTGCACGACCAGCAGCGGGGCGGGCGAGACCAGGGCGGCGGCCTCGTGCGGCGGCATCGGGATCGGGTCCCACTGGCCGCTCGCGATCCTGGTGCGCTTGGCCAGCCGGGCGGCGAACCTGCCGAACGGCTGCTCGATGGCCCAGTGGACCTGGCGCATGGGCTTGGTGCCCCGGTAGTACCAGCGCGCCGGGCCGCTGACCGCCGCCACCGCGTCCACCCCCCGGCGCAGCGCCGCGTGCCGGACGGCCACCGCCGCCCCCATGGAGAAGCCCACGACCGCGATCCGCCGGTAGCCGACCACGCGGGCATGCCGTACGGCGGCCTCCACGTCGAGGATCTCCAGGTCGCCGACCGTCGTCTCGCCGCCCGAGCGCCCGTGGCCGCGGAAGTCGAAGGCGAGCACGCCGCCGTAGCCGCTGAGCACGTGCGCGATGCGGCGGGCGGTGCGCTCGCGCCAGGATCCGGTGAAGCCGTGCGCCATGACGATCCCGATGTCCCCGGCCGAGGGGGTGTGGGCGGCGTCGATGCGGACACCGTCCTCGGTCCTGAGCATCACCGGGAAATGTGGCGCGAAAGGCATGAATACCAGCTTATTCGTGGTCCGTTTCCAGGCCGTGCCCGGTGGCCCACACCGCGATCTGGGCCCGGGAGGCGAAGCCCAGCTTCTCCATGATGTTGGCGACGTGCCGGGCCACCGTGGCCGGGCTGATCACCAGCTTCAGCGCGATGGCCCGGTTGCTCAGCCCGCCCGTGAGCAGCGCGGCGATCTCCAGCTCCCGGCCGGTCAGCCCACCCTGCCAGGCCCCCGGCGACGGCCCGGACGGCCCCGCGGGAACGGCCTGGCCGGGATCGAGCACGCGCCTGGCGACCTCGTCGGGCGACTGGCGGGCCCCCTTGGCCCACAGCAGCGACACCCGGCCCTCGCCGAGCCCGGCCCCGGCCCGCGTGAGCAGCTCCTGGACCGGGCCGGGGACGCCGTACTGGCCGATGGCCTCGCGCAGCGCGGTCGCGGCGGCGGCGGCCAGCACCGCGCCCTCCAGGTCGTCCTGCTCGGCCGCCAGCGCCGACATGGCCGTCAGCGCCCGCACCACGCCCCTGCGCTGGCCGGTGCGGGTGCTCAGGGCCAGGCTGGCGGCCAGGTGCAGCCGGGCGGCCGGATAGTCGTGCATCCGGGCCGCCACCCGGCCCAGCTTGGCCTGGCAGCGGGCCAGCTCGACCCGGTTGCCCATGTCCTCCAGCAGCGGCAGGGCCGAGGTGTGGCAGGTCATGGCGGCCTCCAGGTCGCCCGCCGCCTCGGCCACCGCGCCCAGGTGGGTCAGCGCCCTGGCCAGCGTCCAGTGGTGGCCGGCCTCCCTGGCCAGGGCCAGCGCCTGCTCGCCGCGCCGGCGGGCCTGGCGGAGCTGACCGCGGAACAGCGCCAGGTTGAGCTGCGCGATGCGGACCGTGGCCAGGTTGAACAGGTCGTCGTGGGCGGCGGCCGCCGCCTCCAGCTCCTCCAGGTAACGCAGCGCCTTCTCGCTCTGGCCGGTGCGGAAGAACACGGCCAGCGCCACGCTGTAGGTGACGCCCAGCCAGTGGGTGTACGGGTGCCTCTTCTGCTCCTCCACCCCCTGCACGACCAGCTCCTCGGCGCGGGCCAGCTCGTCGCAGACCTCCAGCCCGTACGCCAGGCCGCCCTTGGCCACGGCGACCACGTCGGAGGGCACCCGGGACAGGTCGAGGGCGAGCAGCCGCTGGTGCCAGCCGACGGTCTCGCCCAGCTCGCCGCGTACGGCCAGGATGGCCAGGGCGGCGCGGGCCAGGCGCAGCCCGAGCACCGGGTCGGCCGACTCCACCGCCCGCTCCACCGCCGCCCGGCAGTCGTCCATCAGCGCGCGGCCCCTGACGAAGTGCGGGACGCGGGCGGACCAGGGCATGCGCGGGTCGAGCGTGCCGGCCCGGTAGCAGTGCTCCATCTCCTCGCAGATCACCCGCAGATGCCGGTCGCGCAGCCGGGTCAGCTCGCCCGCCTCGGCCAGCCGCTCGGCGGCGTACTGCCTGATGGTCTCCAGCAGGCGGTAGCGCCCGTCGTGGTGGAGCACCAGCGACTTGTCGACCAAGCCGTTGAGCAGGTCGAGCAGCTCGGCCCTGGGCACGATGCCGCCGTCGGCGCACACCCGTTCGGCCACGGTCAGGTCGAACAGCCCGGCGAAGACCGACAGGCGGCGCAGCAGCACGCGCTCCTTGGGCCGCAGCAGGTCGTGGCTCCACTCGACGGTGGCCAGCAGGGTGCGCTGACGGGCGGGCGCGGTACGGTCGCCCCTGGTCAGCAGGGTGAACCGGTCGCCGATGCGGTCGGCGATGCGGCCCGGGCTCATCAGGCTCGTGCGGGCCGCGGCCAGCTCCAGCGCCAGCGGCAGGCCGTCGAGCGCCCGGCACAGGCGCACGACGTCGTCCATGCTGCCGGTCACCGACCGGGCCCCCGCCGCCAGCGCCCGCTCGACGAACAGCAGCACGGACTCGGCGTCGGGATGGTGGTCGTCGGGCAGCTCCAGCGGCGGCACCCGCCAGACCAGCTCGCCGGGGATGCGCAGCGGCTCGCGGCTGGTGAGCAGGAAACGCAGCTGGGGGCAGTCGGCGATCAGGCCGGCGACCAGCTCGGCGCAGCGGTCGACCAGATGCTCGCAGTTGTCGAGCACGATCAGCGCCCTGGCCTCGTGCAGCCGTACGCGCAGGCCGTCCAGCAGCCGCCCCGGCGCCTCGTCGCGGACGCCGAGCACCCCGGCCATCTCGTTGACGATCAGCGCGGGGTCGGCCAGGCGGGCCAGCTCGACCAGCCAGACGCCGTCGGCGAAGCCCGGCGCGGCCCTGGCCGCCACCCGCAGCGACAGGCGGGTCTTGCCGATGCCGCCGACGCCGCTCAGCGTGACCACGCGTTCGTCGTGGACCAGCGTGCTCAGCTCGGTCAGGTCGCGCCCGCGGCCGACGAAACGGTTGGGCTCTGCGGGCAGGTTGTGCGGAACTGGCGGAGTCATGTCGGCGCCCAGGGTCAGCGGAGGATCACAGGTGCGCTCAGTCTCCACCTCCGGCCGACCGCGCGCGATCACTTTCCGTGGACTGTCCGCGACTGCGCGGATACGGATGCCGCCCGCCCAGCTCGGCCACGCTCATCACGATCCGCACCCGCGACTCCTCGGCCGCCTCCACCGCCTCCGGCACGTCGGAGATCATCACCCGGGCGCCGCTGGCCCGGATGCGCTCGCCCAGCCCGGTCCGGTCGAGGTCGGCGGGCACCGGCCAGACGACGCCGCCCGCCGCCATCACCGCGTCCGCCGCCACCAGCAGGTCGGGCCCCACGGGCAGGCAGACGAGCACCGTGTCGCCCGCGCGCACCCCTCTGCGCCGCAACTGGGCGGTCGCGATCGCCGACCGCTCGTCCAGTTGCTTCTCAGTGAGCTCCACGCCCGTGCCGGAGTCCACCATGACGACGTGCTCATCCATGGCGTCCACGGTAGGGAGGGGGTCACGTGCCTACATGGGGCGGAATATGCAGATCCCTATGCAGAAGCGCTGGGGTGCTCGGCGGCCCACACCGCGATCTGCGCACGCGAGGTGTACCCCAGCTTCTCCATGATGTTGGCGATGTGCCGGGCGACCGTGGCCGGGCTGATCACCAGCTCCTCGGCGATGGCCCGGTTGGACAGGCCGCGGGTGAGCAGGCCGGCGATCTCCAGCTCGCGCACGGTCAGCAGCGAGTGCCTGACCGGCTCGGCCGGCGCGGGCGGCGGCGCCGCGGGCCGCTCCCCCGCCAGCACCTGGCGGGCGGCGGCGTCGGGGCTCATCGCCCGGCCGCGCGACCACAGGGAGGCCGTGCGGCCCTCGCCGAGCTTGGCGCGGGCGCGCGAGAGCAGCTCCTCGATCCGGATCGTGGCCGAGTGCTGGCCGATCGACTCGCGCAGCGTGGCCGCGGCGGCGGCGGCCAGCACCGCGCCGTCGAGGTCGCCCTCGTGCTCGGCCAGCACCGACAGGCCGGCCAGGCACCGGGCCACCCCTTGCCGCTGGCCGGTCTGCCGGCTCAGCGCGAGGCTGTCGGCCAGCCGCTCCCTGGCCGCGGCGAACTCGCCCAGCATGGCCGCGACCCGGCCCACCCTGGCCAGGCAGCGCGCCAGGTCCGAGTCGCTGCCCAGCTCGCACAACCACGGGACGGCCAGCTCGTAGCGGGACTTTGCGGTCTCCAGGTCGCCGCGGGCCTCGGCCACGGCGCCGAGCTGGGCGGCCATCCTGGCCATGAGCCAGCGGTGGCCGTGCTCGCGCGCCCGCGCCAGGGCCTCGTCGCCCAGCCGCTGGGCCTCGCGCAGCCGGCCCCTGGTCAGCGCCACCGCCGACAGCCCGGCCAGCCCCGCCGCCTGGTTCCAGGCGTCGCCCGACTCGGTGGCCTCGGCCAGGCCGCGCTCGGCATGGTGCAGCGCCTCGTCGATGCGGCCCATGCGGAGCAGGACGACGACCACGAGGCTGTGCATGACGCAACGGGTGAACACGTTCTCCTCGCCCAGCCCCGCCAGGCTCTCCGTGGCCACCTCCAGCGACCGGCTGAGCTCGTCGCGGGCCTCCAGCCCGTAGGCGAGGTACGCCTTGCCCTGCGCGACCTGCCCGTCGGGCACGGGTTCGAGGTCGAGCGAGAGCAGCCGCTCGATCCAGCCGACGATCTCGGTCAGGTTGCCGGAGATGGGCAGCAGGGCGGTGCTGGCGGCGCACAGGCGCAGGCCCAGCCGCGCGTTGCCGGACTCGGCGGCCCAGTCGAGGGCGGCCCGCTGGTCGTCGAGGAGCTGCTTGCTGGCCGTCAGGCACTCCAGCCGCTCCGGCCAGGGCACGCCCGGCCGGACCATCTCGGTCGTGAAGTGGCGTTCCTGCAGGTCGCACAGGACGGTGAGATGCCGCTCGCGGACGTCCTCGCGCTCGCCGGCCCGCTCCAGCCGCTTCATCGCGTACCGCTTGATCGTCTCCAGCATGCGGTAGCGCCTGCGCTCCTCGTCGCACAGCACGAGGGACTTGTCGACCAGGCCGCCGAGGAGGTCGACGATCTCGTCCCGGGCGATGGGCCGCTCGGCGCAGACCTGCTCGGCCAGGTCGAGGTCGAAGTCGCGGGCGAAGACCGACAGCCGGCGCAGCAGCACCTGCTCCTTGGCCGACAGCAGGTCGTAGCTCCAGTCGACGGTGGCCAGCAGCGTGCGCTGCCGCGCCGGGGCGGTACGGCCGCCCGTGGTCAGCAGCGAGAAGCGGTCGTCGAGCCGGTCGGCGATCTGCCCGGGGCTGAGCAGGCTCGTACGGGCCGCCGCCAGCTCCAGGGCCAGGGGCAGCCCGTCGAGCGCCTGGCACAGGCGGACCACGTCGGGCAGGCTGTCGGGGCCGAGCCGGGTGCCGGCGGCGGCGGCCCGGTCCATGAACAGCTGCACCGACTCGGCGTCCGCGTACCCCATCTCGGGCAGGTCGAGCGGCGGCACCCGCCAGATCAGCTCGCTGGCGATGCGCAGCGGCTCCCGGCTGGTGGCCAGGATGCTCAGCCGGGGACAGCAGGCGACCAGCTCGGCGGCCAGCTCGGCGCACCCGTCGACCAGGTGCTCGCAGTTGTCGAGCAGCAGCAGGCAGCGCAGCTCGCGCAGCCGGGCGGTGACGGTGTCGAGCAGCGGGCGCCCGCTCTCCTCGCGCACCCGCAGCGCCCGGGCGATCTCCTGGACGATCTGCTCCGGACGGCTGACCCTGGCCAGCTCGACCAGCCACACCCCGCCGGGATAGCCGCCCACCAGCCCGGCGGCCACCCGCAGGGCCAGCCGGGTCTTGCCGATGCCGCCGACGCCGCACAACGTGACCACGCGCGTCTCGCCGAACAGCCCGCGCAGGTCGTCGAGGTCGCGTTCGCGGCCCACGAACCGATTGGGCTCTGCTGGAAGATTGTGCCGGGGGGCCTCTGGCATGTGTTCACCCTGCGTCGCCGAAGGATCACACTCTTCCACAGTGTCGCACTTTTCACAGGCCAAGCGAGCTGACGATCGCCCTTTCGTCCACAACGCGCAGAATGGGGTTTCCCAGGAGCCGCCTGGCGACGTCGTACGGCGCCACGACCATGGTGGCCCTGCGCTCGGCGGCCAGCACCCGGCAGCCGATGACGGTCGGCTCGTTGGCGGCGATCACCACGTGGGCGCCGGACATCAGGGCCAGGTCGAGCACCCGCAGCCCCTTGAGCAGGTCGCCGGCCGCGTTGACGACGACGTCGTCCTTGCCGACCACCAGGCGGGCGGCCAGGTTGCGCAGGTCGGCGGCGAGCTCGTCGTGGTCGAGCACGCGGCCGCCGCCCGGCGCCAGCGCCGCGCCCGCCAGCGGGCCGAACTCCAGCGGGCTCGCGTTGAGCAGCCCGGCGAACGGCAGCGCGCCGGGTGAGGGGCGGAAGGCGTAGACCCGGTCCGCGGCGGGGCCGCCGGGCTCGCGGGGGCCGCGGGTGATCACCATGCGGACCGGGCCGGGGCCGCCCAGCACGGCGACGCCGCCCGCCCAGGCCACCGCGTGGACGGCCACCACCAGCGACGCGCCGAGCGGCAGGTCGATGAGGACGCGGTCGCCGTAGGCCAGCCCGTCGCGCCGCAGCCCGCCCGCCGCGCGGGTGACCCGCCTGGCGAACTGCGCGTACGACAGCACCTCGCCGGTCCTGACGTCGCTCACCGCCGGCTGGTCGCCCTTGCTCGGTGCCGAGCCCATAACCAGCTCTGTCCACGTCATGACGACAATGTAGGGACCGCGACGGCTCCTGCCATGCACACAAATGTGCAACCTGCTATGTACGTCCCGGCTCGCGCTCGTACAGCTCGGCGAGGGGGCGAGCCGGAGCCCCAGGAGCAGCGCGAACTGCCCCCACGCGGCGAGCAGCACCAGCCCTTCGTCCCTCACGGTGCTCATGGCCCCGCCGCCCGTGGTCCATGCGGGACGCCGGGAATCAGACGGGCCGGCCGATGCGTTCACCCCTACAGCGCCGCAGACGCCTTGTCCCGCTCTTGTCACGAGAGGGGATCAACTAGACTTGGTGGGTCGCGACTTCGCGCGGCCGCCCCCACGACACAGAGCGAGAAGTCATCATGCCTTTGAACAGCCGCGACGACCTGCGGAACATCGCGATCATCGCGCACGTCGACCATGGCAAGACCACACTGGTCGACGCCATGCTCTGGCAGTCCGGGGCCTTCCGCGCGAACCAGGACGTCGACGACCGGGTCATGGACTCCAACGACCTGGAGCGCGAGAAGGGCATCACCATTCTCGCCAAGAACACCGCCGTCCAGCACGGCGGCATGACCCTGAACATCATCGACACCCCCGGCCACGCCGACTTCGGCGGCGAGGTCGAGCGCGGCCTTTCCATGGTCGACGGTGTGGTGCTGCTGGTCGACGCCTCCGAGGGCCCGCTGCCGCAGACCCGGTTCGTGCTGCGCAAGGCGTTCGCCGCCAAGATGCCGGTCATCCTGTGCATCAACAAGGTCGACCGCCCCGACGCCCGCATCAAGGAGGTCGTCGACGAGGTCTACGAGCTCTTCATGGACCTCGACGCCACCGAGGAGCAGATCGACTTCCCGATCGTCTACGCCTCGGCCAAGGCCGGCCGCGCCTCCATGAACCGTCCCGACGACGGCGGCATGCCCGACTCGGAAGACCTGGAGCCGCTGTTCGACATCATCAAGTCGACGATCCCGGCGCCCACGTACGACCCCAACGCCCCGCTGCAGGCGCACGTCACCAACCTCGACGCCTCCTCCTACCTGGGCCGCATCGCGCTGTGCCGGATCCACCAGGGCGTCATGCGCAAGGGCCAGCAGGTCGCCTGGTGCCGCACCGACGGCACGATCCAGAAGGTGAAGATCACCGAGCTGCTGATGACCGAGGCGCTGGAGCGCAAGCCGGCCGAGGAGGCCGGCCCCGGCGACATCATCGCCATCGCGGGCATCCCCGAGATCATGATCGGCGAGACGCTGGCCGACCCGGAGGACCCGCGCCCGCTGCCGCTGATCACGGTCGACGAGCCGGCGATCTCGATGACGATCGGCACCAACACCTCGCCGCTGGTCGGCAAGGTCAAGGGCTCGAAGGTCACCGCCCGCATGGTCAAGGACCGGCTCGACAAGGAGCTGGTCGGCAACGTGTCGCTGCGCGTGCTGCCCACCGACCGTCCCGACGCCTGGGAGGTGCAGGGCCGCGGTGAGCTGGCGCTGGCCATCCTCGTCGAGCAGATGCGCCGCGAGGGCTACGAGCTGACCGTCGGCAAGCCGCAGGTGGTCACCAAGGAGATCGACGGCAAGGTGCACGAGCCGGTCGAGCGCCTGACGGTCGACTGCCCGGAGGAGTACCTCGGCGCGGTCACCCAGCTCCTGGCCGTCCGCAAGGGCCGCATGGAGCACATGACCAACCACGGCACCGGCTGGATCCGCATGGAGTTCGTGGTCCCGGCCCGCGGCCTGATCGGCTTCCGCACCGAGTTCCTGACCGAGACCCGCGGCACCGGCCTGGTCCACCACGTCTTCGACTCCTACGAGCCGTGGTTCGGCGAGCTGCGCACCCGCAACAACGGCTCGCTGGTGGCCGACCGGTCGGGCCCGGTGACCGCGTTCGCCATGCTCAACCTCCAGGAGCGCGGCACGCTGTTCGTCTCGCCGACCACCGAGGTCTACGAGGGCATGATCATCGGTGAGAACTCGCGTTCCGACGACATGGACGTGAACATCACCAAGGAGAAGAAGCTCACGAACATGCGCTCGTCCACGAGCGAGGAGACCGAGAAGGTCATCCCGCCGCGGACGCTCTCGCTGGAGCAGGCGCTGGAGTTCATCCGCGAGGACGAGTGCGTGGAGATCACGCCCGACGCGGTCCGCATCCGCAAGGTCGTGCTCGACGCCGCCGCCCGCGGCCGCGCCGCCGCCCGCGCCAAGCGCGCCTGATTCGTTCTCTCCGCACCACGGCCGCGTGTCACCTTTCCCGGTGGCACGCGGTTTCCGTGTCAGATGGGCCTGTCAACGGGCGGCCCGAGCACGCGCGATGGAACGCCTCTCCCGGGTCACGGTGTAAAGAAATGTGGTCATGAGACCATCTGTGATAACACCGTGACCCTATGCCATAGAACATTTCGGCATGCCGGAGAATCATCCCAATTGTGGGAAAGCTCCGGATGGCACTTTCATTCGGGCTGGCTCTGGTGTCGTTCGGGGCGATTGTTTGGTGCACCATCGCAGCCAGACCCGTGACCGGGTCCGACAGGCCCAAGAGCACCGTCGTGACCAACCCCTGGGCGGCCGCCGCCGCCCGCGCCGACCCGGCCGCCGGATGGGCCCGTACGGCCGCCACCGAGATCTCGGTCGCCCCGGCCCGCGCGGCCGACCTCGACGCCGTCCCCGAGGGGCGGATCGACCCCCGGCAGCGCCAGGTCAGGATCACCGTCAGGCACCGGCTGAACCTGCGCCCCGACGACCCGCTGGCCGAGGCGCTGCGCCAGGGCGGCGGCTTCCCCGGCACGCTGCCGCAGGTGACCGACTCCGGGTTCGGCGCGCTCAAGGCGGACGGCCAGAGCCTGGCGCCCACCACCCGGCTCGCGCCGCTCATCGTCTCCTCGCCGGGGCACGTCACGGCCGAGTTCACGGTGACGCTGCTGCGCCAGGTCAGGGTCGACGGGCTGCTCCGGCTCGACTTCGCCTCGCCGACCGCGCTCCCGCTGATCGTCGTGGAGCGCGCGGTCACCGTGCTGCCCGGCGAGTGGACCGTGCTGCGCGTCGAGGGCATCCAGCCGGAACGGCAGGAGCGCGGCCTGCTGCGGTTCTCCGTCGGCGCCTACCCGGTGAGCCTGACGCTGGCCCCCGGCTCCTACGGCTTCCCCGACGTCGCCGAGGAGGACGACTTCTCCTGGGCCACCGCGCTCGGCGTGCTCACGGCGTGCGCGCTGGCGGTGTTCCTGGTGCGCTCGCTCGGCCGGCGGTGGTGGCAGCGGGTGCCCAACAGGGAGCTGGTCGTCGGCCTGGCCATCGCCGCGCCGGCCCTGCTCATCCCGCTGGTCGCCGCGGAGTGGTCGCCGGTCGGGTACGTGATCCTGTTCGTCGCCGTGCCGGTGATGGCCCTGCGGCACGCCGGACGGGTGCTGCCCACCAGCCCGCCGTGGACCGGCCGGGACCTGCTCACGGTGACCGGGCTCGGCCTGCTGGTCGGGATCGGCATGCTGAGCTGGTCGTGGCTGCACGGCCAGCTCCCCGGGCGCGTGCTGCTGACCGGCGGAGCCGTCGCGGCCCTGGCGGCGGCCGGCGCGGCGGTCGGCTTCAGCGTGGACCTCGGGGTCAGGCCGGTGGTCGTCCGCCTGGCCGCGCTGTGGGCCGAGGCCGCGGTCGGGCTGCTGGCGCTGGCCCTGTGGCTGCGGGCGCTGCTGGACGGCGTGTACCCGCCCGACAGCGTCCGGCTGCTGCTGGCGCTGAGCTGGGCGATGATCCCCGTGGCGGCGGTGACCGTGGCGACCAGGCGGTGGAGCCGGAGCGCGGTGGTGGGCGCGGTCGTGGTGAGCCTGCTCGTGCAGGGCTGGCCCACGGAATGGCTGGACGCGGGTTCGTGGAGCCTGGCCGTGCCCCGCGCGGCCGTCCCGACGATCGGCAGCCTGCCGCTGGACCCGCTGGTCCGCGGGGTGCTCGGGCTGCTGCTGCTCGGGTTCGTGATGCTGGTGCTGCGGCTGTGGCGGCTGGGCTGCCGGGTGGCGGCCGTGCGCGATCCGGCCGCCGAGTCGACGATGGTCGTCGTGCTGATGGTGCTCTACATCACGCCCGGCGGCAGCACGACGCTGGCCGACATCGACGTGCCGCTGCCGCTGCTGGCGATCACCTCGCTCGTGGCCTGGCTGACCGCGCGCTGGCTGCTCGCCGGGCCGCCCGCGTCCGTCGTGGAGCCGGACACACAGGAGGAGCACCGGCAGTTCGTCCGCGCGGCCCTGCACCGGCGCCTGCTGCTGCTCGCCGAGCAGGAGCTGTACCGCGCCGGACGGACCAGGCTGGCCGCGGACATGTCGATGGCCGAGTTCGACCAGCGGCGGCAGGCTCTGGAGTCGGCGCTGCGCGAGCACGGCCGCCATCCCGAGACCGCCTTCGCCACGGCGGCCGGCTGCACGCCCTGGCACAGCGGCGTGTCAGCGTTCACCGTCAGCCTGCTGCTGAGCCTGCCCTTCGCGCTGGTCTACGGCCGGCCGGAGGGCGCGGACCTGACCAGCTTCCTCTTCGACGGCCGCTACCTGCTCACCCTGCCCGCGTTCGGCTTCCTGTTCGGCTACTTCTACCCGTGCGTCCGAGGCACCCAGCCGATGACCAAGGCGCTGCACCTGGCCGTCGCGGCCCTGCTGACCAGCCTGGCCGGCTACCTGTCGACGCTGGTCGAGCCGGACATCGGCGCCCTCGACAAGGCGCAGGTCGTGGCCATCGTGGTGGGGCAGGTGATGATGGTCTGCGTCGGGCTCGGGCTGTTCTGGGAGTGGCGGATCATGCACCTGGCCGGCGAGCCGTGGGCCAGGGTGCGCAACCTGCGCAGCGTGCGCAGCCTGGCCGCGCCGACCCTGGCCCTGGCGCTGGCCGTGGGCACGACGGCGGCCAGCTCGGCGGCCGGGCAGACGGTCGACCGCATCCTGAAGGGCGACCAGGTCACGACGGGCCAGCGGTGAGGCTCAGCGGCGCGGCAGCTCGCTGCCCCTGACGTGCGCGCACTGCCAGTCGATGAGCGCGGCGAAGTCGCGCCAGGCCCGCTCGACGCGCCCGCGCACCTCGGCCGTGTGCACCCACGGCTCCGGCTCGTGGCGGACGCCCGCGAACAGGGACCTGTGGCGCAGCAGCTCGATGCGCGGATGGTCCTCGTCGAAGCCGCGCGGCCTGGTCTTCAGCCGGTCGCCGCCGATCGTGTAGCCGGCGTCGGCGAGCCGGGCGACGATCGACTCCAGCGGCTTGCCGGTGACGTCCTCGTCCACGGCCGCGCGGTAGCGGGCGATCTGGTCGGGGGCCTGGGTGTAGCGGCCGCCGGCGACGTACAGGCCGGCGGCGCTGATCTCGACGTAGTAGCCGATGCCGGGCATCAGGTCGACGAATGCGCCCTGATGGGTCTTGTACGGCGTCTTGTCCTTGGAGAAGCGCACGTCCCGGTAGGGCCGGAAGAGCTGGGCCGGGCCGAACTCGGCGGCCAGCTCGTCGGTGAGCTCCGTCATGGGCGCGCGGACCGCGTCCTCGTAGAGGTGCTTGTGGCGGGTGAAGTAGTGCTTGGAGTTGTCCGCCTCAAGGCCCTCGTAGAAGATGAACGCCTCGTCGGGGAAGCCGGTGAAAGCCATGGCCCAAGGGTGCCATGCCGCTCACCGTGCGGTGTACGTGCGGCCCGGCGTGGGCGGGCGGCCGTACAGTTCCGAGATCGTGACGAACGTGTAGCCCTTCTTGGCCAGCGTGTCGATCACCTTCGGCACGGCTTCGACCGTGGTGGGGTGGATGTCGTGCATGAGCACGATCGACCCGGCCTTGGCGGTGTCGGCCCGCCTGACCACGGCGGCGGGCTCGCGGTGCAGCCAGTCGAGGGTGTCGACGTCCCACAGGATCTGGGCCAGGCCCTCACGGCGGGTCTCGGCGGCGACGGCCTCGTCGGTGCTGCCGTACGGCGGGCGCATCACCCGCATCTTGACCCCGGTCAGCCGGTGGACGAGCTCGTCGGTGTGCCCCAGCTCGTTGCGCACCCCCTCGCGGGACAGGCCGGTCAGCGACGGGTGGGACCAGGAATGGTTGCCGATCTCGTGGCCCTCGTCCACGATGCGGCGGGTGATCCGGCCGCCGCTGTCGGCGGCCACCATCTCCCCCAGCACGAAGAACGTGGCCTTGACGTGGCGCTGGCGCAACAGGTCGAGCAGCTTGCCGGTGTAGGGCCCTGGACCGTCGTCGAAGGTCAGGGCCACACACTTGATCTTGCCGCAGTCGAACCGGCGGCTGCGCGGCCAGTCGGCCTGCTGCGCGATCAGCCGCTTGGCCAGGACCTCAGGACTGACCTGTGGCCGGATCATGGCGGAATGTCGGCGCGGCACCGGCTGGGCGGCGCAACCCACGAGAACGATCAGGACGAATGGCAAAGCCCAAATGCGCATGTTTTCCCCCGAAACACCGCACGCGGGGGCCTTACGGATAGTCCTGGACCGGTCTCCCCCGTAGTTCCCTGGCCAGGTCGTCCCACCAGAGTGGGATATCCGCGTGCAGCTCCTTGTAGCGGCGCGCCACGCGCATGGCACATCCAACCGGATCCGTACCCAGATGACGACGTTTAACCGGACCTTCCTGCCAACGGTAAAAACCGTCCCTGTAGTGCACGACGAGACCTATCCAGACCGAGATGGTCGCTCCGTCCCCCACCTCGTACGCGCTGGTGACTCCCAGCCCGTGCAGCTCCGCCTGGAGTTTCTCCGCCGCCGCGCGGGCTTCGGTCACACGCCACCCCCTGCCGACGTTTCCGTACACAACAGATGTACCCAGCAACGGGCATCAGCCGTCCAAGACATGGAGTAATCATCAAACTCCATGGAGTCACGTGCAGGCAGTTCGACGTTATTGGTCGGCTTCCGCCGTTGCGCGGCCGGGCCGCCCTTGTTAGGTTTCGGCCGTGCGCCGTGAGCGGGCACAGTCGCTGAAGCACGTCGCGGTACCGTACGACTCCGATCGGGCCTTCCTCGACCTCGTCGTGCCGCGCGTGCGAACCGCGCTGGACGAAGACCGGCGCGTGCTGGTCGTCAACCGCCCCGACCGGCTGGCGCTGCTGGCGGAGGCCCTCGACGGCGACGCGCGGCGCATCGACAGCCGCCCGGCCGGCGCCTGGTACGGCCACCCCCACCGGATGCTGGCCGCCTACCACGAGTACACGCGCGGCCGGCCCACCCTGGTCGTCGGCGAGCCCGTCTGGACCGATCTCAGCGAGCCGCGGATCCAGGACCTCATCCGCTACGACTCGGTCGTCAACGCCGCCCTGGCCGCGGCCCCGTCCGTCATGTTGTGCCTGTACGACCTGCGCGACGTCCCCGAGCCTGTCCGCGAGCTCACCCCGGTCGTCCATCCCCTGGTGCTGGGGGCGGGGGGTGAGGCGGCCAGCGGGCGGTTCGTGCAGCCCCACGAGCTGGTGCTGGACGGCGACGACGCGCCGTTCCCGGAGCCGGGCCCCGGGGCCTGCCTGGTGCGGTTCACGGCCCGCGAGCTCAAGCGCCTGCGCCAGGCCGTCGGCGACTACGCCAGGACGGCCGGCATGGACCGCAACCTCATCTCCTCGCTGGTGCTCAGCGTCTCGGAGATCGCCGCGAACTGCGTCGAGCACGGCGCCGGGTTCGGCACGATCACGATGTGGGTGGAGGAGCGCGACCTGGTCTGCGAGATCGCCGATCCCGGCGGGGCGCTCGACGACCCCCTGCCGGGCTACATACCGCCGGAGCCCGAGTCCCCGCGGGGGTACGGGCTCTGGATCAGCCGGCAGCTCTGCGACCGGGTGCAGCTGCGCGACGAAGGCGGCCTGTTACGCGTCCGCCTTCGCCTGTCCCTGGACTCTCCCTAGGCGGCGGCGCGGGGGGCGGGAAGGCGCACGGCGCCCTCCTCCCGCGCGTAGTCCTCCAGCATGCCGCGGAGCTGGCGGCGGCCACGGTGCAGACGGGACATCACGGTGCCGATGGGCGTCCCCATGCGCTCGGCGATCTCCTTGTACGCGAACCCCTCGACGTCGGCCAGGTAGACGGCCACGCGGAAGTCCTCGGGCAGGGAGCGCAGGGCGTTCATCACGACGCTGTCGGGCAGCCGGTCGAGCGCCTCGGTCTCGGCCGAGCGCAGGCCCGTCGAGGTGTGGGACTCGGCGGCGTGCAGCTGCCAGTCCTCGATGTCCTCGGCGGCCGACAACTTCGGCGAGCGCTGCTTCTTGCGGTAGTCGTTGATGAAGTTGTTGGTGAGGATGCGGTGCAGCCACGCCTTGAGGTTGGTGCCCTCACGGAACTGGTGATAGGACGTGTACGCCTTGGCGACCGTCTCCTGCACCAGGTCCTCGGCATCGGCGGCGTTACGGGTCAGGCGCATGGCGGAAGCGAACAGCTGCGACGTCACGGGCACGACATCGCGCTCGAACCAGTCCTGACGCTGCTCATCGGTCATAGTGATCAATTCATTCCCCCTTGCGCTATCCCCCGTTCGGCACAAGCCGCCTGACAGCGTTCCTCATCCTCGCAACTCCCAGGTAAGGGACGCGTTAGGAGAGTCCGCATAGGTCAGAAGGGGTTTGTCGTCCATCTGCTCGCGGCGTGCGTGGTCACGTCCACGGCCGGACAAGTCTCATTATCATAACACTACCCACCCAATTTCGTAGGAATAGTGGCCAGAGTCACAGGGGATAGCGTATGGACATGGAATCTGTGGACCGTCACGACACGGGGACACGTCGGTGGGTGGCGGAGGCCATCCGCAAGGTGGAGGCCGACGCCAACCGAAGTTGTGACACTCACCTGCACGTCTTTCCGCTTCCCTCGCACTGGGGCGTAAACCTCTATCTGAAAGACGAATCGGTGCACCCGACCGGTTCACTCAAGCACCGGCTCGCACGGTCCCTGTTCCTGTACGGCCTCGCCAACGGCTGGATCGGCCCGGCCACCACGATCGTGGAGGCGTCCAGCGGCTCGACCGCGGTCAGCGAGGCGTATTTCGCCCGGTTGCTCGGCCTGCCGTTCATCGCCGTCATGCCCGCGTCCACGTCGCCCGAGAAGTGCCACCTCATCGAGTTCTACGGCGGGAAATGTCACCTCGTCGCCGACCCCGGGGCGATCTATGACGAATCTCACCGGCTGGCCGCCGAGACCGGGGGTCACTTCATGGACCAGTTCACCTACGCCGAACGCGCGACCGACTGGCGTGGCAACAACAACATCGCCGAGTCGATCTATTCCCAGATGTCCATGGAGCCGCACCCCGAGCCCGCCTGGATCGTCGTGGGCGCCGGCACCGGCGGCACGTCGTCCACGATCGGCCGCTACATCCGCTACCGCCGCCACCCCACCCGCCTGGCCGTGGTCGACCCGGAGGGCTCGGCGTTCTACCCGGGCTGGGTCTCCGGCGACCCCGCGGTGACGGCCTCGGGGTCGCGGATCGAGGGCATCGGGCGTCCCCGGGTGGAGCCGTCGTTCCTGCCCAGCGTGATCGACCGCATGATCGCCGTCCCCGACGCCCGCTCGATCGCCGCCATGCACTGGACCCGCGAGGTCACCGGCCTGGACGTCGGCGGCTCCACGGGGACGAACATGGCCGCGTGCGTCGAGCTCGTCAGGGAGATGCGCGAATCGGGCGTCCAGGGCAGCGTCGTCACCCTGATCTGCGACCGCGGCGACCGTTACAAGGGCACCTACGACAACCCGGAATGGCTGGCCGGCCAGGGGCTCGACCTCGAACCCCACCTGGCCGACCTGCGGACGTTCCTGCCGCGCTGAGCGCCGGAGCCTAGGCGGCCTTGGCGGGGTCGACCGAGAAGGTCTTGGCCAGGTCGTCCAGGATGGCGTGGGCGCCCTGGACGCCCACGGCGCTCATCCAGGTCAGGTCGCTGACCTCGTGCTTGTCCCCCTTGAGCCGGCCCCACAGCGGGTTGCCGACGAACTTCTCCTTGGGGCCGTCGCTGGCCGGGTCCGGGTAGGTGGCGACGAAGATGTGGTCGGCGTCGAGGTCGGCGATGCGCTCCTGGCTGACGTCCACGGCGATGGCGTCGTCCTTGGTCGGCTGGCCCTCGGGGCGGGGGAAGCCGACGTCCTTCAGCACCACCCCGGAGTACGACTTCTCGACATAGAGCCGGACGGTGGGCTCACCGGCGAAGCGCACGATCGAGACGGTCGGCAGCTTCCCGCCCGCCTTCTCCTTGATCGCGGCCCCGATCGTGGCCGCGCGCTGCTCGAACGCCTTGATCCGGGAGTCGGCCAGGTCCTCCTTGCCCAGGGCGCGGCCCATGAGGCGCAGGTTCTCCTTCCAGATGGCGCCGGTCGTCTCGCTGAAGACCGTCGGCGCGATCTTCGACAGCTTGTCGTACAGGGCCTCGTGCCGGACCTTGGCCGAGACGATCAGGTCGGGCTTGAGCGCGGCGATCTTCTCCAGGCTGGGCTGCTCCAGGGTGCCGACCGGGGTCGCCTCCTTGCCGTACTGGGCGACGAGCGGGCCGAGGTAGTCGGGCAGCTTGGTGTCGATCGACCGGTAGGTGGTGTAGCCGATCACGGGGGTCTCCAGGGTGAGCACCGCGTCCACGAAGCTCTGGTCGAGCGCGACGACCCGCTTGGGCTGCCCGGAGATCTTGGTCGAGCCCATCGCGTGCTCGATCGTCCTGGCCGCCGGGTCGGCCGACGGCGTGGCCGCCGGCTCCGTCGAGCCGCACGCGGCCACCCCCGCCACCAGCAGCACACCGGCCAGCACCCGCCACGCTCTCATCGGAACCCTTTCTCGAAGTAAGGCGAACCTAAATTAGGTTAGCCCTGCCTAACCTGGCATACTTCACCACGATCGGGCAAACAAGGGGAGGAAACTGGTGACCGCGCTCGCGCCCCGCCTCCACGGCATCCGGCGCCGGCGGCTCGTCCTCCTGCTCCTCCTCCTCGCCGCCGTCGCGGCCGGGGTGGTGCTGAGCATCACGGTCGGCTCGAAGTCCGTGCCGCCGGGCGACGCCTGGCAGGCTCTCACCGCGCCCACGGGCAGCGAGAACGACATCATCATCCGCTCGCTGCGCGTGCCGCGTACCGTGCTCGGGGTGCTGGCCGGGATCGCGCTCGGCGTCGCGGGAGCCCTCATGCAGGGCCACACGCGCAACCCGCTGGCCGACCCCGGCCTGCTGGGCGTCACGCAGGGCGCGGCGTTCGCCATGGTGGCCTCGATCATCCTGCTCGGCGCCTCCAGCCTGCTCGCCTACATCTGGTTCGGCCTGGCGGGCGCGCTGGTGGCCAGCGTGGCGGTGTTCGCGCTCGGCATGACGGGCGGCAGGGGCGGCCCCACCCCGGTCACGCTGGCCCTGGCCGGCACCGCGGTCAGCGCCCTGCTGTACGCCATGACCTCGGCCATCGTGCTCCTCGACGAGCAGGCCATGGACGTCTTCCGCTTCTGGCAGTCCGGCTCGATCGCCGCCAGGGGCCCGGACGTGGTCTGGCAGGTGCTCCCGTTCATCCTCGCCGGCCTGCTGCTGGCCCTGGTCAACGCCCCGGGCCTGAACGCCCTGTCGCTCGGCGAGGACGTCGCCCGCTCGCTCGGCCAGAACATCGCCCTGACCAGGACGGTCGGCGTCGCCGCCGTCACCCTGCTGTCGGGCGCGGCGGTGGCGGCCTGCGGCTCGCTCGCGTTCGTGGGCCTGATCGTGCCGCACCTGGCCCGGTCGCTGTCGGGCACCGACCACCGGTGGCTGCTGCCGTACTCGGGGCTGGTCGGGGCGGCGTTGCTGCTGGTCGCCGACGTGATCGGCCGCGTGGTCGCCCCTCCGGGCGAGCTGGAGGTCGGCGTGGTCCTCGCGCTGATCGGCGCGCCCTTCTTCGTCGCCCTGGTCCGCCGCAGAAAGCCGGTACGGCTATGACCGCGCTCCCCCTGCGCCTCGGCGCCCTGTCCTGGCGGCTGCGTCCGCGCGCCGTCGCCGTCGGCGTGACCGGCGGGGCGCTCCTGGTCGTGCTCATGGCGCTGAACATGCGCATCGGCGACCTCCCGATGAGCCTGGCGGAGGTGCTCCAGGGCACCTTCGACGTCAACAGCCCGGCCCACTTCGTCATCATGGAGCTGCGCCTGCCGCGCGCCCTGACCGGCGCCCTGGTCGGCGCCGCGCTCGCGCTGTCGGGCGCGATCATCCAGTCCATCGCCCGCAACCCGCTGGCCAGCCCCGAGATCCTCGGCGTCACGACCGGCGCCTCGGTCACCGTCGTGGCCGGCGTGGTGGCCAGCGGCAGCGTCTACGGCGGCACCAGCGGCCTGCTGGCCGACCTGGGCATCCCCGCGCTCGCCCTGCTCGGCGGCCTGCTCGGCGCGTCCGTCGTCTACGGCCTGGCCTGGCGGCGCGGCCTGGACGGCTACCGCCTGGTCCTGGTCGGCATCGGCGTGGCCGCCGTGTTCACGAACGTGAAGTTCTGGCTGCTGACCGTCGGCGACGTCAACGACACCGGCCGGGCCATGGTCTGGATCAGCGGCTCGCTCAACGGCCGCGGCTGGGAGCACGTCGTGCCCGTGGCGCTCGCGCTGGCGGTGCTCGTCCCGGCCACCCTGCTCGGCACCCGCTCGCTCGACGCGCTGCGCTTCGGCGACGACGTGGTCACCGCCCTCGGCGTGCGCGTGAACGCGGCCCGCGCCCTGCTGATCCTGGCCGCCGTGCTGCTGGCGGCGGTGGCCACCGCCTCGGCCGGGCCGATCGCGTTCGTGGCCCTGGCCGCGCCGCAGATCGCGCTCCGGCTGACCCGCTCGGCCCGGCCGCCGCTGCTGTGCTCGGCGGTCACCGGGGCCGTGCTCACCGCGGGCGCCGACCTGATCGCCCGGACCGTCTTCTCCCCGATCGAGCTGCCCGTCGGCATCGTCACGGCCGTGCTGGGCGCACCGTACCTGATCCACCTGATCTGGAGGGCACGCAAATGAGGCTGCAGGCCGCGGGCGTCAAGCTCGGCTACGGCGACCGGACCATCGTGGACGGCCTCGACCTGGGCGTCGAGGCGGGCACGGTGACCACCATCATCGGCCCGAACGGCTGCGGCAAGTCCACCCTGCTGCGCGCGCTCGGCCGCCTGCTCAAGCCCCAGGGCGGCCAGGTGCTGCTGGACGGCAAGCGCATCGACGCCATCCCCACCCGCGAGGTGGCCAAGATCCTCGGCGTGCTGCCGCAGGCGCCTTCGGCCCCCGAAGGGCTCACCGTGGCCGACCTGGTCGCCAGGGGCCGGCATCCGCACCAGACGTGGTACCGGCAGTGGTCCTCCGACGACGAGTCGGCCGTCGCCGCGGCGCTGACCATGACCGGCCTGGCCGACCTCGCCGAACGCCCGCTCGACGAGCTGTCGGGCGGCCAGCGGCAGCGGGCGTGGATCTCCATGGCCCTGGCCCAGGGCACCGATCTGCTGCTGCTCGACGAGCCCACCACGTTCCTCGACCTGGCCCACCAGGTGGAGGTGCTGGAGCTCGTCCGGCACCTGCACGAGCAGGCCGGCCGCACGGTCGTCATGGTCCTGCACGACCTCAACCTGGCCGCGCGCTACGCCGACCGGCTGGTGGCCATGCGCGCCGGCAAGGTCGTGGCCGCCGGCGCCCCGCACGAGGTGCTGACCGAGGAGCTGCTGCGCGAGGTGTTCGAGCTGGACGCGAAGGTCATCGAGGATCCGGTCGCGGGGACCCCTCTCGTGGTGCCGATCGGGCCGCTCGCAGCCGCGCGAGGCTGACCCGGCGCATCGGCGACAGCGCCACGCCCGCCGCGATGGCCAGCCAGCTCACCCCGGCGAAGGCCATCAGCGCGTACGCGTTCCGCACCGCCGACTCGAACACCCCCGTGACCAGCGAGGCGATCGGGATGGAGAAGAACGCGATCATCCTGGCCGTGCCGAGCACCCGTCCGAGCAGGTGGTCGGGGACGAGCAGCTGGCGGACGGTCATGCTCGCCACGATCGAGGTCCCGGCGGCCGCGAACTGCCCCATCCAGGCCAGCCCGATCAGCACCGGCCCCCTGGCCGGGATCATGGCCAGCATCGACAGGCCCCCGGCCACGATGGCCCAGCAGATCAGCGGGCCCGGCCGGCACCTGGACACCAGCCTGCCGCCCAGCACCGCCCCGAGCACCGCGCCCGCCCCCTGGAAGGCGTAGACGACGCCGACCTCCCCGGGCGTGAACCCGTGGTACGAGCTGAGGTAGTACACCAGCCCCGCCAGCAGCAGCCAGACGCCGAAGTTGCAGGCCGCGGCGGACAGGGCGGTGGTGAGCACCACCCGGTCGCCGCCGGTCAGGAAGCGCAGGCCCTCGCGCATGTCGGCGACCACCGACCACCCCCGCACCGCCGCAGCGGCCGCGGGCGCGGTCCTGATCAGCGAGATCAGCAGCGCCGACAGCAGGAACGTGCCCGCGTCGGCGTAGACGGCCACCTGGTAGCCGAAGTTCACCACCAGCGCGCCGCCGATCACCGGCCCGGCCATGTTGACCGCGTGCTCGCCGATGTGCAGCCGGGCGTTGGCCTGCGGCAGCCGCGCCACCTCCACCAGCGAGGGCACGATCGACCGGAACGCCGGCTGGTAGAGCGGGTCCACGCAGGCCAGCAGGAACGCCACCACGTAGATCGGCCACAACCGGGACACACCGGCCGTGACCAGGACGGCGAGCACGACGGTGACGGCCCCCGACGCCAGGTCGCCCAGCACCAGCACCCGCCGCCGGTCGAACCGGTCGGCGATCACCCCGCCGAACATCCCCAGCAGCAGGTACGGCAGGTACTCGGTCACGTAGACCAGCCCCGTGCCGAGCGCCGACCCGGTCAGGTCGTAGACGAGCAGCGGCAGGGCCAGCCGGTAGATCCAGGTGCCGAGCGAGGAGGCGAGGAAGGCTCCCAGGAGGAGCCAGTACCGGCCGCCCATCCCCTCACCCCTCGGCCAGCGCCCGCCCGACGTCCGGATCGCCGGGGGCCAGCTCGGCGGCTCTGAGCAGGTCCTGTCTGGCCTCCTTCGCCCGACCCAGCTCCCGGTGGACCATCGCCCGGTTGAACAGCAGCTCGGCCGTCTCGGTCAGCTTCAGCGCGCGGGTCAGGTCGGACAGCGCGCCGTCGGGGTCGCCGCGTTCGAAGGCGAGCACGGCCCGGCTCCCCCACGCGGCGGCCAGGTCGGGATCGATCTCCAGCGCGGCGTCGAAGGCCGCGTACGCCTCCGGGTGGCGGCCCTGGGCCGTCTCCACCTGGCCGAGCACGCAGAACAGGTGGGCGTCGCGCGGCCGGAGCGCGAGGCCGCGCTCCACGTCCCGCCTGGCCTGCTCGTACTCGCCGTGGAGGGCGAGCAGGCCGCACCTGTTGACGTACGCGGGCGCGAAGTCGGGGTCGAGCTCCAGCGTGCGGTCGAGGTCGGCGCGGGCGCCGTCCAGGTCGCCGGCCGCGAACCGCAGCTCCGAGCGGTTGTAGTACGCCTCGGGGAAGGGCGGGCTGAGCCGCATGACGGTCTCGTAGTCGGCCAGGGCCTCCTCCGGTCTGCCCAGCTTGTTCAGCAGGTTGCCCCGGTCGAGGTAGTAGTCCGGATAGCCGGGATCGGCGTCGATCGCCGCCGTGTAGTCCGCCAGCGCCTCCTCGTGCCGGCCGGCCCCGGCCAGCAGCTGGGCCCTGTTGGCGCGCAGCACGAGCCGGTGGACCGGGTGCTCGTCCGCCAGGTGCTCGTCGGCCAGGGCGATGGCCTGCTCGACCAGCCGCAGTGCGGCGTCCGGACGGCCGGCGCGCAGCTCCACCAGGGCCTTGCCGTTGAGGTCGAAGCCGAGGTGGAAGGCGCGTTCGCGGGGGTCGGGCAGCAACGACGTGATCGTGACGGCCTCGTTGATCCACGCCATCGCCTCGCCGGGGTCGCGGCGGGCGGGGTCGTGGTGGCGTACCAGGATCATCGCGGTGGCGTAGGCGATGGTGGCCCGGTGCTTGGGGTCGGTGCTGAGGCGCCTGGCCCGGTCGTAGAGCTCGCGGGCCTCCTCCTCGCGCTCCACCGCCTCCAGGGCCGCGGCGACGCGCTGCACGAGGGTCCGCCACCCTTCGGGGTCGTCCTCGTACGCCATGCCGCGCAGCGCCTCCGTGCCCGACTCCACCATCGCGTGATGGAAGCCCTCGTCGCGGTAGCGGTCGAAGTCGGCGCACAGCGGGCCCTCGCCGGGCGACGACGGGCCCTCCTCGACGCGCAGCAGCCCCGGGTCGAGCCGGCGGCGCAGCACCTCGACCAGCTCGCGGTCGGTGTGGTCGGCCTCGCCCAGGTTCGACACGACGAGCGTGAGCGGCCCGGTGACGGCCAGCAGCTCGCGGACGAACTCGGCCAGCCCGTTGGCGATCCTGAGGCTGCGCCGCGCCCCCGGGATGAGGATGCGCTGCCCCCTCGGCAGGTCGTCGGCCAGCGAGCGCCTGCGCACCGGCACGAGCGGCCGCAGGCGGGGCGCCGCGACCCGGAGCTCCACGTCGTATGCGGCGACCAGGTCGGGCCGCCGGTCGAGCGCCTCGGGGACCAGAAGGTCGAGCAGCGCGGCGGCCAGCGTGTACGGCCCGGCTGCCCGGCGGTCGGCGTCCAGGGCGATCGTCCTCACGACCGCCCCTTTCCCAGCGGTCGGCGTTCCCGCGTGGAAACGCCGACCCAGAGACAGGTCAAATGCCGTGTCGCGGTGAGGCGAGCGTGGAGGGCCTGACAGTCCCGGGACGATGGACGACGATCTTCTTCATGGGCATCCCTTACGTGATCGCGGATAACCCGAACATGTCAGCACAAAGCTAACTAGCGACTCAAGACTTTTCTGGTAAGGGCCATTTCGGCATGAATTAGGACATGGCCGATAAACGGGGTTAGTCGCCCAGGATCGCGTCCACGAAGACATCCGGGTCGAAAGGCGCCAGATCGTCGGGCCCCTCGCCGAGCCCCACGAGCTTGACCGGCACGCCCAGCTCGCGCTGCACGGAGATCACGATGCCGCCCTTGGCGGTGCCGTCGAGCTTGGTGAGCGCGATGCCGGTGATGTTGACCACCTCGGCGAACACCTGGGCCTGGCGCATGCCGTTCTGGCCGGTGGTGGCGTCGAGGACGAGCAGCACCTCGTCGACCGTGGCCTTCTTCTCGATGACCCGCTTGACCTTGCCCAGCTCGTCCATCAGGCCGGTCTTGGTGTGCAGGCGGCCCGCGGTGTCGACGATGACGACGTCGACCTTGTCCTCGATGCCCTTGGCCGTGGCGTCGAAGGCCACCGAGGCCGGGTCGCCGCCCTCCGGCCCGCGCACGGTCTCGGCGCCGACCCGCTCGCCCCACGTCTGGAGCTGGTCGGCCGCCGCCGCGCGGAAGGTGTCGGCCGCGCCGAGCACGACCGTCTTGCCGTCGCCGATGAGCGAGCGGGCGAGCTTGCCGGTGGTGGTGGTCTTGCCCGTGCCGTTGACGCCCACGACCAGCACCACGGCGGGTCGCTCGCCGTGCTTCTGCACGTGCAGGCTGCGGTCGAGGTCGGGATTGACCTGGGCGAGAAGCTGCTCGCGCAGCAGGCCCCTGACCTCGGCGGGCGTGCGGCTGCCCAGCACCTTGACCTTGGTGCGCAGCTCCTCGACCATCGCGCGGGTCGGTGCGACGCCCACGTCGGCGGTGATCAGGCTCTCCTCGATCTCGTCCCAGACGTCGTCGTCGAGCCGGTCGCGGGACAGCAGCTCCAGCAGGCCGCGGCCGAGCGCGCTCTGCGAACGCGCCAGACGCGAGCGCAGCCGCACCATCCGCCCGGCGGACGGCGGCGGCACCTCGACCTCGGGGGCGATGACCATCGGCTCGGCCGGCTGGACCGGCGGCGGCACCGTGGTGACCGCGCCGTCGGCCTCCTCGACCGGGCCGGCGGGCCGCTTCTCCTCCTCGGGAAGCGGCGGCGCCTCCGGCGGCGGCACGGGCGGCGCCGCCTTGCCACCCGGCCTGAACAGCAGGAAGAGGCCGCCGGCCGCCAGCAGGGCGACGACGGCCACGATCACTATGACGCCGAGGTAACCATCCACAAGATGTCAGTTTTCCAGATCGACCGGCATGGTCATGCCCAAGGCACACGGATGATGACAGGCCGGATCAGGCGGATTCGCGCTCCCGCAGGCGCTGGCTGACCACCTGCGTCACGCCGTCGCCGCGCATCGACACGCCGTAGAGGGCGTCGGCGATCTCCATCGTGCGCTTGTTGTGGGTGATGACGATGAGCTGGGAACTCTGCCGCAACTCCTCGAACAGGGTCAGCAGCCGCTGGGTGTTGGTGTCGTCGAGGGCGGCCTCGACCTCGTCCATCACGTAGAAGGGCGAGGGCCGCGCCTTGAAGATGGAGATCAGGAACGCCACCGCGGTCAGCGATCGCTCGCCGCCCGACAGCAGGGACAGCCGCTTGACCTTCTTGCCCGGCGGCCTGGCCTCGACCTCGATGCCCGTGGTGAGCATGTCGGTGGGGTCGGTGAGCACGAGCCGCCCGTCGCCGCCGGGGAAGACCCGGGTGAAGATCTGCTCGAACTCGCGGGCGACGTCCTCGTAGGCCGAGGCGAACATCTGCTCGACGCGGTCGTCGACCTCCTTGACCACGGTCAGCAGGTCGCGCCGGGTCTTCTTGAGGTCCTCCAGCTGCGAGGTCAGGAAGGCGTGGCGCTCCTCCAGCGCGGCGAACTCCTCCAGCGCCAGCGGGTTGACCTTGCCGAGCTGGGTCATCTGCCGCTCGGCGGCCCTGGCCCGCTTCTCCTGCTCCTCCCGGACGTACGGGACCGGCGGGTCGCCCGGGACGGGCGCGTCGGGGCCGTACTCGGAGACCAGCGCCTCGACCTCGACGCCGAACTCCTCCATCGCCCGCTCCTGGAGCTGCTCCAGCCGCAGGCGCTGCTCGGTGCGGGCCACCTCGCTCCCGTGGACCCGGTTGACCAGCTTGTCGAGCTCCTGGCCCAGCTCGCGCACGCGTACGCGGACCTGCTTCAGCTCGGCGTCGACGGCGACGCGGGCGAGGTCGGCGTCGTCGCGCTCGCGGGAGGCGAGCCGGATCGACGAGGCGAGCGCCCCGAGCACCTGCCTGGCGCCCTTGCTGACCGCCTCGGCCAGCACGGCCTGCCGCCTGCGCCTGGCCCGCTGAGCGGCGGCCTGGGCGCGTTCCTGGCGCTCGCGCTGGGCGGCCCGCAGCAGGCCGTCGGCGCGGCCCTCGATGCCCTTGACGCGCTCCTCGGCGGTGCGCACCTGCAGCCGGGTGTCCATCTCGCGCTGCCGGGCCGTCTCGCACGTGGCGGCCAGGTCGTCGCGCAGGTCGGTGGTGGGCTCGGTCTCCAGCTCCTGGGCGTATTCGGCCTCGGCCAGCCGGATCTCCAGCTCGGCCAGCTCCTCCAGCCCCTCGCTGCGGGAGTCCTGGGCCGCGGTGACGCTGCGGGCCAGGCGTTCGGCCTCGGCGTGCGCGGCGTGCGCGGCGGCCTCCAGCTGGGCCAGCCGCCTGGCCGCCGCCGCGTTGCGCTGGTCGGCCTCCCGCTGGCGGGCCCTGACCTGGTCGAGGACGCCCTGCGCGGCGCTCACCCCGGCCTGGGCCGCGGTCACCGCGCTCTGGGCCTCGTTGACGTGCGCCTGGGCCGCCTCGACGGCCGTCTGGGCCGCCTGCTCGGCCTCGATCGCCTGGTCGAGCGCCTCGGCCGTCGCCTCCGCCGTGGCCTCGGCCACCCGCAGGTCGTGCACGGCCTCGTCGAGCGCCGCCCGCACCTGCAGGACGGAGGTGCCGCCGGCCGACCCGCCACCGGCCAGATGGGCCCCGAGCACGTCGCCGCCCTCGGTCACCACCCGCAGCTCGGGACGCCGCCCCACCAGCTCGCGGGCCGCTTCGAGGTCGGCGACCACGACGACCTTCGCCAGGACGTGGTCGAGCGCCGGCCGCAGCTCGTCGGGCACGGTGACCAGATCGGCGGCCCACCGCCCGCCGTCCGGCGCGGCGGGCCGGGATCGCGCAACCTGGGAGTGGTGCGCGGTGTCCGAAACTCCGGTCTCTGCCACCAGCAGCGTGACCTGCCCCGCGTCGGTGCTGCGCAGCAGGCCCAGCGCCTCGACGGCGGTGTCGAGCGTCTTGACCGCGACGGACTCGGCGACCGGGCCGAGCACGGCGGCGACGGCCAGCTCCGCGCCCGGCGTGACCTGCATCGAGGCGGCCAGCGGGCCCAGCACCCCGGCCAGGTCGGCGTCGAGCAGCGCGGCGCCGCCGTCGCCCTTGGCCAGGCCCAGCTCCAGGGCGTCGCGGCGGGCCCGCAGCGCGGCCACCGAGCGCTGGGCCTCCTGGTCGGCGGCGCGGGCCGTGGTGACCCCCGCCTTGGCGGCCTGGACGGCGGCCCGCGGCGCGCCGAGCCCGGCCTTGGCCTCGTCGGCGGCCACGCGGGCCGCGTCGGCGGCGGCCCTGGCCTCCTCGACCACGGCCTGCGCGGTGGCCAGCTCCTCGGCCAGCGCCGGATCGGCCGCCGGCTCCTCGGCCCGCTCGTTCTCCAGGTCGGCCAGGGCCTGCCGTTCGCGCTCGGCGGCGTCGGACACGGCCTTCTCCAGCCGGCCGATCTCCTCCTCGGCCGCGCGTGCCCTGCTGCGCACGGAGTCGACCTGGCCGCGCAGCCTGGCCAGGCCCTCGCGGCGGTCGGCGGCGGCACGGGCGGCCATCGCCAGGCGCCGCTCCTCCGCGCCCAGCTCGGCCTCGGCCGCGACCCGCCGCTCGACGGACTCCGCCAGCAGCTCCTGGGCGTGTTCGAGCTCGGCCCGCAGGATGTGCTCCTGCTCGCGCGCCTCGCCCGCCTCGCGTTCGAGGTCTTCGGGGTCGCGGCCGCGGCGTTCGATGGCGGCGGCGTCGAGGGCGTGGCGGTGGCGTTCGGCGGCGAGCTGTTCCAGGCCCGTGATGCGCTCGCGCAGGGAGGAGAGCCTGAAGAAGGTCTCCTGGGCGGCGCTCAACCGGGGCTGGGTCTCGGCCTCGGCGGCCTCCAGGGCGGCCTCGCGCTGCTGGCCCTCGGCCAGCTCGGCCTCGACCTGGTTGCGCCGGGCGGTGACGGCGGCCTCGTCGGCGGCCTCGCGTTCGAGCGTGGCGCGCAGGATGCACAGGTCGTCGGCGAGCAGCCGCAGCCGGGCGTCGCGCAGGTCGGCCTGGATGACGGCGGCCTTGCGGGCGATCTCCGCCTGGCGGCCGAGCGGCTTGAGCTGGCGGCGCAGCTCGGTGGCGAGGTCCTGTACCCGGGTGAGGTTGGCCTGCATGGAGTCGAGCTTGCGCAGCGCCTTTTCCTTGCGCTTGCGGTGCTTGAGCACGCCCGCGGCCTCTTCGATGAAGGCCCGGCGGTCTTCGGGCCCGGCGTGCAGCACGGCGTCGAGCTGGCCCTGGCCGACGATGACGTGCATCTCGCGGCCGATGCCCGAGTCGGACAGCAGCTCCTGGATGTCGAGCAGGCGGCAGGTGTCGCCGTTGATGGCGTATTCGCTCTGCCCCGACCGGAACATCAGCCGGCTGATCGTGACCTCGGTGTAGTCGATCGGCAGCGCGCCGTCGGAGTTGTCGATGGTCAGCGTCACCTCGGCCCGGCCGAGTGGCGGCCTGGAGGAGGTGCCGGCGAAGATGACGTCCTCCATCTTGCCGCCGCGCAGCGACTTGGCGCTGTGCTCGCCCATGACCCAGGCCAGGGCGTCGACGACGTTGGACTTGCCCGAGCCGTTGGGGCCGACGACGCACGTGATGCCGGGTTCGAGGCGCAGGGCGGTCGCGGAGGCGAAGGACTTGAAGCCGCGCAGGGTGAGGCTCTTCAGGTACAAACGCCGACCCTCCTCCCCGGCCTCGGCTGAACGGGCTTCGGAAAAGCCTACTGGTCTCGGCCGCCGCTCGTGGGCATGTCGATGACCAGCGCTTTTTCACCAGGGAAAATAACAAGGGACGCCTCTTCGAGACGTCCCTGGGTCTTGCGCTCCGATCACTCTCAGGTGAGTGCCGGCTCGCGCTCCTGCAAGCGACTGAGCGCTTCGTCGCGGGTTTGCGCCGCAAGAGCGTCATTCGTGGCCTGAAGTCGGATGAGTTCTGCCTCCAGATCCCGGATACGCTGCTGCAAGCGGCGCATCTCCGAGACCATCCGAGGGTCAGGACCGCCGACGTGGCCGAGTAGAGCCTTCGCCATGGTAAAGGGTCCTCCACGCTGAGTGACCAGACTGGTTCGCGCACTTCTATTCCGCGGGAGGGGTGCGCGTGGTACTTAACAAGAGTCGCACCGGCAGTGTGGGCGGTCAAGTCGATCCAACCGCAACGCCCTACTGATAGGCACTCCCGACATACAACTATACCCTATTTGGGCCGTTTAGCAAAAGCGCCTACCGCTCTACAAAACCGCCCAAACTACCTCGGGGTTCACTCCATCGTTCCACTACTCCATCGACCCTTCCCGGCGTGTCGCAACCTTTGAGCAGCTCCAACAGCTTGACGCACGCCTCCCGCGGGCCCTCGGCGACGACCTCGACCCGGCCGTCGTCGGCGTTCCGCGCCCAGCCGGTCAGGCCGAGCTCCAACGCCCTCGCGCGCGTCCACCACCGGAAGCCCACCCCCTGGACCCTCCCCCGCACCCAGGCGGTTACTCGGACGTTTTCCGAACCTTTGTCGCCATTACTCTTCGTATCCGTCATGCCGCCACCGTCTCATGCCGCCGTACGACTTCCATGGCCAACTCGTTGATGGCCAGGATCGAGGCCGTACGTCCGGCGCGCAGCCAGGCCAGGCCCAGGATCGACGGAGGCAGGCCGTCGACCGGCACGAACGCGATGTCGGGACGGCGATGATGGTCGGCGCTCGGCTTGCAGAAGAGCATGCCGCCGCGGTTCAGCGCGACCTGCGTCAGGCCCTCCTGGGTGGTGGCCACCGAGCCGGCCCGCGCGATCGGCCGCCCGGACGGGGTGAGGGTGGGGGCGATGTGCTCCTGCCAGCGGCGCGGCGCGGGGTCGTCGAGGCCGAACAGGGCGACCGAGGCCAGCTCCTCGGCGTCGACGCCGGCGCGGCCGGCCAGCGGGTGGCGTACCGACAGCCCCAGCTCGACCGGGCAGTGGTTCAGCTCGGCGCCGCCCTCCAGGTCGGGCTCCTCCAGCGGCAGCAGCGTGAACGTCAGATCCACCCGCCCCTCGCGCAGCTTGCTGAACGGGTCGGAGAGCGGCACCTCGACCAGCTCGACCATGCAGCCGGGATACCGCCGCTCGAACGCCGCCACGCTGCCGGTGACGATCTCGGTCGGCGTGGCCAGGAACCCCACCCGCAGCAGGCCCGTCACCTCCCGCGCCGAGGCCGTCGCCCGCGACACGGCCGCCGCCATGCCGTCGTAGGCGGGCCGCAGGTCGGCCAGGAAGCGCCGGCCGAGCGGCGTCAGGCGCACCCGCCTGCTGGTGCGGTCGAACAGGCGGCCGCCGATCCGGGTCTCCAGCGACCCGATGAGCTGGCTCACCCGGCCGGGCGACAGATACAGGCGCTCGGCCGTACGCGCGAAGTGCAGCTCCTCGCTCAGCACGACGAAGCACTCCAGTTCCCTGAACTCCATGCCACTCCCCGGACGCGATCGCTTAGCCTGCCTAAAGCAAGGCTTCGAGCTTCGTCATTGTTCCGTCCCCGGCCGATGAGGAGGCTGAACGGCATGACGACTCTTGAGACCTCCACTGTCGCGCGGGCCCGCTGGCTCGCCGTCCTCGCGGTCGCGGTGGGCACCTTCACCATCGTGACCAGCGAGATGTTGCCCGTGGGCCTGTTGACCTCGATCGCCTCGACCTTGGGCGTGTCCGACGGCACCGCCGGGCTGATGGTGTCGCTGCCGGGGCTGGTCGCGGCCGTCTCGGCCCCCGTGCTGGCCCTGGCCACCCGGCGGCTGGACCGGCGCGTCCCCCTGCTCGGCCTGATGGCGTTGCTCGCGGTGGCCAACCTGGCGGCGGCGTTCGCGACGAGCTTCCCCGTCATGCTGGGCGCGCGGGTGCTGACCGGGATCAGCATCGGCGGGTTCTGGGCCTTCGCGGCCGGGCTGGGCCTGCGGCTGGTGCCCGAACGCTCGGTGGGCAGGGCCACGTCGGTGATCCTCGGCGGCGTGTCGGTGGCCTCGGTGCTCGGCGTGCCGGCGGGCACGCTCATCGCCTCGGCGGCGGGGTGGCGCACGTCGTTCGCGGTCATGGGCGGGCTGGCGCTGGTGCTGCTCGGGCTGCTGGCCGCCGTGCTGCCGCCGATGCCGGGTGAGGACGCCTCGGGCGGCGCCCGCGCGCCGCTGCCGGGGGCGCTGCGGGTCGTGCTGGCGGCGACCGTGCTGATCATCACCGGGCACTTCGCGGCCTACACCTACGTCCGGCCGTTCCTGGAGCAGGTCGCGGACGCCGGTCCCGGCCTGGTCAGCGTCGCCCTGCTGGTGTACGGCGCGGCCGGCGTCGTCGGCAACTTCGTCGCGGGCGCGAGGGCAGCCCGCGACCCCAAGCCGGTGCTGATCGTCCTGGCCCTGCTCATCGCCGCCTCCACGGCGGCGCTGGCGCTGGTCGGGCTGCCCCTGGTCATGCTCGTCGTGTGGGGCCTCGGTTACGGCGGCGTCGGCGTGGCGCTGCAACTGTGGATCATGCGCTCGGGCGGGGGCGAGCTGGGCACCGCGCTGTTCGTGGGGGCGTTCAACGTCTCGATCGCGCTCGGCTCGTTCGTCGGCGGCCGGGTGGTGGACGGCGTGTCGATCTCGTCGGTGATGTGGCTGGGCGCCGCGCTGGCGCTGCTCACCGCGGCTTTCGCTGGCATTTGGGGCAGGAGTACGACGACCGGTTCATGAACGCCTCGCGCCTGATGGGCGTGCCGCAGCGCGAGCACGGCAGGTCGCGGCGGCCGTAGACCTCCAGCGAACGGTCGAAGTAGCCGCTCTCGCCGTTGACGTTGACGTAGAGGCTGTCGAAGGAGGTGCCGCCCTGCTGGAGGGCGGCGCCCATCACCGTGCGCACGCCGGCCAGCAGCTCGGCGACCTTCGGACGGGTCAGCGTCTCGGTGGGACGGGCCCAGTGGAGCCGGGCGATCCACAACGCCTCGTCGGCGTAGATGTTGCCGACGCCGCTGATCAGCGACTGGTCCAGCAGCGCCCGTTTGATCTCGGTGCGCCTGGCCCTGAGCCGGCGGGTGAACTCCGCCTCGTCGAACGACGCCTCGAACGGGTCGGGCGCGATGTGTGCGATCGGCGCGGGCACGCCGCCGACGAGCGGGGTCAGCATGACGTGGCCGAACGTGCGCTGGTCGACGAAGCGCAGGTCGGGGCCGCCGTCCTCGAAGCGGAGGCGGACGCGCAGGTGCTTCTCGGGCGGCGTCTGCGGATCGACGACGAGCAGCTGGCCGCTCATGCCCAGATGGGCCAGCAGGGCCTCCTCGCCGCCCGACAGGGGCAGCCACAGGTATTTGCCGCGGCGCTCGGCCGACAACACCGTACGGCCCTTCAGGCGGGCGGTGAACTCGTCGGCCCCGGGGACGTGCCGCCGGATCGCGCGCGGGTGGAGCACCTCCGCGGCGGCGATCTCGCGGCCGACGACCCATTGCGCCAGGCCGCGCCTGACGACCTCGACCTCTGGCAGCTCAGGCACCGTGCACCCACCGTCCTCTCGACTTCCCCGGCCGCCGGGCATGCCGCGGCGGGGACGGATCCGCAGTCACAACGCCGGACGCGGGCCGGGGCTTCCCGTGCGCCGGGGTCAGCTCGCGGGCTGGCTCTCGCGCTGCTCGCGGCGGGCCCGGATGCGCGTCCAGGCCGCCTCGGCCGCCTGCTGCTCGGCCTCCTTCTTGCTGCGCCCGCTGCCCGAGCCGTAGGACTCGCCGCCCACGCGCACCATGGCCGTGAACGACTTGGCGTGGTCGGGGCCGCTCTCCTCGACGTGGTACTCGGGCACGCCGAGCGCCTCGGAGGCGGTGAGCTCCTGCAGGGACGTCTTCCAGTCGAGCCCCGCGCCCAGCGAGGCCGAGCGCACGATCAGCGGGTCGAACAGCAGGTGGACGACCCGGAACGCCTCGTCGAGGCCCTTGTCCACGTAGATCGCGCCGATCAGCGCCTCCAGCGTGTCGGCCAGGATCGAGGACTTGTCGCGCCCGCCGGTGCCCTCCTCGCCCCTGCCGAGCCGCAGGAACCGGCCCAGGCCGAGGTTGCGGGCGACGTCGGCCAGCGCGCGCATGTTGACCACGGCGGCGCGCAGCTTGGCGAGCTGCCCCTCGGGCAGGTCGGGGTGGTTGCGGTAGAGGGTGTCGGTGACCACGAGACCCAGCACCGAGTCGCCGAGGAACTCCAGGCGCTCGTTGGTGGGCAGGCCGCCGTTCTCGTACGCGTAGGAGCGGTGCGTCAGCGCCCGCTCGAGGATGTCGGGGTCGAGGCCGACGACCAGGACCCGCTGCAGCTCTTCCCTGGCGACCTCCACGGCCACCGGCTTAGGACCTGCGCCCACGTGTTTCCTCCTCGGACATCTTCACAAGGCGGCCGCGGAAGATGCCCGAAAACGTGGTGGGCGTCGGGGTAACGGGTAGCCCCGGCGTCCACCACGGCCGCGGGCGAACCGCCGCCGTACGCATCTACAGACGTTAACGCCGACCGAGGCACAATGGCACCCGGTCGGCATCACGTCAACTGCTGACGGTGAAACCCGCCCCGAACATGACGGGCGGGCCTGCTGTCAGTGTGATCAGGCGGACGGCTCGATGACCTGACGACGGTTGTAGGTGCCGCAGGTGGGGCACGCGATGTGCGGCTGCTTGGGCGAACGGCACTGCGGGCAGCTCACCAGGGCGACAGCAGTCGTCTTCCACTGGGAGCGACGGGCGCGGGTGTTGCTCCGCGACATCTTTCGCTTCGGGACGGCCACGTCACTTCTCCTGATCGTTATCGTTCTCGGAAACCAGACCTTGCAACGACGCCCAGCGGGCATCGATCTTCTCGTGCCGGTGATCGTCGCCGGCCTCGGCCAGCTTGATCCCGCACTCCGTGCAGAGCCCCTCGCAGTCCTCGCGGCACACGGGGCTCAGCGGCAGTGCGAGCACCACCGCGTCACGGAACGTCGGCTCGAGGTCGAGCAGCTCTCCGTCGAGCAGCGAGTCGTCCTCCGAGGCGTCCTCGTCGGAGTAGAAGAACAGCTCCTGCAGATCGACCTCGATGTCCGAGGTGATCGGGTCAAGGCACCGCGCGCACTCCCCGGCGAGCGGGGCGTGCGCCGTGCCCGAGACGAGCACGCCTTCCATCACTGCTTCGAGCCGGAGGTCCAGCTCGACTTCGGCGTCTTTGGGGACACCGATCATGTCGACGCCGAGGTTAGCCGGTGCCGGAAGGGACAGGGTCATCTGCCGCATCGTGCCCGGTCGCTTCCCCAGATCATGAGTGGAGAGCACCCAAGGGGAGCGGGGGTCGAGGTGCTGAGTCATCCTGCTCTCGCTAGGCATGGCGAAGACGCTCGCCGTCGTACAAGGCCGAAATGAAAGGATACCAGGTCGCGGTCAGCCCCTGAGACGCTCGATGAGCAGCTTGTGCACCAGGTCAGGGACCAGGCCGGACACGTCGCCACCATACCGCGCGATCTCCTTGACCCGGCTGGAGGACAGGAAGGAGTACTCGGGATTGGTGGGCATGAAGAGCGTCTCGACGCCCGAGAGACGGTAGTTGAGCTGGGCCATCTGCAGCTCGTAGTCGAAGTCGCTGACGACCCTGATGCCCTTGACGATGGCGGGGATGTCGTTGTGCTTGCAGAAGTCCACCAGCAGGCCGTGGAACTTCTGCACCTTGACGTTGGGGTACTCCTTCGTCACGGTCTGAAGGATCTCGATCCGTTCGTCGACCGTGAACAGGCTGCTCTTCTCGATGTTGATGAGGACCGCCACGACCACCTCGTCGTACAGGCGGGCCGACCGGCCGATGATGTCGAGGTGGCCATTGGTGATGGGGTCGAACGACCCCGGGCAGACAACGCGGCGCAAGACGCCTCCCAGGTCTACGGGTTCCCGGCGGCGCGACCGTACCAAACGGATGCTTCGCCGTATCTACGGACCCTCTCCTCAACATAACCTTCCGGCCACATCAAGGACTTTCCCCTCGTTTCCCGCTCGAATGCCACCAGCCCCTCGTCCATCAGCCAGCCGTTGTCGCGCAGCAGCTCCAGGACCCGCGTGACCTCGCCGTCACCCAGCGCGTACGGCGGATCGGCGAAGACGATGTCGTACGGCTCCTCCGGCGGCCGGGCCAGGACCCGCTCGACCTTGTCGGCCACCAGTTCCGCGCCTTCCAGGCCGAGAGACCGGATGTTGCCCCTGATCGTCCGGATCGCCTTGGCGTCGGACTCGACGAGCAGCGCGTGGGCCGCGCCCCTGGACAGCGACTCCAGGCCCACGGCGCCCGAACCGGCGTACAGGTCGAGCACACGGGCCTCGCGCAGGCCGTACAGGGAGTCGAGGGTCAAGAAGATGCCTTCCCTGGCCCTGTCGCTGGTCGGCCTCGTGCCCCGCCCCGGCGGCACGGCCAACCGCCGCCCACCCGCGCTCCCCGCGATGATCCGAGTCATAAGGCCCATTGTTCCGCATGTTCGCCCAGGTCAAGAGTGGACAAGTGTCGGCCTCGACTGCGCAAGGGTGATTCACATCGGCCGGATCGGCCCGCATGATGAGTCTGCGGCCTTCAAGGTGACCCACATGAAGGCCGACCGGCGTGATCGTGAGCCCTTCCGCACGCCGGTTCCCTCGGCACCTGACCCGAGGGTGGGCCCAGCCGGGGACGGCATTCGGGGGGAGGCCGTCCCCGCGGCTGGGCCTTTTAAGATCTTCATCTTTTACGGCTTCGCGTGGTCTTCCCACTCGCCGTACTTCGGCTGACGGCCCTCCACGCAACGCCCTCTGACCCTTCACCGGCTCGCCGCCGTCACGCGAGCCTTCGTTGACCGGCTCCGTGGTCTCCGGCCCTCACGTCTTCTCCAGGTACTCGGCCTTCTCGTCCTCCAGCAGGCGGGCTATCTCGGCGCGCAGGCCCTCATGGTGGGTCAGTTCGGGATCGTCCGACAGGAGCTGTGCGGCTTCGTCCCGCGCCGCGCTGATGACGTCCTCGTCGCGCAGCAGTTGCAGGAGCTTCAGCGAGCTGCGCTTGCCCGACTGGGCCGCCCCCAGGACGTCGCCCTCGCGGCGCTGTTCCAGGTCGACGCGGGACAGCTCGAAGCCGTCGAGCGTGGCGGCCACCGCGTCGAGGCGGGCGCGGGCCGGGGTGCCCTCGGGGAAGTCTGAGACCAGCAGGCACAGGCCGGGCAGGCCGCCCCGGCCCACCCGCCCGCGCAGCTGGTGGAGCTGGGAGACGCCGAAGCGGTCGGCGTCCATGATGATCATCACTGAGGAGTTGGGCACGTCGACGCCCACCTCGATGACGGTGGTGGCGATCAGCACGTCGAGCTCGCCCTTGGTGAAGGAGCGCATGATCGCGTCCTTCTCCTCCGGCGGGAGCTTGCCGTGCAGGGTGCCGACCCGCAGGTCCTGGAACGGGCCCTGGGTGAGCAGCTCGGCGACCTCCAGCACGGCCAGCGGCGGACGGCGGTCGTCGTCGCCCCCCGTCGCCGCCAGGTCGCCCTCGTCGCCCTCCAGGTCGCCGATCCGCGGGCACACGATGTACGCCTGCCTGCCCAGCTCCACCTCCTCGCGCACCCGCTGCCAGGTGCGTTCGAGATAGTGGGGCTTCTCGGCGGCCGGCACGACGTGCGTGGTGATGGGCGCGCGCCCCGACGGGAGCTGCGACAGCGTCGAGACCTCAAGGTCGCCGAAGACCGTCATGGCGACCGTGCGCGGGATCGGGGTCGCGGTCATCACCAGCACGTGCGGACGGCCCCCGCCCGCCTTCTCGCGCAACGCGTCACGCTGCTCCACGCCGAAGCGGTGTTGCTCGTCGACCACGACCAGCCCCAGATCGGCGAACTGCACGTGCTCCTGGAGCAGGGCGTGCGTGCCGACCACGATGCCCGCCGTGCCCGAGGCCGCGTCGAGCAGCGCCGCACGCCGCGCCGCCGCGCCCATCGAGCCCGTCAGCAGCGTGACCGCCGTGCCGCCGAACATGCCGCCCTGGGCCAGCTCGCCCAGCATGTTCGTGATCGAGCGGTGGTGCTGCTGGGCCAGCACCTCCGTCGGGGCCAGCAGCGCGGCCTGGCCGCCCGCGTCGACCACCTGGAGCATCGCGCGCAGCGCCACGACCGTCTTGCCCGCGCCCACCTCGCCCTGCAGCAGCCGGTGCATCGGATGCTCCAGCGCAAGGTCGGCCGCGATCTCCTCCCCCACCTGCGCCTGCCCCTCGGTGAGCGAGAACGGCAGCCGCCCGTCGAAGTCGGCCAGCATGCCGTCGGAACGCCTCGGACGCGGCCTGGCCGGCCACGCCGTGGCCGCCTGGCGGCGCTGGAGCAGCACCGCCTGCAGCACGAACGCCTCGTCGAACTTCAGCCGCTTGCGCGCCCGGCCCACGTCGGCGAGGTCCTTCGGCCGGTGGATGGCCACCAGCGCCTCGGCGAGCGGCTGGAGGCCGTGCCTGGCCCGCAGGTCGGCGGGCAGCGGGTCGTCGAGCGGGCCCAGCGTGTCGAGCACCACGCCGACCGCCCGGCGGATCGCCCACGGCGTGACGTCCTTGCCCGCCGGGTAGATCGGCACCGGCGCGGACGCGAACTCCTCGGCGCTCGCCTCGGCCTCCTCCTCGAACAGCTCGAACTCGGGGTGCGAGAGCTGCCAGCGCGGCTTGGAGCGCGCGCCGAACAGTCCCACCTTGCCGGCGAACATGCCGCGCCGCCCCGGCTTGAGCCGCGACTCGGCCACATGGGAGCCCTTGCCGAAGAACGCCAGGTAGATGCGGTTGCCGTTGCCGTCGACGACCTCGGCCTCCAGCCACGTGCCGCCGCGGTTGCGCATGGGCTTGCGCATCAGCCTGGTCACCTCGCCGACCACGGTGACGTGCTCGTCGACCTCCAGCGCGTCGAGCGAGGTCAGCTCGCCGCGCTCGGCGTAGCGGCGCGGGTAGTGGCGCAGCAGGTCACCGACCGTCTCCAGGCCGAGCACGCTGTGCAGCAGCTTGGCGGTCTTCGGGTCGAGCGCTTTGGTCAGGGGCTCGTCGAAACGGCTCACGGGATCCAGTTCTACCGCCTGCGGCCGACAGGAATCCCGCACCGGGCCCGGGAGTCGCCCGCGGAAGGGGCCGCGCCGGGCCCCGGAGTCGCTCGCGGAGAGAGTTCGCGCCGCTACTCGACGCCGATCAGCAGCGGGTAGCCGCCCTGCTCGCCGTCGTAGACGACCAGGTCGACGTCCGGCCGCGTGCGCCGCAGGTGGTCCTCCAGCCGGACGGCCAGCCGTTCGGGCAGGTCGGCGCCCTTGACCAGGGTCACCAGCTCGCCGCCGCCGGCCACCATCCGGTCGATGATCAGCCTCGCCACGCGCTCCAGGTCGCCGCCGATCACCGCCACATCCCCGTCGATCAGGCCCAGCACGTCGCCCGGCCGGCACACGCCCGCGCTGGTGAACGCCTCCCTGTCCGCCACCGCCAGATGTCCGTACCTGGTGTGGCCGGCGGCGTCCGTCATGGCCACCACGTCGTCGTCGAACCGGCGCAGCGGGTCGTGCACGGCCAGCGCCGACAGCCCCTGCACGGTCGCCCTGGTCGGCAGGACGCTGACGGCCACGCCGTCCTCGCGGGCGATCTCCGCCGCCGCGACGGCGATCGCGAGGACGCCCTCGTCGTTCGGCAGCACGGCCACCTCGGCGCCCGCCTGCCTGATCGCGGCCAGCAGCTCCGGCAGCGCGGGCCGGGTGCCGGGCGCGCGGCGCACCACGACCGCGCCGCTCTCCTCGAACAGCGCCGCGATCCCGTCGCCGGCCGCCACCGCCACCACGCCCCTGCCCGCCCTGCCCCGGTGCGTGCGCTCGGCCAGGTACGTGATCCTGACCCGGTGCGGACGTCCCGCCCGCAGCCCCGCTTCCACGGCCGCCCCCGCGTCGGCCACGTGCACGTGCACGTTCCACAGGCCCTCGCCGCCCACCACGACCAGCGACTCGCCCATGGCATCGAGCTCGTCGCGCAGCGCGGCCACCGCGCGCTCGTCGGCGTCCAGCAGGTACATCACCTCGTAGCCGGCGCCCACCTCGGTCATCGGCGTGACCCGCCCGGTCGGCGCCGGCACGTCGTAGTGGTCGCTGTAGGAGTCGGTGAGCACGGCGGCCAGGGTCTCCAGCACGATCGCCGCCCCCGCGCCGCCCGCGTCCACGACCCCGCTGCGGGCCAGCACGTCGAGCTGCCCCGGCGTGCGGCGCACCGCGGCCCGCGCCTCCCGCGCCGCCTGCCGCGCCACCTCGCCCGCGTCGCCGTCGGCGTCCCGGGCGGCGCGGGCGGCCGACTCCAGCACGGTCAGCACCGTGCCCTCGACCGGCCTGGCCACGGCCTCCCTGGCGAGCGTGGCCGCCCTGACCAGGCCGGCGCGCAGGTCGGAGCCGTCCTTGAGCACCTCGGCCAGCCCGCGCAGCGCCTGGCTGACGATGACCCCCGAGTTGCCGTGCGCCCCCACCAGCGCCCCGTAGGCGAGCGTCTGCCACACCACGGCCGCGTCGACGTCGTCGGGCAGGGACTCGACGGCCTCGGCCGCCGACAGCATGGTCAGGTGCAGGTTCGTGCCGGTGTCGCCGTCGGCCACGGGGAACACGTTGAGCGCGTCGATCTCCGGTCTCGCCCGGCCGAGGGCGTCGGCGGCCAGGCGGGCCCAGCGGCGCACCGCGGGCGGGTCGAGGGCCTTCATCTGCGCTCCTTCGACCTCCCCGCATGCGCTACCTTGTTGGAGGAGAATATCCCCGCACCGGCCACCGTCCAGTGCTCTGGTTCGCGCCCAGTGGTGTGGATCAGATATTCTCGTCTGGCTGGCCGGTTGTCCCGGCATGCCCTCCGCCCGGAAAGCATCAGCGGACAGGGCTACATCGACTGTTATAAGGAGCGATACCGTGGCTTCCGTCTGCGATGTCTGCCGCAAGGGGCCGACCTTCGGCAACAACGTGTCCCACTCGCACCGCCGTACCCGTCGTCGTTGGAACCCCAACATCCAGACGGTCCGCGCGGTCGTCGGCGGCACGCCGAAGAAGCTGAACGTGTGCACCTCGTGCATCAAGGCGGGCAAGGTCACCCGCTAGTTCTCGTCTTTCGCGAAGCCCGCCGCTCCTGATCACTGGAGCGGCGGGCTTTCGTCGTGCCCGCCCCCGGCCCGCCCCCGCCATGGGACGGGCTCAGGGGTCAGCGCCAGCGCCAGGCGTGGTCCACCGGGCCGATGCCGGAGCCCAGGGGGAAGCCGCGGGCGATCGCGCCCGTCACGTACTCCTTGGCCCTCCCCACCGCCGTCGGGACGTCGTCGCCGAGCGCGAGCCGGGACGCCAGGGCCGAGGCCAGGGTGCAGCCCGTGCCGTGGGTGTGCCGGTTGTCGAGGCGTTCGGCGGCGAAGCGGTGCTCGGTCGTGCCGTCGGTCAGGAGGTCGACGGGGGCGCCGGGCAGATGGCCGCCCTTGATGAGGGCCCAGGACGGCCCCAGCGCGAGCACGGCGTCGGCGGCCCTGCGCAGGTCTCCCTCGTCCTCGACCTTGACGGAGGTGAGCTGCTCCACCTCCCACAGGTTCGGCGTCACGACCGTGGCCACGGGCAGCAGGCGCGTCCTGAGCGTGTCGACGGCCTCGGGGGCGAGCAGGGAGTCGCCGTGCTTGGACACCCCGACGGGATCGACCACCACCGGCGCGTCATAGGCCCCCAGCACCTCGGCCACCGTCTCCACCAGCACCGGCGAGGCCAGCATGCCGGTCTTGACGGCCTGCGCCCCGATGTCGCCCAGCACGGAGTCGAGCTGCGCGCGCACGGCCTCGGGCGGCAGCTCCCAGTAGCCCTGGACGCCCAGCGAGTTCTGGGCCGTGACGGCGGCGATCACGCTCATGCCGTGCACGCCCATCGCCATCATGGTCTTCAGGTCGGCCTGGATGCCCGCGCCGCCTCCGGAATCGGAGCCCGCGACGGTCAGCACACGTGGAGGGGTCGTCATGAACCCCATCCAACCACTCGACCGGCACCAAGCAGGCACTCAGCCGATCGCGCACTCCCCGCCGACCAGCCCGCACGCGCCCGGCTCCTGCGCCTTCCCCGTCGCCGAGTACGTGACGCTCACCGAGTCCCCGGCGGCCAGCGAGCCCGACAGGTCGATGATCAGCAGGTCGCCGTCCTGGGTCCAGGAGCCGCCGTTCACGTCCATGACGCGGCCCTCGACCGGGAGGGAGAAGGTGACGTTCGCCAGCGGGGCCGGCGACTGGTTGGTGACGCGCAGCGTGGCCGAGTACGAGGTGAGCCGCTGCTTGACCGTCTGCCGCACGTTGACCGAGCCGCCGCTGCCGCCGTACCCGGACGTGGAGGTGGTCGCGGGCGCGGGGCTGCTGCCCACCGTGGGGACGACGCCGGTGTCGGAGTTGCCCAGGGGCGTGCCGTCGTCGGTCGGGGCCTCGGAGATCGTCTCCTCGGCCGGCGGCTCCGGCTCCCGCGTCGGCTTGGCCGAGGCCTTCGTCCGCGTCCTGGTGGGCGTGGGGGTGGGGGCCGTGCTGCGGCGCGGGACGCGGTTGCCGACCGTGGGGGCGGTGGTCGTCGGGGCGTCGGAGGGCGTGCTCGTCTCCTCGTCCTCCGTCGGCTCCTCGGAGGGCTCTTCCTCCTCCGTGCCGGGGTCGGAGACCGCGGCGGTCGAGGGGCTGGTGCTGGTGTGTACGGCGGCGCAGCTCGCGTCCGCGCACTTGCCGGGGTCGTCCGAGGAGCTCATGAGCTTCACCCCGGCGACCGTGCCGCCGAGCACCACGGCCACGGCGGCGACCGACAGCAGCGCCATGCGGCCCCTGCCCTTGCCGCTGCCGCCGCCGGCAGGCGGGTTCAGGCCGTCGTCGTCGCCACCGCCGCCGCCCCTGGAGGACTTGCGCCGGCCGCCGCGGCGACGGCCACGGGACTCGCCGGACTCGTCCAGGTCGTCGAGGTCCTGGTCGGAGGACCAGCCCGAACGCAGGAAGCCGGTCTCGGCCTCCGCCCAGGCGGGCGTGTGCGCGGCGGTCGGCTCCCCGGCCACCTTCACGTCACCGGGCTCCGGCGGCCTGGCGTGGAAAGCGGTGTCGGACTCGGCGGGCACGTCGAACCTGGCCGTGTTTCCGGGCTCCGGCACGTCGAACCTGGCGGTGCCACCGGGTCCGGGCATGTCGAACCTGGCCGTGCCACCCGGCCCCTGGGCGTCGAAGGGGCCCGGGGTGCGGCCGGAGGCGTCGAAGCTCGGCGGCGGCCCGAAGGCGGACGTGGCGTCGGGCTGGGAAGAGGGGCCGACGGCGTCCCAGTCGGCCGGGCGGGCGAACGCGCCCGTCACCTCGAACGGCCCGGCCCCGTTCGGCTCGGGGTAGGGCGACCCGGAGAACTGGGGGCCGTTCGGCGGTGGAAAGGGGCCGGAGGGGGCGTCGGACGGCGGGAACCCTGGGGCGGCGTCGGCGGGCACGGCGAAGGCACCCGTGGTCTCGAACGGCTCGGGCTGCCTGCCACTGCGCTGCGGCGGGCCGTCCTCGCGGCGCGGCATCGGGGCCCACTGCCCCGTCACCTCGACCTGGTCCGGCAACGCCGGCCAGCCCGGCGCCTCGGCCGGGTCGTCGGGACCCCAGAAAGCGCTGCCGTTCCCCCGTTCATCCCCATCGTCGGATCCACCGGTGCCGTGGCGGCCCATGGCTGCCCTTTCTCGCGGTTACAGTGGCCGCCAATCTTCATAACACCTTTACTACGTCCTTGTCACAACAATCCCGCTAGTCCTACCCTAAATCCGGAAAATTTCACGTAAATCGGGACAAGTCATCACCGAAAGTGATCCCAGCCGCCCTGTCCCACCTGGCGGCCGTGCACCAGGACGCCTTCCCCCTCGACCACCCGGCCCACGACCTGCCACGACGGCGGCAGCCGTACGTCAGGCGGGAAGACCGCGGCGAGCGCGTGATCCTCACCACCCGTGAGCACCCATTCGAGCGGATCCTGCCCCAGCTCCTCGGCCGCCGCCGCCACCGGCTCCCCCACGGCGAACGACCCGGGATCGAGCTCGACGCGTACGCCACTGGCCGCGGCCACGTGCCCGAGGTCCTGCACCAGGCCGTCGCTGACGTCGAGCATGGCGCTCGCGCCCAGCGCGGCCGCCCGCGGCCCCTCCTCGTACGGCGGGCAGGGCCGCCGGTGGGCGGTCACCGCCTCCGCCAGCACGCCGGAACCCGCGGCGACCCCGGCGGCCAGCAGCGCCAGCCCCGCGGCGGCGTACCCCAGCCGCCCGGCCACGGCCACCACGTGCCCCGGCCGCGCCCCGGACCGCGTCACCGGCGCCCGCCCGCGCAGGTCGCCCAGCGCGGTCACCCCGATGACCACCAGGTCCGACCGGGTGATGTCGCCGCCGACCACGCTCGCGCCGACCACCGCGCACTCCTCGCGGAATCCGTCGGTCAGGGCGTCCAGCCAGGCCACCGGCAGCTCGGCGGGGATGCCGAGCCCGACCACGATGGACGTCGGGACGGCCCCCATGGCGGCGATGTCGGCCAGGTTCTGGGCGGCGGCCTTGCGGCCCACGTCGCGCCCACCGGACCAGTCGAGCCGGAAGTGCCTGCGCTCGACCAGCAGATCGGTCGAGACGACCACCCGCCCGTCGGGCGCGGCGACCATGGCGGCGTCGTCACCCGGGCCGAGCATGACCCCCTCTCCCTGGGGCAGGCGTCCGGCAATACGATTGACGACACCGAACTCGCCGAGATCTCCGACTGTGATGACGCACCTCCTGACGCACACAGGGTACGGTGGCCCTTCGGCGTGATCCAATCGCCCGGGAGGACGTGATGGTGCAGGCCTACATCCTTATTCAGACCGAGGTCGGCAAGGCCGCCGCCGTTGCCGAGGAGATCTCCGGAATTCCGGGGGTCACCCAGGCGGAAGACGTGACGGGGCCCTACGACGTGATCGTCCGCGCTGAGGCGCGCAACGTCGACGAGCTCGGCAAGCTGGTCGTGGCGCAGATTCAGGCGGTGGAGGGGATCACGCGTACTCTTACGTGTCCGATCGTTCATATCTGACACATTCGAGGTCTGGGTTCCATGCGCGCCGCCGCCGTTCTGTTCCTTCTTCTGGCACTCGCCGGCTGCGGCGGCGTGGTACAGGTCGATCCGCCCAAGCCTTCGGGGGAGGCTGCGGCGGCCTGTGACAAGCTCGCGTCCCTGCTGCCCAAGACGCTCGACGGCGCCGAGCGCGGCACGTCGGAGCCGGCCTCGCCGTACGTGGCGGTCTGGGGGGAGGCGTCCATCGCGGTGCGCTGCGGTGTGCCGCGGCCTGCCCGGATGGCGCCGACCGACCAGCTCCGGGAGATCGACGGGGTGGGCTGGTTCGCCGATCCGGACAAGCCCACCCTGTTCACCGCGGTGGCCGCGCCCACGTACGTGGAGGTCACGGTCGGCGGCGACCACGCGGCGCCCGACGTGCTGGCCGAGCTGTCGGGGCCGATCGGGCGGGCCGTGTCAACGCAGGCCGGGTGAGCGCGACAGCGCGAGCTGGATCAGCCGGTCGACCAGCTGCGGGTACGACAGCCCCGAGGCCGCCCAGAGCTGCGGCGCGACCGACAACGAGGTGAACCCGGGCATCGTGTTGATCTCGTTGAAGATCAGCCGGCCGTCGGGCGTGTAGAAGAAGTCGACCCGGGACAAACCCTCGCAGTCGAGCGCCTCGAAGGCCCGTACGGCCATCGCGCGCAGCTCCTCCGCGGTCTCGGCCGGGATGTCGGCCGGCACGGTGAGCGACATCTGGTCGGGGTAGTACTTGGCCTCGAAGTCGAAGAACTCCTGGCCGCCCTCGACCTTGACCTCGCCCGGGATCGACGCGGCGGCGGGCTCGTCGCCGAGCGACTCCAGCACCGCGCACTCGATCTCGCGGCCCTCGATCGCGGCCTCGATCAGCACCTTGGGGTCGTGCACCCGGGCGGACTCAACGGCCGCCTCCAGCTCGGCGCGGTCGTGGGCCTTGGAGATGCCCTGCGAGGAGCCGGCCCTGGCGGGCTTGACGAACACCGGGAAGCCGAGCTCCTCGGCCTCCTTCAGCACGCACTCGCGGTTGAGCCGCCAGTCGCGGTCGCGGACGACGACGTAACGGCCGATCGGCAGCCCGGCGGCGGCCATCACGGTCTTCATGTGCGCCTTGTCCATGCCGACGGCACTGGCCAGCACGCCGGAGCCGACGTAGCGGACGCCGGCCATCTCCAGCAGGCCCTGGATGGTGCCGTCCTCGGCGAACGGGCCGTGCATGACGGGGAAGACGACGTCGACCGTGCCGAGCTCGACCGGGATGCTCCCGGGGTCGTAGGCCACCAGCCCGGCGCCGCCGCTGGGCAGCGCGAGCGCGGCTCCGGAGGTGTCGACCGCGGGCAGCTCCCCGGCCTCGATGGCGAACCGCTGGTCGGACGCGGCGAGCACCCACCTGCCGTCCTGGGCGATCCCGACCGGGATCACCTCGTACTTACTCCTGTCGATCACATCCAGCACGCTGCCCGCGCCCATGAGGGACACGGCATGCTCAGAATTGCGACCTCCGAAAACGACGGCGACGCGTGGCTTGCTCATGACGTCCGAATCTACCGGGGTGTCCCCCTGACAGCGAGTCGAGCGCGCGGTGGCGTCCGGATTCACAGGCCGTACCGTTCGGGTTTGGGCGAGCGGGACATGAGCAGCATGCCCGCCTCCGACGGCGACATGCCGTCGTGCACGACCCCGACGACCACCTCGGTGATCGGCATCTCGACGTCGTGCTTCCTGGCCAGCTCAAGGACGGACTCGCAGGACTTCACGCCCTCGGCGGTCTGCCTGGTGGCGGCGACGACCTCGGCGAGGGTCATGCCGCGGCCCAGGTTCTCGCCGAAGGTGCGGTTGCGCGACAGCGGCGAGGTGCAGGTGGCCACCAGGTCGCCCATGCCGGCCAGCCCGGCGAAGGTGTGGGGGTCGGCGCCGAGCGCGGCGCCCAGGCGGGAGATCTCGGCCAGGCCCCTGGTGATGAGCATGGCGCTGACGTTGTCGCCCATGCCCATGCCCGCCGAGACGCCCACGGCCAGCGCGATCACGTTCTTCACCGCGCCGCCCAGCTCGACCCCGACCACGTCGGTGTTGGTGTACGGCCGGAACCACGGCGGCAGGTGGCAGGCGGCCTGGAGGCGTTCGGCGACCGACTCGTCGGTGCAGGCGACGACCGTGGCGGCGGGCTGGCGGTGGGCGATCTCCTTGGCCAGGTTGGGCCCGGACACCACCGCGACCCGCTCCTCGGGCACCTCGGCGACCTCGCGGATCACCTCGCTCATGCGCTTGGTCGTGCCCAGCTCGACGCCCTTCATGAGGCTGACCAGGACCGCGTTCGGCGGGATGTGCTCACGCCAGGCGGTCAGGTTGGGCCGCAACATCTGCGAGGGCACGGCCAGCACCACGAAGTCGGCGCCGTCGAGCGCGCGCACGGGGTCGGTGGTGGCCCGCAGCGCCTCGGGCAGCGTCACGCCGGGCAGGTAGTCGGGGTTGGCGTGGTCCTTGTCGATCGCCTCGACCAGCTCCGGCCTGCGCCCCCACAGCGTGACCTCGTTGCCCGCCTCGGCGAGGACCATGGCGAACGTGGTGCCCCACGAGCCCGTGCCGAGAACGGCTGCCTTTGTCATGCCATCACCGCCTGGCGGGATCGTAGGGAGTTTCCGGGGCCTTCTCGCCGCGCAGCTCGGTCAGCTGCTCGGTGATGGCCGCCATGATGTCGGCGGTCGCCTCGCGCAGCACACTGGCGCGCAGGGGCTGCCCCTCGTACTTGGACAGGTCGACCGGCGGGCCGACGGTGACGTGGAAGGTCTTGCGTGGGAACAGCCTGGGCCTCTTGGCGCCGTACGGGAGCAGCTCGTGGGCGCCCCAGTGGGCGATGGGGATGACCTGGGCGCCGCTCTCCAGCGCCAGCCGGGCGGCGCCGGTCTTGCCCACCATGGGCCACAGCTCGGGATCGCGGGTGCAGGTGCCCTCGGGGTAGAACAGGATGGCCGCGCCGTCGCGCAGCCGCTGGGCCGACGAGCTGAGCGACCTGGCCGCCTCGCTGCTGCCCCGCTCGACCGGGATGGCCAGCAGGCCGTTGAGCGCCCGGCCCAGGAAGGGCACCTTGAACAGCACGGCCTTGGCCAGGATGACCGGCCAGCGGCCGTTGTTGAACAGGAAGTGCGACAGCAGGACGGGATCGCTCCAGGACAGGTGGTTGGCCGCGATGATGATGCCGCCGGTGCGCGGGAGTCGCTCGCCGTTGCGCCAGTCCTTCTTGACCAGGAGCCACGACAGCGGCTTGACCACCGCTACGGCGAATGACTCCCAGAAACGCGAAGGTCGCGTGGGGCGGCTCATGGTCTCCTCCAACCCGTACGGTGTGCGCCCCAAGTCTCCCGGTTGGCCGCTTGGGATGTCGAGGCGAGATGCTTAAGCCTATGAGCAACCGCTGGTCTCTGGTCATTCCGGTGAAGACGCTGGTCGCGGCGAAGACGCGGCTGGCGGCCGCGACGGGTCCCCACCGTACGCGGCTGGCCGTGGCCGTGGCCTGCGACACCGTGGCCGCGGCGCTGGCCTGCCCGGCGGTGGCGCGGGTGATCGTGGTGACCGCCGATCCGGCCGCGGCGGGGCCGCTGGGGGCGCTGGGCGCGGAGGTGGTGCACGACCCCGACCGCGGGCTCAACACCGCGTTGCGCACGGGCGCGGCCCATGCCGTAAGCGTCGCGCCCGGTGAGGCGGTGGGGGCGCTCCAGGCCGATCTGCCGGCCCTGCGACCGGCCGAGCTGGCGACGGCGCTGGCCGCGGCGGCCGAGTTCGACCAGTCGTTCGTGCCGGACGCCCAGGAGGTCGGCACGACCTTCTACGGCGTGCTGGCCGGGCGGCCGTTCACGCCGCGGTTCGGCGGCGAGTCGCGGGCCAAGCACCTGGCCGGCGGCGCGAAGGAGCTGTGCGTGCCGGGGATCGACTCGCTCCGGCGGGACGTGGACACCCCCGACGACCTGCGCGCGGCCCTCGCCCTGGGCCTGGGCCGGCACACGGCGGCGGTGGTCGCCGACCTGTGGCCGGGCGCGTGACCCTCCGGGCCGCCTCTCGCCCGCCGGACGGCGGTCGGCTTAGGCTGGACGGCGTGCAGGCGACGGTACGCAGCTTCGACGAGGTCACCCGTTCCGGCTCGGTCTTCCTCGACGACGGGACGGTGCTGGAGTTCGGCACGCGCGCCTTCGACGCGGGGCCGCTGCTGCTGCTGCGCACGGGGCAGCGGGTGAACCTGGCGACCGACGGCGGGCAGATCACCTACATCACGCTGTCGACGTTCCCGATTCCCGCGCCCGAATGACGACGCGGTCCCGGAAAACAGCGAACGCCCGGGCGTGGGCCGCCCGGGCGTGATGTCCGCTGAGACTATTTCTTCTTGCCGACCTGCTTGCCGCCCTCGTTCACCAGGTCCTTGAATTCAGAGCCGGGACGGAACTTGGGCGCCCAGCTCTCGGCGACCTTGATCTCGGCGCCGGTCGACGGGTTCCTGGCAGTGCGGGCGGGCTTGTTCACCATCTCGAACGCGCCGAAGCCCGTGATGGAGACCTTGTCCCCGCTCGCCACGGCCTTCTGGATGGCCTCGATGACCGCGTTGACGGCCTCGGTGGCCGTCCTTTTGTCGCCCACCCGATCGGTGATGGCGTCGACGAGCTCTCGCTTGTTCATGAAAGTCCTGCTCCCCCAGTGACGGCTCGGGGTTCCAGCTCTCGAGTTCGACGTAGAAACCCCTTACGCGCTCGAAAGTAGGCGGGATCGCGGGGGAACTCAATCACCCTGCGTGTTTTCCCCCTCGCGTGGCGTGTCGAGGGCGCCCAGAAAGGCGTCGAGCCGGGCGGCCGCCCTTTCCGGATCGCGCTTGGCGAGATCGCAGATGGACAGGTAACGGCGGGCCGCCCGTTCCTTGTCGGCGGCGGGGAGCATGCGGACGCGGCGGTGCGCCTCGCGCAACCGCCGCGCCAGTTCGTCGTCTTCTAGACGGTCGTCGGCAGCCATGGCTGCCGACCATTCTCGTACGCGGCCACGTCGTCGGCGTGACGCAGGGTCAGGCCGATGTCGTCCAGGCCCTCGGTGAGGCGCCAGCGGGTGTAGTCGTCGATCTCGAACGGCACGACCTCGCCGGCCCAGCGGACCTGGCGTTCCAGCAGGTCGACGGTCACCTGCAGCGTCGGGTCGGCCTCGACGGCGGCCTGCAGCGCCTCGACCTTCTCAGCGGGCAGGACGACCGGCAGCAGCCCCATCTTGGTGGAGTTGTTGCGGAAGATGTCGCCGAAGCGGGCGGCGATCACGGCGCGGAAGCCGTACTGCTGCAGGGCCCACACGGCGTGCTCGCGGGAGGAGCCGGTGCCGAAGTCGGGGCCGGAGACCAGGATCGAGCCGCCCTCGTAGGAGGGGTCGTTCAGGACGAACGTCGGGTCCTCGCGCCAGGCGGCGAACAGGCCCTTCTCGAAGCCGGTGCGGCTGACCTGCTTGAGCCAGACGGCCGGGATGATCTGGTCGGTGTCGACGTTGCTGCGGCGCAGCGGCACCGCCGTACCGGTGTGGGTGGTGAAGGCGTCCATCGGTCTGGTTCTCCCTTACAGGTCGGCGGGGGCGGTCAGGCGGCCGGTGACCGCGGTCGCGGCGGCGACCTGCGGCGACACCAGGTGGGTGCGGCCGCCCTTGCCCTGGCGGCCCTCGAAGTTGCGGTTGGAGGTGGAGGCGCTGCGCTCGCCGGGCTTGAGCGTGTCGGGGTTCATGCCGAGGCACATCGAGCAGCCGGCCTCGCGCCACTCGGCGCCGGCGGCCTTGAACACCTCGTGCAGGCCCTCCTGCTCGGCCTGGAGCTTGACCAGCATCGACCCGGGCACGATCAGCGTGCGGGTGCGGACCTGGCGGCCGCGCAGGATCTCGGCGGCCGAGCGCAGGTCCTCGATGCGGCCGTTGGTGCACGAGCCGACGAACACGGTGTCGACCTCGATCTCGCGCAGCGGCGTGCCCGCGGTCAGGCCCATGTACTCCAGCGCGCGCTCGGCGGCCGAGCGCTCGACCGGGTCGGCGAAGCTGTCGGGGCTCGGCACGGACTCGCCCAGCGGCAGGCCCTGGCCGGGGTTGGTGCCCCACGTGACGTACGGGGTCAGCGTCGAGGCGTCGATCTCCACGACCTTGTCGAACACGGCGTCGTCGTCGGTGCGCAGCGACTTCCAGTACTCGACGGCCTGGTCCCACAGCTCGCCCTCGGGGGCGTGCGGGCGGCCCTTGAGGTAGGCGAACGTGGTCTCGTCCGGGGCGATCACGCCGGCGCGGGCGCCCGCCTCGATGGACATGTTGCAGACGGTCATGCGGCCCTCCATGGAGAGCTTGCGCACGGCCTCGCCGCGGTACTCGACGATGTAGCCCTGGCCGCCGCCGGTGCCGATCTTGGCGATGATCGCCAGGATCAGGTCTTTGGCGGTGACGCCGGCGGGCAGCTCGCCCGAGACCTCGATGGCCATCGTCTTCGGCCGGTAGGCGGGCAGCGTCTGGGTGGCCAGCACGTGCTCGACCTCGGAGGTGCCGATGCCGAACGCGATGCCGCCGAAGGCGCCGTGGGTGGAGGTGTGGGAGTCGCCGCAGACGATCGTCATGCCCGGCTGGGTCAGGCCGAACTGCGGGCCGATGATGTGCACCACGCCCTGGCCGGCGTCGCCCATCGGGTGCAGCCTGATGCCGAACTCGGCGGCGTTCTTGCGCAGCGTCTCGACCTGGGCCTTGGAGACGGGGTCGGAGATCGGGCCGAGCACGGTCGGGACGTTGTGGTCCTCGGTGGCGATGGTGAGATCGGGCCTGCGCACCTTCCGGCCGGCGAGACGGAGCCCGTCGAACGCCTGCGGACTGGTCACCTCGTGAATGAGGTGCAGGTCGATGTAGAGCAGGTCGGGTTCGCCCTCCGCACGGCGGACGACGTGCTGCTCCCAGACCTTCTCGGCCAGTGTGCGGCCCATGATCTCCTCCTTGAGATTGCCTCCGACTTGCTTTCTCATATGTCGAGACGGCAGTATCGGTGTATGGACAACTCTAGCGGAGTCGGAGTACTCGACAAGGCCGTTCTTGTACTCAATGCCCTCGAAGCGGGTCCCGCTTCCCTGGCTCAGCTCGTCCAGGCCACCGGCCTGGCCCGCCCCACGGCCCACCGGCTGGCCGTCGCACTTGAGCACCACCGCATCGTGAGCCGCGACACCCAGGGCAGATTCGTGCTCGGGCCGCGGCTCGCGGAGTTGTCCACGGCGGCCGGCGAGGACCGGCTGCTCGCGGTGGCCTCGCCCGTGCTGATGCAGCTGCGCGACCTGACCGGCGAGAGCGCGCAACTCTACCGGCGCCAGGGTGACGAGCGGGTCTGCGTGGCGGCGGCCGAGCGGGCCAGCGGCCTGCGCGACACCGTCCCGGTGGGCTCGGCGCTGCCGATGACGGCCGGCTCGGCGGCCCAGATCCTGCTGGCCTGGGAGGAGCCCGACCGGCTGCACAGGGGCCTGCGCGGCGCCAAGTTCACCGCCGCCACCCTCGCCTCCGTGCGCCGCCGCGGGTGGGCCCACAGCGTCGGCGAGCGCGAGCAGGGGGTGGCCAGCGTGTCCGCCCCCATAAGGGGCAGCGGAGGCAAGGTGATCGCGTCCGTCTCGGTCTCCGGGCCCATCGAGCGGCTCACCCGGGCGCCCGGCCGGTTGCACGCCGTGCCCGTCATGGCGGCCGCCGAACGCATCACCGAGGCCATGCGCCGCACGTCATGATCGGCGAAAGCTCGTATTTCGGGGGCCGACTGCCTCGCGGGCGCACTAGCCTGAGTGCGTGACAGATCGCATCGAGGTAGCCGCCACTGAGCTGCGACCCCTGCTCGAAGAGTTCATCCTGTGGGCGCGTTCCAACGCGCCCGGAAGCGACCCCGAGCTCGTGGGGCCTGCCGCACTCTGGCACCGTCTCGCCTTCTCGCCGGACCTCGGCACGTGGAAGCGTTCCGACCTGCGCAACCTGCTGCTCGACCGCATGCCGAAGGTCGTGGAGGATCCCGACGCTGCCGCCGACGGCATGCTGCCCGCCGTCGACGCGTACCTGACGTTCCTCTCCCAGACCGGCAGGCTCGCCAAGGGCTCCGACTCCCTCGCCGACCTGCAGGCCGAGCTCGACGACGTCGAGGACGAGTTCGTCGAGCTCATGGAAGACCTGCTCGACGACGACGGCGCGGGTGACGACGAGGAGGAGACCGGCGACCTGGGCGACTTCGAGGCGTTCGCCGACGAGCTGGCCGAGCTCGACACGATCAGGCTGCGCCCCGACTCCGAGCTGGCCGCGGCCGCCCGCCGGTCCCCGCTGGTCGCCAAGGCCCGCGACCTGGCGCTGTGGGTCGGCTCCGGCCGCCGCGTCGGCGAGGACACCCTGCTCACCGACGCCGAGGTGGAGGAGGCGCTGGCCGCCGTCGGCCTGCCCAGGCCCGAGACCGACGGCCCGGTGGCCGAGGCGGTCCCGCAGCTCTGGAACATCTGGAACCTCGCCGTCGACCTGGAGTTCCTCGAACCGGGCGAGGGCAACACCGTGGCCGTCCAGGACGACACCTCCGAGTGGCCGTTCGACGACGACGAGGACGTCCTCGACGCCTGGATGCTCGGCCTGCACTCGGTCGACTACGGCGACCCCGAGCTCGACGACGACGACCTGACGATGGCGCTGGCCGGCCTGACCCGGGGCCTGCTGGTCAGGCTGCTGCTGGCCGGCGGCTCGCGCGAGCGCGACGACCTGGCCCGCGAGCTGGCCGAGGCCGCCGCCGACCTCGACGAGCTGGGCGGCGACGCCTGGGAGGCGGCCGGCGACCCGCTCGCCCCCGCCATCGACTGGCTGACCGGCTACGGCATGGTCGAGGTCGAGGGCACGACCGTGCGCCTCACCCCGCTGGGCACCGAGGGCGTCGTCCACCTGGTGGACGACGCCGACATCGAGGTCGACGCCCGGCCCGCGATCGAGTCCATGAGCGCCCACGAGCTGCTCGCGCTGAGCGCCGAGCTGCCCGAGGACGAGGCCGACGCCGAGTTCGCCGCCTGGATGCGGCTCAGGGAGCCGGCCAAGGCCGCCGAGGAGCTGCTCGACGCGGCGGCCGAGGACGAGAGCGACGCCCTGATCCGGGTGCAGGCGGCCAGCGTGGTGGGCACGCTGGGCGAGGCCGCCGTCCCGGCCTGGCAGGAGGCGCTCAAGCAGCCGTCCCTGCGGCCCTACGCGGCGACGCACCTGAGCCAGCTCGAGGTCGAGGGGGCGCCCGAGCCCACCCAGGACGACACCCACTGGCTGATCCTCGACATGTGGACGATCTCGGCCGGACTGGGGCGTTCGGAGTTCGTCAGCAGCCTGCGGGACATCGGGCCCGACATGGTCAACGGTCTTCTCGAGGTGATCTGGAAGATCCCGCACGCGCACGTCGAGGAGCTGCTTGACCTGATCTCCCAGGTCCACCCCGACAAGCAGATCGCCAAGGCGGCCCGCCGCGCCCTGTTCAAGGCCCGCTCCTCGGCCTGAGGCCACCACGGCCAGGGCCCCGCGCGATCCGCGCGGGGCCCTGTTCCGTCTTCGAGCGTCCCTGGGGTTTTCGAGCGTCCCTGGGAACGCGAAAAACGCCCCGGTGCTTGACGCGCCGGAGCGTTTTGGGTGAACGTAGTCCCGACCGGATTCGAACCGGCGCTACCGCCTTGAGAGGGCGGCGTCCTGGGCCACTAGACGACGGGACCTTCGCACAGCTTGTGCTCGTGGTAGTCCCGACCGGATTCGAACCGGCGCTACCGCCTTGAGAGGGCGGCGTCCTGGGCCACTAGACGACGGGACCTTGTCCACAAGCTGGTGTGCCGGGTCTCCCCGGCGACGCAGGTAACTCTACCGCACCCCGCAGACCACAACCAAACCGCTTATCGGCGCATGAGATCGGGCCTGTGACGGCGGACCCAGTCGCCCATCGGCCCCCGTTCCCACAGCGGGTCGATCTCGCCGAGCGGGATCGCGACCTCGGGCCGTCCGGTGACGGGGTCGGCGGGCACCCGGGCCAGGCGCTCGCGCATCCACCGCGGCGTCCGCGGCGGGAGCGTGCGCTCGCCCCACCCGACCAGCCCCACCGAGCGCAGCGCCGGGACGCGTACGCGGACGCCGCCGGGCCGGCCCAGGGGCCGGGAGTCGGCCGTCCGGGTGTCGACCACGCCGATCGCGGTGATGTCGGGCCAGCGCAGGCGCACCCGGAAGCCGCGGGCGTCGGTCAGCTCCACGCCCTCCGGCGAGAAGCGCACCACCGTGCCCGCGGCCATGCGGCGGTGCTTGGCGACGAGCACGCCGGTCAGTGCCGCCGTGGCGAGCGCGCCGATCACGACGCCCAGCGCCGAGCTGCCGGTGAGGACGGCCCCGAGCAGCAGGCAGACGGCGAAGAAGAGCGCCAGCGGCGCGGCGAAGGGGGCGACGAAACGGGTGAGGCCGCCCTCGCGCATGCGGAATTCGTCCATGAGGCGAGGGAGGCTACCCGCCGAGCAGTCCGCGGCGGAAGGTCTCCGCCGTTGCGGCGACGCGGTCTTCCCCTCGTACATGGCCCGCACCGCGCGTGCCGGCCGGCGCACGCCTAACCCCGAAGCCCTCAACAGCCTCCTGAGGAACGAAACCGCGCCCCTCGTCACACGGATGTCCAGCATGACGACTTCGTCCGTGTACGGCAGGGTCAGGGCCGTCCTGGTGGCATCGGCATGCTCGGCGACGTCGGCCATCGCCTCCTGGGCGATGCGGACCGGGTGATCCCGCTCGCGCCGCGGCGCCGCTTGATCAGCGAGATTCTGGACGACCTCGCGATCTGACAGGCCGCCGACACGAAAAAACGGATGTCTCTCAGGGAGACATCCGTTTCGGAAACTTGCTGGGGTACCAGGACTCGAACCTAGACTAACTGAACCAGAATCAGTCGTGCTGCCAATTACACCATACCCCACCGCTGCGAACTCCTTCTCGGAGCGCGCTTGGCGACGTCCGAAAGAATAGCCCAGCTAGGGGGGTAAGACCAAAACGATTGCCGAAGCGGTCTCCGGCCGCCTGCGGCACAGGCTCCGACGTGCCAAGCTGAAGAGGACAAAACACCACGTGGAGGAGCCCAAGCGTTGGCCGAGAACCCGTTCTTCGCCCCTAGTAGCCTGCCGTACCAGCTGCCGCCGTTCGCGGACGTCCGCGAGGAGCACTACCTGCCCGCGTTCGAGCGCGGCATGGCCGAGCACCTGGCCGAGGTCGACGCGATCGCGAACAACACCGAGCCGCCCACCTTCGACAACACGATCGCGGCCCTGGAGCGTTCGGGGCGGATCCTCGACCGCACGGCCACGGTCTTCTTCAGCATGGCCGCGTCCAACTCCAGCGACGGGATCATGGAGATCGAGAAGGAGATCTCCCCGAAGCTGACCGCGCACAACGACGCGATCCGCCTCAACCGGGCGCTGTGGGCGCGGATCAAGCAGGTCGGCACGTCCGACGCCGAGGAGGCGTGGCTGCTGGAGAAGTACCGGGAGGACTTCGTCCGGGCCGGGGCCGACCTGTCGGAGCCGGAGCAGGACCGGCTGCGCGAGCTCAACGGCGAGCTGTCGAAGCTGTCGACCGAGTTCGCGCAGACCCTGCTCAAGGCGTCCACCGAGGAGGCCCTGGTCCTCACCGACCCCAAGGAGCTCGACGGCTTCGACGAGGCCAGGATCGAGTCGCTGCGCAAGGACGACGGCACGTACGTCCTGCCGCTGCTGAACTTCACCAACCAGCCCGGCCTGGCCCAGCTCACCGACCGCGACGTGCGCCGCCGCCTGTACCAGCGGAGCGTCGGCCGCGCCCCGGCCAACTTCGACCGGGCCGCCAGGATGGCCACGCTGCGGGCCGAGCGGGCCGCGCTGCTCGGCTTCCCCGACCACGCCGCCTACTCGGTGGCCGACCAGACGGCCAAGACCGTCGAGGCGGTCGAGGAGATGCTCGGCCAGCTCGTCGGCCCGGCGGTGCGCAACGCCGGCAAGGAGGCCGAGGCGCTGACCGAGCAGGCCGGGTTCGAGATCGAGCCGTGGGACTGGTCGTACTACTCGGAGAAGGTGCGGCTGGCCCGCTACGACTTCGACGCCGACGCCATGCGCCCCTACTTCGAGCTGAACCGGGTCATCAGGGACGGCGTGTTCTTCGCCGCCACCAAGCTCTACGGCATCACCTTCACCGAACGGCCCGACCTGCGCGGCTACCACCCCGACGTGACCGTCTTCGAGGTGTTCGACGAGGACGGCGGCGCGCTCGGCCTGTTCCTGCTCGACCCCTACGCCAGGGCGAACAAGCGCGGCGGGGCGTGGATGAACAACCTGGTCGACCAGTCGCACCTGTTCGGCGAGCTGCCGGTGGTCATGAACAACCTCAACATCACCAAGCCGGCCTCGGGGCCGACGCTGCTGACGTACGACGAGGTGAACACCGCCTTCCACGAGTTCGGCCACGCGCTGCACGGGCTGTTCTCGCAGGTGCGCTTCCCGCGCGTGTCGGGCACCAGCGTGCCGCGCGACTTCGTCGAGTACCCCTCGCAGGTCAACGAGATGTGGGTGACCTGGCCGGAGGTCCTGGCCAACTACGCCAAGCACCACGAGACGGGCGAGCCGATGCCCGCCGAGCTGGTGGAGAAGCTCAACGCGGCCGAGAAGTTCAACCAGGGCTTCGCGACGGTGGAGTACCTGGCGGCCACGCTGCTCGACTGGGCCTGGCACCGGCTGGCGCCCGGCGAGCAGGTGGCCGACGCGCAGGCGTTCGAGCAGCGGGCCCTGGAGGCGGCCGGGATCGACGTGCGGCTGGTGCGCCCGCGTTACCGGACCAACTACTTCGCCCACATCTTCTCGGGCGGCTACAGCGCCGGCTACTACTCCTACATCTGGAGCGAGGTGCTCGACGCCGAGAGCGTGGAGTGGTTCAAGGAGAACGGCGGCCTGACCAGGGCGAACGGCGACCACTTCCGCCGCGAGCTGCTCTCCAGGGGCGGCAGCATCGACCCGCTGACCGCCTTCCGCAACTTCCGCGGGCGCGAGGCGGGCATCGGGCCGCTGCTGGCCCGCCGCGGCCTCGACTGACCGCCGCTCCCCCGCCTCCCCCGCCTCCCCCGATGAGGCTTTCCCTACGACGGCTCCGGCAGCTCCTCGATGCGCTGCCGGAGCCATTCCTTCTCCGCCCGGCTCGACGCGCGGGCGATCTCCAGCATCCCGCGCCGGTACGGGTCGGGCTCGTCCTTGATCCGGACCGGCCGGCCGCCCTCGTAGAAGAAGCTCGCCGGGGCCTCCAGGAAGGCCAGCCGGCGGCGCAGCACCCGTGACCGGTCGGCCGGGTCGGGCAGCGCCGACAGGAACGTCAGCAGGGCGAAGAAGCGCGTCTGGTCGCTGACATCGAGCTCGCTCGGCTCGCGCAGCCGCCGCAGCAGCTCCTCGCGGCCCTTGCCGGTGAGCGTGAGCACCTGCCTGCGGGCCGCCGCCGCGCCCGCCTCCTCGTGCCGCTCGACCAGGCCCTTGCTCTCCAGTCTCGATATGGCGGGGTAGAGGGCGCCGTCGCTGACCGGGCGGAGGTGGCCGGTGAGCGCGGCCAGGCGGGCCTTGAGCTCGTAGCCGTGCATCGGACGTTCGTTCAGGAATCCCAGGATGGTGAGGGACAGATCCCCGCCGCTTGCCATGTCGCGCATCGTAACGCTATACCTCTAAACGAGATACAACGAATCGAGGTATAGATGTTCCGGCTGGCTCTCCCCATCTACGTGGAGCTGCTCACCGCCGTGGTGGCGGTGGGGGTGATCGACCTGCTGTGGGTCTCGGGGCTCGGGGAGGGCGCCATCGCGGCCGTCACCGTGGGCACCACGGCCGAATACCTGGCCTACGGGCTGTTCCTGGCCGTCCCGACGGGGGTTACCGTGCTGATCGGGCGGCGTGACGGGCACGCGCCGATCGGGCCCGTGATCAGGACGGGCTGGGTGTTGTGGGCCGCGTTCTCGCTCGCCGTCGCCGTCCCCGGCGTGTTGCTGCGCGAGCCGCTGGCGGCCCTGTTCACCGACGATCCCGGGCCGACGGCCGGCTTCTTCCTGGTCTCGCTGGCGGGGCTGCCGGTGTTCTTCGCCCAGACCGTCGTGGACGGCGTCCTCAAGGGGCTGGGCGACACGAAGACCCCCATGCGGAACGCGCTGATCTGCAACGCCCTGGTGATCGTCCTGGACCCGCTGTTCATCTACGGCCTCGACCTGGGCGTCCAGGGGGCCGCGCTGGCCACCGTGGCGGCGCGGCTGGTCACGCTCGGGGTGGCGTCGACCTCCCTCGTACGGCTCCGCGCCGCCGGCGGCGACGGCCTGCTCGCCGGCGAGGTGCTGCGGACCGGCCTGCCCATGTCGGGCGACTTCCTGGCCCGCTCCCTGGTGGGCATGGCGCTGGTGGAGATCGTGGCCGGGTTCGGCACGGCCGAGGTCGCCGGGTACGGCATCGGCCAGAAGATCATGCTGGCCGGCGTCATGGTCTTCTACGCGCTGCGCCAGGCGGCGATGATCCGCACCGCGCGGTCGGAGCCGGTCGGGTCACCGCTGCGGCTCGGGCTGGTGACGGGGGCGGTGGTCGCGGTGGTGCTCAACCTGGCGGCCGTGCCCGCGGCCGGGCTGTTCACCGACGACCCGGCGGTGGCCGTGGGCTTCCTGCGCTGGATGGCGCTCTACCTGGTGCCGTTCGGCGGGCTGATCGCCGTCGGCGGGGTGCTCCAGGCGAGCGGAAGGGGCAGCCGCCTGCTCGCCGCCACGCTGGCGGGCTTCGCGGTGCAGCTGCCCCTCGCCTATCTGCTGAGCTCGTGGCTCGGCGTCACGGGGGTGTGGCTGTCGATGGCCGTCGGGTCGTCGCTCAGCCTCGCAGGCGCGCTAGCGCCGCTCGGATCCGCTCCATGGAGCGCTCGCGCCCGAGCACCTCGATCGACTCGAACAGCGGCAGGCCCACCGTCCGGCCGGTGATCGCCACGCGCACGGGGGCCTGGGTCTTGCCCAGCTTGAGCCCGAGCGGCGCGCCGACCTCCTCCAGGGCCTCCTTGAGCGAGTCCGGGTCCCAGGCGACCGTCTGGAGGCGGTCGAGATAGCCGTCGAGGATCTCCACCGGGGAGTTCTTCATCGCCTTGTCCCAGGACGGCTGGTCGAAGACGGGCTCGTCGAGGAAGAGGAAGTCGACGTTCTGCCGGATCTCCGACAGCACGCCGATGCGGGTCTGGGCCAGCGCCGCGACCTTGCTGAACAGCTCGCGGTCCCAGGCGGGGTCGAGGTAGGGCGAGCAGCGCTCCTCGAAGGTCTCCAACGGCAGGGCCCTGATGTACTCGCCGTTGAAGGCCCGCAGCTTCTTCTCGTCGAAGAAGGCGCTGGCGGAGTTGACGTCCTCCAGCCTGAACAGCGGGACCATCTCCGCCCACGGCATGATCTCGCGGTCCTCGCCGGGGCCCCAGCCGAGCAGCATGAGGTAGTTGACCATGGCCTCGGCCAGGTAGCCCTCGTCGCGGTAGTCCTCCAGGGCCACCTTGTCGCGGCGCTTGGACAGCTTCTTGCGCTGCTCGTTGACGATCACCGGCAGGTGGGCCCAGACCGGCGGGGTGGAGCCGAGCGCCGGCCACAGCAGCACCTGCTTGGCGGCGTTGCCGAGGTGCTCCTCGCCGCGCACGACGTGCGTGATGCCCTGGGTGATGTCGTCGACGGCGTTGGCCAGCACGTAGAGCGGCGAGCCGTCGGTGCGGGCGATCACGAAGTCTTCCTGGGCCTCGTTGGGGAACTCGACGTTGCCCCTGATCAGGTCTTCGACGAGGGTGACGCCCTCGTCGGGGGTGCGGAAGCGCACCGCGCCCTCGGTCAGGCCGCGCTCGCGGCAGAACCCGTCGTAGCCCTTGTGCTCGGAGCCGGTGCGGGCCACCAGGGTCTCGCGGGTGCAGTCGCAGTGGTACGCCTTGCCGTCGGCCAGCAGCTTGGCCACGGCCTCGCGGTGCTGCGGCTCGTAGGCCGACTGGAAGTAGGGGCCCTCGAACACCGGGTTGGTGCCGTTGATGCCGATCCAGTCGAGCGCCGAGATGATGCCCTCGGTCCACTCCGGACGGTTGCGCGTGGCGTCGGTGTCCTCGACGCGCAGGACGAAGCGGCCGCCGGACTGTTCGGCGAGGGCCCAGTTGAACAGCGCCGTGCGGGCGCCGCCGACGTGGAACATGCCGGTCGGGGACGGGGCGAAACGCACCCGTAGATCAGTCACGGGAGACCACCTTGTTCGTGAGAGTGCCGATGCCTTCGATGCCGACGCTGACCTCGTCGCCGATCTCCAGCGGGCCGATGCCCGCCGGGGTGCCGGTCAGGATGACGTCGCCGGGGATCAGCGTCATGACGGCGCTGACGTAGGCGACCAGCGCGGGGATGTCGTTGATGAGCTGGCTGGTGCGGCCGCTCTGCCGGATCTCGCCGTTGACCGTGGTGGTCAGCGCCAGGTCGCTCGCGTCGAGATCGGTCTGGATCCAGGGCCCGAGCGGGCAGAACGTGTCGAAGCTCTTGGCCCGGGTGAACTGCACGTCCTTCTTCTGCAGGTCGCGGGCGGTGACGTCGTTGGCGCAGGTGTAGCCGAAGATGACGTCCTTGACCCGGTCGACGGGCACGTCGCGGCAGAGCCTGCCGATCACCACGGCCAGCTCGCCCTCGTAGTCGACCCGGTCGGACAGCGAGGTCGGGTAGGCGATGGCCTCGCCGTGGCCGATCACCGACGTGGACGGCTTCATGAAGATGAGCGGCTCGTCGGGCACCTCGTTGCCCATCTCGCGGGCGTGCTCGGCGTAGTTCCTGCCGATGGCGACGACCTTGCTCGGCAGCATCGGGGCCAGCAGCTTCACCTGGGACAGCGGGAAGCGCTCGCCGGTGAACTGCACCTGGCCGAACGGATGGCCGGAGACCGTGGAGACGAACTCCTCTCCAGGGCCGCCTTCGACCACGCCGAACGACACGCCTTCGCCTGTGGAGAACCTCGCTATACGCACCTGACAAGGCTATCGCCGCCGCCGGAGGGGTCCGCCCACCGGCAAAAAAGTCAGGAACTCTCCATAAATGCCCCCAGAGTCCGTTTTGTGGGGCATCGGTGGCGGTTAAGCGGATATCTCTGCTTATCAGAGACTTCTAGGGGGTGACGGAACGTGCCGGACACGATGGTCAACCAGACTTCTGCCGTACCGCGGGCCAGAACGCAGGAGGGCGGGCCGGCGACTTCGCTGGTCACCGACAAGGGCACGACGAGCATCGACGACGTCGTCGTCGCCAAGATCGCCGGACTGGCCGCACGCGAGGTATCCGGCGTGCACGCCATGGGCGGCGGCGCCGCCAGGGCGCTCGGCAACGTGCGCGGGATGGTCGGCGGGGAGCGCAGCGTCGCCCAGGGCGTCTCGGTCGAGGTCGGCGAGCGCCAGGCGGCCGTGGACATGGACCTGGTCGCCGAGTACGGCACTGCCATCCCCGACCTGGCCGCGGCCGTGCGCAGGAACGTCATCGCGGCGGTCGAGCGCATGTGCGGCCTGGAGGTGACCGAGGTCAACATCAGGGTGGACGACGTGCACCTGCCCGGCCAGGACCGCGACAGGGACAGGGACAGGGGCGACGGTCGCCGCGAGGCCATCGAGCAGCCGGAGCCCCGGGTCCAATGACCGGGCCCGGCGCCACCGCCTACACGCGGGACGACGCCGACGCCGACGCCAAGGCGGAGGCCGAGACGCTGGCCGAGCTCGTACGGGCCTGCCCGGGGGTGGCGGGGCTCTCCGGCGGCCCGTTCGGGACGGTGGCGACGTACCTGCCCGGGGCGCGGGTCATGGGCGTCTCGGCCGACGGGGACACGGTGGAGATCGCCATCGTGGCGACCCTGGTACGGCCGCTGCCCGAGACCGCCGAGGACGTCCGCCAGGCGGTGTGGGAGCCGGGCGGCGGACGTCCCGTGAACGTGCACATCGACGACGTGGTGATCGACGTGGTGGAGGCATCATGAGCAACGTCCCTTGGCTGCCGGTCATCGGCATGGCGGTCGGCATCATCCTCGGACTCGCGGGGGCCTTCGGCGGCCTCGGCGCGTTCCTGCTCGTCCTCGTGCTCGGCGCGGTCGGCTTCCTGGTCGGCAAGGTCGCCGAGACCGGCGAGCTGAACCTGTCCGGCCTGACCGCGAGGCGGCGATGACCACCACCGCCCACGTCACGGTTCCCCGGCAGCGGCTCGCGCCGTCGGCCGAGCCCGAGCGGCGGGGCCGTACCGAGATCTCCGAGCGGGTGGTCACCAAGATCGCCTGCTGCGCGGCGCGGGAGGTGCCCGAGGTGCTCGACGTGCGGCTGGGCGGGGCGCCGTGGACGCACTCGTCCAGCGCCGAGGTGCGCGGCGAGCGGGCCACCCTGAAGCTGGACGTGACCGTCGCCTACCCGGCGCCGCTGCACGCCGTGGCCGCGCGGCTGCGGGAGCACGTGCGCAACCGGGTGGCCATGCAGACCGGCCTGGACGTCACCCGCCTCGACGTGATCATGACCGATCTGGCGGGAGGCCCGGCATGACCCGCCCGCTCCCGTCCGAGGAGCCCGTGGAGAAGCCGGGGGCCGTACCGGCGGGCGGAGCGGGGGCGCATCGGGGCGAGCCGGGGGCGGCGCCGCCGCGGGACAAGGGCGCCGACCGGGCCGCGGTGCGCGCGTTCCGGCCGCAGCGCCGGGTGCCGGCCATCGTGGTCGCCGTCCTGCTCACGCTGCTGGGGCTGCTGGTCGCCGCCGAGACGGTGTCCGCGCTGGTGGGCAGCCCGTTGCGATGGCTGCCCTACGACCGGATGCTGGCGTGGGCGGCCACGACGCCGTGGTCGGACCCGCTGGTCCTGACCGGGGCCGCGATCGTGGCGCTGGCGGGCCTGGCGCTGCTGATCGCCGCCCTGGTGCCGGGACGGCCGCGGATGGTCCCCGTGCGGACCGGCGACCCCGACCTGATCATCGGTGTGCGTCCCAAGAGCTTCACCAGGGCCCTGGAGCACGCCGCCGAGGAGGTGCCCGGGGTGCGCTCGGCGCACGCCAGCCTGCGCGGCCATACGGTCGCCGTCACGCCCGCCACGTCCGGCTGGGACGACGAGGGCTTCGGCCGGGCCGTGCGCGAAGCCGTCCTCACCAGGCTCGCCGGGCTGGACCCGGTGGAGCCGTACCGGGTGGCGGTCAACGTCAAGGAGCGCCGATGAACAGGAAGACCGGCCGCGGCAACCGGTGGGGGCTGGCCCTGGTCGGGCTGGTGCTGGCCGCGCTCGGCGGGCTGACGCTGGCCCGCGGGCTGCTGGGGCCGTCCACGCCGATCGTGGACGCCGGCGTGCGCGGGTTCTTCGCCCGCAACAGCCCGCCCGTGTGGTGGGCCGTGGCCGCCGTGTCGGTCCTGGTCGCGCTGCTGGCCCTGCGCTGGCTGGTCGCGCAGGGCCGCAGGGACGCCCGCACCCGGCTGCGCCTGGAGGCCGGCCCGGACGGCGTCACCGAGATCGCGGCGGGCGGGATGGCCCACGCGGTCGCCGCCGACGTCGCGGCCAGCCCCGCCGTCCTGAACGCCGACGCCGACCTGGTCGGCCCGCGCGGCCACCCAGAGGTACGGCTGCGCGTGGCCGCCGACGAGGCCGCCCCGATGAGCGAGCTGAGCGAGCACCTGTCCCGGGTCACCCTGCCGAACCTGCGGGACGCGCTGGACAGGGATCACGTACCGGCGGTGGCCCGCGTTAGCCTGGAGCCCTCACCTGCGACGCAGCGGGTCGTGCGCTAAGGCTTCGCCGAGAGGGGTCCTCCGTTGTCCATCGTGAAGATCAACGTCCTGACCGTGCCCGCCGAGATGCGGGAGGAGCTGGAGCGGCGGTTCTCCGGCCGGGCCGGGATGGTGGAGTCGGCCGACGGGTTCGAGTGGTTCGAGCTGCTGCGGCCAGTCGAGGGCACCGACCAGTACCTCGTCTACACGCGCTGGCGCAGCGAGGAGGACTTCCGGACCTGGCAGCAGGGCCAGGCCTTCCAGCGCGGCCACGCCCAGGCCGCCGCGGGGCAGGGTCACGGCCAGGGGCACGGTCACGGGCAGGGCCCGGCGGCGACGGACTCCCAGGTGTGGAGCTTCGACGTCGTGCAGAGCGCCGGGCCCAAGGGTTAGGCGTCGAGGGGGTTGGCGGCGATGCGGTCGGCGATCCCGCCGCGCACGAACCGGCCGGCGTAGCTCGACGGCTTGCGCGCGCCCTGGTCGGCGATGCAGGCGGCGAACTCCTTGGCGATCTCCAGCCGCGGGTAGCGCTCCAGCACCTCGCGCCGCACGCCGTCGGGGATGTCCTCGGTGCGCCGGCCGGAGATGTCCATGCCGGTGGACAGCTCCAGCAGGTGGCCCTCCGGGTCCTCCTCCACCGGCACCTCCTCCCACATGTGCCGGATGATCACCTCGGAGGCGCGCAGCCGGCGCTCGGGCGACCAGCCGGCCCCCGCGCAGAAGGCCCAGGCCACGTGCCCGCCGGCCTCCTCGAACGGCACCGTCTGGCTGTCGAACTCGGCGACCAGGCCGATGTCGTGCAGCATGGACGACACGTAGAGCAGCTCGGCGTCGAAGTCGATCGCCCTGCTCCGGGCGTAGGCGGCGGCCCACAGGTACGCGCGTATGGAGTGGTTGAGCAGCGAGGGTGACTGGTAGCGCGTGGCCACCTCCAGCGCGCCGCGGCAGGCGGGCGTGTCGGGCAGCACGATGTCGTCGAATCTCACGGCTCCAGCATGACATCCGCGCTGCCGGAGGCACCGGCGGGCATCGGGCCGTTAACGATCCGGTACGCGACTTGACCGGTTGATCGTGATTCCGAAAGCATGTCCCGCCCTCACTTTCTTGTCCGGAAGGAACCCTGGCGTGCGCCGGCTCGCGATACCTCTTGCCCTCACGCTCGCGCTCGGCGGGCTGACGAGCCCGGCGCAGGCCGCCGACAAGGTGACCCGTACCGCGCAGTGCCAAGGCGACTGGCTGCCGGGCACGCCGACGGCCGAGGACGTCATGAAGGGCGAGATCTCGCTGGTGGGGCTGCCGGCGTACAAGCTGGGCAAGGACATCGACTGGGGGGCGAGCCCGTACCGGAACCGGTCGTGGGAGTTCGTCTTCCAGTCGTTGCGCTGGATGGGCACGCTGGTCGTGGCCTACGAGAACACCGGCGAGCGGCGTTACCTGGATCGTGCCACCGAGATCACCAAGGACTGGGTGGCGAACAACCGGCGCGGGGCCGCCGCCACCAAGCCGTACGTGTGGAAGGACCACCCGGTCTCGCTGCGCACGCAGCCGTTGTTGTGCCTGAGCATGCACGTCAAGGACAGCTGGCTGAAGGACAGCCTGGCCGACCACGCCAGGCTGCTGTCGGACGCGCGGCTGTACAAGAAGGGCCACAACCACGGCATCGACCAGGACATCGCCCTCATGGGCATCGGCTGCCGGTACGGCCGCTCCGACTGGTCGAGCCTGGCCTCCAGGCGGCTCACCGGCACGGTCAAGCTCGACGTCGACTCCCAGGGCGCGCTCATGGAGCAGGCCCCCCGCTACGCCGTCTACGTGTACGGCCGCCTCCAGGTCGCCATCACCAACATGAAGGCGTGCGACCGCAAGGTGCCGGCCGAGATCAGCCGGCGGGCCGAGGCGCTGAAGGACTTCATCGCCCACTCCACGATGCCCAACGGCTACATGGTCCCGATCGGCGACGGCAGCGCCGAGACCGAGCCGAAGATGGAGACCGGCACCCCGAAGCAGAAGGTCAAGGTCTACAAGGCCGGTTACGTCTACGGCCGGACGGCCTGGGGCAAGCCGGACTCGTCGTACTACTCGATCAGGTTCGGGCCCGGCATGAAGTTCCACGGGCACGAGGACCACCTGGGCGTGACGTACTACGCGCAGGGCCGCGACATCCTCATGGACGGCGGCTTCCATTCCTACGAGAAGAGCGCCTACCGCTACTGGACGCTCTCCCCCGAGGCGCACAACGTGCCGACGGTCGAGGGGGCCCGGTTCCGGCCGCGCACCTCGTCCAAGCTGACCAAGACCTCCTACGGCAAGGACCGGCAGGCCTTCCGCCTCACGGACCGGGCCTACGGCGTGAGCCGGACGCGTTCGGTGCTGGTGAACCACGGCCAGGACCTGATGGCGGTGCTCGACACGGCCTCCGGGGGCAAGAAGGTCAGGAACCTGTGGCGGTTCGCGCCCTCGTACAAGGTCGTCTCGACCGGCGGCGGCAAGGTGGTGCTGGCCGACGGCGCCTTCAAGGTGACGCTGATGCAGTTCTCCGCGTGCGAGCGGGTCGGCGGCCAGAAGGTGGAGCGCGGCGGCGAGCTGGGCTGGGTCTCGCCCACCTACCTGGCCAAGGACGCGACCAACGTGGTGGTGTCGCCGGCGGCGAAGTCGCTGCTGACGGTGATCGTGCCGGGCACCGACTCGCCCAAGGTGTCGTGCTCGGGGGGCAAGCTCAAGGTCGAGGGCGAGACCCTCTCCGCGGGCCTGCTCTAGCCGGTCTAGAAGGCGATCCGGCGGTACCACTCGTTGGCGAGCATCTGGGCGCGGGCCCGCTCCGGCAGCCCGGTCAGCATGGTCATCGACGCGCCGCGCTCCACCTCGGACTCGTGGGCGAGCATGGCCGCCCACTTGCGCTCCGACCAGCGCGACACGTCGATCGCGGCCGACACCTGGTGGTCGGGGACGCCGGGCAGGGCCTGGCCCGGCTCCGGATCGGCGCCGAAGACCGCCCGCCAGTGGGCCGTCACGACCGAGCGCGGGACGGTCGCCAGGTAAAGCGCGTGCGGCCGCCAGGGGTCGCCCGTACCGGGGTAGAGCTGGTCGTAGCCGGCCGCCTCGACCGCGGCCAGGGTGACCCGGTGCACGTGCACGTGGTCGGGATGACCGTAGCCGCCGAAGCCGTCGAAGGTGAGCACGACGTCGGGCCGGACGGCTCTGATGTGCTCGACCAGCAGGCCCACCGCCTCGTCGAACGGCACGTCGAGGAAGCGCGGACGGCCGGGGGCGGACTCGGGCTTGCCCGCGTCGGCGAGGCCGAGCAGCCGGGGCTTGCCCGCGCCGAGGATGTCGAGGGCCCGTTCCAGCTCCTGCGCCCGCTGGGTGCCCTCGGCCCAGGTGCAGGTGACGACGGCGGTCGTGGCGCCCTCGTCGGCGTATTTGGCGAGGGTGCCGCCGGTCCAGATCGCCTCGTCGTCCGGGTGGGCGTGCACGCCGAGCACACTGAAGCTCATGGGACCCCATCGTATGGAGGCCGGGCACCGGTCAGGACCCGCGTAGGCTCTACGCGTACCCCCTCCCCTTCGGAAGAGATGAGCCGATGAGCGAGCCCGTGCCCTCTGACCTGCTGGAGATCGCCGACGCGCTCGTGCCCGGCGCTCCCCTCGGCAGTGCGCGGCTCGCCCCCGGCGGGATGCACGACGTCGTGCTGCTCCCCGGGGTGGCGGCCGTGCGGGTCGGCCGTCGGCCGAGCGTGAGCGCGGCGCTGCCGCGGCGGACCGAGCTGCTGCGCGCGATCGCGGCCGCCGGGCTGCCGTTCGCGGTGCCCGAGCCGCTGACGCCGGTGACGACGTTCGGGGAGCGCGCCGCCGTGGCCGTGTCCTGGCTGGACGGCGCCGGTCTCGGCGCGGGCCAGGGCGACCCGGCCCTGATCGGCGAGCTGCTCGGCGCCCTCCGCGAGCTGCCCGTCACCCCGGAGCTGCGCGCCCTGCTGCCCGCCCCGCGCTCGTACGCCGGGCCCGCGAGCTGGAGCACGATCCTCGCCGAAGAGGTCGTCCCGCGCTTCCCGGCCAGGTGGCGGGAGGAGGGCCTCCGGCGCCTCGACGACGCCCTGGCCCTGGAACAGGTCCCCGACTCGCTGGTCCACGGCGACCTCGTCGGCGACAACGTCCACTGGGACGCCGACGGCAAGCTGGTCGGCGTCCTCGACTGGGACCGGGCCCACCTGTTCGACCCGGCGATCGACGCGGCCTTCATGGGCTGGCACGGCTGGGAGCACCTGCGCGACGCCGTCGACGCCGGCACCTACCGGCGGGCGGTCACCTGGGAGCGCGCGTTCGGCGTCAACCAGCTCGTCGCCCTCCTCGTGCTGGCCGGCGAACCCCTGACCCTCGTGGACAGCTTCACCACCCACGTCGTGGCCTGGCTGGACGAGGACGGCGGCCCCGACCGCCTCTAGGCCGCCCGCTCCCGCCGCGCCGGCGTGCGGATGATCGACACGCCGACGGCGCCGAACGCGGCCAGCAGGATGACCGGGCCGCCGATCCCGAGTACCAGGTTCCACGCGCTCGCGCCGAACAGCCACACCACGATGCCCGCCAGCACGCCCGCCGGGAACCACCAGCCCGCCAACCCCGCCCGCGGCCGCCCGCCGCATCCTCGCGACCCCGGCGCCCCCACGAGTGATCATGCTGACCACCTACGACACCGACGAGAACCTCGACCTCGCGCTGCACGCCGGGGTCAGCGGGTTCCTGCTCAAGGTGTCGCCACCCGAGCACCTGTTCGCCGCCATCCGCAGCGCCGCGCGGGACGACGTCCTGCTCGACCCGGCGGTCACCGGCCGCGTCGTGGCGGCCTACCGGCGTACGGCCCCCGCCCCGTCGCCGGCGGCCACGGGGGTGACCGCCCGGGAGGAGGAGGTGCTGCGGCTGGTGGCGCACGGCCTGTCCAACACCGAGATCGCCGGCACGCTGTCCATCACGGAGGCGACCGTCAGCACCCACATCAACCGCCTGCTGGCCAAACTCGCCCTCCGCGACCGCGCCCAGATGGTCCGCCACGCCTACGAATCCGGCCTCGTCCGCCCCGGCGACTCCCCGGACGACGTCCCCCCGACCAGATGACCTGATTCCATGAGGTGATGACCGCCACCGAAGCGTCCAGGAACTCCGCCGCCGTGATCGCACCGGCTCCCACGATGGTCAAGGCGTTCCTGGCGAGAAGCACGGCCTCCCTGGACCCCGACTTCGAAACCGACGTCGCCGCAGCCCGCGAGGCGCTCGACGACGAGATGAGGGACACGTGGCCCGACGCCTGATCCGGTGCACAGGGATGCTCATCGCAGCCGAGCACAGCAGGGCGGCGGCGACCGCGCGGATCGTGGTCGCCCCCGCCGCATTCGACGATCTCCGCCTGAGCTCCCCCAGCCGCGCGGCGCCCCCAAAGCGTAGCCCGCTCGGAGCGCGCACCCCAGGAACCGCTCGGGGCGCGCGCCGCCGCCGGGGTCAGCTGCAGTCGCGGCCGGCGCGCAGCAGGCCGTACGTGACCGCCTGCTCCAGCGCCTGCCAGGAGGCGTCGATAATGTTCTCGGCCACCCCCACCGTCGCCCACTCGGCGGTGTCGTCGCTGGAGGTGATGAGGACGCGGGTGACGGCGTCCGTGCCGTGGGTGCCTTCGAGGATGCGGACCTTGTAGTCCACCAGCTCCAGCCTGGCCAGCTCGGGGTAGAGCTGCTCAAGCCCCTGCCGTACGGCCTTGTCCAGGGCGTTCACGGGGCCGTTGCCCTCGCCGGTGGCGACGATGCGCTCGCCCTTGGCGTGCAGCTTGACGGTGGCCTCGCTGACCAGCTCGCCGCCCTTCGTCCGCTCGACGATCACCCGCCACGACTCCACCTCGAAGTGCCGCCGGCGCGCCCCCTGGACGGTGTCGCGCAGCAGCAGCTCGAACGACGCGTCCGCGGCCTCGAAGGTGAAGCCCTGCGACTCCAGCTCCTTGACGCGCTCGACGAGCGTCTTGGTGTGCTCGGGGGTCAGCTCGTAGCCCAGCTCGCGGCCCTTGAGCTCGACGGAGGCGCGGCCGGCCATGTCGGAGACGAGCATGCGCATGTCGTTGCCCACGGCGGCCGGGTCGATGTGCTGGTACAGGTTGGGGTCGACCTTGATGGCGCTGGCGTGCAGGCCGGCCTTATGGGCGAAGGCGGACATGCCGACGTAGGGGGCGTGCGAGTTGGGGGTGACGTTGGTGACCTCGGTGATCGCGTGGGCGATGCGGGTCATGTCCGCCAGCGCCTCCCGCGGCACGAGGTCGAAGCCGCGCTTGAGCTGGAGGTTGGCGACGACGGTGAAGAGGTTGGCGTTGCCCGAGCGCTCGCCGTAGCCGTTGGCGCAGCCCTGGACGTGCGTGGCGCCCGCCTTGACCGCGGCGAGGGTGTTGGCGACGGCGCAGCCGGTGTCGTCGTGGCAGTGGATGCCGACGCGGGCCCCGGTCTGGACGGCCGCGTGCACGGTCTCGGCCAGCTCGTCGGGCAGCATGCCGCCGTTCGTGTCGCACAGGGCGATGACGTCGGCCCCGGCTTCGGCGGCGGTCCGCAGCACTTCCAGCGCGTAGGCTGGATTGGACGTGTAGCCGTCGAAGAAGTGCTCGGCGTCGAGGAAGACTCGCTGTCCCTCCGCACGAAGGTGAGAGACCGTGTCGCGGATCATCGCGAGGTTCTCCTGGAGAGTCGTGCGGAGGGCCAGCTCCACGTGCCGGTCGTGGCTCTTGGCGACAAGGGTCACGACCGGCGCGCCGGATTCGCGCAATGCGGCTACCAATGGGTCGTCGGCGGCCTTCACACCGGCCCGGCGGGTCGCGCCGAACGCGGCGAGCTGCGCGTGCTTCAGGTCGAGCTCTGTTCGAGCGCGCCTGAAGAACTCTGTGTCCTTGGGGTTGGCGCCCGGCCAGCCCCCCTCGATGAAACCGACGCCCAGGCTGTCCAGCTGCCGTGCGATGGCGAGCTTGTCGACGACGGTGAGGTTGAGTCCTTCCTGCTGCGCGCCGTCGCGCAGAGTCGTGTCGTAGACGTGGAAGCGGTCGTCGGCCATGAAGTCTCTTCTTTCGGATCCGTGTCCTGGAAAACAAAAAGACCCCTCACGGACGTGAGAGGTCTGCGCGCTGGCGGTGTCCCTGTGTCAGCCAGCGCGCCTGCCGATAATGAGCAGACCGTAGAACATGGTGCCTGCCAGTCTGCCACAGGGATTCACCATCTGGCACATCGGTCTCAGCTTGTGGACACGACCTTTACACTTGCACGCCGGCGCCCCCGGTGACGGCGCGTTCGAGGGCCGCCGGGTCGAACACCTCGTTGCCGAGCTGCTGCCCGTCGAGCAGGACGGTCGGCGTGCCCTGGATGTGGATCTTCGAGGTCTCCGCCAGGTGGGTCTTGGCGTACGACTGCGAGGTCACGCACTCGTCCACCGAGGCGCCGGCCTTCCTGGCGGCGGCCACCAACTCCTGCACGGTGAAGCCCGAGGCCGAGCCGTGCGGGGCGGGCTGCATGGCGTAGAGCTCGTCCCTGAAGGCCAGCCAGTTCTCCTCCGGCACGCATCGGGCGGCGGCCGCGGCCCTGATGGAGTTGGAGCGCATGGGCTCGTCCTGGAAGATCGTCACGGGGTGGAAGACGACCTTGAGCCTGCCCTCCCTGGCCAGCTTCTGGATCGTGCCGTCGACCTTGGAGTGCATCTCCTTGCAGATCGGGCAGTCGAAGTCCTCGTACACGTCGAGCACGGGGGCGTCGCCGGACCTGTCGGCCAGCACCATCGAACCGTCTAGCTGCCTGGTCAGGCGTACCGACCCAGCCGTCTCACCCGGCTCCGAGAAGGCCAGCACACCGAGCACCACCAGCGCCGCACACGCGACCGCGACCGCAACCAACCGCTTCATCATCCGCCCACTTCCAGCTCACCGATCGCGCAGACCCTACCAACGCCGGAACCACTCTCCGGACAGCCGCCCGGGGCGGCTCCCTCATTGGTACCTGATGACGATGAGAGAACGCTGTGAGGGGAGAATGACCTTCATGAAGGCGAACCTCCTCGACCCCGCGGTGGGCCGGTACATCCTCGACCACTCCACCCCGCCCGACCCCCTGCTCGACGAGCTGGCGCGGGAGACCGCCGAGGCGACGGGCGACGCCGCCAGGATGCAGATCTCCGCCGACCAGGGCCGGTTCCTGACCATGCTGACCCAGCTCACGGCCCCGGCCGTGGCGGTCGAGGTGGGCACGTTCACCGGCTACTCGTCGGTGTGCATCGCGCGGGGGTTGTCCGGCGGGCGGCTGCACTGCTTCGACGTGAGCGAGGAGTGGACGTCCATCGCCCGGCGCTACTGGGAGCGGGCGGGCGTGACCGACCGCGTCTCGCTGACGCTCGGGCCCGCCCTGGAGACGCTGGCCGCCTTCGACGAGCCGATCGACCTGGCCTTCCTCGACGCCGACAAGGGCAACTACCCCGGTTACTACGAGTTGCTGGTCGAGCGGCTGCGGCCGGGCGGCCTGCTGCTGGCCGACAACACGCTGCGCAGCGGCCACGTGGCCGACCCGGCGCACTCGGAGACGACGACGGTGCAGATCCGCGAGTTCAACGACCTGGTGATCGAGGACCCCCGGGTGAGCGTGGTGATGCTGCCGGTCGCCGACGGGATCACGATGATCAGGAAGAACCACTAGATCGCGGGACGCCGCCGCCGTTACTCTGAGTGATCCTTTGGAAACCCCCGGGAAAGCATGAGGACGGCGGCATGGTCAGGCCCCTGGAAGAGCGCTACCGCACCGTGCGCGAACTGTTCCCCGAGTTCCGCATCGAGACGGTCCAGGGCCGGATCGTGGTGAACGAGCCGGGCACCTGGCAGCACAACACGATCCTGTCCCGGACGTTGTTCCAGCTCGCCGCCGCGGCGGCGGTCCGGGGCTGGGAGATCTGGCCGAACATCACCGTCTACCTGGGCCCCGGCCACGATCTCTACGTGCCCGACCTGGCGGTGGTCCCGCGCCGGCCGCGGCTGCACGAGGAGCACGCCGTCCACGGCGCCTCGACGATCCTGCTCGTGGACGTCGTCTCGGTGGCCACGACGTACGACGTGCACTTCGTCAAGACGGGCGGGTACGCGCGCGGCGGGGTGCCGCTCTACCTGGTGATCGACCCGTTCCAGCGGCTGGTGACGCTGTTCGGGGGGCCTGGCGGGCGGCGCTACCGCAGCGAGAACGTCGTCTCCCTGGGCGAGCCGGTGTTCCTGCCCGACCCGTGGAACCTCCACGTCGACACCGCGGCCCTGACGGAGGCCGGCGCCTGAGACGCCGGCCGTCCGCGCGGCTCTAGCCGATCTTGTGGATCCAGTTGCGGGTGTCGGGACGGGCGCCGTACTGGATGCCGACGAGCTCCTCGCGCACCCGCATCGTCACCGGGCCGGGGGTGCCGTCGGCGATGGTCCAGGAGCGGTCGTCGCCCCTGACCGAGCCCACCGGCGTGACCACGGCGGCGGTGCCGCACGCGAACACCTCGGTCAGCTCGCCGGAGGCGCAGGCGGACTCCCACTCGTCCACCGAGATCAGCCGCTCCTCGGTCTCCAGGCCGAGGTCGCCGGCCATCTCCAGGATCGACTCCCGGGTGATGCCGGGCAGCAGGGTGCCGGTGAGCGCCGGAGTGACGAGCTTGTTGCCGAAGACGAAGAACAGGTTCATCCCGCCCATCTCCTCGACGTACTCGTGCTTGTGGGCGTCGAGCCAGACGACCTGGTCACAGCCGTTGTCGACGGCCTGGCGCTGGGCGACGAAGGCGGCGGCGTAGTTGCCGCCGCACTTGGCGAAGCCGGTGCCGCCGGGCGCGGCGCGCGTGTACTCGGTGGACAGCCAGACCGAGACGGGCTTGATGCCGCCGCTGAAGTACGAGGCCGCCGGCGAGGCGATCACCATGTACTTGTAGGTCTTCGACGGGTAGTTGACGCCGAGCCCGGCCTGCGTGGCGAACATGAACGGGCGCAGGTAGAGGCTGTGGCCCTCGGTGGTCGGCACCCACTCCTTGTCGGCCGAGACCAGCAGCTCCAGCGACTCCACGAACGCCTCCTCCGGCAGTTCGGGCATGGCCATGCGCTCGGCCGAGCGGTTGAAGCGGGCGGCGTTCGCGTACGGCCGGAAGGTCGCGATCGAGCCGGAGATCTGCCGGTACGCCTTCAGGCCCTCGAACAGCTCCTGCGCATAGTGGAAGACCGAGGTCGCGGGGTCGAGCGAGAGCGGCCCGTACGGCATGAGCCGGGCGTCGTGCCAGCCCTCGCCGTCGGTGTAGTCGATCGAGATCATGTGGTCGGTGAAGACCTGCCCGAATCCGGGGTTCGCCAGTACCTGCTCCCGCTCGGCCGCGGTGCGAGCGTGGTCGGAATGCTGCACGTCGAAGCTGAGCTTCTGAGCGATGGTCATGACGGAGGTCCTTCTCTCTACGAATCTGCGACTTCGAAAGCTGATTCTGTTAGCTACTGCCCGCGAGCAGTATTCGTACTTCCTAGTGTCTCGCGATTTGGGATGGCAAGAGGCAGTTGGGGTGGTTAGATCCGGCGAACGCGAAAAAGCGCCTGGCAGTCCGTGTTCGGACCGCCAGGCGCGTGCGGGGCTAGGCGGTCCTAGCCGGCTACTCGCGCGGCGATGTCGTCGCCGATCTCGCTGGTCGTGCGGCCGGCGCGGCCGGTCACCCGCTCGGCGATGTCGGCGGCCACGGCCTGCTCGACCTTGGCGGCCTCGGCGTGCAGGCCGAGGTGGTCGAGGAGCATGCCCACGGACAGGATGGTGGCGGTCGGGTCGGCCTTGCCCTGACCGGCGATGTCGGGCGCGCTGCCGTGCACCGGCTCGAACATGCTCGGCGAGGTGCGCTCGGGGTTGATGTTGCCGCTGGCCGCCAGGCCGATGCCGCCGGCGATCGCGGCGCCGAGGTCGGTGATGATGTCGCCGAACAGGTTGTCGGTGACGATCACGTCGAAGCGCTCGGGCTGGGTGACGAAGAACATCGAGGCCGCGTCGATGTGGCTGTAGTCGGTGGTGACGTCGGGGAACTCCGCGGCCACGCGGTCGACCGTGCGCTGCCAGAGGTCGCCGGCGAAGGTGAGCACGTTCGTCTTGTGGACGAGCGTGAGCTTCTTGCGGGGCCGCGACTGAGCCTTCTGGAAGGCGTACCGCACGACGCGCTCGACGCCGTGGGCGGTGTTCAGCGACTCCTGGGTGGCGATCTCGTGCGGCGTGCCGCGGCGCATGACGCCGCCGGTGCCCGCGTAGAGACCCTCGGTGCCCTCGCGGACGACGACCATGTCGATGTGCTCGGCGGTGGCGCCGGCCAGCGCGGTCTCGACGCCGGGGAACAGCTTGACCGGCCGCAGGTTGACGTAGTGGTCGAACTCGAACCGGAGCTTGAGCAGCAGGTCGCGCTCCAGGATGCCGGGCGGCACGCTGGGGTCGCCCACGGCGCCGAGCAGGATCGCGTCGTAGCCGCGCAGCTCTTCGAGCACCGCGTCGGGCAGGGTCTCGCCGGTGCGGTGGTAGCGGGCTGCGCCCAGGTCGTAGTGGGTGGGCTCGATCTTCGTGCCCACGGCCTCCAGGACCTTGAGCCCTTCGGCTACGACCTCGGCGCCGATGCCATCCCCGGGGATGACGGCCAGGCGGATGTTACGCGACTCCATGGGCGGTACCTTACCGGCTCGTCTCGGCTGACGAACACATCATCTCAACAACCGGACAATCCGTTTTGGGGGGATTGCGACCTTTTGACCGTTTCGTTAGAGTTCGACGAGCCTAATCCACGCAGCCGCTGCGTGGAGCCGGGGACCCACCTTTCCCCCCGGGGCGAATCGGCTGCGCCTCCCCCGAGGAGCCGCCGTAGGGCTACTTCCAGGCCCGAGCCCGTCAGCTAACCCGGTCGGCCACGTGGAAGGACAGTCCCCTGTCTAGCATCGCCATCCTTGTGGCGGTGGCAGCGGGCGCCGCAGGTCTCGTGCCTGCCGCCCCCGCGGCTCCCGCCGCTCCGGCCGCCCCCACCCCCTCCATCACCCTCACCGGCCCCCAGGTGAAACAGGTCCAGGAACGGCACGTGCCGAAACCGGCCTGGAAGGTCGCCCTCGAATACGCCATGGACAAGCGCGGCACCCCGTACGTGTGGGGCGGCGCCAGCGAACGGGGCTACGACTGCTCGGGCCTCATGCTCCGAGCCTACGAGGACGCCGGCATCGAGCTCCCCAGAACCGCCGCGGAGCAGTACGGCGCCTTCTCAAGGAAGATCGCCTGGAAGGACCTCAAGCCAGGCGACCTGGTGTTCTTCAGCGGCCTCGGCCACGTCGGCATGATCTCCAAGCCCGGCTACATGGTCCACTCCCCCCACACCGGCGACGTGGTGAAGGAGGAACGCCTGTCGCAGTGGCGCAGGCAGGCCTTCGTCGGCGCGGTACGCCCCGACCCCAAGGGCGTCAAGCGCTGGGCCGACTACAAGCAGCTCCAGAAGGCCCCCGCCCCCGCCATGCTCACCGCGACCCTGTGACGACGACCTTCCCCGGGGCGTGCCCCTCCTCCTGGTAGCGGACGGCCGCCGGGAGCTCGCCGAAGGGGAAGGTCCGGTCGATGACCGGGGTGACCGCGCCCCGCTCGATCAGCCCGGTCAGCGTCAGCAGGTTCGCCCTGTTGCTCCCGCAGCGGACGACGTCCGCCCTGACGATCCGCTGCGGGACGAAGGGCCCCGACGCGAGCGCGGCGAACATGTGGCCGGCCGGCTGCACCCAGCGGCCGGCCGGCCCGCCCACCAGCACGTACGTGCCCTTCCTGGTCAGCACGCGGCGGCAGTCCGCCAGCCGGCGGCCGCCCGCCACGTCGAGCAGCAGGTCGAAGCGCCGGCCCGACGCCGCGAAGTCCTCCTTGGTGTGGTCGATGACGTCGTCCGCGCCGAGCGAGCGGACCAGGTCCGCGTTGCGCCCGCTGCACACGCCCGTGACGTGCGCCCCCAGCGCCTTGGCGAGCTGCACGGCGAACGTGCCCACGCCGCCGGACGCGCCGTTGACCAGCACTTTCTGGCCCGGCTGGAGGCGTCCCTCGTCGCGCAGCGCGATCAGCGCGGTGTTGGCCGCCATCGGCACCGCCGCCGCCTGCTCGAACGACAGGCCCGCCGGTCTGGGCGCCACCTCGCCCTGCCGCAGGCAGACGTACTCGCCGAAGCCGCCCCCGAGCGACATCGCGTACACCTCGTCGCCGGGACGGAACAGCGTGACGTCCTTGCCGGCCGCCTCGACCTCCCCCGCCACGTCGGCCCCGAGGACGGCGATGCGCGGCCGGCGCAGCCCGACCCCGCCGCCCATGACCCGGGCCAGGTACGGCTCCCCCCGCATGAAGTGCCAGTCGTAGGGCTGCACGGACGTGGCCCGCACCCGGACCAGCACCTCGTCGTCGCGCGGCACGGGCCGCTCGACGTCGGTCAGGACGAGCTGGTCGGGCGAGCCGAACGAGCGCAGGACGTACGCCTTCATCGTTTTCTCCCTCGTGCCGCTGATGTGCCGCCAGTGTGGGCGTGACCTGCGCGGACGCTCAACGGTCGAAAGGCGACGGCTCGATGGCCGAAAGTACGACGGCCCGCCCGCCGATGGTGCGAACCAGGACCGGCCGTCCGCGCGATGACCGGGCACGGGCGCGGGCGGCACGCTCTCAGGCATGAGATGGATCGCACCCGCCGGGCTGGTCGCGCTCAGCGTCGTCCCGCTGGTCGCCGGCGCAATCCGGGTGACCGAACTGGCCGCCGGCGCCCCCGTGGCGGCGGACAACGCGCGCTTCTTCGCCATGCCCGTGCCGGTGTTGCTGCACATCCCGGCTTCCCTGGTGTTCTGCGTCCTCGGCACGTTCCAGTTCCAGGCCCGGTTCCGGGCCGGGCGGCCGGGGTGGCACCGCGCGGCGGGGCGGGTGCTGGTGGCGTGCGGGCTGGTCGCGGCGCTGTCGGGGGTGTGGCTGACGCTCTTCTCCGACCTTCCCGCCGGCGACGGGATGTTGCTGGCCGCCTTCCGGTTGCTGTTCGGGACGGCCATGGCCGCCTGCCTCCTGCTCGGCCTGGCCGCGATCCGGCGGCGCGACGTGGCCCGGCATCGCGCCTGGATGACCCGCGGGTACGCGATCGGGCTCGGCGCGGGCACGCAGGCGTTCACCCTGGCGTTCGGGCTGGCCGCCTTCGGGCCGCCCGGCGAGCTCGGCCGGGCGCTGCTCGTCGGCGCGGGCTGGGTGATCAACCTGGCGGTGGCCGAGTGGGTCGTCCGCAGAACCCTCAGAGGTCAGGTGCGTACGCGGTCGGTCTCGTAGGCCCACATGGCGATCTCGACGCGGTTGCGCACGCCGAGCTTGGTCATCAGGCTCGCGACGTGGCTCTTGACCGTGCTGAGCGAGATGTGCAGCTCGCGGGCGATCTCGCTGTTGGTCCGGCCGCGGGCCACGGCGCGCAGGATCTCCTCCTCGCGGCCGGTGAGCGCCTCGACCGGCTGCGCGGGCGCCTCCGTACGCCCGGCTCCGGCGAACGCGGCCAGCAGGCGCGCGGTCACGCTCGGGGCGATGAGCGCCTCACCGCCGGCCGCCGCGGTCACCGCCTGGGCGAGCAGCGCCGGGCCGGCGTCCTTGAGCAGGAAACCCCTGGCTCCGGCGCGCAGGGCGGCGTAGACGTACTCGTCGAGGTCGAACGTGGTGATCACGACCACCGCCATGGGGTCGGCGACGTCGGGCCCGGCCAGCTCGCGGGTGGCCGCGATGCCGTCGAGGCCGGGCATGCGGATGTCGAACAGGCACACGTCGGGGCGCAGGCGGCGGGCCAGCTCGACGGCCCGCCTGCCGTCGCCGGCCTCGCCGACGACCTCGATGCCGGGCTGGGCGTCGAGGATCATCCTGAGCCCGGTACGCGCGATCTCCTGGTCGTCGGCGACCAGCACCCGGATGGCCGCCGTGCCCTCCGGGTCGCTTCCCGCGGCCTCCCGCCGGTCGCTCACACCGCCTCCTTCCGCACGTCCGCGGCCTCCCGCCGGGCCTTCATGCGGTCTCCTTCGGCAGGGCGGCGGTGACCGTCCAGCCCCGGTTGGGGTTGGGGCCGGCCTCGCAGGTGCCGCCGAGCAGGGCGGCGCGTTCGATCATGCCGATCAGGCCGTACCCGGGGGCGGCGACCCCGCCGGCGCGGTCGCCGTCGTCGCTCACCGTCAGGAGTACGGCGGCGTCGTCGGCGGTGACCCGGACGGTGATGTGGGTGGCGTGACGGGCGTGCCGCCGGGCGTTGGTGATCGACTCCTGGGCGATGCGGTAGAGCGCCGCGCCGGCCGAGGGCGGCAGGTCGCCGAGCCCGTCCGCGATCTCCACCTCGACCGCCGGGCCGACGCGCGGGCGTCCGGCGAGCCGCCGCAGGTCGTCGAGGTGGCGGCCCGGGGTCAGCTCCGCCGGCTCGTTCCTGCGCAGCACCCGGACCATGGCCCGCATCTCGGCGAGCGTGCGCGACGCCTCGGCCTCGATCACCCGTAACGCGTCGGTGGCCGCGCCCGGCTCGGAGGCGGCGGTGGCCAGACCCGCCTGGGCGCGGATGGCCATGGCCGAGACGTGGTGAGCGACGGTGTCGTGCAGGTCGCGGGCGAGCTGTTCGCGTTCGAGCAGTTTGACCTGGTCGAGCTCGCGCAGCCGCGCGCCGGCCCGGTAGCGGAAGGCGCTGCCCAGCCCGACGGTCGCGACCAGCACGCCGAGCGCCGGGACGACGTCGCCGGGCGCCATGCGTCCGGACACCAGCGACAGGCCGACCGCGACCAGCCCGGCCGCCATCCCGATCACGGCCTCGCGCCCGGAACCCCACCGGAACAGCGCGTAGAGCACGATCGTGACGAACGCCAGCGTGTACGTCTCCACCGGCTCGCCACCGGTCAGCAGCGGGGCCAGGGTCGTGGCGCCGAACACGAGCGCGACCATGAGCAGCGGCCTGGTCCTGCGCCACAGCAGCGTGGGGATCAGCGCGACGGTGACGGCCGTCGAGACCACCGGCCAGCGGAGGTCGGGCCGCAGCACGCCCTCGATCACCGCGGCCGGCACGAGCACCGCGACGAGCGCCCAGTCGCGCCACACCCGCAGGGGCGGGCCGGGAGGACGAGGCTCGCGCCACACGGAACGAAGGAGGCCGGCCACCCCCATATCGTAAGCGCGCCCCCACTCCCCCGCATCGCCCCGAACCCCCGTCCCACAGACGGGGGCTGGGGGTCAGTGTTTGCGGGCGTCGAAGATGAGGTCCCAGGCGCGGGACTTGGCGTGGGCGACCGCGCCCAGCAGCACGCCGCTGTCGCCCAGCGCGCTGGCCACCACCCGCGGGCGCAGCGGCCCGAGCTCGGCGATGCGGCGCTCCACGGACGCGCCCAGCAGGTCGAGGTTGCGCCCCACTCCCCCGCTCAGCACGATCACCTCCGGATCGAGCACGGCGGCCACGGCCACCAGCAACCCGCCGATGCGCCGGCCCTCGGCCTCCACGACCGATCTGGCCGCCGCGTTCCCCTCGGCGGCGGCGGCGAAGACCTCCCTCGCCGTCTCCAGCTCCAGCCCCGCCGCCCGGGCGGCGCGCACCACACCGGGCGCGGAGGTGGCCGCCTCGGTGGCCCCGTGCGTGAAGGGGTCGGCGTCGTGCGCGAAGGAGTCGGCCCCGCGCTTGAGGGGGTCGGCGTCGTGCGCGAAGGAGTCGGCCCCGCCCTTGAGGGGGTCGGCGTCTTCCGCGAAAGGGCCGGTCGGTGGGGCGGAGGCGGGGGGTTCCTCGGCGGCCGGGATGTAGGAGACCTCGCCCGCCGCCCCCCGCGCCCCGACGTACAGCTCGCCGTTGATCACGATGCCCATGCCGACGCCGGTGCCGATGGACACCAGGGCGAAGTTGGCCTTGCCCTGCCCGGCCCCGTGGACGTGCTCGCCGACGGCGGCCAGGTTGATGTCGTTCTCGATGACGAGGTCGACGCCCAGGGCGGCGTGCAACCGGTCGGCCAGGTCAGGCGGGCCGGGCAGGTTGGGGGCGAAGTCGAGGCCGCCGCGCACGGGGTCGTACACACCGGGTGAGCCCACCACCGCGCAGGTGATCGAGCTCCACTCGACCTCGGCCTCGCGGGCCGCCGCCCCGGCCAGCTCGCCGACCAGCTCGGCCAGCTCGGCCGAGGTGCGGGCCGTGTTGCGGCCGTCGGTACGCCCGGCGAACGCGCCGCGCAGGTCGGCCACGGCCACCCTGATCCAGTCGCGGCCGATGTCGATGCCGGCGACGTGGGTCGAGGCGGCGTTCACGTCGTACAGCGAGGAGACCGGGCCGGGCCGTCCGGACACCTCGCCCACCAGGTGGACCAGGCCGTCCTCGGCCAGCCCCGCCAGGGCGGCCGAGACCGTGGGCTTGGACAGGCCGGTGCTCTTGGCCAGGTCGGCGCGCGAGGCGGGGCCGTGCTCGTGCAGCTGGTCGAGCAGACGGCGCTCGTTGAGCACCCGCAGCAGCCGTGGATTCGCCAGGTCGCGTCGCATGTCCGGCCTCCCTCCGAGGTGCACTCTAGCCAACACGCCTGATAGTAAACTACCTTTCTTACCAAGCGGGGGCGGGCATCTTCTGAGAGGACGAAGTGCGATGCACCGAGCTTGGCGACTCATCCCCGCGGCGGCGGTCCTGCTGGCCGCCGCCTGCGGGAACAGCACCACCACCGGCACGACGGCCACTCAGGCCGACGGGCCGCGGCAGGGCGGGACGATCGCCCTGTTCCTCCCCGAATCCAAGACCACCCGATATGAAGCCTTCGACCGCCCGCTGTTCGAGGCCAAGGTCAAGGCGTTGTGCCCCGCCTGCAAGGTGATCTACGGCAACGCCGAGCAGGACGCGGCCAAACAACAACAACAGGTCGAGGCCGCGCTCACCCAGGACGCCGACGTGCTCGTCCTGGACGCCGTGGACGCCAACGCGGTCGCGCCCCTGGTCAACCAGGCCAGGCAGAAGAAGGTCCCGGTGGTCGCCTACGACCGGCTGATCTCGGGGATCGACTACGCCTACTACGTCTCGTTCAACAACGTACGGGTGGGCGAGATGCAGGGTCAGGCGCTGCTCGACGCCATGAACGCCAAGGGCACCACGGCCAAGGGCCAGATCGTGATGATCCACGGCTCGCCCACCGACCCCAGCTCGGCCGACTACAAGAAGGGCGCCAAGAGCGTCCTGGACGGCAGGGTCAAGGTCGGCAGGGAGTTCGACACCCCCGACTGGAGCCCCGACAAGGCGCAGCAGCAGATGGAGCAGGCGATCACCGCCATCGGCCGGGACCAGATCGTCGGCGTGCTGTCGGCCAACGACGGCATGGCGGGCGGCGCCATCGCGGCCATGAAGCGCGCCGGCTACAAGGAGCTGCCGCCCATCACCGGTCAGGACGCCGAACTGGCCGCCGTGCAGCGCATCCTCACCGGCGAGCAGTACATGACCATCTACCTGGACATCAGGAGAGAGGCGGAGAAGGCCGCCGAGCTGGCCGTCGCCCTGACCAAGGGCGAGCAGCCCGCCGCCACCTCCAAGGTGAACAACGGCACGGCCGACATCCCGGCCTTCCTCCTCGACCCCATCGCGGTCACCGCCGACAAGATCAAGGACACCATCGTGAAGGACGGGTTCTACAAGGCCGACCAGATCTGCACGGCCGAGGTCAAGGCCGCCTGCGCGAAGGCGGGCATCGAGTAGATGATCGCGGCGACCGGGATCTCCAAACGGTACGGAGCGGTGCGGGCGCTCGACGGGGCAGGGCTGGAGCTGCGTCCCGGCGAGGTCGTGGCGCTCATGGGCGACAACGGCGCGGGCAAGTCGACGCTGGTCAAGACCATCTCCGGCGCGGTCGTGCCGGACGAGGGCCAGATCACGGTGGACGGCGCGCCGGTGCGCGTCGCCACCCCGCACGACGCGCAGGCGCTCGGCATCTCGACCGTCTACCAGGACCTCGCGCTCTGCGAGAACCTCGACGTCGTGGCCAACCTGTTCCTCGGCGCCGAACGCCGCCGCTGGTCGGTGCTGCGCCACCTGAGCATGGAACGCGCGACCCGCGACCTGCTCGCCCAGCTCGACGTGCGCATCGGCGACATCAGGGTGCCGGTGTCGACCTTGTCGGGCGGCCAGCGGCAGTCGGTGGCCATCGCCAGGGCGCTGCTCGGCGAACCCCGGCTGGTCATCCTGGACGAGCCGACCGCCGCGCTCGGCGTCGAGCAGACGGCCCAGGTGCTGGCGCTGATCCGGCGGTTGCGCGAGCGCGGGCTCGCGGTGCTGGTCATCTCGCACAACCTCGCCGACGTGCGCGAGGTGAGCGACCGGGTGGTGGTGCTGCGTCTCGGACGCAACGCCGGTGAGTTCCGTACGGCCGAGGCCTCCCGCGAGGAGATCGTGGCCGCGATCACAGGAGCGGGCGAATGACGGCGATGCCGATCACGGTGACCGGACGGCTGCGCCAGGGAGAGGCCGGCGCCTGGCCGGTGGTCGGCGGCCTGGTGGCGATCACGATCGTGTTCAGCACGCTCAACGAGCGTTTCCTGTCGCCCGAGAACCTCACCAACCTGGCACTCCAGATGGCCGCCACGGGCACGATCGCGCTCGGCGTCATCATGGTGCTGCTGCTCGGCGAGATCGACCTGTCGGCCGGCTCGGTCAGCGGCCTGTGCGCCACGATCATGACGATCGCGCACGTCAAGCAGGGCTGGAACGCCCTGCTGGCCATCCTGCTCGCGCTGGCGGCCGGCGCGGCGATCGGGCTGCTGCACGGGCTCATGCTGACCAAGCTGCGCATGCCGTCGTTCGTGGTCACGCTGGCCGGGCTGATGGGCTGGCTCGGGCTGCTGCTCTACCTGCTGCGCCAGGGCGGGACGATCAACCTGCCGTTCAACGGGTTCATCTCGGGGCTGAGCGACACCTGGCTGCCGGGATGGCTGTCCTGGGCACTGGTGATCGGGCTGGCCGGCGGTCACGCCGCGATCGCCACGCTGGCCAGGCGGGCACGGCTGGCCGCCGGGCTGCCCGTGGCGCCGGCCTGGCAGGTCCCCGTGACGGCGGGCGGGCTGGCGGTCGTGCTCGGCGCGGCGGTGGCGGTCATGTCGGCCGACCGCGGCGTGCCGCTGCTGCTGGTGCTCTTCGGCGCACTGGTGGTCCTGCTCGACCTGGTCCTGCGGCACACCGCGTTCGGCCGCCACCTGTACGCCGTCGGCGGCAACGCCGAGGCCGCCAGGCGCGCGGGCATCAACGTGACCAGGATCAGGATCCTGGCGTTCGTGCTGGCCTCGACGCTGGCGGCGGCGGGCGGCGTGCTGGCCGCCAGCCGGCTGTCGGCGGTCAACCAGGGGTCGGGCGGCAGCGACATCCTGCTCATGGCCATCGCCACGGCGGTCATCGGCGGCACGTCCCTGTTCGGCGGACGGGGACGGGCCTACGCCGCGCTGCTCGGGGTGCTGGTCATCCAGTCGATCACCAGCGGCATGTACCTGCTGAGCGTGGACTCCTCCGTCCGGTTCATGGTGACGGCCGGCGTGCTGGCCCTGGCGGTGGCGATCGACTCGCTGGCCCGCAGGGGCGCCGCCCGGTGAGCCGGGTCCTGGGCATCGACGTCGGCGGGACCAAGGTCGCGATCGGGGTCTCGGGCTCCGACGGGCCCGTGGTCGCCGGCCGCACCCGGCTGGAGACCGGCCCGGACACGCTCGTCCGGGCCCTCGCCGCGGCCCGCGCCCTGGACGGGCGGCCGGCCGCGGTCGGCTTCTCCACCTGCGGGGTGATCAGGGACGGCGTAGTGCGCCTGGCGCCGAACGTGCCCGGCTGGGAGGGGCTGGAGCTGCCCAAACTGCTGCGCGAGGAGTTCGGCGCGACGCCGGTGGCCATCGACAACGACGTGAACGCGGCGGCGGCGGCCGAGCTGCGGTGGGGCGCGCTGCGCGGCGTCTCCACGGGCGTCTATCTCAACCTCGGCACCGGCCTGGCGGCGGCCCTGGTGGTCGGCGGCCGGGTGGTGCCCGGCGCGCACGGCGCGGCGGGCGAGATCGGCTACCTCCAGGTCACGCCGGGGCAGGCGGCCTTCGCCGACGGGCGGGTGCCGCTGGAGGAACTCGTCTCCGGCGCCGGGCTGGCGGCCAGGGGCGGCGCGCTGCTCGGCCGCGCGACCACGGCGGAGGAGGTGCTCGCCGCGCGTTCCGGGCCGCTGGCGGAGCTGGTGGCGCAGGCGTTGTCGGTGCTGACCATGACCGTGGCGAACCTGTGCGTCACCCTCGACCCCGAGGTGCTGGTCGTGGGCGGCGGCATGATGGGCGCGGCCGGGCTGATCGTGCCCAGGCTGGCCGGGGAGGTGCGGCGCGCCGTGCCGTTCCCGCCGGAGATCCGGCCCGGCCGGTTCACGGACGACGCGCCGCTGCTCGGCGCGCTCGCCCTGGCCCACGCCGCGGCGCGGGCCTGAGGGCGGCGCTACCGGGCGGAGTTCTGGGGGGCGCCGCCGTTGTCCCTGCGGTCGAGGGCGGTCTGCAGGGCCTCAGCGGCCTCGTTCTCGTTCTCTTCGGTACGGTTCCAGGCGTACATCTCGTACATGTCGCTCATCTCGTTTCGCTGGCGCGTTCCAGAAAAGAGGGCGTCGGACCCCGGTCGCGAATCCGACCGGGCCTGCTCTCGCGGGTCCGGGTCACGGACCGGGCGAAGGGAAGGGACTGACCGGCCGACGGCATCACCACTCACCGCGGCGGGTCGTCGGCCTGCCCTAACAGGCCCCGCCGCGGCAGGTAATGAGTACGAGAACCTGGCGCATTTCCATCCACGGTACCCGGCGGCTGTCTCGCTGTCTCGTTGGATGTCCTACTATCTCGCATTCTGAGACAAGAAAAGGCCGCCACCCGGAACGGTCCAGGTGACGGCCTTCCCCCGGATCGGGGGCTCAGTCCTCAGGTCGCGAGGTCAGTCCTCCAGGTCGACCGAACGGCCGCTCTCGGCGCCGATCTCGGCCGCGATCTGGTCGATCACGGCGGCCGGGATGGCCGAGTCGACGGTCAGCGCGATGAGCGCCTTGCCGCCCTTGACGTCGCGGGCCACCTGCATCGAGGCGATGTTCACGCCGGCCTCGCCGAGCAGCCGCCCGACCACGCCGACGACGCCGGGACGGTCGGTGTAGGCGAAGAACGACAGGTGGGCCGTCGGCTCGATCTCCATCTCGTAGCCGTTGACCTCGACGATCTTCGTGATCTGCCGGGGGCCGGACAGCGTGCCGGAGACCGAGATCTGGCGGCCGTCGGCGAGCACGCCGCGCACGGTCACCACGTTGCGCCAGTCGGGGCTCTCGGAGCTGGTCACCAGCTCCACGCTGATGCCCCGCTCCTTGGCCAGCAGCGGCGCGTTGACGTACGTGACCTGCTCCTCGATCACGTCGGCGAACACGCCCTTGAGCGCGGCCAGCTCGATGACCCGCACGTCCTGGGAGGCGATCTCGCCGCGGACCTCGACGTCGAGCTTGGTGGCGACCTCACCGGCCAGGGCGGTGAACACCCGGCCCAGCTTCTCGGCCAGCGGCAGGCCCGGCTTGACGTCCTCGGCCACCGCGCCGCCCTGGACGTTGACCGCGTCGGGCACGAACTCGCCCGCCAGCGCCAGCTTCACGCTCCGCGCGACCTGCGTGCCGGCCTTCTCCTGGGCCTCGTGCGTGGAGGCGCCGAGGTGCGGCGTGGCGACGACCTGGTCCAGCTCGAACAGGGGGCTGTCGGTGCACGGCTCCTTGGCGAACACGTCGAGGCCGGCGCCCGCGACGCGACCCTCCTTGATCGCCGAGTAGAGCGCGGCCTCGTCCACGATGCCGCCGCGGGCCACGTTGATGATCCGCACGGACGGCTTGACCTCGTGCAGCTCCTTGTCGCCGATGAGCCCGAGGGTCTCCTTCGACTTCGGCAGGTGCACGGTGATGAAGTCGGCCTGCTTGAGCACCTCTTCGAGGCTGAGCAGCTTGACGCCCATCTGCGCGGCGCGGGCCGGCGGCAGGTAGGGGTCGTAGGCGATCAGCTCGACGCCGAACGGCTGGAGCCGCTGGGCCACGAGCTGGCCGATCTTGCCGAGGCCGAGGATGCCGACGACCTTCTCGTCCAGCTCGACGCCGGTGTACTTGGAGCGCTTCCACTCCCCGTTCTTCAGCGCCGCGTGGGCCTGGGCGGTGTTGCGGGCGCTGGCCAGGATGAGCGCGATGGTCTGCTCGGCGGCGCTGGTGATGTTGGAGGTCGGCGCGTTGACGACCATGACACCGGCCTTGGTGGCGGCCTCGACGTCGACGTTGTCGAGGCCGACGCCGGCGCGGGCGACCACGCGCAGCTTCGGCGCGGCGGCGATGGCCTCGGCGTCGACCTGCGTGGCGGAGCGCACGATCAGGGCGTCCACGTCGGCGAGGGCGGGCAGAAGCTGGGAACGGTCCGCTCCGTCGGTGTGGCGGACCTCGAAATCGGCGCCGAGCACGGCGAGGCCGGCCTCGGACAGCTCCTCTGCGACCAGAACGACGGGCTTGTTCACAGGCGTGGATCCTTAGGGGCATGCGGCGGGCTGGAGGGACACGTCGCTGGGCCCCTCGGATCCCTCAGAGTCTATCCGCGCTTGTGAACGCGTTCACGAGGGACCCACGATTTGAGACGGCCCCGCTCGGCGTCGCGACGCCCTGGACGCGGCTCCGGTACCCAGGCGGCAGCAAAGTCATCCACTCTGCACACATCTTTGTCTTGATCGGGGGATTTATTGGCCATTAGCCTGATAAGCCGTGGCCGACTACCTATGGTTCGTCATATGAGCATCGGGAATCCTGCGCTTGCCGACGTGCTCGCACAGCATGGCATGCCTCATCGCCTGCTGGCGGCCCTCGCCGACGGTGGAGTCCTGGTGGCAGTGCGACCAGATCGATCGGTCGTCCTTGGGACGACCCAGGCGGGTGACCGGGTTCTGCTCGGGTACACCAGCCCTGCTACCTACGCCAGGCACCGCGGCAGCCATTCCCTGTCGGTGTGCGACGCCGACACCATCCTGGACATCCAGCGCGTCACCGGCGTGCCGGAGATCGTGATCGACGCCGCGGGCCCCGCAGCCGCGGCCGTGCCCATCGACGATCTCCAACGCTTCCTCACCGGCACGCGTTCGGGGCCCACACCCGTGCTGTCGGGGGCGGCGCCCGCCGCCTACGCGACCGGCGCCATGGCAACCGTCTCGCGCGTGCCCGCGCTGGCGCAGGTGGCCCCGCCCACCCCGCAGGCGCCCGCGCTGCCGTGGGTCCCCGCGCCCCGGCCCCACCTGTCGGGGCCGATGCAGCAGGTGGACCCCGGCTACCGCCGGTGCACGCACCCGATCCTGCCGGCGCTGCGGCAGGCCATCGCGCAACTGCTGGGCGACTTCCCGCTCGTGCACCACGTGTGGATCTCCGAGGCCGGCACCGCGTCCGGGGCGACCGGGATCATGCTGCACGTCAAGGTGCACATGTCGGCCGCCGAGGACGTCGTCCGCGACCTGCACCGCCTGGTACGCGCCCGCCTGCCGCAGTTCGCGGCCAGCGGCGCGCCGATCCTCATGGCCAGGGTCGCCGACGCGCGCAGCGAGCGCCGGATGATCGAGATCGGCGCGCACGTGGTCTGCGCCAACGTGCGCGAGTAGCCGGCGTACGCGAGTAGCCCGGCACCGGTGTGGAGCCCGGCATGGGTGTGGAGCCCGGCGTGCGGGGAACGGCAGGCGCGCGGGAGTGATCCGGTGGGGCCCGGGAAACTGGGCCCTACCGAACAAGCCCTCGCTCGGCTTGAATGGGCCTCATGATCACATCGCCGGTGAGCGCGCCCACGGTCTCCAGGGGCGTGCGCCTCGGCTACGGCGTGGGCTCGTTCTGCACGGCCACGGTCAGCGCCGTGCCCGGCCTGCTCCTGCTGTACTACATGACCAACTTCCTGGCCGTGCCCGCGTGGCTGGCCGGCGTGGTGGTCACCGCGCCCAAGGTATGGGACCTGATCATCAACCCGCTGGTCGGCCGCTGGTCGGACCGGACCGTCTCGCGGATGGGGCCGCGCCGCCCCTGGCTGCTGGCCGGGTCGCTGACGCTGCCCGTCGCGTTCTTCCTCGTCTTCGCCGGGCCGCCGCTGACCGGGGTCCCGGCCGCCCTGTACGTCGGGCTCTGCTTCATGGCGACGGCGACCGCGTACGCGCTGTACGAGGTGCCGTACAAGGCCATGCCCGGCGAGATGACCGACGACTACCACGAGCGCACCTCGCTGCTGCAGTGGCGGATGGTCTTCATCGGCGCGGCCACCGCGATCAGCGGCGTGCTGGCCCCGATGATCGCCACCGGTCAGGGCGATGAGGGCACGCTCGGCAGCTACCGGCTGATGGGCCTGACGATCGCCCTCATCCTGCTGGCCTCGATGCTCGGCTCGTTCTTCGGCACCGCCCGCGCCCCGATGACCGGCGCGCCGGAGGCCGACCACGGCGGGTGGCGCGAGCAGCTCGCGGCGATCAGGGGCAACCGGGCGTTCCTGTGGCTGACCGTCATGGCCTGCCTGCAGATGCTCGCCGTCAGCATGATGCTGGCCGCGGCGCCGTACTTCGCGTCGTACACGCTGGGGTCGCCGAAGAGCACGCAGACGCTCTTCGCCGCGCTGGTCGGGCCGATGCTGCTGACCATGCCGCTGTGGGTGTGGCTGGCCCGGCGCTTCGACAAGCGCGGCGCGATGATCCTGGCCGCGCTGCTGTTCGGCGGCGGCACGGCGGCGGCCATGGCGACCCCGCTGTTCGGCCCCCTGTACGCCCACCTGACCATCCTGCTCGTCGGCATCGGCATCGCCGGGGTCGAGCTCATGCTGTTCTCGATGCTGGCCGACGTGGTCGCCGCCGACGCCGCCGAGTCGGGCAAGCGGCGGGCCGGCGTGCTGACCGGGCTGTGGACGGCCATCGAGAGCGGCGTCAGCTCGTTCGGAGCGCTGATCTTCGGGGTCATCCTGTCGATCGGCGGGTTCGTCGAGTCCGACGCGAGCACGCCCGTCCAGCAACCGGACAGCGCCGTGACCGCGGTCCTCGTCGGGCAGACCGCGGTCCCGGCGCTGATCATCTTCCTGTCCGTGCTGGTGACGCTGCGGTACCGGCTCAGGCCACCCGACGGGCCAGCACCAGGCGTGTCCGGGTGAACAGACCGGCCACCAGGGCCGCCACCAGCGGCAGGCCCAGCACGACCACGGCCAGGAACGACCAGGGCACGTCGATCGTGCCCGGCCCATCCAGCAGCGTGCGCATGCCGCCGGCGCCCATCCTGGTCATCGGCCAGGTCAGCGCGACACCGGCCACCGCGCCGGCGACGAGGCCGACCACCGCGCCCAGGCCCGCGATGTAGGCGGCCTGGGCGGCCACCACCAGCCTGCGCACCCGCGGCGCCGCGCCGACCGCCGACAGGTTGTTCAGGTCGGGACGCATGTCGGCCGCCGCCAGCCCGGTGGCCGCGAACGTGCCCCCGAGCACCAGGACCAGCGCCGCGCCGAGCAGCACCAGCAGGGCGAAGGCGCGGTCCTCCGCCTTCCCCCGCTTGACGTTGAGGTACAGGTTGCCGTTCACCTCGCCCCGCAGATCGGCCTCCATGCGCCGTTCGTCCTGCGGCGGGGACGCGGTGTAGAGCACCCGCTCGACCGTGCCGAGGCCGGCCTTGGCCAGCGCCTGCGGCGGGATCACGGCGCCCGCCTGCCGGGGGTCGGCGCCGCTCGACACCACGGCCGGGATCCGGATCCGCTTGCGCTCCTTGATGGTGTCGGAGTCCCAGTCGCTCACGGTCAGCTCGATCGTGCCGTCGCTCACCACGTCCGTGCTGAACGCCACGGCCTTGCCCGCCGCCAGCGCGGCGGCCGCCTGCGGGTCCCGGCGCTTCTGAAGGAAGGCGAGCAGGTCCGCCCCGCCGATCGGCGGCTGGTCGTAGAACCGCTGCGCGCATGCCGGCTCGCACGTCCGCGGCACGGTCAACCAGAGGTCCCGGCCCTTGGCGTCCGTCGCCTCGTGCCCGGTGACGATGTCGGTGCCGGGGAAGCGGGCGCGGACGGCGTCCTTCAGCCTGGCCCACGTCTGGCCGTCCACCTCCGTGGCGCCGCCGATCACCGTGGTGCCCAGCGGGAACACCGTGACGCTCTGCTCCTCCTGCTGGGTGTACGCGCTGCTGCTGCCGATGCCGAGCGCGACCACCGCCATGGTCGCCGCCATGACGGCGGCGGTGGCCGAGGCCGTACGGACGCGGTGGCGCGCGGCGTCGCGCACGGACAGGCGCAGCGGGAGCGGCAGCCGGGCGGCGATCCGCGAGGTGGCCTGGACCAGCCACGGCGTCAACGCCACCATGCCGAACACGAACGGCACGAAGGCCGCGATCATCGTCACCGTGCCCCTGGTCATGGCGTATCCGATCGCGCCCAGCCCGGCCGCCACCAGCACGATCCCGAGCACGGGACGCGGGGCCCGACCCTGGACCTGCGCGGCCCGGCCGGCCAGGACCTGCGCGGTGTTCTGCCGGCTCGCCTGCACCGCGGGCACGATCGCCGCGATCAGTCCGCTGACCAGGCCGAGCGCCGCCACGCCGAGCACCGGCAGCCACGGCACGTCGGCCGGCCCGTGCGACCAGTCCAGTTCCCTGGCCGCGACCGACTCGACGAGCAGGCCGGGGCCGATGCCCAGGACGACCCCGAGCACGGCCGCCGCGCCGCCGAGCACCAGGCCGTCGGCCAGCACGATCAGGCGCAGGTGCCGGGCCGAGCCGCCCTGCGCGGAGATCACCGCCAGCTCCCTGCGCCGCCGCCGCAGCCCCACGGCGAACGCCGGGCCGGCCAGCAGCACGGTCTCCATGACGACGAGCACGATGACCACGCCGAGCTGGACCAGGGCGCGCGCGTCGTCCGGGTTCCCACGGGAGTCGTCCTTGTGGGCGTCGAGCACCGCGCGGGAGGTGACGCCGAGGCCCGCGTCATTGAGCTGCGACACCTTCGACCGCAGGACCGGACCGGCGGTGTCGACCAGCCAGCCGCTGCTGTTGCCGTCGTTCTGGTGGACGAGCACACCCTCGGGCAGGGCGGCCAGTTCCAGGATGCCGGGCCGGTTGGGGTTCGCGGCGACGCCGACCACCTTCACGGTGCGGTCCGGCCGCCGCAAGGTGAGCGTGTCGCCCACCCGGACGCCCAGGTCGGCCATCTTCGGCGAGATCGCCACCTCGCCGGGCGCGGCGGCGTAGCGGCCCTGCTCCAGGGTGCGCATCCCGGCCGTCATGGGGTCGCGCAGATCGACCTCCACGACGTCCGCCTGGTTGAAGCCGTCGGGCAGCCGGACGTTGACCAGGCTCGTCTGGTAGCGCAGCAGGCGGCCGGGGAGCAGCGTGTTGATCTCCGCGGGCGTCCACGGCCGCTGTGAGGTGCCGCTCTTCGGCTGGTACGCGGAGTCCCCGCTGTAGTCCTGCCGGACCGGGGTGCGGTACGGGAAGGTGATCAGGCGGGCGTCGGCCGCCCCCAAGCGCGTGACCGCCCGCTCCTTCGGGGTGACGCTGGTCGTGGCGGCGCCGGTGAGCACCGCCGTGATCACCAGGACGGGCAGGCCGATCATCACCATGATCAGGGCGCTGCGGCCCTTGAAGCGCGACGCGTCCCTGCGGGAGATCCGCAGGGCGGCGAGGAAGGCGCTCATCGCGAGCTCTCCATCCGCACCGCCGACGCCTCGGCGATCAGTCCGTCCCGCAGGTAGACCACCCGGTCCGCCCAAGCCGCGTAGCGCGGCTCGTGGGTGACCAGCAGCACCGCCGCGCCCTCGTCGCAGCGGTTGCGCAGCAGGTGCAGGATCTCGTCGCCGGTGGCCGTGTCGAGCGCGCCGGTCGGCTCGTCGGCCAGCAGCAGCCGCCGTTCGCCGACCAGCGCCCTGGCGATGGCCACGCGCTGACGCTGGCCGCCGGACAGCTCCTCGGGAAACCGGTCGGCGATCTGGTCGACGCCCACGTCGGCCAGGACGGCCAGCGCCTCCCGGCGGGCCTGGCCGGCGCGGACGCCGTCCAGTTCCCTGGGCAGCATCACGTTCTCGGCGGCCGTCAGGGACGGGATCAGGTTGAGGTCCTGGAAGACGTACCCGACGCTGCCGCGTCGCAGCGCGGCCAGGTCACGGACCCCGGCCAGGTCGCGGCCCTCGATCAGGACCGTGCCCGACGTGGGCCGGTCGAGGCCGCCGGCCAGGTTGAGCAGCGTCGACTTCCCCGAGCCCGACGGGCCCATGACCGCGACGAGCTCCCCTTGTGCCACCTCCAGGCTCACGCCGCGCAGGGCGTGCACCTGGCCGTGCTCGCGGGTAACGTCCCGCAGCTCCACCACAGTCATTGCTTCTTCTCCTTGACAACGGCCTCGCAGTGGTCGAGCCAGCGCTGCTCGGCCTCGGCCTTGAAGATCATCGATTCCAGGACGAGCCGCTGGGCGAGGCCGTCACCGGCGGCCCTCTTGGCCCTGGTCAGGTCCTGCAGCGTGCGCATGGTCGCCATTCGCTGGGCCAGGATGACCGCGCCCACGTCCACGTCGGTGGCGGCGACGGCCATCGCGATCTTGATGGCGAGTTCGTCCCGAGGCCGGTCGGAGTGGTCGACGGGGGTGCTGAACCATCGCTCCAGTTCCTCCCGACCGGCCTCGGTGATCGTGTAGACGGCCCTGCCCTGCTCGTCGGCTCCACCCGGCGCCACCAGGCCGTCACGTTCCAGGCGGGCGAGCGTCGTGTAGACCTGGCCGATGTTGAGCGGCCAGGTCGCCCCCGTCGACGCCTCGAACTCCACCCGGAGCTGATAGCCGTAACGCGGCGCGCTGCTCAGCAGGGCGAGCAGTCCGTGTCTGATCGACATGGATACTGAGTATGCATACTGAGTATGGCCATCGCAACTGATCCGCGTATTCTGGACACGGAACGCCGTTCAGGCCGATACTCGGGACATGAGCTCCACCCAGCCGCCGTTCCGCGCCTCAGACGGGGAACGCGACCGCGCGATCGACGAGCTCAAGCACCGGGCCGTGGAGGGCCGGATCTCCCACGACACCTTCGTCGGCCGCGTCGACCAGGCGCTGCGGGCGCGCAACCAGCACGAGCTCGACGAGCTGGTCGCCGACCTGCCGCGCCGGCCCACGATCAGGCAGCGGCTGACGGACGCCGTCTCGTCGGTGTCGGAACTCACCACCCGGTTGCAGGCGGCCTGGCGGCGGCCGCGGCTGCCCCGGCTGGCGTTGCCGGACGACGACCGGCTGCGTTACGTCGTGGGCCGGGGGTCGGCCTGCGACCTCGTCCTGTCGGACCTGACGGTGTCGCGCGTGCACGCCGAGCTGCGGCGGGAGGGCGACGGCGGCTGGCTGCTGGTCGATCTCGGCTCACTCAACGGCACCCGGCTCAACGGGTGGCGGCTGGTGGGGCCCGTCCGGGTCAAGTCGGGCGACGAGATCTCCTTCGGCGACTGCGGCTTCCTCCTCGCCTCCGGCCAACCCTCCTCCTGAACCCCGGCTTCCTTCTCCCCCCTCCCCCGCGTCCCGCGCCGAGCCGGCTTCAGAAATACGGATATTTGCGGATTACACGGCGACTGCGCTGATTCATGCTCACATGCGATCCCCCAGTCCCTTGGAGACCACATGCGGCGCACCTCAGCCTCCCTCCTCGCGGGCACGCTCGTCGCGGCACTCGCGTGGGCGTCCGGCCCCTCCACACCGGCGGTCGCCCTCGACCCCTCGCCCGGCGTGGCCGACCTGACCCAGGACATCAACCAGATCCTCGGCGACTCCCGGCTCACGATCGCCAGGGCGGGCGTCGTCGTGAAGAGCGCCGCGAACGGCGAGCAGCTCTACGCCACCGACGCCGGCAAGCTGCTGACCCCGGCGTCCAACACCAAGCTGTTCACCTCGGCGGCGGCGGTGGAGACGCTCGGCCTGGACTACCGCTTCCCGACCACCGTGCTGAACGCCGGCCGCAAGGTCGGCTCGGTGCTCACCGGCGACCTCGTGCTGCGCGGCACCGGCGACCCGACCATGCTCGCCGAGGACTACGACGCGCTGGCGGCCAAGGTCGCGGCGGCCGGCGTCAAGGTCGTCACGGGCAAGCTGATCGCCGACGACACCTGGTTCGACGGCCAGCGGCTCGGCACCGACTGGGCCTGGGACGACGAGACCGCCTACTACGCGGCGCCGATCTCCGCGCTGACCGCCTCCCCCGACCGCGACTACGACGCCGGTTCGGTGATCGTCTCGGTCGAGGCGGACGGGGGACAGGTCAAGGTCTCGACGACCCCGGCGACCGACTACCTGAAGATCGTCAACAAGGCCACCGTGGGCGCCGAGACCGACGTCCTCATCGAGCGGCAGCACGGCACGCGGACGGTCGTGATCACCGGCACGGTCGCCGACCCGTACCAGGAGTGGGTCGCGGTGGACGACCCCACGGCCTACGTGTCCTCGCTGTTCCGCAAGGCGCTGGCCGCGCACGGCGTACGGGTGCTCGGCCCGACGGCGACGGGCGCGGCTCCCGCCGGGGCGGCCGAGCTGGCCAGGCACGACTCGATGCCTCTGAGCGAGCTGCTGGTGCCGTTCCTGAAGCTGAGCAACAACATGCACGCCGAGATCCTCACCAAGGCCATGGGCCGCAAGGCCGCGAACCAGGGCACCTGGTCGGCCGGACTGAAGGTCGCCACGGACTTCGCGAAGGCCAACGGCGTCCAGGTGATCAACATGCGGGACGGCTCGGGCCTGTCGCGCCGCGACGGCTTCTCGCCGGGCTCGATCGTCCAGCTCCTGACCGCCGTACGGACCAAGCCGTGGTTCAACACCTGGTACGAGGCCCTGCCCATCGCCGGCAACGCCGACCGTCTCACCGGCGGCACGCTGCGCAGCCGGATGCGGAACACCCCCGCGGCGAACAACGTGCACGCCAAGACGGGCTCGCTGACCGGCGTGACCTCGCTGTCCGGCTACGTGACCAGCGCCGAGGGCGAGCCGCTGATCTTCTCGATCATGCTGAACCAGTACCTGTCCGGCTCGCCGAAGGACATCGAGGACAAGATCGCCGTACGGCTCGCGCAGTTCTCGCGGGCGACGGCGACCGACGTCACCGCCCAGCTCAAGGCCGCCGACCAGGGCACGGCGGGCGACCTGGAGTGCTCGTGGCTGAAGCCGGCCCAGTGCTGACGAACCGGTGAACGCCTCCGGCGACCTCCCTGCGGGGGGCGGACCGGCGGCGCTGACCCTTCGACCGGCGGCGCTGACCCTTCGACCGGCGGCTGCGTCCGGACGCGGGGAAGACAAGCAGCGCTGACCCTTCGACGAGCGGCGGCCTCCGGATGCCCGGTGGGCCGCCGCGGTTCACCCGGCTCGACAGGATGGTCATCACGATCCGATCACCTGGAGCACCAGATATAGTCCGCATTTTCACTACATAGCCGACACGGGCGCGCCAGAATGCGGATTCAACGCCGTGGCGAACCCCTGACCCCGGGAGCGCCGGGCCGTCGCCGGCCCCCACCCCCAAGCCGGTCGTCCCACCGCATGCCCGGCACGCTCCCCTCCCGGCGGGCCCGCGCCGCACGTCCCCCCGCACACCGGACCGCGGCCGGGCCCGCCCCCTCCGGCAGAGCCCGGCCCGAACCTTCGGCTTTCCGTACGGGAGCTGGAAAAGGGCACGACAAAGGGGCCTGCCCCGGTGGACAGGCCCCTTAGTCGTGCAGTTCAGCCGCTGAGGAATTACTTCAGCTGACGGCGCACTTCGTGTCTTTGCTCTTGATGCCGAGGATCTGGCTCAGGATGTCGCCGGTCTCGAGGACGAGCACGCCGCTGGTGCTGTTGTCGACCTCGCCACGGGCGAAGATGTTCTCGTCACCGCAGACGAAGAGAACCCGGCCCGGGTCCTCGTCGGAGTGAGGGACGAAGGCCATGTGAGGGGTCGCCGCTAGAGCGGAGCCGCCGACCATGACCATCCCGCCGACGAGCCCGGCCAGGATGAGCCCTTGTCTGAACATATCGATTCTCCTTGATACCTATCGACTACTCTCCGTAGCTATCGGGAGGAGATTTGCCCTAGGCCCTCTTTCAACAAACGCCGCTATTTCTGTCTTTACCTGCGCAAATACGCGGCTTGGGGGAAGGGGTGACACAGCTCACCCTTCTTGACCGATCGGTGTACGCGGCAGAGGAATATCCGGGCCGGTCGTGACCACGCGCTGACAGGAGGCGTCAAGGGAGGGTGAGAACCACCGGGCCGTCCGCGGTGATGGCCACCGTGTGCTCGACGTGGGCACTCCTGCTGCCGTCGCCGGAGCACACCGACCACCCGTCCTCGGCCATGACGTACTCGTCGTCGCCGCCCGCCATCAGGCTCGGCTCGATCGCGATCACCAGTCCGGGGCGCAGCCGCAGGCCGCGTCCGGGGCGGGCCTCGTTGGGCACGAACGGCGACTCGTGCATGGCCCGGCCGATGCCGTGGCCGCCGAAGTCGTTCTGCATGCCATAGCCGGCGCCGCGGCCGACCAGCGACATCGCGTGCCCGATGTCGCCCATCCGGCCGCCCGGCACGGCGGCCGCGATGCCCGCCGCCAGCGTCTCCTCGGCCACCCGGATGAGCTTGAGGTCCTCGGCGCGGCCGGGCCCGACGGTGAAGGTGACCGCGCCGTCGGCGTGCCAGCCGTCGATGTGCGCGCCGAAGTCCACGCTCAGCACGTCGCCCTCGCGCAGCCGGTACGGCGTGGGCAACCCGTGCAGCATGACCCCGTTCACGGACGTGCACACCACCCCCGGGTACGGCATGGCCCCGAACGACGGGTGGTAGCCGAGGAACGACGACCGCGCCCCGGCCTCGTGCATGACCTCGCGGGCCACCTCGTCGAGCTGCAGCAGCGACACCCCGGCGGCGGCCCGCTCCTTGACGGCGGCGTGCACGTTGGCCACGACACGGCCCGCCTCCCGCATGGCGTCGATCTCCCCGGCGGTCTTGAGCGTGATCACAGCGGCCTCCCAGCCCTCGGCGCGATAACTATACCGGTATTATTATCACGCTTCCCGGAAGCTCGCAGCCGTCCCGCCACCCTGTTGACCAATCACCCAGAGTAATCGTTATAGTGCTCAGAGTATGCGTTTCGGACGGTTCTCCATGCTCGCTCTGGCGCTCGCGGCAGGGGCCGTCGACGCGCTGAGCTTTCTCGCGCTCGGACAGGTGTTCACCGCGAACATGACCGGCAACGTCGTCCTGCTCGGCCTGGCGCTCGGCACCGGCGACACCTCGCACGTCATCCGCTCGGGAATCGCCCTGACCACGTTCTGCCTGGGTTTGGCGATCGGCTTCACCCTGCTGGGCGGCGCCACCCCCGCAGGACGCGCTCCCCCGCCCCCGCGGACCACCACCCCACCCGCCCGCGCCCCGACGGAAGCACAGGCCCAGCAGCCCGCGACGGCGCCGGACGGGGAAACGGCGGAGGGGCTGGACCGGGAACGCGTGGAGGCGCAGATCCGGGGGCCGGTGGGGGTGCCTGTCGGGGTGCCCGTGCGGCCGCTGGTGGTGCTGCTCGCGGAGCTGGCGCTGCTGGTGGTGGTGGCGGCCGGATGGGCGGCCCGCGTGCTGCCGCATCCGGCGCTGATCGCCGCCTCGGGGACGGCGATGGGCCTGCAGAGCGCGGTCACGCGCTGGGCGGGCGGCCCCGGGCTGTCCACGACCTACGTCACGGGCACGCTGACCAGCCTGGCGGGCCGGGCGGTCGGCCCGCGATCGGGGGTGCTGCGCCCGCTGGGTGTGGTGCTCTGCGTGGTCTCGGGCGCCGTCGTCGCGGCCTCGGCGCTGCGCGTGCACGCCGCCGTCACCCCGTTCATCGCCCCGGCCACGGTCGCGGCGGCCACCGCCGCCTGGGCCCTCACCGCGACCCACCGCGCAAAACCGCGCCCATGCGGCCGTTCAGCCCTGTAGCGGGAAGCCGGACGCTTTGCGACAGGTGAGCGCCGTACCCGGAGGGCGGCGCGCCTGGCGATAGGTCAGCCCGGAAGTCCCGAGGCGGCAGGTTGCGAGCAGGTCAGACCGGTAGTCCCGAGGGGGCGGGTTCGCGGTGGGTCAGACCGGATGACCCTACGTGGCGGGTTTGTGGTAGGTCAGGAGGTAGCGCCAGAAGAGCAGCCGGCGCAGGGAGAAGCCGGGCAGCAGGGACGCCGCTTCCCGCCGTACCTCCGCGAAGGACATGTCCGGCGGCCGCACCGGCGCGGGCACGGACCCGGCACGCGCCCCGCCCACGCGCTCCCCCGCCGCCACCACCACCCGGGCCGCCGCGTTCACCGGTATGGCGGCCAGGCTCCACGCGAAGTCGGCGGCCGTCCGCTCCGCGTAGCACCCGAGGACGGCCAGCACCCCGCCGGGCGCCAGCGCGTCCCGGAAGGCGGCCACGGTCCCGAACGGCATGTGGTGCAGGCTGGCCAGGCAGGAGATGTAGTCGTAGCGCCCCGCGGGCAGCTCCATGCGCGTGACGTCGGCGCACAGGAACCGCACCCCGCCCACCGGCGCCGACGAGGCGGCCTCGATCACCTCGGGCGCCGGGTCCACCGCGTCGACCTCGATCCCGAGGCCCGCCAGCCGCCGCGCGAACCGCCCGGTGCCGCAGCCGACGTCGAGCGCCGTCCGGGCCCCCTCGGGCACGAGCCGTGCCATCGCCGGGTGGTAGTGATCGTTGTGATCGAAAGGCATCCCGGCATCATGCCATCGCCTCGCCGGAGAACCCCCGAGAACGGGCGAAAAGCATCGCCCGCCCGCTGACCGTGCAGCGGGCGGGCGACGTACGGCGAAGGGTCAGCCCTTCAGCCAGCTCATCATCGGACGCAGCTTCGCGCCCGTCTTCTCGATCGGGTTCTCGGCCAGCTCCTCGCGGTGACGCGTGAACTCCTTCTGACCGCCGTCGAACTCCTCGACGAGCTGCCGGGCGAAGGTGCCGTCCTGGATCTCGCCGAGGATGCGGCGCATCTCCTGACGGGTCTCGTCGGTGATGACGCGCGGGCCGCGGGTGTAGCCGCCGTACTCGGCGGTGTCGGAGACCGACCAGTACATCTTGGAGATGCCGCCCTCGTACATGAGGTCGACGATGAGCTTCATCTCGTGGAGGCACTCGAAGTAGGCGACCTCGGGCTGGTAGCCGGCCTCGATGAGGGTCTCGAAGCCCGCCTTGATCAGCTCGGAGACGCCGCCGCACAGCACGGCCTGCTCGCCGAACAGGTCGGTCTCGGTCTCCTCGGTGAAGGTGGTGCGCAGCGCGCCGGCGCGGGTGCCGCCGATGCCCTTGGCGTACGACAGCGCCAGGTCGAGGGCCTTGCCGGAGGCGTCCTTCTCGACCGCGACGAGACACGGGACGCCGCGGCCGGCCTCGAACTGGCGGCGGACCAGGTGGCCCGGGCCCTTCGGGGCGACCATGCAGACGTCGACGCCCTCGGGCGCCTCGATGAGGCCGTAGCGGATGTTGAGGCCGTGGCCGAAGAAGAGCGCGTCGCCCTCGACGAGGTTGGGGGCGACGTGCTCGGCGTACAGGTGGCGCTGGATGTGGTCCGGCGCGAGGATCATGGTGAGGTTGGCCTCCTCCACCGCCTCGGCCGGGGTGACGACCCGCAGCCCGTCGTTCTCCGCCTTCTCGCGGCTCTTGGAGCCCTCGGGAAGACCGACGCGCACGTCGACGCCGGAGTCACGCAGGGAGAGCGCGTGGGCGTGGCCCTGGCTGCCGTACCCCAGCACGGCCACGTGACGCCCCTGGATGATCGACAGGTCGGCCTGGTCGTCGTAGTAGATCTCGGTCACTTGAATAAAACCTTTCAGGCGGTACGGTCCAGTGCCCTGAGGGACCGGTCTGTGATGGAACGGGCGCCGCGGCCGATGGCCACCATGCCCGACTGAACGAGTTCTTTGATCCCGAACGGCTCAAGGACCTTGACGAAGGCCTCAAGCTTGTCGGGAGTGCCGGTGACCTCTATGGTCACCGCGTCGGCCGCGACGTCCACGCAGCGGGCACGGAAGAGGTTGACGAGTTCGAGGACGTGCGACCGGTTCTCGGCGTCCGCCTTGACCTTGATCAGCATGAGTTCGCGCTGGACCGACTGTGACGGGTCCAGTTCGACGATCTTCAGGACGTTGACCAGCTTGTTGAGCTGCTTGGTGACCTGTTCAAGGGGCAGCTCCTCCACGCTCACCACGATCGTGATGCGCGAGATGTCGTCGTGCTCGGTGGGCCCGACGGCGAGCGAGTCGATGTTGAACCCCCGCCTGCTGAACAGCGCGGAGACCCGAGCGAGAACACCCGGCTTGTTCTCGACAAGCACGGACAGCGTGTGTCTACTCATCCTCGTTCTCCCACTTCGGCGCCATGTCACGGGCGATCTTGATGTCGTCGTTGCTGGTGCCGGCCGCGACCATGGGCCAGACCATGGCGTCCTGGTGGACGACGAAGTCGATCACGACCGGCACGTCGTTGATCTCCATGGCCTTCCTGATGGTCGCGTCGACGTCCTCGGCGCGCTCGCACCTGAGGCCCACACAACCATAGGCCTCCGCCAGCTTGACGAAGTCGGGGATGCGACGCGCGGTCTGCAGGTTGGTGTTGGAGTACCGCTCCTCGTAGAAGAGCGTCTGCCACTGGCGGACCATGCCGAGGTTGCCGTTGTTGATGACGGCGATCTTGACCGGCACGCCCTCCAGGGCGCAGGTGGCCAGCTCCTGGTTGGTCATCTGGAAGCAGCCGTCGCCGTCGATGGCCCACACCGTGGCCTCCGGCCGGCCCATCTTCGCGCCCATGGCGGCCGGGACGGCGAAGCCCATCGTGCCGAGGCCGCCGGAGTTGATGAACGTCCCGGGGTTCTCGTAGTCGATGAACTGCGCGGCCCACATCTGGTGCTGGCCGACCCCGGAGACGTAGTAGGCGTCGGGCCCGGCGATGGCGCTCAGCCGCTCCATCACGTACTGGGGGGCCAGCGTGCCGTCCTCGAAGGTCTCGTAGCCCAGCGGGTAGGTCTCCTTGTAGCCGTTCAGGACGGTCCACCAGTCGGTGTAGTCGCCCTTCTGGCCGGAGGCCTGGATCGCGCCGACGAGGTCGCTGATGACCTCCTTGCAGTCGCCCACGATGGGCACGTCGGCGTGCCGGTTCTTGGAGATCTCGGCGGGGTCGATGTCGGCGTGCACGACCTTGGCCTGCGGCGCGAACGAGGCCAGGTTGCCGGTCACGCGGTCGTCGAAGCGCACGCCCAGCCCGATGATCAGGTCGGATCTCTGCAGCGCGCCCACGGCCGAGACGCTACCGTGCATGCCCGGCATGCCCATGTGCTGGGGGTGGCTGTCCGGGAACGTGCCACGGGCCATCAGGGTGGTGACGACCGGGATGCCGGTCAGCTCGGCGAGCTGCAGCAGCTCGGCCGACGCGCCGGCCTTGTGCACGCCGCCGCCGACGTACAGGACCGGCCGCTGGGACTCGGCGATCAGCTTGGCGGCCTCGCGGATCTGCTTGGAGTGCGGCCTGGTGACCGGGCGGTAGCCCGGCAGCTGCATGACAGGCGGCCAGCTGAAGGTGGTCTGGGCCTGCAACGCGTCCTTGGAGATGTCCACCAGCACCGGCCCCGGACGGCCGGTCGAGGCGATGTGGAAGGCCTCCATGATCGTGCGCGGGATGTCCGCGGGATCGGTGATCAGGAAGTTGTGCTTCGTGATCGGCATGGTGATGCCGGAGATGTCGGCTTCCTGGAAAGCGTCCGTGCCGATCATCGGGGCGGCGACCTGGCCGGTGATCGCCACGATCGGCACCGAGTCCATGAAGGCGTCGGCGATCGGCGTCACCAGGTTGGTGGCCCCGGGGCCGCTGGTCGCCATGCAGACCCCGACCTTGCCGGTGGCCTGCGCGTAACCCTCGGCCGCGTGGCCGGCGCCCTGCTCGTGCCGTACAAGCACGTGCCGGACCTTGGTCGAGTCGTAAAGGGGATCGTAGGCGGGCAGAATCGCGCCGCCCGGGATCCCGAACACGGTGTCGACTCCCACGTGCTCCAGCGCCCTCACCAGGGCCTGTGCACCTGTCATCCGTTCGGTCATCGGCTCGTTCCTTGCGTGGCTACTCACTTAAGGACATAAAAAATGCCCCTTCCCACCGGCGGGGGTGGGACTGGGGCGGCGCGCAGGTCGGAGTGCTTCGCTATCGGCCTGCGCGCCGGCGAAGTACTACGAGAATCTCACTGCGAAGCATGCCTTACACCATAGCCGCTCAGAACGCCCCGATGTCAACTTGGCGGGACGCGAGTCTCACACGGTGAGACTCGTCCGCATGAGACTGTCCACGCCGCGGGCCGCCATGGGTCGCGCCACCAGGAAACCCTGCCCTCTGGTGCAGCCCATCTCGCGCAGCAGCTCCAGCTGCTCGGGCCGTTCGATGCCCTCGGCCACCACGGTGAGCCCGAGGTCGTGGCCGAGCCGCACGATCGTGCGGGTGAGCAGGGTCAGCGTGTCGTCCCTGCCCAGGCCGGACACGAACGACGGGTCGATCTTGATCATGTCGACCGGGAGCTGCCGGAGGAAGGCCAGCGAGGCGTAGCCGGTGCCGAAGTCGTCGATCGCCAGCCGCACGCCCAGCGCGCGCAGCTCCGACAGCCGCCTGATGGTCTCCTCTGCGTCCTCGACGAGCATCTCCTCGATCACCTCAAGGGTGAGCGCCGAGGCGGGCAGGCCGCTCTCGGCCAGCGCCTGCTCGACGGTCTCGACGAAGCGGGGCGCGGTGATCTGCCGGGCCGACAGGTTGAGCGACAGCCCGATGTCCCAGGACGAGGCCCGCCAGGACGCCACCTCGCGGCACGCCTCGCGCAGGATCCACTCGCTCAGCGGCACGATCAGCCCGGTGTCCTCGGCCGGGCCGAGGAACTGTTCCGGCGGCACGAACACCGAGCCGCGCCACCACCGCACCAGCGCCTCGACCGCGGTCACCCGGGACGTGGCCAGGTCGACCACGGGCTGGTACTCGATGGCGAACTGCTGCTCGATGAGCGCCCGCTGCAGGTCGGCGGCCAGCTCCAGGCGGCGCACCACGTCGGCGTGCATCTGCGCGGCGAACACCTCGACCCGCCGCCCGCCCAGCTCCTTGGAACGCGCCATCGCCACATCGGCGTTGCGCATGAGGTCGCCGGCGGGCAGGCCGTCCTCGGTGAAGGCCACGCCCACGCTCGCGGTCAGCGCCACGTCGCGGTCGGCGACCCGGAACGGCTCCTGGGAGACCGCGCGTACCAGGCGCTCGGCCATGTCCACGGCCATCTGGGCGTCGCCGCCGGTCTCCACGAGCACGGCGAACTCGTCGCCGCCCCACCGGGCCAGCGTGTCGTCGGCGCGTACGGCCCCGCGCAGCCGGCGGGCGGCCTGGCCGAGCAGGTAGTCGCCGCTGGCGTGCCCCACCGAGTCGTTGACCGAGGTGAACCCGTCGAGGTCGAGGAAGATCACCGCGACGTTGCCGGACGTGCGGCCGGCCAGCACCTCGCGGGTGCGCTCCTCGAAGTAGGCGCGGTTGGGCAGCCCGGTGACGCCGTCGTGGAAGGTCAGGTGGGCGACCTGGTTGCGCAGGGCCTCCTCGTCGCTGACGTCGCGGGTGGTGACGAGCATGAGGTCGTCGCCGCCGATGTGGCGGGTGGCGACCGACTCGGTGGGCCGCCAGGTGCCGTCGGCGGCGCGCACCCGGCAGGCGATCAAGCAGGCGCCCGGCGCGGCGCCCTCCTCGTCGGTGGTCATGGCGCGCATCGCGGCCTGGATGCCCGGGACGTCCTCGGGGTGGATGTAGTCGAAGATCGAGCCGCCGACCAGCTCCTCGGGCGGGTAGCCGTAGGTGACCTCGACGCCGGCGCCGATCTCGTGGACGACGCCCTCGTAGTCGCACAGCAGCACCACGTCGCCGGTGCTCTCGGCCAGCTCCCTGAGCTGCCGCTCGCCCAGCGAGACCAGGCCGCGCAGCCGGATGGACGCCGCCGAGAGCACGAACAGGCGTACCAGCAGGAGCAGCACCACGGAGACCGCGACCACCACGACGCCGGTCACCGGCTGCGCGGCCCGGGCTCCGGCCAGGTGGGCGAGCAGCGTGCAGGCGGCCACGGCGACGAGCGCGAGCGGCATCATCGCGACCACGTTGCGCACGACGGGACCGCCGACCGGCCGCGCCCGCGGCCCCCAGGGCAGGGCGGCCAGCAGCAGCAGCGCGACGGGCACGAGCATGACGGTCCACATGGGCGGCGGGTCGCCGGCCAGGCGGGCCATGGCGGCCGACAGGCCGCCGACGGTCATGGTGGCCAGCACGCCCACCCCGGCCAGGCCGAGCAGCCAGGAACCGGCCCGGCTGGTGAGCACCGAGGGGATCACCCCGCAGGTGACGAGCAACGCGATCATCGGCGGCACCATGGCGAACGTGAACGTGGGCGCGTCGCCCGCGTCCTCGTAGTAGTGGCGCAGCGCCACCACCCAGCCGATGAGGAAGAGCGAGGCCGCGCACAGGTACGCGTCCGTGAGATGCCGTAACACGACCTTGGCCGGGAACCGGCGGTCGGCGGCGATCAGCGCGCCGCCCGCGATGATCACGGTGCCGAGCAGGACGAACAGGTCGGCGAAGCTGACGACGAAGCTGGTGGCGACCGCGCGGAGCGCCACGCCGGCGAGCCACACGACGGCGCCGCCGCCCATCCAGCGCGCGGCCATCGCCATCGAGCGGTGTTCGGCCGACCTGACCGAGGCCACCAGCAGCGAGGCGGCGGCGACCAGTGCCGCCACGCCTCCCGCCACGGCGCCGGTCAGCACGGCCGGCCCGCCCGCGAGGAGCGCGGCGGCGAACGCCACCACTCCGGCCGCCCCTGCGGCGGCCAGCGGCGCCCGTGGATCACGCCAGCGGATCACAGTCGTTGCCCATCCTGTCTTGAACCCTGCACCAGTGACCGCCGAAGCCCGGCGCTCACATCGCCAGTGTGTGCGGTCGCGGATGCGCGGGTGGTGACAACGCCGATGTCGTCACCGATCTGATAACCACACAGACCAATTTCCGCCAAGAGTTCCTTGACAGCGAGTCAGGAACTCCCTGCAGACGCCACCGTACGCACGAAAGGTCACGGACCAGCCACGTTCCGGGATCCTCTCAATACGAGTCGGTAATGACGTTGATCAACTCTTCACCTGCGAGGTAGCGGCCGAGCTGCTCGCGGATCAGCCGGAGCGTGCGCCGCACGGAGGCGGGGGTGCTGCCCGCGATGTGCGGCGTGATCAGCACGCCCGGAGCGCTCCAAAGGGGGTGGCCCTCCGGCAGCGGCTCGGGCGCGGTGACGTCGAGCGCGGCGCGTAGCCTACCGGTTTTGAGCTCGGCGATCAGGGCTTCGGTGTCGACCACGCCGCCCCTGGCCGCGTTGACCAGGACGGCGCCGTCCTTCATGCGGGCCAGGAAGGCGGCGTCGGCCATGCCGGCGGTGTCGGGCGTGGCGGGCACGAGCAGGACCACGACGTCGGCCGACGGCAGCAGCGCGGGCAGCTCCTCCATCGCGTGCACGCCCTCGCGCGCGCTCCTGGCCACCCGGACGACCTCGACCTCGAAGCCGCTCAGCCGCCGCTCGACCGCCGCGCCGATGGACCCGTGGCCGACGATGAGCACGGTGGAGTCGGCCAGCACGCCGGTGTGGTGGTAGGTCCACTCGCCGCGGCGCTGGGCGTCGGTGAATCCGGGGAACTCCCTGAGCACCGCGATCATCGCGCCGACCGCCCACTCGGCGGTGCCGGCGTCGTGCACGCCGCGGGCGTTGCACAGCACCACCCCTTCGGGCAGGTGCGGCCGGTACGGCTCCACCCCCGCGGTGACGGTCTGCACCAGCCGCAGCGAGTCCATCCGCGCCAGCGTCCCCGGCACGTCGGGCACCACGACCAGCGGCGGGATCCAGACCTCGACGTCCTCGATGCCGTCCGGCATGGCCGAACCATCGTAAACAGCGCATTCAACGCCTGGCATGTCAGAAAGGACATCCGCCGCCGCTTCGGACGGAACCCAGATCTTCATGCCGAGAACCTTACGACCCGCGGGGAAGTATGGAACACATGAGGAAGCTCTGGACGATCGTGCTCCTGGCCACGCTCCCCGCCTGCTCGGCCGGCGGCGAGGCGCCGACGGCCGAGGACCCGGCGGCCTCGGTCCCGGCGGCCTCCACCCCGACGGCCTCCACCCCGACGACCGGGGCCCCGACGGCCAAGGCTCCGACGGCCAGGGCGCCCCGCGCTCCCAAGGACGTGGCGACCGGTCTGGCGGTGCCGTGGGCGATCGCGTTCCTGCCCGGCGGGGACGCCCTGGTCACCGAGCGGGACACGGCCAGGCTGCTGCGCGTCACCCCCGCGGGCAAGGTCACCGAGGTCGCCCGGATCGGCGACGCGCGGCCCGGCGGCGAGGGCGGCCTGCTGGGCGTGGCGGTCAAGGACCGGCAGGTCTTCCTCTACTACACCGCCGAGCAGGACAACCGGATCGTCCGCTACCGGCTCGGCGACGACGGTCTCGGCGACGAGCGGCTCCTCGTCCAGGGCATCCCCAAGGGCGGCATCCACAACGGCGGCCGGCTCGCCTTCGGCCCCGACGGCTACCTGTACGCCACCACCGGCGAGACCGGCGACCGTGGCCTGGCCCAGCGGCGCGACTCGCTCGGCGGCAAGATCCTGCGCATGACCGTGGACGGCGCCCCCGCCCCCGGCAACCCGTTCGGCACGCTCGTCTACAGCTACGGCCACCGCAACGTCCAGGGCCTGGCCTGGGACACCGCGGGCCGCCTGTACGCCTCCGAGTTCGGCGCCGACACCTACGACGAGATCAACCTGGTCCGGCCGGGCGCCAACTACGGCTGGCCGGTGGTCGAGGGCAAGGGGAAGGACGCCCGGTTCGTCAACCCCATCGTCACCTGGTCCACCGGCGAGGCGTCGCCGTCCGGCATGGCGTACGCGGACGGCGCGCTGTGGGTGGGCACGCTGCGCGGCCAGCGGCTGTGGCAGGTGCCGCTGGCCCGGGACGGCTCGCCGGGCGCGCCCGTGGCCCACTACACCGGCCGCTACGGCAGGCTGCGCGCGGTCACCGCGGTGCCCGGCGGCGGCCTGTGGGTGAGCACCAGCAACAAGGACGGCCGGGGCTCACCGCGTCCGGGCGACGACCGCATCCTGGCGGTCGCCACGTCCTAGCCGGCCGCGCCGCAGGTGAGCGCGGTCTGCGGCCGGTACTTGGTGACCAGCTTCTTGTCCTTCTTCACGATCTCGCCGTCCTTGTGGAAGACGCGGGTGACGTCGATCGTGAAGCCCTGCTGGCCGGTGGCCGGCACGCAGCCCGGCTCGCTGCTGGTCGCCCGGCCGAACGGCTTGAAGTCGCGCCGCTCGGACTCGACCGCCTCGACCTTGTCGTACCGCTTGGTGCTCCACAGGGTGACGCTGACCGTCGTGGCGGTGGTGGCGGTCTTGATCAGCACGCCGTACTCGGAGTCGTTGCGCCACTTGAGGTCGCGGTCGGGGTAGAGCAGCGCCACGTCGCGCCCGGCCGGGTAGGAGGGCGCGTAGTAGTCCATGGGCTCGTGCTCGACCAGGTCGAAGCCGCCGAGGAAGGCCGCGTTGTACATGGTGGTGGCGAACTGGGAGACGCCGCCGCCGACGATGTCGACCATCCGGCCGCCGACGATCTGGCCGGCCCGGACGTAGCCGTCCTCGACCGTGCGCTCGCCGGTCGCCTCGTTGAGCGAGAGCGTCTCGCCCGGCTTGACCAGCCTGCCGTCCAGTTCCTGGGCCATGCGGCGGATGTTGGTGACGCGCGGCGGGCAGCAGTCGAAGGACGTGCTGAACGTGCCGACGTTCTCCTTGATGCCGAGGCCGCGGATCTGGCTCGTGGTGACCTCCGGGGTGACCACGCCCAGCTTGACCTCCACGGTCCGCGGGCCCGCGGAGGCGAGCAGCTTCTCGACGTCGCGGGCCAGCAGCTTGGCGTTCACGCCCCGGCCCTTGCGCGCGGGCACCAGCACCGGCTTGTCACCGACGATCTGGTACGTCGCGTCGCGCGGCTGCTGGGCGGCGTCCACGAGGCTGTTCTCCACCGGCGCGAGCGCGGCCTCCGCGTCGAACTGGGGGACGAGCGCGCCGTCGCCGCCCGGCACGTAGGTCAGGTGGGCGGCGATCATGGCGGGGGTGAGCTGGGCCTGCTTGCCGGCGAGGGTCAGCGTGACGGGCGCGGAGACGGCCTTCCTGGCCGCGGCCAGGGCCGACTCGACGCTCTCGGCCGAAGTGGCGGACTTGGCCGGGCGCATGGAGAGCACCACGGCGCCGCCGCCGCGCAGGAACGCCTCGCCGATCCGGCGCACGGCGTCGTCGCGGTCGAGGAGCACGCCGTCCTCGGGCATGCGGGCCTTGGGCTCCAGCCCCGAGAAGGTCACCCTGCCCTCGCGGGCCTGCTTGTCCACGCCTTCGGCCAGGCCCTCGACGGTCCTGGTGAGCTGGGAGGAGTCGATGGTGATCTTCGGCGGGACGTCGGTGGTGCCGGTCAGGCCGCGCCAGACCTCGACCGGGCCAGGGAAGCCGCTGGGGGCCTGCCCGATGGTGCCGACCACGTCGAGTTCGAGACCGGCCTCGTCGGGCTGGACGGTGTCCTTCTTGCCGTTGATGTTCACCGTGACCGGCCGGCTGAGCCTGGGGCCCAGCTCGGTGCGCAGCTTGTCGGCCGCCTGGGTGACGGTCAGGCCGCCGATCTCCACGCCGCCCACCCGGGTGCCGCGCAGCACGGCCCCCGACATCATCACGGCCGGCACCACGTACGCCAGCGTGGCCAGGACGAGCACCAGCACCAGCACCCCGGGCAGCAGGCGACGCCGGCGGACGGGCTCCGGCTCGAAGGCGGGCGGCCGGTCGCCGCTCCCCCCGAACACGGGGGCTGGCCCGGCGGGGTCCTTGTCCTTCATGGGCCACGGCTGCGCGGGCGGCGCCTTCGGTGGCAGCGCGCCGCCGGTCTGGCCGCCGGGCGCGCTCGGTCCTGGGGCCGGCCGGGGCTCCTGCTGGTCCTGCGGGCCGAAGATGTCACGGGACACGCCCGGAGGTAATCCTTCGATCCGCGGCTTCTTGGAGACACCCGACGTGGGCATCGGCACCGAGGCGAACGGGTCCGTCGGTGATTCGATCGGTCCGGCGTTTCGCACGCCTCAATCTCCTCCCGGTCCGCAGCCAAGTCTCAGGCAACAGTAAGGCACGAGTATCCGACTATGTCACCAGAAACGAATACGGAAGTGTGTCAACCTAGCCACCGGTAGCGATGTTCCGGCCGTCCGGCGGTGCCGTACCTGGGGTGGAGCTCGGCCCGGCCGGACGCGCACAGGTGCTCCAGGTACCGCCGCGCGCTCACCCTCGACAGGCCCGTGAGCTCGGCCGTCTCGGCCGCCGACAGGTCGCGCCCGGCCTCGCGCAGCGCCTGCGCCACCAGCGCGCAGGTGGCCGCCGACAGGCCCTTGGGCACCGGGACGGGCTGCTTGGGCGCGCCGAACAGCCGGTCCACGTCGTCCTGGCGGGCCTGGGGGCCGATGGCGGTGAGCCGCCTGCGGGTGTCGGCGTACTGGCGCAGGCGTTCGGTGAGCGCGGCGGCGGTGAACGGCTTGATCAGGTAGTTGACCGCCCCGCCGCGCATGGCCTCCCTGACCGTGGCGACGTCGCGGGCCGCGCTGATCATCAGGACGTCCACGTCGTCGATGGCCTTGAGCACCTCCAGGCCGGACATGTCGGGCAGGTAGATGTCGAGCAGGACCAGGTCGGGCCGGAGCTCGGCCACGGCGGCGAGCGCGTCGGCCCCGGTGTGCGCCACGGCGACGACCTCGAAGCCGGGCACGCGCGAGACGTAGCCGCCGTGGATCCGGGCGACCATGAAGTCGTCGTCCACCACCAGGACCCGTACGTCGTTCACGCGTGGGCCTCGGCGGGCAGCAGGGCGGTGAAGACGGCGCCGCCGGCGTTGCGCACCCGCACCCAGCCGCCGCGGCGCAGGCACGCCTGCCGGGTCAGCGCCAGGCCCAGGCCGCGCGGCCCCGACAGGGCGGCCTTCGTCGTGAACCCCTCCCTGAAGACCTCCTCCACCAGCTCGGGGGTGATGCCGGGCCCTGAGTCGCCGACGCGGACGTGCAGCCCCTCGGCGTCGGCCACGACGGAGACCTCGATCGTGCCGCCCGCGCCGTCGAGCGCGTCGATCGCGTTGGCGACCAGGTTCCCGACCACCAGGACGGCGTCCTGCGGGTCGCCGAGCGCGCCCTCCGGCACGGCGGAGTCCTCGGCCAGCACCAGCCGCGCCCCGCGCTCGGCCGCCTCCGCCGACTTGGCCAGCAGCAGCGCGGCCAGCGTGGGGTCCTGGACGCGTTCGCGCAGGCCGGTGGCGTACGCGCCGGCCGTGGTGCGGGTGATGAAGCCGATCGCGGCCTCGTGCTCGCCGAGCTCCAGCAGGCCGACGACGGTGTGCATGCGGTTGGCGAACTCGTGGGCCTGGGCGCGCAGGGCCTCGGTCGCGCTGCTGGTGTCGTCCAGCTCGCGGGCCAGGCGGACCAGCTCGGTGCGGTCGCGCAGGGTGACGACCCAGCCGCGGTGCCGGCCGCGTACCGCGACCGGGGTCCTGTTGAGCACCAGCACGCGCTCGCCGTGCAGCACCACGCGGTCCTCGCCCGGGTCGGCGCCGGTCAGCACGTCGCGCATGCGCTCGGAGACCGGCATGCGGGTCACGTCGGTCCCGAGGTCTCCGAGCAGGTCGCGGGCGGCGTCGTTGACCAGCGTGACCCGCCCGGCCAGGTCGAGGGCCAGCACGCCCTCCTTCACGCCGTGCAGCACGCCCTCGCGCTGCTCCAGCAGCGCGGCGATCTCGCGCGGCTCCAGCCCGAACGTCTGCCTGCGCACCCGGGCGGTGATCAGCGCGGCCAGCGCCAGGCCGGCCAGCAGCACGGCCAGCGCGGTCCAGATCAGCGGCGGCAGCGCGCCGCCGAGCTGGCCGGTGACCGTGGTCTGGAGCACGCCGACCGACACCAGGCCGATGACGTTGCCGTATTCGTCGCGGATGGGGGTCTTGCCGCGGACCGTGGTGCCGATCGTGCCCGTCTCGGTGCCGACCCAGCTGCGGCCCGTACGCAGGACCGCGGTGGCGTCGGTGGACAGCCGCTTGCCGATCAGGGCGGCGTTGGGATGGGCGTAGCGCTTCTGCTCGGCGTTGGCGATGGCCACGTAGTCGGCTCCGGTCTCGTGCTGGACGCTGAGCGCCAGCGGTTGCAGCACCGACTCCGGGTTCTCCAGCCTGAAGGCGTCGCGCACCTGCGGAAGGGCGGCCACCGACTGGGCGATGGCCAGGGCGCGCTGCTGGTGCAGCGCGTCGAGCTGCTCCCTCGTGTGCCCCGCCCACACGCCTGCCGTGCCGCCGACGGCGAGCAGCACGATCACCATCTGGAGCACGAACAACTGGGTGCCGAGGGGGGCGTCGGTAACCCTGCGCACGCCCACATGGAAACAAAGCCAGGTCACGGCCAGGTCGCGACCAATACGACCACTATGACGGCAACCGCCCAAAGCCTCGACCGGGCAGGGAACGGGCATCACCATCGCAGGCCAACGACTGTGCGAATCCCCCTTGGAGTGATCATGCGCTTGCGCGTATTCGCCGCCGCCCTGGCGGCACTCTCCGTCGCCGCCCTGTCCGGCTGCGGCGAGACCGGCGCCTCCGGCGGCGACGGCTCTCTGCGGATCATGGCCCCCGCGGCGGCCGGCGGCGGCTGGGACCAGACCGCCCGCACGGCCGAGCAGGCGCTCAAGACGGCCGACCCCAAGCGCAAGGTCGAGGTCTACAACGTGCCGGGCGCGGGCGGCACGATCGGCCTGGCCCAGCTCGCCGGCGAGAAGGGCAACGGCAACCTGCTGATGACCATGGGCCTGGTCATGGTGGGCGCGATCGAGCAGAACAAGTCGAAGGTCACCCTGGCCGAGACCACCCCCATCGCCAAGCTGACCGAGGAGTACGAGATCGTCGTGGTCCCGGCCGACTCCCCGTTCAAGACGCTGGCCGACATGGTCGCCGCGTGGAAGGCCGACCCGGCGAAGGTCTCCGTCGCGGGCGGCTCGGCGGGCGGCACCGACCACATCGTGGCCGGGCTGATGGCCAAGGCTGCGGGCGTGGACCCCAAGCAGGTCAACTACATCGCCCACTCCGGCGGCGGCGAGGCGCTCAACGCGCTGCTGGGCAGCAAGGTCAGCGCGGGCATCTCGGGCGTCGGCGAGTTCGCCGAGCACGTGAAGTCCGGCAAGCTGCGGGCGCTGGCCGTCAGCAGCGGCTCGCGCGTCGCCGGTCTCGACGCGCCGACGCTGAAGGAGGGCGGCCTGGACGTCGAGCTGGCCAACTGGCGCGGCTTCGTCGCCCCCGGCGGCCTGGACGACGCCGCCGAGAAGTCCCTCACCGACCTGGTCACCAAGATGCACGACTCCCAGCCCTGGAAGGACGCCGTCGCCAAGAACGGCTGGATCGACTCCTTCCAGACCGGGCAGCAGTTCGCCGACTACCTGAAGTCCGAGGAGACCAAGGTCAAGGGCATCATTGCCGAAATGGGGCTCGTGTCCTGATGGCTCGCCGGTGGCGGCCCGAACTCGGGCTGGCGGTCGTGGTGCTCGGGCTGGGCGTGTTCGTGATGGTCGGCACGCTCGACGTCTCGGCCGCGGCCTCCCAGCTCGGCCTCGGGCCGCGCTTCTTCCCCATGCTGGTCGGCGCGGCCATGGTGCTGATCGGCCTGTTCTACGTGATCGACGTGCTGCGCGGCGGCGCCGGCGACCCTGAGGAGAGCGAGGACGTGGACGCGGACGCGCCCACCGACTGGCGCAGCGTCGGCCTGGTCAGCGGCGTCTTCCTGGCCTTCGCCGCGCTCCTCGACGTGCTCGGCTGGGTCATCGGCGCGAGCCTGCTGTTCTTCGGCCTGTCGGTCGTGCTCGGGGCCGAGCACAAGGTGCGGGCCGCCGTGGTGGCCGTGGTGCTCGGCGTGACGACGTACCTGCTGTTCGTCAAGGGCCTCGGCGTCTCGCTGCCGACCGGCCCGCTCGGCGGGGTGATCTGAGATGGGCTCGCTCCAGCTCCTCATGGACGGCTTCGCCGCCGCTCTCACCCCCGTCAACCTGCTGTACGCCCTGATCGGCGTCACCCTCGGCACCCTGGTCGGCGTGCTGCCCGGCATCGGGCCCGCGATGACCGTGGCGCTGCTGCTGCCGATCACCTTCACCGTGCCGCCGGCCAGCGCGTTCATCATGTTCGCCGGCATCTACTACGGCGGCATGTACGGCGGCTCGACCACCTCCATCCTGCTCAACACGCCCGGCGAGTCGTCCTCCATGATCACCGCCCTGGAGGGCAACAAGATGGCCAGGCGCGGACGGGCGGCGCAGGCCCTGGCCACGGCGGCCGTCGGGTCGTTCGTGGCGGGCACGATCGCCACCGCGCTGCTGGTGGTGGCCGCGCCCGCCGTGGTGAGCTTCGCGATCTCGTTCGGCCCCGAGGACTACTTCGCGCTGGCGATCCTGGCCTTCACCGCCGTGTCGTCGGTGTTGTCCCGCTCGGTCGTGCGCGGGCTGGCCTCCCTGGGGCTGGGGCTGGTGATCGGGCTGATCGGCATCGACCAGCAGACCGGTCAGGCGCGGCTCACGCTGGGCGTCCCGCAGCTGCTCGACGGCATCGACGTGGTGATCGTCGCGGTCGGCCTGTTCGCGGTCGGCGAGGCCCTCTACGTGGCCTCCCGGCTGCGGCACGCCGCGCCCGAGGTGGTGCCCGTGGGCCGGGCGTGGATGGGCCGCGCCGACTGGCGGCGCTCGTGGTTGCCGTGGCTGCGCGGGACCGCGCTCGGGTTCCCGTTCGGCGCGCTGCCCGGCGGGGGCGCGGAGATCCCCACGTTCCTGTCGTACGCGGCCGAGAAGCGCCTGGCCAAGGGCGTGGCCAAGGAGGAGTACGGCAAGGGCGCCATCGAGGGCGTCGCGGGCCCGGAGGCGGCCAACAACGCCTCGGCCGCCGGGACCCTGGTCCCGCTGCTCACGCTGGGCCTGCCCACGTCGGCCACGGCCGCCATCCTGCTGGCCGCCTTCCAGCAGTACGGCCTGCAGCCCGGCCCGCAGCTCTTCGACCACAACCCGGCCCTGGTGTGGGCGATGATCGCCTCGCTGTTCGTCGGCAACACGATGCTGCTGGTGCTGAACCTGCCGCTGGCTCCCCTGTGGGCCCGCGTCCTGCGCATCCCCCGGCCGTACCTGTACGCCGGGATCGTGCTGTTCGCCGCGCTCGGCGTCTACGCCCTGAACGGCACCGTCGTGGACCTGTTCGTCCTGTACGTCCTCGGCCTGCTCGGGTTCTCCATGCGCCGCTTCGGCCTGCCCGTCGCGCCCGCGGTGATCGGCATGATCCTCGGGCCGATGGCCGAGATCCAGCTCCGCCGCGCGCTCGCCATCGGCGCGGGCGACGTCAGCGTGCTGGTACGCAGCCCGATCGCGGCCGTGCTCCTCGCGCTGGCCCTGCTCGCGCTGCTCACACCGGTGTTTCGGCGGCTGATGGCACGCCGGGGCGTCGATGCGGTCACACCCGTGTCACGCGAGGACTGACCGGCCCGCCCGCCGGGAACGTCGCCCGGTGGTTCTTGGGACCCGCCTTCCGACGGCTGCACGCGCGGAAGGCACTGCGCCCGCGAGCGCGCCCCTCGGTGGCCCCGCCGATATGTCCGGATCGGCGGGACCACCAAGGGCCCCGCCGCTGTGAACGGATCCGCGGGACCGGCGAGGGCCCCGCGGATGTGCCGGACCTACTCCGAGACGCCCAGCTTCTCCAGGATGAGCTGCCGGGCGCGGGCCGCGTCGGCCTTGCCGCGGCTGGCCTTCATCACGCCGCCCACCAGCGCACCGGCGGCGGCGACCTTCCCGGACCGCACCTTCTCGGCCGCGTCCGCGTTGTCGGCCAGCACCTGGTCGATGATCGCCGACAGCTCGCCCTCGTCGTTGACGATCTGCAGGCCGCGCGCCTCGACCACCTCGTCGGGCGTGCCCTCACCGGCCAGCACGCCTTCGAGCACCTCCCGGGCGAGCTTGTCGTTGAGCGCGCCCGAGGCCACCAGCTCGGTGACCCTGGCGATCTGGGCCGGCGTGATGGGCAGCTCGGCCAGCGCGACGCCGCTCTCGTTGGCGCGCCGCGCCAGCTCGCCCATCCACCACTTGCGTGCGTCGGCCGCCGGGGCGCCGGCCGCGACCGTGGCCTCGACCAGGTCGATCGCGTCGGCGTTGTGCATGGCCTGCATGTCGAGGTCGGACAGACCCCACTCGGCCTGCAGCCGCTTGCGCTTGACCGACGGCAGCTCGGGCAGCGCCGCCTTCAGCTCGGCCACCCACGCCGGGTCGGGCTCGATCGGCACCAGGTCGGGCTCCGGGAAGTACCGGTAGTCCTGGGCCTCCTCCTTGGACCGCCCGGACGTGGTGGTGCCGGTGTCCTCGTGGAAGTGCCGCGTCTCCTGGATGATCTTGCCGCCCTCGGCGAGGACCCCCGCCTGGCGCTCGATCTCGCTGCGCACCGCCCGCTCGACGCTGCGCAGCGAGTTGACGTTCTTGGTCTCGGTGCGGGTGCCCCACTCCGACGACCCGCGCGGCATGAGCGAGACGTTGACGTCGCAGCGCAGCGAGCCCTCCTCCATGCGCACGTCGGACACGCCGAGCGAGCGCATGATCTCGCGCAGCTCGGTGACGTACGCCTTGGCCACCTCCGGCGCGAGCCGGTCGGTGCCCGGGATGGGCTTGGTGACGATCTCCACCAGCGGGATGCCCGCGCGGTTGTAGTCGACGATCGAGTAGTCGGCCCCGTGGATGCGGCCGGTCGCGCCGCCCACGTGGGTGGACTTGCCGGTGTCCTCCTCCAGGTGCACGCGCTCGATCTCGATGCGCACGGTCTCGCCGTTGACCTCGACGTCGACGTAGCCGTCGAAGCAGAGCGGCTCGTCGTACTGGGAGATCTGGTAGTTCTTCGGCATGTCCGGATAGAAGTAGTTCTTCCGGGCGAAGCGGCACCATTCGGCGATCGAGCAGTTCAGCGCCAGGCCGATGCGGATCGTCGACTCGATGGCCATGGCGTTGGCCACGGGCAGCGAGCCGGGCAGCGCCAGGCAGGTCGGGCAGACCTGGGTGTTGGCCGGGGCGCCGAAGGCGGTCTTGCAGCCGCAGAACATCTTCGACTTGGTGCCGAGCTCGACGTGCGTCTCCAGCCCGAGCACCGGCTCGAACCTGTCGAGCGCTTCGTCATAGACCATGGTCATAGCGACGGGGCCTCCTTCAGCAGCGGGCCGCCCCAGCGGCTCTCCAGGGCCTTCTCGACGGCGGCGCCGACGCGGTAACAACGGTCGTCGGCCAGAACCGGGGCCATGATCTGCAGGCCGACCGGCAGGTTGTCCTCGTCGGCCAGGCCGCACGGCACCGAGATGGCCGCGTTGCCCGCGAGGTTGGACGGGATGGTGCACAGGTCGGCGAGGTACATCGCCATCGGGTCGTCGGTGCGCTCGCCCAGCCGGAACGCCGTGGTCGGCGTGGTCGGCGAGACCAGCACGTCGACCTGCTCGTAGGCCGCCTCGAACTCGCGCGAGATGACCGTGCGCACCTTCTGCGCCTGGCCGTAGTAGGCGTCGTAGTAGCCGCTGGACAGCGCGTACGTGCCCAGCATGATGCGCCGCTTGACCTCGGGGCCGAACCCGGCCGCCCTGGTCAGCGCCATGACCTCCTCGGCGCTGCGGGTGCCGTCGTCGCCGACGCGCAGGCCGTAACGCATGGCGTCGAAGCGGGCCAGGTTGGACGAGCACTCCGACGGCGCGATCAGGTAGTACGCCGGCAGCGCGGTCGTGAACGACGGGCAGGACACCTCGACGACCGTGGCGCCCAGCGACTCCAGCAGCTTGACGACCTCGTGGTAGCGCGCCAGCACGCCCGGCTGGTAGCCCTCGCCGGCGAACTCCTTGACCACGCCGATGCGCATGCCGGACACGTCGGGATTCCTGGCCGCCTCGACGACGCTCGGGACCGGCGCGTCGACCGACGTGGAGTCCATCGGGTCGTGCCCGGAGAACGCCTCCTGCAGCAGCGCCGCGTCGAGCACGTTCCGCGCGAACGGCCCCGGCGTGTCGAGCGAGCTCGCGAACGCGATCAGCCCGTACCGGGACGAACCGCCATAGGTGGGCTTCATGCCCACGATGCCGGTGACGGCGGCGGGCTGCCGGATCGAGCCGCCGGTGTCGGTGCCCGTGGACAGCGGAGCCTCGTACGCGGCGACGGCCGCGCTGGACCCGCCGGACGAGCCGCCCGGGATCCTGTCCAGGTCCCACGGGTTGCGGGTGGGGTGGTAGGCGGAGTTCTCCGTGGAGGAGCCCATGGCGAACTCGTCGAGGTTCGTCTTGCCGAGGATGACCAGCCCGGCCTCGCGCAGGCGCGCGGTCACGGTCGCGTCGTACGGCGGCCGCCACCCTTCGAGGATCTTGGACCCGGCCGTGGTCGGCATGTCGCGGGTGGCGAAGATGTCCTTGTGCGCGACCGGCACCCCGGCCAGCGGCCCGAGCTTCTCGCCCGCACGCAGCCGGGCGTCGACCGCCCGCGCCTGCTCAAGGGTGGTCTCCCGGTCGACGTGCAGGAACGCCTGGACCTTGGGCTCCACCTCGGCCATGCGGTCGAGGTGCGCCTCGGCCACCTCGGCGGCCGACACCTCGCCCGCGGCGATCATCGCGCCCAGCTCGGCGGCGGTCTTGCGGATCAGACTCATGCCTCCTCCCCGAGGATGCGCGGCACACGGAAGCGGTCGTCCTCGACGGCGGGAGCGCCGGAAAGGGCCTGCTCCGGCGTCAGGGACTGTCGCACCTCGTCGGCACGGAAGACATTGGTCAGCGGAAGCGCGTGCGACGAAGGCGGCACGTCCTCGGCGGCGACCTCGGCCACCTTCGCGACCGACTCGATGATGGCATCGAGCTGGGTGGCGTAGTGGTCGAGCTCGTCGTCGGTGAGCGCCAGCCTGGACAACCGGGCCAGGTGCGCGACCTCGTCGCGGGTTATGGCGGACATGAGTCGTTGAACCCGTTTCGTGGATGGAGTTTGGGACACTGCCATCCTAGGGGGCTTGACGCCGCAGGCCCGAACCCTTAACCCGGCGGAAACACACTCATCCGTAGAGCTGGTCCAGGCCGATCGCCAGCACGTCGCTCTCCTGGGCCAGCCCGGCCTCGAATCCGGCTCCTCCGTAGCAGACCAGTTTGGCGTCCCGCACGTCGAATCCCTTGGCGTCGAGCAGGTCTCGTGCCCTCCTGAGCCGGGCGACGTGCCGAGCCCCCATGACCTTGCCCCATTTCACCTCGCCCAGCGACAACACCCGCTTGCGCTCGCCGCGCATGGCGGGCGCGAAGACCGCGACGTCGATCTGGATCTGCTCGTGCCGTACGGGATCGACGACGATCCCCGCGCCGATCTCGCCCGGCGAGTCTCCCAGCACCTCGGGTTCCAGCAGGTGGAACTGACGGCACATCTCCTCGAAGTGCGGGCCGAGCACCTGGTCGCTGAAGCCGGCCCGGCCGTCCTGCCACACGAACTCGGCCCGGCCGCTCTCCAGCGGCCCCCACTGGGGTCGCATCACGACCTCGTAGAAGTGGATGAGCGGCTCGCACACGCGGTAGACCGACCGCGAGGAGCGGAAGACGTCCACCTCCCTGCGAAGCAGGTTGCTGTCCTCCAGCACGTTGAGGTGATGGCCGATGTCGGACGCCTTGCGCCCCACGTAGCTCGCGATGCCGCCCCGGGTGCCGTTCCCGGTGGCCACGGCCGCCAGCACGGACTTGTACATGGCGGAGTCCCGCACCTCCGCCTCCTCCTCGAGAAGATAGCGGGCCTCCTTGAAGAGCGGGGTCGAGGGCGAGAGCACCGTGCGCCGCACCCAGGCGTCGAAGTCCTCCAGGCCGTCCGGCCTGTCGTCGTTGGCCAGGGGCAGGTACGCGGGGGTCCCGCCGACGATCGCGTGCACCTTCACGGCCAACTGCGGATCGGTGATCCCCCAGTACCGCGCGGCGAGGCGGTAGTCGAACGGCCGGACCGCGAGTTCCATGGAAGCCCGCCCCCTCAACGGCGCGTTGCCTGCCAGGAGCCGGCCCATCACGGACATCGCCGAGCCGCACAACAGCAGGGACGCCGGCACTTCATCGAAGACGGCCCGGTCGACGGCCTGCTGGATGATCGAGGGCAGGGCCGGCGACGCCTTGCTGAGGTAGGGGAACTCGTCGATCACCATGAGAGCGCGGCGCTCGGCGCTGACGGCGAAGAGCTGGCCGATCGCCTCGTCCCAGGTCGTGAAGCGGAACGGCGCCGAAGCCCCCACGTACCGGGCCAGAGCGGCGGCGAAGAGGTTGAGCGACTCCGTCGGGGTGCCCTCCGTCGCGCCGAAATAGAAGCCGCCCGTCTTGCGCGCGAGCGACTCGACCAGGAACGTCTTGCCCTGGCGGCGCCTGCCGCTGACGACGCCGAGCCGGGGCCGGGGCCGGGGACCGGAACGCTCGACGAAGGCGGTCAGAGCCTCCCACTCGAAGTCGCGCGCGAAGATCCGTTCAGGCTTCGGGATCAAGACGCCCCCAGAGACATCGAAGTGTACTTCGTCGAAGTGTACTTCGACGAAGTACAGTCCTGTAATCGGTCAGGCCGTCTGGGTGACCTCGGGCTGGTAGCCGAACTCGATGGCCGGCGCCACCTCGCAGCGGCCCCTGAGCCAGGCGGTGGCCTCGGCGGCCGGCATGGGCTGGCAGAACAGCCAGCCCTGGCCCAGGTCGCAGCCCATCTCGGCCAGCCGCAGCGCGACGTCGTCGGACTCCACGCCCTCGGCGACCGAGCGCAGGCCGAGCGAGCGCACCAGATCGACGATCGAGCGGACGATGCGGTCGTCGTCCTCGGACTCGGCGATGCGGCGGACGAACGAGGCGTCGATCTTGACCTCGGAGACCGCCAGGCGCTGGAGCCTGATCAGCGAGGAGTAGCCGGTGCCGAAGTCGTCGAGGGACAGCGGGACGCCGAGCGTGGCCAGCGCCTTGATGGTCTCCTGGGTGTAGGCCTGGTCGCCGGTCAGGATGCGCTCGGTGACCTCCAGCTGGATGGCGGCGGGCGGCAGGCCGTACCGGGTCAGGCCGACCTCCAGTTGCTCGGGCAGCGCCGCGTCGAGCAGGTCGCGGGCGGAGATGTTGACCGAGATCTGCACCTGCAGGCCGGTGTGCCACCAGCGGGCGGCCTGTTCCAGCGCGGCCTCGATGACGTATTCGGTGAGCTGGCGCATCAGGTACGTCTGCTCGGCCAGCGGGACGAAGTCGGACGGCGGGATCGGCCCGTGCACCGGATGGCACCAGCGCAGCAGGGCCTCCACCCCGGTCACCGCGCCGCCGGCCAGGCTGACCTTGGGCTGGTAGTGCAGCTGCAGCTCGCGGTTGTCGATGGCGCGGCGCAGATCGCCCAGCAGGTTGAGCCGTTCAGGCGAGTTGCGGTCTTTGTCGGGCTGGTAGAGCTCTACCCCGGTACGCCCTTCCTTGGCCAGGTACATGGCCACGTCGGCGCGTTGCAGCAGCAGCTCGAAGTCGGGGGCGTGGTCGGGGAAGAGCGCGATGCCGACCGAGCCGTCGAGGTCGAAGCTCATGCCCTCCAGGCGTACGGGCTCGGTCAGGGCGGCCCGCAGCCTGGCGGCCACCTCCCTGGCGGCGTTGGCGTCCCGGATCGAGGGCAGCAGGACGGCGAACTCGTCGCCGCCGAGCCTGGCCACCACGTCGCCCGGCCGCACGGAGTGGGTCAGCCGGTGGGCCACCATCTGCAGCAGGCGGTCGCCCACCGGATGGCCCATCGTGTCGTTGACCTCCTTGAACCGGTCGAGGTCGAGGAGGAACAGCCCGACCCGCTCGTCCTGGCGGGACTCGGCCAGCGCCTCCTCCGTGCTGACGATGAGCATCTTGCGGTTGGGCAGGCCGGTCAGCTCGTCGTGCAGGGCCTGGTGGTCGCGGCGCATGGACAGCGTGGCGGTGAAGTAGACGGCGGCGAGGGGGGCGACGAAGAGCGGCACGAGGCCGGGCGAATGGTCCATCACCACGACGACCAGCGGCGCGAGGCCCAGCAGCGCGGTGTAGACGAGCCCCTGCGGCCCGGCGGTGACCCGCAGCACGCGGACGATCGAACGCCGCTCGTGCAGGGCGACCGCCCCGGACACGAGCGCGGCCCTGGTGGCGAAGTAGGCCACCCCGGCCAGCGCGATCGCCGGAAGGTCGGCCCCGCTGGGCGTCCACGGCACGGCCGGGCCCGGCACGACGCCGAACAGCCCGAGCACCACGGCCGCGGCGGTGAGCGCGAGGGTGGACTGGGCGACGTTGAACATGACCCGGTGCCACGCCTTGCGCGTCACGACGCCGTTCATGGCGATCGCGACGGCCTGCATGAGCACGGCGGTGGACAGCCCGAAGTGCAGCAGCACCGCGAAGGTGAACATGGTCGACGGATACGTGCCGCCGACCGCGGTCGCCGAGGACACCATGACGGGCCGCAGCTCGCCCAGCATCACCAGCACCGCCAGCACCCAGAACAGCGGGGTACGGGCGAGCTCCGCCAGCGCGACCGGATCCAGCCTGAGCATGGCCACGACCAGCGCGGTGAAGCCGATCACGGTGATGCCCGCGAGGAACGCCCAGAGCGGCGTGCCGACGCGTGGACCGGTGTCACGGGTGTCGGTTGGGTCAGTCATCGGTAACAGAACCCCCATTAGGTCACTATGGGAGGGTACGACCTTCACCCCACTTCGCGAAACCAAGCGCGTACGTTCCGTCACTTCTCCTTTCCGACATATACCCAAAAACCACTATGGGTAGCGCGGTCATCGACAGTCCGTACACGACTCTGATCCCCAGCTCGCCGGGTGCGCATCCGCGGGGCCACCGAACACCAGCCCCGCCGCAAGGGCGAGCCGGGGCTTTCGCTACGTCTCCTCGACGACCGCCACGCGCGCCGCGGCCTCCGGGCCCTCCTTCAGCAGCAGCTCGAACCCCTGCTCATCGAGGATCGGCACCTTCAGGCTGACCGCCTTGTCATACTTCGACCCGGCGTTCTCCCCCGCCACCAGGAACGACGTCTTCTTCGACACCGATCCGGCCACCTTCCCGCCCCGGCTGGTCAGCGCCTCGGACGCGGTGTCACGCGTGTACGCCTCCAGCGTCCCGGTGACCACGAACGTCAGCCCCTCCAGGATCTGGGGCTCCGTCTTCTCCGGAGCGGGGCCGTCGTCCATCCGCACCCCGGCCCGCCGCCACCGCTCGACGATCTCCCGGTGCCAGTCGACCTCGAACCACTCCCGGATCGTCGCCGCCACCCGCGGCCCGATGCCCTTGACCGAGGCCAGCTCCTCCTCAGAGGCGTTCATGATGGCGTCGATCGACCGCATGGAGTCGGCGAGGTCGCGCGCCGTCGGCGGCCCGACGTGCCGGATCGACAGCGCGACCAGCACCTGGGCGAGCGGCGCCGACCTGGCGCGGGCGAGCTCGTCGACCAGCGTGCGGGCGGCCTGGCTGGGCCCGCCGTCGAGGTTGGAGAACAGGGAGACGACCTTCTGCTCGCCGGTCTCGGGGTCGAGCTTGGGCAGGCCGGTGTCCTGGTCGCGGACGACCGACCGGATGGGCATGAGCTGCTCGATCGTCAGGTCGAACAGGTCGGCCTCGGTGCGCAGGACGGGCTCCTGCGGCGGCACCGGCTGGGTGAGCGCGGTCGCCGCCACGTAACCCAGCCCGTCGATGTCGAGCGCGCGCCGGCCGGCCGCGAAGTAGAGGCGCTCGCGGATCTGGGCGGGGCAGCTGCGGGCGTTGGGGCAGCGCAGGTCGGCGTCGCCCTCCTTCTCGTAGGCCAGCTCGGTGCCGCACTCGGGGCAGTGGGTCGGCATGACGAACTCCCGCTCGGAGCCGTCGCGCAACGCCGTGACCGCCCCGACGATCTCGGGGATGACGTCGCCCGCCTTGCGCAGCACCACGGTGTCGCCGATCAGCACGCCCTTCTTGATCACCGTGGCCGCGTTGTGCAGGGTGGCCCGCTCGACGGTCGAGCCCGCGACCACGATGGGCTCCATCACCGCGTACGGCGTGACCCGGCCGGTGCGGCCCACCCCCACCTGGATGTCGAGCAGCTTGGTGTTGACCTCCTCCGGCGGGTATTTGTAGGCGATCGCCCAGCGCGGGGCCCGCGAGGTGGACCCGAGCTCCCGCTGCGTGCGGAAGTCGTCGACCTTGACCACGACCCCGTCGATCTCATAAGCCGGATCGTGCCGGTGCACCCGGTAATGCTCGATGAACTCGTCGACCTCGGTGAGGCCGGGCACCACCTGGAACAGGTCGCTGACCGGCAGCCCGAACTCCCGCAGCCGCTCGTAGACCTCCGACTGGGCGCGCGGCACGGCCGAGCCCTCCCAGACGCCGATGCCGTGGACGAGCATGCGCAGCGGCCGCTGGGCGGTGACGCGCGCGTCCTTCTGCCGCAGCGTGCCCGCCGCCGAGTTGCGCGGGTTGGCGAACGGCGGCTTGCCCTGCTCCACGAGCTGCTCGTTGAGCTGCTTGAAGCCCTCGACCGGGATGTAGACCTCGCCGCGCACCTCGACCAGGCTCGGGACGCCCTCGCCCGTGAGCCGGTGGGGCACCCCCTTGATCGTGCGCACGTTGGCCGTGACGTCGTCGCCGACCCGGCCGTCGCCCCGGGTCGCGCCGCGCTCCAGCTTGCCGTCGCGGTAGACGAGCGCGATGGCCAGCCCGTCGATCTTCAGCTCGCACAGGTAGGGCCCCGGGTCGCGCTCGGCCAGCCGCTCGACGCGGGCCATCCAGGCGGCCATGTCGGCCTGGTTGAAGGCGTTGTCGAGGCTCTCCATGCGGTTGAGGTGGCTGACCTTGGCGAAGTCGCCCGAGACCGGCGCGCCCACCTTCTGGGTGGGCGAGTCGGGCGTCTGCAGCTCGGGATGGGCCTGCTCCAGCGTGAGCAGCTCGCGGAACCACTCGTCGAACTGCGCGTCGCTGGCCGTGGGCTGGTCGAGCACGTAGTAGCGCCAGCGCGCGTCCTCGACCAGCTCGCTCAGCTCCGCATGCCGCTTGAGCGCGGCCACGGGCACGCCCCCGACCTCGGTGTCACGCTCGCTCACGCTGGGTCTCCTTCCACGTCGGACACGCTGAGGAAACGCTACCGCCGGGCCCCGACAGGAACGACTCCCCCGGTCATCCGCCCTGGGCCCAGACGCCTTCCCAGACCGAGCAGTTACCGGTGATCTTCCTTGCCGTGCCCCGGCAGACCCTGCCCTCGACGGAGAGCATGTAGCCGGTCTTGAGCGAGAACTCCAGCGGCTTGGTGCCCGAGCAGTTGCGGTACGTCCTGCGCCCCTCGCCGCCGCCGTCCTTGACCCAGCGCAGCTGCAGCCACGAGCACCCGGTACGGCCGGGGAAGTCGTACAGTCCGCCGCTGACCACGAACCCCGGCCGGTCGAGCAGGACCTTGCCCTTGGCCTTCCCTGCCCGGTCGGCGGAGTAGATCGGCCCCCAGCTCCAGATCTCCGGGTTGGCCGAGGCCCCGGCGGGGACGGCGATCGAGGCGGACGCGATCAGCATGGCGGCACCGACGGCCAGAGCGCGAGCAATCATGGCAAGGACGCTACTCAGCCGCCTTGCATCCCGCTTGCCGGATCGTCCTTGAGCACCTGGGCGGCCTTCCTGCACGCCGCCAGGGCCGCCCGCGCGTAGCGGGGCGAGGCTCCGGCCAGGCCGCAGGCGGGCGTCAGCGTGACCTTGGCGGCCAGCCCGTCGGGGGCGAACCCGAGCCGCCGCCACAGCTCCACCGCGGGCCTGGCGACCACCCCGGTGTCCGGCAGCGCGACGTCCCTGCCCGGCACGACGCCGAGCAGCAGGCCCGCCCCGGCCTCGAAGAGCTCGCCGAGCTGGTCGTCGTCCCTGCGGCGCAGCAGCGACGCGTCGACCGACACCGCGCGCGCGCCGGCCCGCCGCAGCAGCGCGTAGGGCACCCCGGGCGCGCAGCAGTGGACCACCGCGCCGGGGAACAGCCGCAGCGACTCCTCCACCCGCCACTCCTCGACCGCCGCCAGCCGCCCGAACCCGGACGCGGTCGGGACCGTGCCCGCCAGCACGCCCGGCAGCCCCGGCTCGTCGAGCTGCAGCACGATCTCGGTGACCCCCGGCAGCCGCCGCCGCACCTCGGCGCAGTGGTCGGCGACCCCCTGGGCCAGCGACGCGACAAGGTCGCGCACGGCGCCCGCGTCGGAGAGCATCTTGTCGCCGTACTTCAGCTCAAGGGACCCGGCCAGCGTCCACGGCCCGCACACCTGGAGCTTGAGCGGCCCGGAGTAGTCGTGCGCGACCTCCTCCAGCCCGTCGAGGTCGCGGCGCAGGTGATCGACGGCCCGCTGATGGTCGCGGCCCGGCCGGTCGGCCAGCCGCCACCCGGACGGCTGCACCTCGACCGGCAGGTCGATCAGCAGACCGGCCGTCCTGCCGACCATGTCGGCGCCGACCCCGCGGGCCGGCAGCTCCGGCAGGTACGGCAGTCCGGGCAACTCGCCGAACACGACACGGATCGCCTCAAGATGATCCTCACCCGGATGTGACCCGACCCCGGTGGCTTCCCACGTAGACATGGGCACAAGCGTAGGCTCTGCCGAATGGAGCTCACCAAACTCACGCACGCCTGCGTACGCCTTGAGAAGAACGGCAAGGTCCTGGTCATCGATCCGGGCACCTTCTCGCAGGAGCCGGTGCTCGACGGGGTCGACGCGGTCCTGATCACCCACCAGCACTTCGACCACTTCGACATCGAGAAGCTGAAGGCCGCTCCCGCCGGGGTCGAGGTCTGGACGTGCGAGGGCGTCGCGGCCCAGCTGACCGACGTGCCGGTCAAGGTCCAGGTGGTCCGGCACGGCGACGCCTTCGACGCGGCGGGTTTCCGGGTGAAGGCGTTCGGCGAGTGGCACAGCAAGAACCACCCCGATGCGCCCATCGTGCAGAATGTCGGTTTCATGCTCGACGACGAGGTGTTCTACCCCGGCGACGCGCTCACCTTGCCCGGCGTCGAGGTGCCCACCCTCCTCGCGCCGACCAACGCCCCTTGGATGAAGCTCAGCGAGATGGTCGAGTACCTGCGCACGGTGCGCCCGGCCCGCGCGTTCTCCACGCACGACGGCCTGCTCAACGACATCGGGCTGTCGCTGGTGGACACCTACCTGGAGCTGGAGTCGGACAAGCAGGGCGCCGACATGCGCCGGCTCAAGGTCGGCGAGTCGGTGACGCTTCCCTAGGCGGCCGAGACGATGGTGGCCGAGCCGATGACCGTGTCGCCGGAGTAGAGCACGGCCGCCTGGCCCGCCGCGACGCCGGTGGCCGGGCGGTCGAGGTCGATGCGCAGGCCGCCGCCCGCCTCCTCCTCGAAGCGGCAGCCGTAGACCTCGCCGTGGGCCCTGAGCTGCACGGTCAGGTCGTCGAGGCGGGACGGGCCGTTCCAGACCGGGCGGACGCACGAGATCGAGGTGACCTCCAGCGCCGAGCGCGGGCCGACCGTGACCGTGTTGGAGACCGGCTCGATCGACAACACGTAGCGCGGCCTGCCGTCGGCGGCCGGACGGTCGATGCGCAGGCCCTTGCGCTGGCCGACCGTGAAGCCGTGGGCGCCCTGGTGGGTGCCCACCACCGCGCCCTCCTGGTCGACGATCGGGCCTTCCTCGGCGCCGAGGCGGCCGGCCAGGAAGCCGCGGGTGTCTCCGTCGGCGATGAAGCAGATGTCGTGGCTGTCGGGCTTGTCGGCGACGGTCAGGCCGCGCCGGGCGGCCTCCTCGCGCACCTCGGCCTTGGTGGAGCCGCCGAGCGGGAAGATCGCGTGGCTGAGCTGCTCACGGGTGAGCACCCCCAGCACGTACGACTGGTCCTTGCCCTGGTCGACGCTCCTGGACAGCACGCCGTCGGACAGCTTGGCGTGGTGGCCGGTGGCGACGGCGTCGAAGCCGAGGGCGAGCGCCCGGTCGAGCACCGCCTCGAACTTGATCTTCTCGTTGCACCGCAGGCACGGATTGGGGGTGCGGCCCGCGGCGTACTCGGCCACGAAGTCCTCCACCACGTCGCGCTGGAACCTCTCGGCCATGTCCCAGATGTAGAACGGGATGCCGATCACGTCGGCGGCCCGCCGCGCGTCGCGGGAGTCCTCGATCGTGCAGCAACCCCGCGCGCCCGTGCGGTGGGATTGAGGGTTGGCCGACAGGGCCAGATGCACACCAGTGACGTCGTGACCGGCCTCGGCGATCCGGGCGGCGGCCACGGCGGAATCGACGCCGCCCGACATGGCGGCAAGCACACGCAGTCCCATGACCGTTCCAGCGTACTGTCCGGCGGGGAGTGCGCGGCCATCGGCTCCGTCTGGGAGGATTCAGCGCATGCGACTGTTCGGGCGCAAGGACGAAGAGGAAGAGGCCGGCCGGCCCGGCGACGGCGTGGCCGCGTTCTGGGCGTGGTGGCAGGAGGCCAGGCCGCGGCTCGACTCGCTGGTGGCGGCGGGCACCGCCGACGGCGTCGAGGAGCTGGTCGCCCCCGCCGTGGCCGCGATCGACCCCGGCCTGGTCTGGGAGGTGGCGCCCGGCAGGAACGCCGCGCACGCCCTGGTGGTGACCGCGGCCGGCGACGCCGAGCTGCGCTCGCTCGCCCACCGCTGGGCCAGGGCCGCGCCGCCGGCCGACCTGCTGTGGGAGTTCCATCCGTCCCGGCAGGCCAACCCGCAGGCGCTGGAGCTGACGCTCGACGTGGGCGGGTTCGAGTTCGCGCTCGACAAGCTGGTCTTCGGGCTGCGCGTGCCGCGCAACCAGCCGCGCGTCGACGTGACCGCCCACCACCCGATCTTCGGCGAGCTCGACGAGGAGACCCGTCTGGAGGCGACGCTGCTCGCCCTCGACTGGCTGCTGGGCGAGGACGACGTCGCCAGGTGGGTGGGCGAGATCACACCCGCCACGTTCCAGCCGATCGACGCGGTCGCCGCCGTCCACCTGCCCGCCGTGGTCGCCGACCTGGCCTCGGGCTATGAGGGCGAGGAGTGGCTGCTGCTCGAAGGGCAGACCGGCGAGGGCGCGCCGCTGGTGGCCACCGCGCGCTTCCCGCTGCGGCCGGTCGACCATCCGCTGCTCGACCAGCACATCGAGATCACGCTTCCGTACGCCCACCGCGACGCCGACGGCCTGCCCGCCGGCGATTCGCTGAAGGCGTTGAGCGACTTCGAGGAGCGCCTGGCCGCCCGCCTGCTCCAACTGCGCGACGACGCCCTGCTGGCCGCGCACCTGAGCGCCGCCGGCCATCGGGTCGTCCACGTCTACGCCGACCCGGCCTCCGACGCGGCGATCCACGCCAAGGAGCTGATCGCGAGCTGGCAGGAGGGCGAGCCGCGGGTCGACGTGGGCCACGACCCCGCCTGGGCCGCGGTCTCCCCCTTCCTCAGCTGAGCCCGGCCCTGCGGGCCCGCTCGACGGCCGCGGGCAGCACCTCGATCAGGCGGTCGACGTCGGCGGCGGTCGAGGTGTGGCCCAGGGTGAACCTGAGCGAGCCACGCGCGGCCGCCGCGTCGGCGCCCATCGCGAGCAGCACGTGCGAGGGCTGCGCCACGCCCGCCGAGCAGGCCGAGCCGGTCGAGCACTCCACGCCCTTGGCGTCGAGCAGCATGAGCAGCGCGTCGCCCTCGCAGCCGGGGAAGGAGAAGTGGGCGTTGCCGGGCAGCCGGCCGGTCGGGTCGCCGTTGAGCACGACGTCGGGGACGGCCTGGCGGACGCGCTGGATGAGCTCGTCGCGCAGCGCCGTCAGGCGGCGGCCCAGGGCCTCCTGCTCCTTCACGGCGGTCCGCACGGCGGCGGCCAGGCCCGCGATGGCGGGCGCGTCGAGGGTGCCGGAGCGCACGTCGCGCTCCTGACCTCCGCCGTGCTGCACCGACACCGGGGTCAGCCCCCTGGTCAGCAGCAGCGCGCCCACGCCCATCGGGCCGCCGACCTTGTGGCCGGTCAGTGTGAGGGCGTCGGCGCCGGAGTCGGCGAACGACACCGGGAGCTGCCCGATCGCCTGCACCGCGTCGGTGTGGAACGGGACGCCGTGATCGTGGGCGACGGCCGCCAGCACGTGGACCGGCTGGACCGTGCCCACCTCGTTGTTGGCCCACATGACGCTGATCATGGCGACGTCGTCGGGGTCGCGCTCGATGGCGGCGCGCAGCGTGTCGGGATGGACCCGGCCGTATTCGTCGACGTCGAGCAGCTCGACCTCGGCGCCCTGGCTCTCGGCCAGCCACGCGGCCGGGTCGAGCGCGGCGTGGTGCTCGACGGAGCTGAGCAGGATGCGCCGCCGGGGCCTGCGCGCCCAGTAGAGGCCCTTGATGGCGAGGTTGTCGGCCTCGGTGCCGCCCGAGGTGAACACGACCTCGCTCGGCCGGGCCCCCAGGGCGTCGGCGATGCTCTCGCGGGACTCCTCGACGACCCTGCGCACCTGACGGCCCGCGGCGTGCAGCGACGAGGCGTTGCCGACGCGTTTGAGTTGCTCCGTCATGGCCTCGATCGCTTCGGGCAGCATGGGCGTGGTCGCCGCATGATCAAGATAGGCCGACGGTCGTGTCACCAGATCAGGGTATCTCGTTTGCCACTGTACCGTCCGGACGGTACAGTTGAGCCATGCGTAGGGACGAGCTGTTGGACGCGGCGGAAGACCTCCTGTGCGACCAGGGGTCGGCCGCGCTGACGCTGTCCGCCGTGGCCGACCGGGCCGGGGTGAGCAAGGGCGGTCTTCTTTACCACTTCGGCACCAAAGAGGCCCTGATCAAGGGCATGGTCGAACGGCTGATCGAAGAGTTCGACGACCTGATGGCCGCGCAGCCGGACGGCACGTACACCGAGCGGTACCTCGGCGCCACGCTGATCGCCGTGCGCTCGGGGCGGCTGCGACGATGGGCGGTCGTGACGGGCGCGTCGGGGAACCTCTTCCTGCTCGCGCCGCTGCGAGAGGCGATGTCGCGATGGCACCGGGAGGGGCTGGGCGACGAGCCCGATCCGCTGGCCGCGCAGATCGTGCGCCTGGCGTGCGAAGGGTTGTGGGACGTGGCCAGCCATGATCCGCAGCTCAACTCGGAGGCGGACCTGCGTGCCCTCGAAGCCCGGCTGAGAGCGCTGCTCAAACCCGGCTGAACCGTCTGGCTCCGGTGTGTCGGGAGTCACCATGGCCCCGGGAATGCGCCGGGGTCACTCGTGGTTCAGGTGTCGGAGCTTCGATCACGGAGCTTTCCGCGGTTCTCCGCGGTTCCTGTGCTGGACCGGAACGGATGGGAGGGCGGTCTCGCGATGACGATCCCGTGCTCCCACGACCCCTGTCCCGCGGCCTTCGCCCGCTTCCCGTCCAGACCGAGCGCCCCGGCGGCGGTCCAGCGGCCGGAGCCGACCGGCCTGGCCGTCAGCCCGGCGGGGCCGGCCGTCCGGTCATGACGCGGGCCACGAGCGAGCGCCCGGGTCGCTCACCGAGCAGCACGAGCTGACCCCGACCGGCGCCGTCCGGCCACCCGCTCACCGGCACCACCCGCTCGACACCCGCCCGCGCCCTCAACCGCGCCTCGGCCCGTCCAAGGGCCCCGACCGCCTCAACCCGCCCAAGGGCTGAGCCCGGTCCGCCAATGCCCGCCCAGCAGCCCATCAACAGCTTGAGTCGCCCTGCACCCGCACAGCCGGGCACTCGGCAGGCGCGTCGGCCGAACGCCGGATGAGCCGGGGCGGCGGGCCGGACACGTGGCGGTTGGCGGTTCTGTCCCTTCGAGTGTTCATCCCCCCGGTTTTTCTGGGCGCTCCCCCATGGGAGCGCCTGATTTGTGGCGAAATAACGAGTTTCTGAGAGGTGTGCCTTATGACCCGCGACCTGAGGACGGCCCGCTACGGGGCGATCCTCACCTTCGTCCTCGGCGGCCTGATGGTGGGCACGATGACCGTGCGCATCCCCGCCCTGACCGACAAACTCGGCCTGTCCGAGTCCACGGTCGGCGCGGTGCTCCTCGCATGGGGCCTCGGGGCCCTCGTGACCATGCAGTCCATGCGACGGATCATGGCCCGCGCGGGCAGCAGGGCGGTTCTGCGGATCGGCGCCCCACTCACCGCGGTCGGCCTGCTGGCCGTCGCCTTCGCCCCGAACCTGCCCCTCCTGATCGTGGCCGCCACGTTCTTCGGCATGGCCTTCGGCACCGTGGACGTCGCCATGAACGCCCAGGGCTCCACCGTCGAGCAGGCGTACGGCCGCCCGCTGATGAACGGCATGCACGCCGGCTGGTGCGTGGGCGCCATCTCGGCGGGCGCGCTGGGCAGCCTGTCGATCGCCGCCGGCCTGTCGTTCACCGCCAACCTGGCGCTGGTCGCCCTGGTCTCGTTGCCGGTCGCGCTGCTGATCGGCCGTACGTACCTGCCGGAGGCCCCGGCGACGGAGGCGGCGCGCACGGCCCGGCACCGCATGCCGGCGATCGTCTACCTGCTCGGCGCGATCATGTTCTTCGCCTTCATGGTCGAGGGCGTGGTCGCCGACTGGAACGGCCTGTACATGCGCAACGAGCTCGGCGCGCCCGAGGCGCTGGCCGCGCTCGGCTACCCGGTGTTCGAGGCCGGCATGCTGCTGGCCAGGCTCACCGGTGACCGGCTGCGCTCCCGGTTCGGGGTGCGCGGCATGCTGGGCGTGTCCGGCGTGGCCACGGCCGGGTTCTTCACGGTCGTGCTGATGGCTCCGGCGGCGCTGGTGGCGGTGCTGGCGATGTTCTTCGTCGGGCTCGGCGTGGCGACGATCGCGCCGCTGACGCTGTCCCTGGCGGGCACCGCGACCGACGCACCCGGACCGGCCATCGCCCAGGCGGGCGCCATGGGCTACGCGGGCCTGCTGCTCGGCCCGGTGGTGATCGGCTTCCTGTCGGACGCCACCTCGCTGCGCGGCGCGCTCGGCATCGCGGTCCTCCTGGGCGTGCTGATCGCCGTGGCGTCGCGGTTCCTGCCCAGGCGGGAGGCGCCGGTGTTCGGAGCCGTTCCGGTGCGGGAGCCGGTGAAGGTCGCCGCGTAGGACATTTGTCATGCCAAGCCTCGTACATCCATCCATGTCCGATTCGTGGAGGGCGTGCGAGGCTTAGGCGGTGTTCAAGCCATATGTCACCGCCGTCGTCCTCGTCGGCACGGCGGTTCCGAGCCTGCTGCAGTTCGCCGTCCCGGGGCTGGAGGCGGGGTGGATGCGCGATCCGGCCGCGATCTCCGGCGGCGAATGGTGGCGGCTGGGGACGGCGCTCGTCGTCCAGGACGGCGGCGTGTTCGGCACCCTGTTCAACCTGGCGTTCCTCGCGGTGCTCGGCTACGTCGCCGAGCGCGCGCTCGGCCCCGGGCGCTGGCTCCTGCTGTACGCCGCGGGCGCGGTCGCGGGCGAGGCCGCCGGCTACCTCATGAACGACCCCGGCGCCGGCAACTCGGTCGCCCTCTGCGGCCTGGCCGGCGGCCTCGCCGTGGCCGCCGCCGGCCCCCTGGAACGCTCGCTGGGCGCGTTCTACGCGGTCCTGTCGGGCGCCTGGACCCTGTCGGCGTCCGGGACGGTCGGCGTGGTGCTCATGGTCGTCCTGGCCGGGGCCGGCTTCCAGCTCGTGGCGCACCGCGACCGGGTCCCCGCCCCGCTGTTCCCCGCGGTCGCCGCGGCGGCCGCCGTCGTCCTGTGCGCGCTGCTGGACCTGCACGGCTTCGCCCTGCTGGCCGGTGTCCTGACCGGATGGGCGCTGAAGGCGGCCGGCGCCCGGACCGCGCCCGCCGCGTCCGCCTGAGACGGCGGAGGCGGCGCCGCACGTCGTGCGGCGCCGCCTCCGACCGGCGCTGTGCGCGCCGATGATCCCTGACGCTACTTGCGCTTGCTGATCTCTTCGGTGAGCTGCGGGACGACCTGGTGCAGGTCACCCACGACCCCGTAGTCGGCGAGCTCGAAGATCGGCGCCTCGGGGTCCTTGTTGATCGCGACGATGGTCTTCGCGGTCTGCATGCCGGCCCGGTGCTGGATGGCGCCGGAGATCCCGGCCGCGATGTAGAGCTGCGGCGAGACCGTCTTGCCCGTCTGGCCCACCTGGAACTGGTGGGGGTACCAGCCGGCGTCCGTGGCGGCGCGCGAGGCGCCGACGGCCGCGCCCAGCGTGTCGGCCAGGCCCTCGATGACGGAGAAGTTCTCGGCGGAGCCCACGCCCCGGCCGCCGGAGACCACGATCGCGGCCTCGGTCAGCTCGGGCCTGGCGCCCTTCTCCTGCTTGACGCGCTCGACGATGCGGGCGGCCTTGGCCGCCTCGCTCAGCGCGACCGACACCTCCTCGACGGCGCCGGCGCCCGCGGCGGCCTGCGGGGCCGTCGAGTTCGGGCGTACGGCGACGATCGGGGTGCCCCTGCGCACCTTGGAGTGCACGTTGACGCCGCCGCCGAAGATCGACTGGTCGGCCACGAAGCCCTCGGACAGCCCCACGGCGTCGGTGATGACGCCGGAGTCGGTCTTGACGGCCAGCCGACCGGCGACCTCCTTGCCCTCGGCCGTGGCGGCCACGAGCACCGCGGCGGGCGACTTCTCGGCGACGAGCTGGGCCAGCAGCTCGGCCTTGGGCGCCACCACGTGGTCGACGATGTCGGCGGAGCCGGCGTTGTAGATCGTCTCGGCGCCGTACTCGGCCAGCTTGGCCTTGGCGGCGTCGCCGAGGCCGGGGCCGGCCCAGACGGCGGCGGGCGTGCCGAGCGAGCGGGCCAGGGTCAGCAGTTCGAGCGTGACCTTCTTGACCTCGCCGTCGACCTGCTCCACGAGAACGAGAATCTCCGACATATCAGTAAAACCCCCGTTCTCAGATGAACTTCTTGGAGGCGAGGAAGTCGGCGGCCTTCGAGCCTCCGTCGCCCTCGTCCTTGACGATCGTGCCGGCGGCGCGCGGCGGCGCGGCGGCGAAGTCGACCACCTCGGACCAGGCGGCGCCCAGGCCGACCTGGGCGGCGTCGATCTCGGCGTCGGCGATGGCCAGCGTCTCGACCGGCTTCTTCTTGGCCGCCATGATGCCCTTGAAGGACGGGTAACGCGGCTCGTTGATCTTCTCGACCACGGACACGACGGCCGGCAGCGAGGCCTGGACCTTGTCGAAGCCGTAGTCGGTGATGCGCTGGACGCTGATCGAGGAGCCCTCGATCTCGACCTTGTTGGCCAGGGTGAGCTGGGCCGTGCCCAGGCGCTCGGCCAGCATCGCGGCCAGCACGCCGGTGCGGGCGTCGGTCGACTCCGAGCCCAGGACGACCAGGTCGAACCCGATCTTCTTGAGCACCTGGGCCATCGCGTACGAGGTGGACAGCGCGTCGGAGCCGTGCAGCGCGTCGTCGCTCAGGTGGACCGCCTTGTCGGCGCCCATCGCCAGGGCCTTGCGGATGGTCTCGGTGGCCTTGCCCGGGCCCATGGTGAGCACGGTGACCTCGCCACCATGCGCCTCCTTGAGCTTCAGCGCCTCCTCGACCGCGTACTCGTCAAGCTCGTTGACCACGCCGTCGACGGCGTCACGATCGAGCGTGTTGTCATCGGACCGCAGCTTGCGCTCGGTCGCCGTATCGGGGACCTGCTTCACGCAGACGACGATGTTCATGGCCGGTGGCCGACCTCCCGTGTTCGCGTGCGCCCACCGCGTCGCTGCGATAGGCGCCGAATGCAATGCTGACCAGACTGCCAGGTTCCCGACGGGCTCCTGACACGGGGTGGGTCAGAGTCGTGCCCTGGCTCCCGCGGTCATGTTACCCGTGGGTAGCTTACGCGCAAACCGGCGGTTCCCGCGTCAAGCCCCTACCCTTCCCACCATACCGAACTTTATTCGGTACGTTCCGATCGCCCCCCGAGGGAAATCAGGCGGACAACAGGAACACGATGCCCACCACCAGGGCCGTACCCGCGAACAGGGCCAGGGTGAACGTGCTGAACACCGCGGCGAGCCCGAAGCACAGCCCCACCGCCCCCGCCACGCTCACCAGGTCGGCCACCATCCGGCCGCGCCGGTACGGCCCGCGCGAGAGCAGCGCCACCCCCGCGTCGCTCACCACCGCCAGCACGTAGGCGGCCAGCAGGAACAGCGCCACCTCGGGCAGCGGCTCGCGGGCGGCCGCCGCCAGCAGCGACACGAACAGGCCCGAGCCGATCAGCCACCGCCTGCGCACCTTCTCCCGGTGCCGCGCCCTGGACTCCTCGACCGGCCTGCGTCGGCCGTCGCCCGGCCGCCACTCTCTCGTGCTCATGTCGTCGGCCGGCCGGGGACGCGCCACCGGGGCCGAGGGACGGGGACCGGTCTGCCGTACGTGCGGGACGGGGGCGACGCCCAGCCGGGCGCAGATCTGCGCAGCCGTGGGACGCGCGGCGGGGTCGGTGGACAGGCACTCGCGTAACAGCGGCGCCAGCCAGTCCGGCACGCCCTCCAGGTCGGGCGGGTGGTGCACGACCCGGTAGGCCACCGCCGAGGCCGGCCCCTGCCCGTACGGCTGCCGCCCGGTCGCGGCGTAGGCGAGCGTCGCGCCGAAGGAGAACACGTCGGCCTCGACGCCCGCGCTCCCGCCTTCGAGGATCTCCGGAGCCAGGTAGCCGGGCGTGCCGACCACCGCGCCCGACGCGGTGACCGACAACGAGTCGAGCGCGCTGGCGATGCCGAAGTCGATGACGACCGGGCCGTCCTCGCTCATCATCACGTTGGCCGGCTTGAGGTCGCGGTGGACCACCCCGGACTCGTGCATGGCCAGCAGCGCGTCGGCCAGCCCCGAGGCCAGGGGGCCCAGCTCGGCGACGGGCACGGGCACGGCGCTGAGCGGGCGGCCCTGGACGTAGCGGGTCACCAGATAGGGTCTGGGGCCCTCCAGCGAGGCGTCGAGCACCTCGGCGACGTGCGGCCCGCCGACCCGGCGCATCGTCTCCACCTCGCGGTCGAGCCTGCCGAGCGCGAGGGCGTCGGCCGCGACGTGCGGATGCAGCACCTTGACCGCGACCGTGCGCCCCTGGACGTCGAGCGCCAGATGGACCTCGCCGAAGCCGCCCGCGCCGAGCCTGGAGAGAAGCTCATAGGGGCCGAGGCGCTCGCTCATACCTCATCTCTCCCCCGCCGGACCGAGGGGGACACTCACGACCACGGAGTCAGGAAGCCCAACCCCAGCCCGTCGAGCAGACTCTCGATCAGGCCGGTGATCAGCCCGATGGTGCTCTGCCTGGCGTCGCTCGCCAGGTCGTCGATCACGCTCTGCGGGGCCCGCCAGGGCGTCCAGACCGGGTCCTGGCCGAGCGCGAACATCGCCGCGAACAGCGCCGCCGTGCCCACCGCGACGACCGCGACCAGCGCGGCTCCGGGACTGCGCAGCACGCCGGTGAGCGTCCGGGTCACGGCCTTGCGCGGCGCGCCGCCGCCCGGCAGCACGAACAGGCCCCCGGCGAACGCGCCGGCCGCGAAGGCGGCGGCCTGGTTGGTGCCCATGCCGCCGGCCCAGTGGAGCGCCCCCCACACGCACGCGCCGAACAGCAGCGCGAGCGGCACGTGCACCAGCGTCACCAGCGCGGCCTTGACCAGCGCCCACGGCGTGCCGACCAGCGCGAGCAGCGGGTCGGCCGAGCTGCTGCCGCGGATCTGGCGCCGCTTGACCATGTCGCCGAAGAGGTACTCGCCCACGCGCAGCACCACCGCGAGCGCGACGGCCACCGCCCCCATGACGACGGGCATCATGACGGTCAGCGCCACCAGCGTGACCAGCAGCAGCAACCCGGTCACCTGGGCGCCGAACAGGTACCTCTTCCGCTCCGCCGGCGGCACGTGGCCGCGCGGCTGGGGCGGCGGCGTGTAGGGGCGTGGTTGCGGCGGCGGCGCCGGGTAGCCGGCCACCCGCTGGTCGGTGCGCGGCACCGGGCGCGCCGAGGTCGGCGCGGGCACGTAGGGCGGCGGCCGCTCCTCCCGCCGCGCGGGCGGCGGCGGGGGCGGCGGCGCGGCCTTGCGGTACTCGACCGGCGGCAGCAGGTCGGAGAACGTGTCCATGGCGCGCGTGCCGCTGCCGATGCGCTTGGTGCCGGTCGGCCCCTCGATCTCGTTGAACGACGTCACCGACGGGTCGAGCTCCCTGGCCATCCGCAGCAGCTCCTGCGCGCCCGGCCGGGCGGCGGGATCGACCCGCAGCGCGCGCGACAACCAGCCGCGCAGCCACGCGGGCGCCCGGTCGAGCTGGGCCCGCCCCTCCATGATGTTGAAGCAGACGGCCTCGAACGTCCCGGTGCCGAACGGCGGCGCGCCCGTGGCGGCGAAGAACACCGTCGAGGCCAGCGCGTGCACGTCGGCCGCCTGGGTGATGTCGGAGTCGCGGATGATCTCGGGCGCCAGGTAGCCGGGCGTGCCGACGAACATGCCGGTCTGGGTCAGCCGGGTCGCGTTCACCAGGTGGGCGATGCCGAAGTCGATGACCAGCGGCTCGCCGTCGACCAGCATGACGTTGGACGGCTTGAAGTCGCGGTGGATCACGTCGGCCGCGTGGATGGCGACCAGCGCCTGGCACAGCCCCTGGGCCAGCCGGATGACCTGCCGCGCCTCCAGGGCGCCCTCGGTCAGCACGGTCTCCTCCAGCGTGCGCCCCGGGGCGAAGCGGGTCACGACGTAGGGCTGGCCCCCCACCAGCTCGGCGTCGATGACCTCGGCGACGTACGGGCTGCGCACCCGGCGCATGGTCTCGACCTCGCGGGTGAGCCGGTCGCGGGCCTTGAGGTCGGCGGCCACGTGCGGGTGGAGCACCTTGATGGCGACCTCGCGGCCCTCACCGTCGAGACCCAGGTGGACGACCCCCATGCCGCCCTCGCCGATCTTCCTGACGATGCGGTAGGGGCCGAGGCGTTCCGGCGCTTGGATGCTCATCGCCACCTTCCTCGGCTCAGCCGCCGCCCTTCAGGCTGCTGAGTTGCTCTGTCACGGGTGTGACGTCCAGTGGACTCCATACACTCCCCCTTGGCGTGTCCCCGAACGTGCCGTAGGCGAGGATCAGCGAGAGCGCGGCGCCCGCCGCCAGCACTGCCGCCATCGCCATGGCCGCTGTTCTAGAGGGTACGAGCGATGAGAGCGTTCTGCGCATCTGCCGCCCCGGGCCCTCGACGCCCGGCCCCGCGCAGAGGGTCCAGAGCGCGACCGCGGCCCCCCACGCGAGGGCGTTGGCCGAGTTCATCTTGACCACCACGCTGAGCAGCAGCGTCACCGGCAGGCCGAGGATCAGGGCGTACAGGACGAGCGCGACCGTGATGCCCACGGACTTGGCCAGCGCCTGCGGCCGGGCGAGGACCCTGAGAACGTCGAGGGCGGCGGACCCGGCGGGCCTGCGCCCGCTGAGCGCCGGCTGGGCGAGGTCGGCGGCGCGCAGCAGCACGGCGATCGGGATCGCCACCACCGCCACCAGGACGGGGGCCGTCACCGCCGCCACGATCATGAGGATGAGCAGCATGGCGCTGGCCACCCCGTACGCCTTCGAGCGCTGCAGCGGCTGCGCCGGACGCCCGCCCTGGTGGTACGGCTCGCGAGCGGCCTGCGGGTCTTGGGGCGGGTATTGCTGCTGCGCCGGGATGTAGGGCGGCGGCTGCACGGGCACCGGGCCGTAGTTGGCCGCTTCCTGGCCGGAGTTGAACCGGCCGTGGTCCACCGGCTGCGCGCCGGACCCGAGCCGGCCGTGGTCGACCGGCTGGGGGCCGGAGCTGAGCCGGCCGAACTCCGCCGAGTCCGGGCGCACGCGCCGGGTGGGCACGTCGGCCTCGTGCGGGTTGACCTGCGGCAGCGACTGCGGCAGCGACTGTGGCTGGGGCTGTGACTGCGGCTGGGGGTGGAGCGGGGGCTGCTGCTGCGGCCAGGGCTGGCTGGGCCCGGCCTCGCGCTGGATCTGGCGCAGCTCCTCCGGCGAGACCCGGCGGGTCGGCCACGGGTCGCCCGCGCCCTGGTCGGCCGGCGCCGCGCCCTGTTCGGGCAGCACGGCGCCAGGCAGCGGAGCCGCCTGGTTGGGCAGCCCGGCCGCCTGGTTGGGCAGCAGCGAGACGAAGTGCGGGTCGGCGGGCGGCGCGACCGGCTGCTCCTGGCCGTCGATCAGCCGGCGCGGCGTCATCGGCGGCGTGGAGACGTCGTAGGACGGCTTCTCCCCCACGAACGGCGGCCGCCTGGTCGGGTAGTCGTCGGGCGCGTCGGGCCGGGGGACGGTGGAGATCTCGTCGGGCACGCCGTGCGGCGGCCTCGGCAACATCCGGGCCGTCTGCTCGGCCAGGTCGGCGGCCTTGGGCCGCTTGGCCGGGTTGCGCTGGAAGCCCGCCTTGAGCAGCGGCTGCAGCTCGGCCGGCACGCCGCTGATGTCGGCCTTGCCGGCGGTGATGTTGTAGAAGATCATCTCCAGCGTGCCCTTGCCGAAGGGCGGCTGGCCGGTGGCGGCGTAGAGCAGCGTGCCCGCCCAGGCGTGGATGTCGACCTCGGGGCCGGCCTCCTGGCCTTCGATGATCTCGGGCGCGAGGTAGCCGGGCGTGCCGATGAACATGCCGGTCTGGGTCAGCCTGGTCGCGTCGACCGCCTGGGCGATGCCGAAGTCGATCAGGACGGGCTCGCCGTCGAGGATCAGCACGTTGCCCGGCTTGAGGTCGCGGTGGATCACGCCGACGGAGTGGACGACGGCCAGCGCGGAGGCCACCCCGTGGGCGAGCCGGACCAGCGCGGGCAGGTCGAGCGGCCCGTCGTCCTTGACGATCTCGTCGAGGGGACGGCCGGGCACGTAACGCGTGACGATGTAGGGACGATGACCGGTTACATCCGCATCGACCACTTCTGCGATGAATTTGCTGCGGACCCGGCGCATGGTCTCGACCTCACGCGAAAGCCGTCGCCTGGCGACCTCGTCACCGGCGACCTCTCCGCGCAGGACCTTGACCGCCACCTGTCGCCCCTGGGGGTCGACAGCGAGGTGGACAACGCCCATCCCGCCTTCACCGAGCCGCCTGAGCAGCCGGTAAGGGCCTAGTCGGTCATCGTTCATGGCATGAAGCACCATACCGGCTTAATCCCCGCCCACGAGATGAACCATGAGGCCACATTCCCACTCGTACAACGTCCGATACGGCCTCATCGGTTTCCCATCCAACGGTCTCGAATTGGCTTCAGTTCGGCTTCGGGGCCTTCAGGTCGTCAGGGACAGGACCTCGGCGCCCTTCAGCCCGGCCAGCGCGGCGCCCGGCACGGCGAGCTTCGACCTGCGCAGGCCGCTGCCGATCACCACTCTGGGATGTTCGGCGACGTGCACGTCGACCAGGACGGGCCAGTCGCCGGGCAGCCCGAGCGGGGTGATGCCGCCGTACTCCATGCCGGTCAGCTCGACCGCGTCGGCCATCGGCGCGAAGCTGGCCTTGCGGGCGTCGAGGTGTTTGCGCACCACGCCGTTGACGTCGACGCGCATCGTCGCGAGCACCATGCAGGCGGCGTAACGCGTCTCGCCGCCCCGCTTGGCGGCCACGACCACGCAGTTGGCCGACTCGTCGAGCCGTACGCCGTAGCGCTCGCAGAACGCGGCCGTGTCGGCCAGGTCGGGGTCGATCTCCGTCACCTCGGCGCCCTCGACGCCCGGCACGGCGAACGCCACCGGATCGGCCAGCAGGTCGGCGCGGCCGGTCGCGGGCACCCAGTGCAACGTCATCCTCGTCTCCTCGATCGCTCTTCCTTGACCGACCCTATGCCGGTCGAGGAAGTGGCGTGCGACGTCACGTGGACTGCAGCACCCGCCGGTGCAGCAGGGTGACGGCGCTGCGGGCCGACTCCATGGCGCCTGCCTGCCAGGCGATCAAGTGGGTGAGCCAGTCACCCGCGAAGTAGACCCTTCCGGCGGGGCGTTGCAGAAGAGTGAAGGACGAATCAAAGGACGGCCAGTACATCCAGCCTCCCTGGATGTGCTCCTGGCGGTGCCAGGCGATCGAGACGCTGGACAGCAGGTTCTGGCGGTACTTGTCGCCGTGGATCTTCCTGCCCTGGGTGAGGGCCTTCCGCCTTCTGTCCTCGGGGGTGAGGGAGCCGTACAGCTCGGCGTTCTGCTCGGTGTTGTAGTAGCCGACGATCAGGCCGCGTTCGGAGTGGTAGCCGTGGGAGGGGTACCAGATGTGGGTGATGTCCAGGTCGGTCTCGGTGACGCCGCCGTAGATGCGGTCCTCCAGCTCCCACCAGCGCCTGCCGTACTCCAGGCCGATCTTGCCGGCGGCGACCGGGATGGGGGTGCTCAGGGCGCTGGTGACCTGCGCTCCGAGGTTGTGCGGGATCTTGGCGAGGAGGTGCGGGGGGAGGGTGGCGATGCAGTAGTCGGCCTTGACGCTGCCGCCGTCGTACGTCACCTCGACGCCGTCGTCCAGGGTGGTGATCCCGGTGACCTTGGCGCCGGTCCTGATCCGGTCGGCCCCTACGGCCTCGGTCAGCTTCGTGACGATCGCGTCCATGCCGCCGACCGGCTGGAACATGGGGGTGGCCATGTCGTAGCCGAAGTCGTTGGTGATGGCGCGGCCGGTGGCGGCGGCCAGCACGTCGTGGAGGGTGCCGGGGGGCGGGATGGGGGTGCCGCCGTCGAGCGCCGGGTACTTGGTGAAGCCGCGCCGGGGCGAGCCCTCGTAGTCGAGCTTGGGGCCCAGGTCGCCGAACCGGCGGAGGAACTCCAGCAGGCGCTGCCGGTCGTCGGCGGTGATCGCCTTGTCGAGCGCGCCGATATTTGTGGCCTTGGCCAGCAATTCCGCGACATATCCGTACATGTCGGCTCGGGCCGTGCGGGCCCGCACGGTCCTACCGTTGGTGTGGACGTACGCCGCGGCGTTGTTGTTGACGAACGTCTCGATCGGGACGCCCAGCTCCCTGCAGTAGTCGAGAGTGACCATCCAGGGGGCGATGCGGCCGGGCCCGGCGTTGAAGTAGACGCCCTCGCCCAGCCTGACGTCCTGGGCCGGGCCGTTCAGCTCGGTCAGGCGGTCGCCGCCGCGCAGCGTCAGGTTCCGGCCGCCGGCCCTGCCCCTGGCTTCGAGCAGGGTGCAGTCGTAGCCGGCCTTGCCCAGCTCGTACGCGGCGGTCAGCCCCGCCACGCCCGCGCCGAGGATCACCACCTTGGCCGCGCCCTTGCCGCGCAGGGAGAAGTCGCCGGGGCGCGGCGCGGCGAACTCCTTGTCCTGCTCCGAGGGGGCGAGCCCGAGCGCGCCCATGGCGGCGTACATGGCGCCCGCGCCACCCACCGCTCCGATCCCGACGAGCAGCCCCCGCCGGGTCAGCGCCGCGCCTTCCACCGTCACCCGCTCCCTGAGTCAGCAGTTACCGACATCTCAGCCGTACGGCCCGCTGCCGCAGGCCACCTGGCCGCCGATGGTGGCGAAGATCCCGAGCAGCGCCATGATCTGGCGGAAGTCGTCGGTGGTGAACTCGGTGTGCCGTGAGCCGGCCGTCTTCACGCCGGGCACCAGCGCCACCGCCGCCGCGATGGCGGTCGAGTTCCACTCCACCCCCAGCGTGTACGGCGCCTCCACCCGATAAGGCGTGAAGTCGCTCAACCGGGACAGCGCGCGAGCGGCGGCCTCACGGATCTTCGCCTGGGCGACGCTCGGCGGCAGCAACTCGGCCGAGAACTTGTCGATGCCCTTCTTCACCGCGACCGTCTCGACGTCGCCGAGCAGCTCGCGCGCCTCCTCGCCGACGGCCTCGTCCCCGGTCACCAGCACGACCGGCACGCCGTGGAAGCCCGCGCACGCCGCGACCAGCCGGGTCTCGCCGCACAGCTCGCCGTTGAGGTAGACGTTCTGGATCTCCTTGCCCATCCACGTGTGGTTGAGCACGCCGTGCTGGACGCCGGCCCTGGCGTGGTAGCCCACGAAACACGCGGCCTGGAACGTGCCGTCGAGCCCCTGGGCCATGCGCTGTGCCTTGCCCGGCCCCCGGATCAGGGTCGCCCGCGGGTCCAGGAGGTCGATCCGCAGGTTCTTGGTGGACCCGTGGGCGTCGTTGACCAGCACCGAGCCGGCCCCCGCGGCGAACGCGCCCTCGACGGCGGCATTGGCGTCGGCGGTCATCAGCTCGCAGCCGCGGTCGTAGCCGCGTTTGCCTGCGTGCATCTCCTCGGGGTCGGTCAGCCCCGTCACGCCCTCCATGTCCACCGACAGGTAAACCTTCACGCAGTCAACTCCTCGCACTTCGCCGGATCCGTCCCGCGGACGGTCACGCGCCCCACGTCTCCACCCGCCGTACCTCGGCCTCGGTCATGAGGCCGACCTGGGAGGTCAGGAAGGCGGCCGCCTCCGCCCGCCACGGCTCGGGGATCTCCTCGATCGCCGGCGGGTAGCAGTGGTCGAGCCAGCTCGTGGACTCCTCGGTGGCCTCGAAGTGGTCGAGGGCCTTGGCGAACAGGGACCGTTCGACGCCGGGGATCCGGGCGAGGCCGTACTCGATCATCTCCTGGCCCCCGAAGGGGGGCGGCCGCAGCCACTTGCGGGCCACGGGACGGTCGGCGGTGAGGGGCGTGTCCAGGGGACGGCGCTCGACGGCGGCCTGGATGAGCTCCTTGTACAGGCACTTGCCGCAGGTGCGGCAGGGGCCGTCGGTGCCGCGCAGGCACCAGCGCACCTGGTCCTTGAGCTCGGAGTTCAGGGCCAGCCGCATGGTGACGGCCTCACTCACCCCGCCGACCGGGAGCACGATGTGCACGCCCGCGGCGGCGAACAACCGGCCCCACGCGCCGTGCGGCGCCCACATGGGGTTGTCAGGCGTGAACCGCAACAAGTAACGGTCACCGCCGAGCCAGCGTGAACCGAGTTCATAGCCGAAGCCCAGGCCACCGAGGTTCATCCGGTCGGCCAGCAGGAGCGCCCCCACCGCGACGGCGTGGTGCTCCGGATAACCGGGACGCGGCTCGGCGAGCGTGAACTCCAGGTCGGAGGTGACGGTGGTGAGCTCGCGGCCGGTCCGCTCGGCCAGCTTGGCCAGCACGTCGGAGCGGTAGTGCGGCCACCGGTTGGGCACCCGCGGATGCGGCACCCGCCGGAAGTGCACGAACGGCGCCGACGGATGGATGGCCGCCGCGGCCACGGAGTCCGCGCCGCCGCTGTAGGAGAGGGCGAGCCGGTCCCCGGCCCGGCGCGGCTCGGCCCCGACCGGCCCGGCCTCGATGCCCCACCCGTCGTGCAGGGCCGCGGCCACCTCGGCGGAGACGGCCCGGTCGAACGTGATCCGCCGCCTGGTCCAGGGCGCCACGATCGTCCAGGCGGCCACGGCGAACAGGTCGGGGTGGGCGTCGGCGGGCACGCCGCCGATCGAGCAGGAGTTGGTGGCCAGCTTGACGGGATGGTCGTCGGCCGCCCTGCCGGTGATCTCGTCCTCGGGGTCGAGACGGAAGGTCAGCTCGGTGCCGGACCAGGTCACGCGCACGGCCGGCCCCCCTCCGGGACGCGGGCCCGCAGGTCGTCGATGGCCTGCCAGACGAGCACCTCGTTCTGGAGCACGCCGTCGAGGGCCTGCGCGGTCTCCTGCGCCAGCCGGTACGTGTCGTCGACCCTGGCCTTGTCGATCACCGGTCCGGCCGGCGGGCGGGCGTTCCGCAGCCGCTCGACCTCGCCCTGCAACGTGGCCATCTCCCTGCGCAGGGTCTGGACCTCCCAGAGCGCGTCCCGGATGTCCTGCCGGTGGTCGGCGACGGAGATGTAACGGGAGTCGAACCACGAACGCACGGCTTTACGCAGCCGGGCGGGGACCGGGACGCGCATCATGAAACGCCACCATACTGGCAAACCCGCTTCCCCTTGGACGGCCTATTCCAAAGGGTCGCATTCGTATGGCGGCCGGGCGGTCACCGTCCGGTGAACTTGGCCTTGGCCTTCTCCGCGAAGGCCCGCATGCCGATCCTGGCGTCGTCGGTGGCGAACAGGCCGGAGAAGTGCAGGCGCTCGATCTCCAGGCCGGAGTCGAGGTCGACCTCGGCGCCCTGGTCGACGGCCTGCTTGGCGGCGCGCAGCGCCACGGCCGGGCCGCCGACGAACGTGGCCGCCCACTCCAGGGCCGCCGTGTAGACCTGCTCGTCCGGCACCACCCGGTCGACCAGCCCGATGGCCAGGGCCTCGGCGGCGGGGACGTGCCGGCCGGTGAAGATCAGATCCTTGGCGCGGGACGGGCCGACGAGCCGGGGCAGGCGCTGCGTGCCGCCCGCGCCCGGGATGAGCCCGAGCAGGATCTCCGGCTGGCCGAGCCGGGCCGACTCGCCGGCCACCCGGAAGTCGGCGCACAGGGCCAGCTCGCAGCCGCCGCCCAGGGCGTAGCCGGTGACGGCGGCGATGACCGGCTTGCCGATGCGGGCCACCGTGGTGAAGCACGCCTGGAGCGTGCGGGAGTGGGTGGACATGTCGGCATAGGACATGTCGGCCATCTCCTTGACGTCCACGCCGGCGGCGAAGACGCGCTCGCCGCCGTAGAGGATCACCGCCTGCACCTGGTCGTCGGCATCGACCTGAAGCGCCGCCTCGACGAGCTCCCGCTGCGTCTGAACGTTGAGCGCGTTCATCTTCGGACGGTCAAGACGGATCGTGGCGATCTGGTCGGCCACCTCGACGCTCACAAACTCACCCATGAGCCGAACCTAACAGAGCGCTCCCGCTCACCTCCGCGGCCCACCTCGTCGCCCGCCTTGTCGTTCACCCCGCCGCGGCCGACTTCACCTCGTCGGCGGCCTTCTTGCTGGTCGACACGCGAACCAGCGCCGCCGACAGGCGGGCCAGCTCGTCGCCGGAGCCGGCCAGGCGGGCCAGGCCGCGTTCCTGGCGGGGCAGGCCGAGCCGGGCCGCGCCGTCCAGGACCCGGCCGTCCAGGTGCGGCGCGACCTGCGGCCACACGCCCTGGACCTCGCGCAGGAAGATGTCGGCGCCGGTCGGGCCGATGCCGGGGAACTCCCGCAGCAGCTCGCCGATGCGCCCGGGGTCGCCCCCGGCCTCGTCGCGCAACCTGCGCAGGTCGCCCTTCCAGCGGTCGAGCAGCAGCTCGGCGCCCCTGCCGAGCATGGTCGAGGTGCGTTCGTCGTAACGCCGGTAGTGGCCGCGGCCGAGGGCGTCCACGCGGTCCTGCCAGCTCGCCCGCGCCATGTCCCGCGGCGTGCGGCACCCGGCGGCGAACAGCTCGCGCGCCGCCGCCACCGCCACCCCGGACGAGATGCGCGCGCTGAGCAGCGTGGCCAGCACGAGGAGCTGGTACAGCGGCCGCGGCCGGTCGGCGAGCCGGATTCCCGCCTCCGCGGCGAACGTCTGGCCGCACTGTTCGAGCAGGGCGTCCAGCACGCCCCTGTCCTTGTCGGCGTCCTTGTCAGCGTCCTTCTCAGCCATGACGCTCCGCTACCCCCATGGCGGGCGCTCATCCCGGCCCGGCGCGTTTGCCGCCCTGGTCGCGGGGGAGGCGGGGGGTCTCCAGCGAGAAGGAGCGCATCGTGCTGACTTTGACTGACAACGCCGTGGTCGCGATCCGTGACCTGATGGTCGGCGAGGACGTGCCCGCGCACGCCGGCCTGCGGATCGCCGCCAAGCCGGACGAGGCGGGCGCCTTGGAGGTGTCGCTGGCGAGCACGCCGTACGCCGGGGACCAGGTCATCGAGCAGGGGGACGTGCGTGTCTTCGTGGCCGAGGACGCCGCGCCCATCCTCGACGACAAGTCGCTGGACGCCCAGCCGGGCACGCCGGGGCATCCGACGTTCCGGCTGGACCGCCGCACCTGACCGGCCCTGCCGGGCCTCCGGCGGCCCGCCCGTCACCTCGGGGCCGCCGGGAGGCCGTCAGCCGGCGGCGCGGCCGGCGCGCACGGCGTCGGCCAGCTCGGCCAGCAGGCGCTCGGTCTCCTCCCAGCCCACGCAGGCGTCGGTGATGCTCTGCCCGTACGTCAGGCCCTCGGCCGGGCCGGGCTCCTGCCGTCCAGGCACCAGGAAGCTCTCCACCATCAGCCCCGCGATGCCCTTCTCGCCCGCCGCCAGGCGTCCGGCCACCTCGCGCACCACGGCCGCCTGCCGTACGTGGTCCTTGCCGCTGTTGCCGTGGCTGGCGTCGATGATCAGCCGCTCCGGCAGCCCGGCCTTCGCCAGCAGCGCGAGCGCGTCGCCGATGGACTGGGGGTCGTAGTTGGGGCCGGTGCGCCCGCCGCGCAGGATGACGTGGCAGTCGGGGTTGCCGGTGGTCGAGACGACCGCGGCCCGGCCCTCGTCGTCGATGCCGAAGAACACCTGCGGGTGCGCGGCGGCGTTCACGCCGTCGATGGCCACCTGCACGTCGCCGTCGGTGGCGTTCTTGAAGCCGACCGGCATGGACAGGCCGGAGGTGAGCTGGCGGTGCACCTGGCTCTCGGGCGTGCGGGCGCCGATCGCGCCCCAGGTGACGGCGTCGGCGATGTACTGCGGGCTGGTGGGCTCAAGGAACTCGCAGCCCACCGGGAGCCCGGTGTCGAGCACGTCGAGCAGCACCGTCCTGGCCAGGCGCAGCCCGCGCTGGACGTCGTGGCCGCCGTCGATGTCCGGGTCGTTGATCAGGCCCTTCCAGCCGATGGTGGTACGCGGCTTCTCGAAGTACACCCGCATGACCACGCACAGGGCGTCGCCGAGGTCGCGGGTGGCGGCGGCCAGGCGGCGGGCGTAGTCGAGCGCGGCCTCCGGGTCGTGCACCGAGCACGGGCCGACGATGAGCAGCAGGCGGTCGTCGTCGCCGGCGAGCACGTCGCGCACGGCGTTCCTGCTCGCCGCCACCAGCGCCTCGCGCTCCGGGCCGAGCGGCTGTTCACCGATGAGCTCGCGGGGCGTGGGCAGGGGTTCGAACGAGGTGATGCGCAGGTCGCTGGTCGTGGTCATGGGCTGGTCCTCCGCTTTCGATGGAAGTTCGAAGGCGGTACGGCCCACATCCGTGGCCCCCGGAGCCGTCCGCCTGAACGACGAAAGGCAGAGACGGGACGTCTCTGCCTTTGGGCTCCGGGTGATCAGTAAGTCAGCGCATGTGACCTTCGGCTCCACCCGGAGCCGCCACATAGCGCCAAAATCGGCTGATCACTGACATGCTGTTGACGCTAGCAGACGCCGGGTGACGGCTCCAAATCCCGTCCGCTATCCGAGATCGGATTCCCAGCCGGGTTCGCGCAGGTCGCCGAGCCCGTAGAGGCCGACCAGGGTGCCGTCGGCACGGGTGACGACGACGTGGTCGACGTTCGCGCCCTCCATGCGGGTGGCCAGGGCGTCGAGCTGCTCGCTGGGCCGTACGGTGGTGACGCCGGTGTTCATGGCGGCCTCGGCGGTGCCGGTCAGGTCGGCGCCCTTGAGCTCGCGCGACCCGATGACGCCCTGCACCACCTCGTCCCGGTCCACCACGACAGCGAGCCCGGCCGGGTCGGCGACGATGCGTTCGCTGAGCTCCTCCAGCGGGTCCTCCAGGTCGGCCGTGACCGGGTCGCGCCGGGCGCCCGAGCCCACCAGGACGGCCTCCCCCTCGTACGGCAGGTCGGCCGACAGCCAGTCCATCTTGCCCAGGCCGTAGTCGTGCACGTCGGCGAAGCCCAGCCGGGCCAGCCGGTGGGCGGCGCGCGGGCTCAGGTCGCAGAGCCAGTCGTGGCAGTAGACGACGACCGGGCGCGACCGGTCCAGCAGGTCGTCGGCCAGCCGGTCGAGCGAGCCGAGCGGCAGGTGCACGGCGCCGGGCAGGTGCGCCCAGGCGTACTCGCGCTCGGGCAGCACCTCGGCGAGCTGGGCGTCGCGCGTCGCGAGCAGGTCCTGGACGCCGACGCGGTCGATGATGCCGATCATCAGGGCCTCAGCGCTCCCCCCGGCGGGGCCGTTCGGACTTGGGTCCTTCGGCGCGGTCGCCGCCCACCTTGCGCGGGCTCTTGTCCGGGTCCGACTGGAGTTTCCTGGCCACGCGCTTCTTGAGCTCCTGCTCGCTCATCCCCTGCCGGTCCAGTTGCTTGCGCAGCCGGCGGCGCTCGTTGTCGTAGGAGTGACTTCCGGGTCGAGGCATGACAACTCCCCCTCTCCTCGCAGGCCCGCCTACCCAGCCCGTCACCTGCTAGTCCTCGGGAACAGGCCGCCGGAGCCGGCCCGGCGGTCCGTTAAGGGATGAAAAATATCTTCGCAAAGTTCTCGCCAGAGAAGGAAAATGTTGAGACGCTGAACGCGCACCACGCCCCCCAGTCAAGGAGCGGTTCATGCGCAGAGCGCTGGCGATCGCCGTCGTCGCCTTCTTGCCCTTAACCCAAGTGCCCTCGGCCAACGCCGAAGAGCCCGCCGACCGGCAGCAGGCGTTCGCCGCGGCGGCCGACGAGTTCAAGGTCCCCCAGAGCGTGCTGCTCGGCGTCTCGTACCTGGAGTCGCGCTGGGACGCCCACGCGGGCCAGCCGTCGAGCGACGCCGGGTTCGGCCCGATGCACCTGACCGACGCGGCCGCGTACACCGGCTCGAACCACCACGGAGAGGGCGAGGAGGACGCCCGCGGCGACGAGAGCAGGCCGCTCGCGCCCACGGCGACGCCCGCCCCGGCGGAGATCCCCGCCTCGCTGCGCACGATGGAACGCGCCGCGCAGCTCACCGGCGAGAGCCACGAGCGGCTGCGCACCGACGACGCGGCCAACATCCGCGGCGGCGCGGCGCTGCTCGCCGACTACCAGAAGAGCCTCGGCGCGCCCCTGAGCGCCAACCCCGGCGAATGGTACGGCGCCGTCGCCAAGTACTCCGGCGCCGACGAGGCCGACGCGGCCAAGTTCTTCGCCGACGAGGTCTACGCCACCATCCAGGAGGGCGCCGAGCGCACCACGGACGACGGGCAGAAGGTCACCCTGCCCAAGGTCCCGGACCTGGAGAAGATCGAGAAGTGGCTGGAGAAGCTCGGCCTGCGGCCCGCGCGGCGCGACGGCGTCGAGTGCCCGGCCTCGATCTCCTGCGAGTGGATCCCCTCGGCCTACCAGGAGCTCCCGCCGGACGACTACGGCCACTACGACCTGGCCAACCGGCCGGTCAGCCAGAAGGTCGACTACATCATCATCCACGACATGGAGGGCTACTTCCTCCCGTCGATCAAGCTCAACCAGGACCCGAACTACGGCGCGAGCTGGCACTACTCGGTCCGTTCCAGTGACGGGCACATCGCCCAGCACATCAAGACCAAGGACGTCGGCTGGCAGGCCGGCAACTGGTACATCAACGCCAAGTCCATCGGCATCGAGCACGAAGGCTTCCTGGCCGAGGGCAGCACCTGGTACACCGAGGCGATGTACCGCTCGTCGGCCCGGCTCGTCCGCTACCTGGCGCTCAAGCACGGCGTGCCGCTCGACCGCGCCCACATCCTGGGCCACGACAACGTCCCCGGCACGATCCCGAGCACGGTCCGCGGCATGCACGAGGACCCGGGGCCGTTCTGGGACTGGGCGCACTACTTCCAGCTCATGGGCGCGCCGCTGCACCAGTTCGGCGGGCCGCAGGCCGGCTCGGTCATGATCAAGCCGGACTTCGCCACCAACAAGCCCTACTTCTACGGCTGCGACCGCAAGAACCCCGAGGCGGCCTGCCCGCCGCTCAGCGCCGGCACCGTGTGGCTGCGCACCGAGCCGCGCGACGACGCCCCGCTGATCAAGGACATCGGCAAGCACCCGACCGGCGGCTCGCTCTACAGCGTGTACGACCACAGCGCCAGGGCCAGCACCGGCCAGCGCTTCGCCGTCGCCGACCGCCAGGGCGAGTGGACGGCGATCTGGTACCTCGGCCAGAAGGCGTGGTTCCACAACCCGGCGAGCGCCCCGACCGCGATCCCGTCGATGGGGCTCGTCGTCACGCCGAAGCCGGGCAGGGCGACCGTGCCGGTGTTCGGGCGGGCCTACCCCGAGCAGGAGGCGTACCCGGCCGGCATTCCGTACCAGGCGGTGACGCCGCTGCAGTACACGTTCTCGGCGGGCGAGAAGTACACGCTGGCCGGGCCGGCCGCCACCGAGTACTACCGGGCGGTCACGTTCGACCTGGCCGACCACACGGTGGTCAAGGGCAAGACGAAGTACCTGGAGATCCAGTTCGGGCACCGCGTGATGTACGTCAAGGCTGACGACGTGCAGGTGTCGTTCTCCGGGTGAACTCCTTGACGGCGCGCCTGGTGCTCGCGAGCGCCTCCTGAGAGGAGTCGAACGTGCGCTGGGCGACGCCGACGAACACGCAGTCGACGACGAGGAGCTGGCTGATCCTGCTGGCCAGGGCGCCGGGACGGAACTCCGTCTCGCGCCCGGCCGAGATCAGCACGTGCTCGGCCAGCTCCGCGATCGTCGAGCGCGGGTTGTTGGTGACGGCCACCGTGGTGGCCCCCGCCTCGCCCGCCCGGCGCAGCGGCTCGATCACGTCGGGGGTCTCCCCCGACGTGCTGATGCCGATCGCCACGTCGCCCGCCTTCAGCAGGACGGCGCTGGTCAGGGCCAGGTGGGCGTCCTGGAAGGCATGGCTGGACAGGCCGATGCGCAGCAGCTTCTGGGCGACGTCCTCGGCGACTAATCCCGAGGCGCCCACGCCGTAGGCGTCGATGCGCCTGGCCCCCACGATCGCGTCGACGACCAGGCCCAGGCGCTCGCTGGTGAGCTGGGCGACGGTGTCGTTGATGGCCTCCGACTCGGCCCTGGCCACCTTCTGGATGACCTCCGACAGCGGGTCGTCGGGCGCCAGGTCGCCGGGCACGAGCCGGTCGGGCTGCGCGGCCGCCGCCGCCAGAGCCAGCCTGAGCTGGGGATATCCGGCGAAGCCGAGCAGCCGCGCGGTGCGCACGATGGTGGCCTCGCTGGTGCCGGAGGCGGCCGACAGCTCCGTGATGGTGCTGCGCGCGACCGTCGCCGGATTCTCCAGGATGAGCCGGGCGACGGTCTGCGCGGCAGGCGTCAGGGACGGCAGGACACCGCGGACCGTGGCCACCAGATTGTCGGCCCGCAGGCCGTTCCCGCTGTCGTCCACGGTCCTGATTATGCACCGCCCGACCACCGGGCCGACCTCGTCCGGATATATCAGCGCAAGGTACCGTTCGTCATTCCCACCGGCTCCTCCGGGACGGCGATCAGCCCCAGTTCCGCCGGAGTGGCAGCGAACGGGTGATGCGGGACAACCCGGACGGTGTATCCGAAGGCCCCCGTACGATCGAGCGGCACCCGGCCCGTGAAGTGGGCGTGGCCGTCGTCCTCCAGCGACTCCAGGGCCAGCCGCGCGTACCGCGGCCGGACCAGCTCGTCGTGCGGCCCGACCTTGCCGTACGCGGCCTCGACCAGCACGTCTCCCGGCTCCAGGTCGCCGAGCGCGATCGTGGCCCGCAGCTCGACCGAGGCGCCCACCTCGGGGGCGTCGCCCACGCCGGACGCCTCGACGTGCTCGACCCGCACGCCCGGCCAGGCCCGCGTGACGCGCACCCGCCAGGCCGCGAACGCCTTGGCCGCGGCGTAGTTGTCGGCCGACAGCGCGCGGGCCGACTTGGCGGCCGGGGTGTAGAGGTCGACGACGTAGTCGCGGAGCATGCGTCCGGCCAGCACCTTGGGCCCGAGCGAGGCCAGGGTGTGCTTGACCATCTCCATCCACCTGCGCGGCAGCTCGTCGAACGGCCGGTCGTAGAAGCGGTCGGACACCTCGTGCTCGATCAGGTCGTACAGGGCGCCGGCCTCCAGCTCGTCGCGCCGGTCGGGGTCGCTGACGCCGTCGGCGGTGGGGATGGCCCAGCCGTTGGTGCCGTCGTACCACTCGTCCCACCAGCCGTCGCGGATCGACAGGTTGAGCCCGCCGTTCAGCGCCGACTTCATGCCCGAGGTGCCGGACGCCTCCAGCGGCCGCAGCGGGTTGTTCAGCCACACGTCGCAGCCCTGGACCATGAGCTGGCCGAGCGTCATGTCGTAGTCGGGCAGGAAGACGATGCGGTGGCGCACGTTGTGCTGGTCGGCGAACTTGACGATCTGCTGGATCAGCTTCTTGCCGCCCTCGTCGGCCGGATGCGCCTTCCCGGCGATCACGATCTGCACCGGCTTGTCCGGGTCGAGCAGCAGCCGGGCCAGCCGCCTGGGGTCGCGCAGCATGAGCGTGAGCCGCTTGTACGACGGCACCCGCCGGGCGAAGCCGATCGTCAGCACGTCGGGGTCGAGCGCCTCGTCGATCCAGCCCAGCTCGGCGACCGAGGCGCCGCGCTCGCGCCACGACCTGCGCAGCCGCTCGCGCGCGCCCTCGACCAGCCGCCTGCGCAGCTTGCCGCGGATCTCCCAGATCTCCCGGTCGGAGATCTTCTGGATGCCCTCCCAGCCGCGGGCTCGCTCGATCAGCGAGGGCAGCTCGCGGCCCGCCAGCTCCATGAACTCGCGCCCGACCCACGTGGGCGCGTGCACGCCGTTGGTGATCGAGCCGATCGGCACCTCGTCGAGGTCGAAGCCGGGCCACAGGTCCTTGAACATCTCCCGGCTGACCGCGCCGTGCAGCTCGGAGACGCCGTTGACGCGCTGGGCCAGGCGCATGCCCATGACGGCCATGTTGAAGCGGCCGGGCTCGGCCTCGGCGCCCAGGGCCAGGATGCGCTCGACGGGCACGGTCGGCCAGGCGGAGTCGCCGCCGAAGTGGCGTTCGATCAGGTCGCAGGGGAAACGGTCGATGCCGGCGGGCACCGGCGTGTGCGTGGTGAACACCGTGCCGGCGCGGACGGCCTCCAGGGCCTCGTCGAACGACATGCGCGACTCGGTCAGCTCGCGGATGCGCTCCAGGCCGAGGAAGCCGGCGTGGCCCTCGTTGGTGTGGAAGACCTCGGGCTCGGCGTGGCCGGTGATGCGGCAGTAGGCCCTGATGGCGCGTACGCCGCCCACGCCCAGCAGCAGCTCCTGCATGAGCCGGTGGTCGGTGCCGCCGCCGTAGAGGCGGTCGGTGACGTCGCGGGCGGCGGTGTCGTTGTCGGCCACGTCGGAGTCGAGCAGCAGCAGCGGCACCCGGCCCACCTGCGCCACCCAGACCTGGGCGTGCAGGACGCGGCCCTCGGGCAGGCCGAGACGGATCTTGACGGGTTCGTCGCCGTCCTTCAGCAGGGTCAGCGGCAGCCCGCCGGCGTCGAGCGCCGGATAGTGCTCAAGCTGCCAGCCCTCGGGCGACAGCGACTGGGTGAAGTAGCCGTGGCGATAGAGCAGGCCGACCGCGAGGATCGGCACGCCCAGGTCGCTGGCCGCCTTGAGGTGGTCGCCGGCGAGGATGCCGAGACCGCCCGAGTACTGGGGCATCGCGGCGGCGATGCCGTACTCGGGGGAGAAGTAGGCGATGGCGCGTGCGACGTCGGGCAGCGTCTGGTACCAGCGCGGCGATGTCATGTATTCGCGCAGGTCGTCAGCTGCGTCGGCCAGGCGGCGGAGGAAACGGCGGTCGGCGGCCAGCTCGTTGAGCCGGGCCGGTGTGACGGCGCCGAGCAGGGCCACGGGATCGTGCCCGACCTGTTCCCACAGGGCCGCGTCGACCTCGGCGAAGAGGTCGAGCGTCTCCGGGTGCCAGGACCAGCGGAGATTGTGCACGAGCTCGCCCAGGGCGACCAGCTCCGTGGGCAGGACGGTGCGGACGGTAAACCGGCGGATAGCTCTCACGTTTCTGCACCCTACGGGCTAGGAGGGACCTCTCAGTCCTTCACCCCCAAGAAGCCCCTTCAAACCCCAGCCCGGAACAAGCATGAAGCCGGACGATTGGGGCAACTTTCCTCTTTGTTGGCTCTCCCGGGAACACACTCGGGAGGTCTATCCGCTGCTGTCCAGTATTTACGTGCAAGGATCGTTACTGCCGGGGTAGGCCGTATCCAGCGGTCCCACGCGGTTGCGAAATCTTGCACATACGGAAAGCCTCCGGCGGCGCCGAGCGCGCCGTCGCAAACCCTGCGAATGCGATGATCGGACGAATTCCCATCACGGACATCTCCCCCGTCGTCGACTGCGGGCAGTGGCCCGCCAAGGCGGTCGCCGGCGAGACCTTCCAGGTCTCGGCGACCGTCTTCCGAGAGGGCCACGACGCCGTGGCCGCGGGCGTGGTGCTCACCTCGCCCGACGGACAGCGTGGCCGCCTGAAACCCATGCGCGAGCTGGCCCCCGGCACCGACCGCTGGGGCGTCGACGTGTGCCTGCCGGCCGAGGGCGACTGGATGTTCCGCGTGGAGGCGTGGAGCGATCCTATCGCGACCTGGCTGCACGACGCCGAGATCAAGATCCCGCGTGGGCTCGACACCGACCTCATGTGCGAGGAGGGGGCCCGGCTGTTCGAGCGGGCCGCCAAGGCCGTTCGCACGGCCGAGTGTCCCGCGCCCGGCGGCCAGGGCGGCCCCGGCAACGGGCACTCCAGGAACGGCATGGGCAACAGCAAGGGCAACGGCAACGGCGACAGCGCGTGCGGGCACCGGGCGGCGCTGCTGTCGGTGGCGGCCACGCTGCGGGACGAGGATCTCGACCCGCGCGCCCGGCTGTCCATCGCCCAGCTCCCCGAGACGGCCGCGCTGCTGGCGGCGCATCCGTTCCGCGAGCTGGTGACCAGGGCCAAGCCGTACAAGGTCAGGGTCGACCGGCGCAGGGCGCTCTACGGCTCCTGGTACGAGTTCTTCCCCAGGTCCGAGGGCGCGGTCGTCACCGAGTCCGGCGTCTCCAGGTCGGGCACCTTCGAGACCGCGGCCAAGCGGCTGCCTGCCGTCGCCAAGATGGGCTTCGACGTCGTCTACCTGCCGCCGATCCATCCCATCGGCCAGACCTTCCGCAAGGGCCGCAACAACACGCTGAGCCCCGAGCCCGACGAGCCCGGCTCGCCGTGGGCCATCGGCTCGGAGGACGGCGGCCACGACGCCGTCCATCCCGACCTGGGCACCCTTGAGGACTTCGACGAGTTCGTCAGCCGCACCCGCGCTCTGGGCATGGAGGTCGCGCTCGACTTCGCCCTGCAGTGCTCCCCCGACCACCCGTGGGTCAAGGAGCACCCGGAGTGGTTCACCATCCGAGCGGACGGCACGATCGCCTACGCCGAGAACCCGCCGAAGAAGTACCAGGACATCTACCCGATCAACTTCGACAGGGACCCCGAGGGCATCTTCGCCGAGGTCCGGCGGGTGCTGCGGCACTGGATGGACCACGGCGTGCGGATCTTCCGGGTGGACAACCCGCACACCAAGCCGGTGGCGTTCTGGGAGCGCCTGCTGGCCGACATCCACGCGACCGACCCGGACGTGGTGTTCCTGGCCGAGGCGTTCACCCGGCCCGCGATGCTCCAGACGCTCGCCAAGGCCGGGTTCCACCAGTCGTACACGTATTACACGTGGAAGAACTCCAAGTTCGACGTCGAGACCTACCTCTCCGAGCTCGCGCACGAGACGTCCGCGTTCCTGCGGCCGAACCTGTTCGTCAACACCCCGGACATCCTGCACGAGTACCTGCAGCACGGCGGCGTGCCGGCGTTCCGGATCAGGGCCGTGCTGGCGGCTCTCACGTCGCCTACCTGGGGGGTGTACTCCGGGTACGAGCTCGCCGAGAACGTTCCGGTGCGCCCAGGTAGTGAGGAATACCTTGATAGTGAGAAATATCAGTACAAGCCACGCGACTGGGCGGCAGCCGAACGCGAAGGAAGGACCCTCGCCCCGCTCATCACCCATCTGAATTTGTTCCGAAGAGCGCATCCGGCGCTGCAGGAATTGCGTAACCTACGGTTCCACAGGGTCGACCATCCGGACATCGTCTGCTTCTCCAAACGGCTTCCGGGCGCCTATGACACGGCCACACGAAGGCACGGGCTGGGCGACGTCGTTCTGGCGGTTGTCAATCTGGATCCTCACCACACCCACGAGGCGACGGTAGATCTCGACCTGCCCGCCATCGGTCTCGACTGGAACGCCGAGTTCGTCGTGGACGACGAGCTGTCGGGCGAGTCCTACCGCTGGAGGCAGAGCAACTATGTGCGTCTCGACCCTCACATCCAGCCTGCCCACATTCTCACCGTACGAGCCGCGCCACGGTAGAACAGAATTCAGCGGGGAGTCTTCAACGTGTGTGAAAGCGCCCTCCTCATGAGCCCCCTCTGGGGGAGCCCATGAGCTCCACACCCATTCCCAACACCTTCGACGAGGAGAAGCCGCGCGATCCTTACTGGTACAAGCGCGCCGTCTTCTACGAGGTTCTGATCAGGGGATTCGCCGACTCCAACGGCGACGGGACCGGGGACATCAAAGGCCTGATCAGCAAGCTCGACTACCTGCAGTGGCTGGGCGTCGACTGCCTCTGGCTGCTGCCCCTGTACGAGTCGCCGCTGCGTGACGGCGGCTACGACATCGCCGACTTCATGAAGATCCTGCCCGAGTTCGGGGATCTGGGAGACTTCGTGAAGCTGGTCGACGAGGCGCACAAACGCGGCATGCGGGTGATCGCCGACCTCGTCATGAACCACACCAGCGACGCCCATCCCTGGTTCCAGGCCTCCAGGCACGACCCGGAAGGCCCGTTCGGCGACTTCTACGTCTGGTCGGACACCGATGAGAAGTACCAGGACGCCCGGATCATCTTCATCGACACCGAGACGTCCAACTGGACCTACGACCCGGTGCGCGGCCAGTACTACTGGCACCGCTTCTTCCACCACCAGCCCGACCTCAACTACGAGAACCCGGACGTGCAGGAGGCCATGCTGGAGGTGCTGCGGTTCTGGCTGGACCTCGGCATCGACGGCTTCCGCCTGGACGCGGTGCCCTACCTCTTCGAGGAGGAGGGCACCAACTGCGAGAACCTGCCCAGGACGCACGAATACCTCAAGAGCATCAGGCGCGAGGTCGACCGGCTCTTCCCGGACCGGGTGCTGCTCGCCGAGGCGAATCAGTGGCCTTCGGACGTGGTGGAATATTTCGGCGATCCGGTAGGCGGCGGGGACGAATGCCACATGGCCTTCCATTTCCCGCTCATGCCCCGCATTTTCATGGCGGTCCGCCGAGAGTCCCGCTACCCAATTTCCGAAATTTTGGCACAAACGCCGAAAATTCCGGAACATTGCCAGTGGGGGATTTTCCTGCGGAACCATGATGAGCTGACGCTCGAAATGGTGACCGACGAAGAACGCGACTACATGTACACGGAGTACGCCAAAGATCCGCGTATGCGGGCGAATGTCGGCATCCGCCGGCGGCTGGCTCCCCTGCTGGAGAACGACCGCAACCAGATCGAGCTGTTCACCGCGCTGCTCCTGTCGCTGCCGGGCTCTCCCGTGCTCTACTACGGCGACGAGATCGGCATGGGCGACAACATCTGGCTCGGCGACCGCGACGGCGTCCGTACCCCGATGCAGTGGGACCCCGACCGCAACGCCGGGTTCTCCGACTGCGACCCCGGGCGGCTCTACCTGCCCGTGATCATGGACCCGATCTACGGCTACCAGGCGATCAACGTCGAGGCCCACCAGAAGAACGCGGGCTCGCTGCTCCACTGGACCAAGCGGATGATCGAGATCCGCAAACGTCACCCCGTCTTCGGGCTCGGCGAGTTCGCCGAGCTCAACTCCTCCAACCCCAGCGTGCTCGCGTTCGTCCGGGAGCTGGGCGACGACCGGATGTTGTGCGTCAACAACCTGTCGCGCTTCCCGCAACCGGTCGAGCTTGACCTGCGCAGATTCGTCGGCGTCTCCCCCGTGGAAACCATGGGAGGGGTCCCATTCCCGGCAATTGGCGAACTACCGTATCTTTTGACGCTTCCCGGGCATGGGTTCTATTGGTTCACACTCCCACCGGCACACACCCAGGAGGAGTAGGGCGTGATAGAGGAGCTCCTTGCCGCATGGATCGGCCGCCAACGATGGTTCGGCGGCAAGGGGCGCCCGATCGACGATCTGTCGATCGAGTCGGACGTCCTGCTGAGGCCAGGGCTCCGGCACCTGATCGTGGCCGTCTGGCAGGAGGGCGCGCGGGACCGGTACCAGGTCTTCCTGGGCGAGCGGCACGACCTGCCCGACCGGCTCAACCACGCCCTCGTCGGCAGCCTCGGCGACGCCTACTTCTATGACGCCGTCCATGACGCCGACGCCATGAGCTGGCTGCTGGAGGGCATGGCGGGCGACGAGACCCGCAGCGGGCTGCGCATGCGGCACGCGCCCGGCGTCGTCATCGACACCTCCCAGCGCAGCCTGGTGCTGGGGGCCGAGCAGTCGAACACCTCGCTCGTGTACGGCGACTCCTACATCTGCAAGCTGTTCCGCCGGCTCGTCCCGGGCGTCAATCCGGAGCTGGAGATCATCAGCGCCCTGGCCGTCCGGAGCGCGCCGAACATCGCCCAGCCGTACGGGTGGATCGAGGCCGACGTGGACGGCACGGACACCACGCTCGCCTTCATGCAGGAGTACCTGTCCAACGCCAACGACGGCTGGGACCTCGCGCTGACCAGCGTCCGCGACCTGTACGCCTCGCTGCCGGGGGTCACCGCCGCCGAGGCGGGCGGCGACTTCGCGGCCGAGTCCGTACGGCTGGGCGTCGCCACCGCCCGTGTCCACCACGAGCTGGCCGCGGCGTTCCCCACGGACCTGGTCGAGATTCCCGAGGTCAAACGCATGGCCGAGGGGTTCCGGCGACAGCTCGGACGGGCCATGGCCGAGGTGCCCGAGCTGCGGCGGCACATGGCGGCCCTGGAGGACGCCTACCACCAGGTGGAACTGCTCACCAGGGAAGTGCCCGTGCAGCGTGTTCACGGGGATTACCACCTGGGCCAGGTGATGCGCACGCCCACCGACTGGGTGGTGCTCGACTTCGAGGGCGAGCCGGGGCAGCCGCTGGCCGAGCGCCGGGCGCTGTCGTCGCCGCTGCGGGACGTGGCCGGGATGCTGCGCTCGTTCGACTACGCGGCCAGGCACCTGCTGGCCGACCACCCGCAGGCCGCCGAACTCCAGCCCCGGGCCGAGGCCTGGGCCGACCGCAACCGCACCGCCTTCCTGGACGGCTACCGCGAGGGCGGCGGCATGATCACGGTCGGGGACGCGGCGCTGCTGCGGGCGTTCGAGCTGTCCAAGGCGGTGTACGAGGTGGTCTACGAGGCCCGCAACCGCCCGTCGTGGGTCTCCATCCCGCTGGCCGCCTTCCACCCCCGCCCCGCCTGACCGGCGGACCCCGCCGCGCCTGACCGGCGGACCCCGCCCCCGCCTGACCTGGCCGGGCCCACCGTGGGCGGCCCGGGGGTCAGCGCAGCTCTTCGACCAGGCCGGGCAGGCCCTCGGCGCCGTGGCCGCGGGCGGTGCGCTGGTCGATGATCGCCTTCAGCGGCAGCAGGAGATCGGGCTTGACCTGCTGCTCCCGGAAGGCGCGCACCAGGTTCTCCAGGCCGGACCTGTTGATCTCCAGGTTCGACACCGAGGTCGTGTAGTCGCGCGACTCGACGGACTTGACCCACTCCGGTTGCAGGGCGGCCATCGCGTTGAGCCACGGGACCAGGAGGGTGCTGGTGAAGTCGGTCAACGAGTAGCCGGCCGAGTCGACGAGCGCGGCCGCCTCCAGGAAGCCGGCGATCTGGCCGTACATGCCGGTGAGCATGGCCAGGTCGAGGAGCGGGGCCATCCCGGGGTCGGAGCCGACGAAACGCGGCTCGGCCATCGCGCGGAACGCGTCCTCGAAGCGCTCGAAGGCCGCCTGCGAACCGCTGTAGAGCACGAGCGCGCCGGGCCGGCCGATCATCTGGGGCACGGCCATGATGCCGCCGTCCACGTAGTCGCCGCCGCGTGCGGCCACCCATTCGGCCGCCTCGCGGGCCTCGACGGGCCGGCCCGTGGTCAGGTTCGCCACGACGCGGCCCGTCAGCGGGACGTCGGCCAGCAGCTCGTACACGGCCGGGTAGTCGAGCACGCAGACGATCACCAGCGGGCCGGCCGCGACCGCCTCCGCCACCGTCCCGGCGCGGGTGGCGCCCCTGGCGACCAGGGGTTCGGCCTTGTCCGCCGAACGGTTCCACACGGTGACGCGGTGACCGGCGTCCAGCAGGCTGCCGGCGAGCGCCGCGCCCATGAGGCCGAGACCGATGATGGAAATTTCTTCTGACATTTCGGGATTCCTTAGGTTCTGACGGATGTCTTCACCCTGCCCGCAGGGGGTTATGGTCTGATTCGGAGTTGCTTATGGGGGGTGGAGTGCGGTTCGGGGTGCTGGGGGCGCTCGCCGTGTGGGGGCCCGGCGGCGAGCCCGTCCAGGTGCTGGAGGTCAAGGTCCGGGCGCTGCTGGCCGACCTGCTGATCCACGCCGGGCGGCCGGTCTCCGCCGACCGGCTGATCGAGGACCTGTGGGGCGGCAGGCCGCCGGCGAACGCCCTGGCCGCGCTCCGGGTGAAGGTGTCGCAGCTGCGCCGGGTGCTGGGCGACCGCGAGCTGGTGGCGTACCGGGCGCCCGGGTACGTGCTGCGGGTCGAGCCCGAGGACGTGGACGCCGGACGGTTCGCCGCCCTCGTCGGGCAGGCGCAGCGCAGCGCCGACCCGCGGACCCGCGCCGGGCTGCTGCGGCAGGCCCTCGACCTCTGGCGAGGGGCCGCCTTCGCGGAGTTCGCCGACGAGGAGTTCGCCAGGGCGGCCGTGGCCAGGCTCGACGAGCAGCGGCTGGTGGCGCTGGAGGAGCTGGCCGAGGCGCGGCTCGGGCTGGGCGAGCACGGGCTGCTGGCGGCCGAGCTGACCGACCTGGTGGCCGAGCACCCGTTCCGCGAGCGGCTGCGGGCCGCGCACGTACGGGCCCTGTACCGGGCCGGACGGCAGGGCGAGGCGCTGGCCAGCTACGCCGGCCTGCGGACGCGGCTGGCCGACGAGCTCGGGCTCGACCCCGGTCCCGAGCTGGTCGCGCTGCACCAGGCGATCCTTGAGCAGGACCCGGCGCTCGACGGGCCGGAGCGGCGGCGGACGAACCTGCCCGCGCCGCTCACCGGCCTCGTGGGCCGGGAGGAGGCGGTGGCGGAGGTGCGCGCCCTGCTGCGCGCGAACCGGCTGGTCACGCTGACGGGCCCTGGCGGGGTCGGCAAGACCCGCCTCGCGCTCGCCGCGGCCGACTCCCCCGGCCCGCCCGGCTTCGGCGGCGGGGTGTGGCTGGTGGAGCTGGCGGGGCTGCGCGCCGGGGCGCCGGCGATCGAGGTGGCCGAGGCGGTCGCGGCGGTGCTCGGCCTGCGCGACGACGTGGGCGGCGCGGCCCAGGACCTGACCGCCCGGCTGGCCGACGTCCTGGAGGGCACCCGGACGCTGCTCGTCCTGGACAACTGCGAACACGTCGTCGAGCAGGTCGCCGCGCTGGCCGGACGGCTGCTGCGGGCCGCGCCCGGGCTGCGCGTCCTGGCCACCAGCCAGGAGTCGCTGCGCGTCGAGGGCGAGGCGCTGTGGAGCGTGCCGCCGCTGGGACCGCAGGCGGCGGCGGAGCTGTTCGCCGCGCGCGCGGGCATCGAGCCGGACGCCGACGTCGCCGAGATCTGCGCCCGCCTGGACGGCATCCCGCTGGCCCTGGAGCTGGCCGCGACGCGGATGCGCACGCTCACCCCGCGCCAGCTCGCCGACCGGCTGGACGACCGGTTCCGGGTGCTCGCCTCCGGCCGCCGCGGCGCGCCCGCCCGGCAGCAGACGTTGCGCGCGGTGATCGACTGGAGCTGGGAGCTGCTGGGCGAGGACGAGCGCGTCGTGCTGCGGCGGCTGGCCGTGCACGCCGACGGGTGCACGCTGGAGGCGGCCGAGGAGGTCTGCGCCGAGCCGGGCGTGGACGTCCTGGACGCGGTGGCCAGGCTGGTGGACCGCTCGCTGGTGGTGCGGGCGTGGGGTGACGGGGAGCCGCGGTTCCGGCTGCTGGAGTCGGTGGCGGCGTACTGTGTGGAGCGGCTGGAGGCGGCCGGCGAGCCGGCGGAAGTGCGGCTCCGGCACGTGCGCCACTACACGGACCTGGCCGAGCGGGCGGAGCCGCACCTGCGGGGGCACGGGCAGCGGCGCGCGCTCGCCCGGCTCGACGCCGAGGGCGGCAACCTGCGCGCGGCGCTGGAGACGGCGGTGCGGCTCGGCGCGGCGGCCGAGGCGCTGCGGCTGGTGAACGCCCTGGCCTGGTACTGGGTGCTGCGCGGCCGGCTGGGCGAGGGCAAGCGGGCGCTGGAGGCGGCGCTGTCGATCGCGGCGGACGACGATCCGGGCGCCCCGCGGGCCAGGGCGTGGCTGGCGGGTATGCGGCTGCTGGTGGGCCGGCCGCCGGGCCCTGACGTGACGGAACTGTTCACCGCGGTCGAGGACGCCAGGGAGCGGGCCAGGGCGCGGTGGTTCGTCGGCTTCGCCCTGTTCGGGTACGACGATCTGTCGATCAGCGCCGGAATGATCGAGACGGCGTTGTCGGAGTTCGCCGAACTGGACGACGAGTGGGGCATGGCCGCCACCCTGACCGTCCGGGCCAGATGGGCGGGGATGCGCGGCGACCTGGCGGGCATGCGGCGCGACGGCGAGCGCGGCCTGGCGCTGTTCCGGCGGACCGGCGACCGCTGGGGCGAGCTGCGGGCGGCGGAGTGCCTGGGCAGCCACGCCGAGATCATCGGCGACTACGACCGCGCCGCGGAGCTGCGCGCGGAGGGCCTGCGCATGGCCGAGGAGCTGGGCCTGTGGAGCTCGGTCTCCGACGCGCTGTCCCGCCTGGGCCGGATCGCCATGCTGCGGGGCGACCACGCGGCGGCCGACGACCACCACGAGCGGGCCAGGCGGCTGGCGGTGTCGCAGTCGAACCGTCCGGCCGAGGAGTTCGCCGAGATCGGGCTGGCCCTCGGCGCGCGCCGCCAGGGACGGCTCGACGAGGCCGAGCGGCTGCTGCTGAGCTGGCTGGACTGGGTGCTGGACGTCTCCGGCGAGCCGGGCGCGGCGCTGATCCTGGCGGAGCTGGGGTTCGTGGCCGAGCTGCGCGGGGACGCGGCGGGCGCGCTGGAGTTCCAGCTTCGCGGGCTGGCCGCCGCCCGCAACGTGGGCGACCCGCGCGCGACCGCACTCGGGCTGGAGGGGCTGGCGGGGGCGCGGGCGCTCGGCGGCCGATACGCGGACGCGGCGCGGCTGCTCGGGAAGGCCGCCGCGCTCAGGGCGTCCGTCGGCGCGCCGCTGCCGGCGGGCGAGCGGGGCGACGTGGACCGGATCACGGCGGTCGTGACGGCGGGGCTGGGGGCGGCGGGGCTGGCGGCCGGCCTGGCCGAAGGGGCCGGCCTGCCGGTGGACGACCTGCTGCCGGAGACATCGGGCGCCTGATCGCCTTGTACAGGGCGGATCCGGCCACGACACGGCCAAGGATCATCCATGACGATCCCGCATACTTCTGCGATCATCCCGGGATTTTGCACATTCGGTGATTGTCGCCGTGAAAGCGGGCAGTGCCTGAGATGGACGGTCATCATAAGGCAGGGTTGGGAGCATGCCCATGAGGACAGAGCTCGACCGCCTCGCTGGCGGGGCGCACCACGATCCGCACTCCGTGCTCGGAGCACACCCGGTCCCGGGCGGCGTGGTGTTCCGCGCGCTGCGCCCGCTGGCCGAGCGGGTGCAGGTGGTGCTCGACGACGGCACGGCCCACGACATGAGACACCAGGCCCACGGCGTGTTCGAGGCCACGGTCGCCGGGCTGGACAAGGTGCCCGACTACACCCTGCGCGTCCGGTACGCCGGTGGGGAGCCGTACGAGGTCAAGGACCCGTACCGGCATTGGCCCACGCTGGGCGAGGTGGACCTGCACCTCATCGGCGAGGGGCGGCACGAGCGGCTGTGGGAGGTCCTGGGCGCCCGCGTGATGGAGCACCAGGACGTGCGGGGCACCGCGTTCGCCGTCTGGGCGCCGAACGCGCGCGGCATCAGAGTCGTCGGCGACTTCAACCACTGGGACGGCACCGCCTACCCGATGCGCTCGCTCGGCCGGTCGGGCGTGTGGGAGCTGTTCGTCCCGGGGCTGGAGGCCGGTGAGCGGTACAAGTTCCAGATCCTCGGCGCCGACGGGCTCTGGCGCGACAAGGCCGACCCCATGGCCCGGCGCACCGAGGTGCCCCCGATGACCGCGTCCGTGATCGACGAGTCCGCCTACACCTGGGACGACGACGACTGGATGGCCGCGCGGCGCGACCGGCCGGCGCAGCTCGGGCCGATGAGCGTCTACGAGGTGCACCTGGGCTCGTGGCGGCCGGGGCTGTCCTACCTGGAGCTGGCCGACCAGCTCTCCGAGTACGCGGCCGACATGGGGTTCACGCACGTCGAGCTGCTGCCGGTGGCCGAGCACCCGTTCGGCGGCTCGTGGGGCTACCAGGTGACCTCCTACTACGCGCCGACGGCCAGGTTCGGCACGCCCGACGAGTTCCGGCACTTCGTGGACCGCATGCACCAGCGCGGCATCGGCGTGCTGCTGGACTGGGTGCCGGCGCACTTCCCCATGGACGAGTGGGCCCTGGCCCGCTTCGACGGCACCCCGCTGTACGAGCACGCCGACCCGGCCAGGGGCGAGCACCCCGACTGGGGCACCTACGTCTTCGACTTCGGCCGCAGGGAGGTCAAGAACTTCCTGGTCGCGAACGCCCTCTACTGGCTGAAGGAGTTCCACGTGGACGGCCTGCGCGTGGACGCGGTCGCCTCGATGCTCTACCTCGACTACTCGCGCCGCGAGGGCGAGTGGACCCCCAACGTCTACGGCGGCCGGGAGAACCTCGACGCGGTCGAGTTCCTCAAGGAGATGAACTCCGTCTGCTACCGGGAGGCTCCGGGCATCTCGACCATCGCCGAGGAGTCGACGGCCTGGCCGGGCGTCTCGCGGCCGGTGCACCTGGGCGGGCTCGGCTTCGGGTTCAAGTGGAACATGGGCTGGATGCACGACACGCTCGAATACCTGCGCCGCGAGCCGATCTTCCGCCAGTACCACCACCATCAGATGACGTTCTCCCTCATCTACGCCTATTCCGAGAACTACGTGCTGCCGCTGTCCCATGACGAGGTGGTGCACGGCAAGGGCTCGCTGCTCGGCAAGATGCCGGGGGACGAATGGCAGCGGTTCGCCCAGCTCAGGGCGTTGCTGGCGTTCATGTGGGCGCATCCGGGCAAGCAGTTGCTGTTCATGGGCGGCGAGTTCGGCCAGGGCTCGGAGTGGTCGGAGGAGCGCGGGCTCGACTGGTGGGTGCTGGAATTCGACGGGCACAAGGGCGTGCAGCGGCTCGTCCGCGACCTCAACAGGCTCTATAAGGAGACCCCGGCGCTGTGGGAGCAGGACGCCAGGCCGGAGGGGTTCCGCTGGATCGACGCCGACGACGCGTCGGGGAACACGTTCTCGTTCGTCCGGTACGCGGCCGACGGGTCGGCGGCGGCCTGCGTGGTCAACTTCAGCGGCGGGGCGCACGAGAGCTACCGGCTCGGACTGCCCTACGGCGGCCACTGGGCGGAGGTCGTCAACACCGACGCCTACGACTACTGGGGCAGCGGCGTGGGCAACATGGGCGGGGTCGAGGCTGAGGCCGAGCCGTGGCACGGGCTGCCGTTCTCCACGACGTTGCGGGTGCCGCCGCTCGGCGCGGTGTGGCTGACCAAGGAGGCGCCGACGGAGCCTTCGGAGTCCGCGGGGCCGGCGGGGTCGTTGAACGTTTGAGGTGCGTGCGCTGAAAGTTCGGTGAGAAACAGGGCCAGGCTCTGTGCTGGCGGGATAAATCGCCCTAAACTCCGAGATCATCCCCCTCGGAGGACGCGTGCGATTTCGCCCCCTGATCGTGTGCTCGATCGTGCTGGCCCTGTCATCGGCCTCCGTCCCGGCGTTCGCCGACGACCCCGCGGCGACGCCGACGCCGGCGCCCTCCCAGAGCAAGCTGGAGGAGGGCCTCGCGCTCGACGGCGACACCACCCGCGCCATCGTGGAGCTGACCGACGCCGCGCAGCACGAGCCGGTGGCCGGCGTGGCGGCGGCCCAGAGCGTGGACGTGCTGCTGCAGCCGCAGAGCCAGTCGTTCATGGTGGTGGAGGGCACCGCCGAGGAGCTGGCGAAGCTGGCCGAGGACCCGCGCGTCACCTCCATCCACCGCGACCGGACGTACGCGCCGGCCGAGGTGGGGTCCAACATCACCCAGATCGGCGCGGACAAGGCCCACGAGAAGAACCTCACCGGAGCGGGCCAGAACATCGTCGTCCTGGACACCGGGATCGACCGCGACCACCCGTACTTCGGGGGCAGGCTCGTGGGCGAGGCGTGCTTCTCGGCCGTGGAGAGCGGCGTGGAGTCGCTGTGCCCGAACGGGCAGCCCCAGCAGACCGGCGAGGGCGCGGCCGACGCCACCACCGCCAAGTGCCTGTCCGGCGGCGTGAACCTGTGCGAGCACGGCACGCACGTCGCCGGCATCGCGGCGGGCAGCGGCGGCGTGGCCCCGGGCGCCGGGATCATCGCGGTGCAGGTGTTCAGCCGGGTGAACGACGAGGACATCTGCACGGGCGAGTCGTCGTGCCTGCTGGCCTTCGAGTCGTCGCTGCGGCTGGCCATGGACTACGTGGCCACGCTCACCCAGCCCGTCGCGGCGGTGAACCTGAGCCTGGGCGGCGCGTTGTCGGAGACCGACTGCGACGCCACCGAGGAGGGCGCGGTCTTCAAGCCGAAGATCGACGCCCTGCTGGCCAAGGGCATCGCGACCGTGGTCGCCGCCGGGAACGAGTTCTTCGAGGGCGCCTCCTACCCCGCGTGCGTCTCCTCGGCGGTCGCGGTCGGCGCGAACGACGGCGCCGACGCCATCGCCGACTTCTCCAACCGGGGCTCGCTGGTCGACTTCTTCGCCCCCGGCGTGGACATCCAGTCCTCGGTGCCGGACAACCAGATGGCCACGCACAGCGGCACCTCGATGGCGACGCCGCACGTCGCCGGCGCGCTGGCGTTGATGAAGGCCGCCGCGCCGCAGACGCCCGTCGCCGACCTGATCAACACGCTGAAGACCACGGGCCGGCCCTACCAGTACGAGGCCAACGGCGCCCAGGTCACCACCCCCCGCCTGGACGTGGGCGCCGCCCTGGCCGGCACCGGCACCCAGCCGCCGATCACGCAGTCGCCGACGACCGGCCCCACGGACGACCCCGAGCCCGACCCCACGGACGGCAGCGGCCCGACGCCCCAGCCCGACCCCGACGACGGGCAGCCCGCGCCGGCCCCGACGTCCTCGGTCACGCCGGTCCCGCTGCCCACGGTCACGGTGACGGTGACCGTCACGCCGACCCCGGCCCCGTCGGCCGCCGCCGTCTGCACGCGCGGCACGGCCGGCGCCAGGATGACGGCCGGCAAGTGGGCCGTGGAGATCCACCGCAGCAGCGGGACGATCCCCGACAACACGCTGAACTGCTACCTGAAGCTGATCGGCAAGGCCAGCAAGGTGTTCCCCGAGCTGACCAAGGCGTCGTCGCTGGGCAAGGCGTACCGGGTGCTGAAGGGCACGAAGACGTCCCGCGACAAGCTGGACAGCGCGCTGCTGACGGCCTGGCTCAACTGGGCGCACGGCAGGAACGGCACCACCGTGCTGACCGCCGCCGAGAAGGTGCGGCTGAGCGGCGCGGCGTCGAAGGCGGCGCTGAGGAAGGCGGCGAAGAACGTGCTCAAGTCGCTCTGAGGCGGCTTCACCGACGGAAGGGCCGGCCGGCCCTTCCGTCTTCCCCGCCGCATGGCAAAAACCCGCTCAGCTTTCACTGCTTTCACATAGGCCACCGACATCACACTTGTCACACCAGGGGATGGACACCTCACACCGGACGGTCTGATCCTCGGAGGACTAAGTGAGGCTACGGTCCCTGCTCGCCTGCGCTGCCGCGCTGGCCACGACATCCGCCGTGCTCTGCGCGGCGCCACCGCTGAGCGCCGACGCGCGTGACACCGGCGACCCGGTCATCAGCCCCGCCCTCGTCGCGGAGGTCCAGGCCAAGAGCAAGGTCCGGTCGATCATCCAGCTCAAGCCGGGACAGAACGTGCAGGCCGTGGCCAAGGATCTCGAACAGGCCTCCGAGGGCAGCCGGGTGCTGGAGGCGGCGCAGTCGCCCCACTTCTTCGTCGCCGAGCTGGACGGCAAGACGCTGGCCCAGCTCAGGAAGGACGACCGCGTCCAGGCCGTCTACAAGGACGAGCTGCGCCCGGCCGTCCTGGACAGGAGCACCCGGATCATCGGCTCCGACCGGGCCAACGCGGCCGGCTGGACGGGCAGGGGCTTCACGGTGGCCGTCCTGGACACGGGCATCGACCGCGACCACCCGTTCTTCGCCGGCCGGATCGTGGACGAGGCGTGCTTCTCCTCCTCCGACGCCAGTGACGGCTCGGTCTCGCTCTGCCCGAACAACCAGCCGAGCCAGACCGGCCCGGGGTCCGCGGACGCCGAGACCGCCCAGTGCGTCGTGAACGGCGTCAACGCCTGCTCGCACGGCACGCACGTCGCGGGCATCGCCGCGGGCCGGATGACGACCGGCGCGCCCTCCGACGGCGTCGCGCCCGCCGCGGGCATCCTGCCGATCCAGGTGTTCAGCCGCATCGACAGCGCGATGACGTGCGCGGTCATCGGCACCCAGGCGCCCTGCTTCCTCAGCTACACCTCCGACCAGAAGCTGGCGCTGGAGTACGTCGCGCGGGTGGCCGCGGCCCGGCGCGTCGCGGCGGCGAACCTGAGCCTGGGCGGCGGCGGGCCGTACCGCGAGAACTGCGACTCCGACCCGAGCGCGGCGAGCCTCAAGCCGGACTTCGACACGCTGCTCTCCCTCGGGGTCGCGCCCGTGGTCGCGGCCGGCAACAACGGCTTCCCCGACGGCGTCTCGGCGCCCGCCTGCATCTCCTCCGCCGTCGCGGTGGGGGCCACCGACGACCGGGACGCGCTGGCCGACTTCTCCAACCGGGGCCCGCTGCTCGACCTGCTCGCGCCGGGCGTGGGCATCAGGTCGTCGGTGCCGGACGACAGCTACGCCGACAAGAGCGGCACGTCGATGGCCGCGCCGCACGTGGCGGGGGCGTTCGCGCTGATGCGGCAGGCGTACCCGGACTTCACGGTGGCGCAGAGCCTGCAGCGGTTGCAGGCCACGGGCCGCAGCATCGGCTACGCCGCCGGCGGCGCCCAGGCGCGCACGGCCCGCATCGACGTGTTCAGCGCCACGGCCCCGAGCACTCCCAAAGCCTGACAACAGCGTCCAGGAGAGGGCCTGATCCGACGATCCGGCCCTTTCGCTTACCAAGACAAGAAGCGATAACAGAACACAAGCGCCTCTCTGACATCTCTTGTCCAATATCTACACTTCTTTACACAAACGCCCCCTGACCCCCCGGAGGATCAGTTGAGACTCATGTCTCTGCTGGCCGGTGCGATCACCCTCGCCGCCACCGCTGCGTCGCTGGTCGCCACCCCCGCCCTGGCCGACCCCGAGTCCAAGATCGACCCGGCCGTCACCTCGACGGGCGAGCACCGCGTCATCGTCCGCGTCCGCCAGCCCGCCCAGGTGCAGTCGGCCCTGGCCGGCGCGGAAGGGGTCAGGCAGGACAGGCGCAACGTCGTGGCCACGCCGCCCGCCGAGCTGGCCGGCAAGCTCGACTTCTTCGTCTACCGCGGCACCCGCGCCGAGCTGGAGAAGGTCGCCGAGCAGGCGGACGTCGTCTCGATCCGCAAGGACCGGCTCAACGAGCCCTCGCTGGCGCAGAGCGTGCCGCTGATCGGCGCCGACCGGGCGCACCGGCAGGGCTTCACCGGCAAGGGCACCGCCGTCGCGATCATCGACTCCGGCATCGACAACGACCACCCGGCCTTCGGCCGCCGCATCGCGGCGCAGGCGTGCTTCTCCGCCACCGACCCGGCCGACGGCTCGACGCCGCTGTGCCCCAACGGCAGCCAGTTCCAGATCGGCGACGGCGCGGCCAGCTCCGAGACCGAGGCGTGCCTGCGCAACGCCCCCCGGCCCGAGTACGGCCTGTGCTACCACGGCACCCACGTCGCGGGCATCACCGCGGGCCAGGCCACCAAGGAGTTCCCGAACCCCGGCGTCGCCCCCAAGGCCAAGATCATCGCGATCCAGGTCTTCAGCCGCTTCGACAACTCCCCCTACTGCGGCGCCGCGGCGTCCTGCGTGCTCGCCTACGACTCCTCGGTCCTGACCGGCATGGCGTACGCGAACGTGCTGGCCGACCAGTACGACATCGCCGCGGTCAACCTGAGCCTGGGCGGCGGCAAGTACGACGCCTACTGCGACGAGGGCGACGGCGCCGACTTCAAGGCCGAGGTGGACCAGCTCCAGGCCAAGGGCGTGGCCACCGTCGTGGCCGCGGGCAACAACGGCTTCGACGCCTCCGTCTCCTGGCCCGCCTGCGTCTCCAACGTCGTGACCGTGGGCGCCACCGACAAGCAGGACGCCGTGGCCTCCTTCTCCAACCGGGGCGCCATGCTCGACCTGTTCGCGCCCGGCGTCTCGATCACGGCCGCCATCAGCGGCAACGCCTACGCCACGCTGAACGGCACCTCGATGGCCGCCCCGCACGTCGCCGGCTCGTTCGCGCTGCTGCGGCAGAAGCGCGCGCACGCCACCTCCGACCAGCTCCTCGACGCGTTGCGGCGCACCGGCAAGCCGATCACGTACGCCAGCGCGGGAACCCAGCTCACCACCCCCCGCATCAACGTCTACGCCGCCCTGCACCACCACCGCTGACCCGGCATCGGCCCAGGTTCCAGGCGGACGCCCCTACCCGGGCGGCCGCCTGGCCCTGTTCCGGGCCCGACACGAAATGTGTCGCTTAGGGTGGCTATATGGACGCAGGCAGGGCGATCTTCGAAACCGTCGACAAGCTTCGCCAGCGGCGCACCGGCCCGCTGGTCCTGGAGCTCGATCTCACCGAGGGCCTCACGGAAGGACCGCCGTCCGACCCGGTCGCCGCGGTGTTGTCCATGCGCAAGACCCGTCTGTCGGACGTGCTGTCCGGCCTCCGGCGGGCCGGCCGGGACTCCAGGGTCAAGGCGCTGGTGGTCAAGCTCGGCGGCAACCCCATGGGCCTGGCCATGGTCCAGGAGCTGCGCGAGGCCGTCACCCGCTTCCGCGCCTCCGGCAAGCTGACGGTGGCCTACGCCGAGACGTTCGGGGAGTTCAGCGGCGGCACGGTGCCCTACTACCTGGCCACCGCGTTCGAGCGGGTCTACCTCCAGCCCAGCGGCGACGTCGGGCTCACGGGGGTGGCGATGGAGCAGCGTTTCCTCAAAGGCGCGCTGACCAAGCTGGGCGTGGCGGTCGAGGCCGGGCAGCGGCACGAGTACAAGACCGCGGTCAACACCTTCACCCAGGACCACATGACCGAGCCCCACCGCGAGTCGATGACCCGCATCGTGGAGTCGGTCGCCGAGCAGCTCGTCCACGGCATCGCCGAGGGCCGCAGGCTCGACCCGGCCAAGGTGCGCGAACTGATCGACCGCGGCCCCTTCACCGCCTCCGAGGCGCAGGCGACCGGCCTGGTGGACGCCCTCGCCTACCGCGACGAGGTGTACGACGAGGTCCGACGGGCCACGGGCGGCGAGGCCCACCTGCTGTTCGTCTCCCGGTACGCCAGGAGCGCGGCGGTGCGGAAGCTGCCGCACCCCATGGCCGACGGCATCGCGCTCGTGCACGGCAGCGGGCAGATCAGGAGCGGCCGCAGCGGCCGCAGCCCGCTAGGCGGGGGCGGCGCGATGGGCTCCGACACGATCAGCGCGGCGCTGCGCGCGGCCCGCCGGGACGAGCACGTCAAGGCCGTGGTCTTCCGCGTGGACAGCCCCGGCGGCTCGTACGTGGCCTCCGACACGGTGTGGCGGGAGGTGACGCTGACCCGCCGGGTGAAGCCGGTGATCGTCTCCATGGGCGACCTGGCCGCGTCCGGCGGATACTTCGTGTCCATGGGCGCCGACGTGATCGTGGCCCAGCCCGGCACCCTGACCGGCTCGATCGGCGTTTATGGCGGCAAGCCCGTCATGACTGACTTGCTCCAAAAAATCGGGATAAATACTGAACTGGTCGCCGACGGGGTCAACGCCGGCATGTTCTCCACCGCCCGCGGCTTCTCCTCCGAGCAGTGGGACCGGGTGAACGGGTGGCTCGACCGCATCTACGACGACTTCGTGGGCAAGGTCGCCGAGAGCCGCGGCCTGACCCGCGAGCGCGCCCACGAGCTGGCCAGAGGCCGGGTCTGGACCGGCGCGGACGCCCACGCCAACGGCCTGGTCGACGAGCTGGGCGGCCTTGAGCACGCCCTCGGCCTGGCCCGCGAGCGCGCGGGGCTCGCCGACGACGCCCCCGTGCGCGTGTATCCCAGGATCAACCCGCTGGAGCGGCTGCGGGGGCCGGAGTCCAGCGAGGACAAGTCCGCCGCCCTGGCCAGGATGCGGCTCGACGCCTGGGGGCCGCTGGCCCGCCTGTCGGCCGAGCTGGGCCTGCCCGCCGCCGGTCCGCTCTCTTTGCCCGGTTGGTACGTCATCAGATAATTTGATCTTGTATGCTCCCTGATCCACGGGGATCGGAGGAGTACACATGATCGTCAACCTCGCCGCCCCGGACGGCCAGTGGGCGTGGAACCCGGCCGAGGGCGCCTGGACCCGGGTGGACGGCGCGGTCAGCGTCTCCCCGGACGAGCGCCGGCAGGTGAAGCCGGCCCACCACGCGGGCGGCGCGCCGAAGGTGACCTTCCTGGACCGCCGGTCGGGCAGGAGAGCGAGGTCGAGCTGCCCGTGCCGGAGGACCCCGAGCGGGACGGCCAGTACCTGCGGACGCTCTGGCCCACGTGGTCGCCGGACGGCCGCCGCCTGCCGCTCAACGTGTTCGAGCCGGGCGGCGAGCCGCGCCCGGTGTGGGGCCCGACGCTCGGCTGGTACGACGAGCGGCACCTGCTCGCCCCGGTCAAGGACGGCGTGGGCGTCGTCGACCTCACGGGCCGGGTCGTCGAGACGCTGGTCAAGGCCGGGACGAAGGCGACCCTGTATCCGCACTTCGAGCGCCGGGGCTGAAGAAGGCCGCGGCCCGCTCCAGGGCGCCGGTGTCGCGCAGGATGTCGCCGGGGCGGTTGGCGTAGCCGATGAGCGCGCCGCCCCACGACCCGAAGTACTCCGCCGACAGGCGCAGCGTGCCGATCAGCGGATCGGCCACCGACTCGTCCTCCTCGCTGATCGTGGTGACCGCCCAGACGGTCTTGCCCGCCATGCGCGCCTTGAAGTCGTAGCCGGGGACGCGCATCCAGGCCGACCAGTGGTCGAGGTAGAGCTTGGTGGTGGCCGAGACGCTGTACCAGTAGAGCGGGGAGACGATCACCAGGTCGGTGGCGTCGAGCGTGGCCTCGGCGAGCAGCTTCTCCGCGCCCTCGGGGACGGGGTAGAGGCCGTCGCCGGTGTGGCGGATGTCCCGGAAGGGCGGCAGCGGGTGGTCGTCGAGGCGCAGCCAGCGTTGCCCGGCGTCCGGCGGCAGCGCGGCGGCGGCGTGCCTGGCCAGGGTCTCGGTGTTGCCGTCACGGCGGTTGCCGCCCAGGAGGAAGAGGAAACTGCGCATTCAGCATCCCATCGGCCGGTAGCGGGCGCGCAGCCGTACCAGCGGCTGGAGCGCGGGGGTGACATAGGGGACGGCGAGCACCTGGGCGACGAAGAGCGTGTGGTCGCCGGCCGGGACGACCTGGGTCGTCTCGGCCTCCAGGGCCGCCACACCGCCCTCGACCACCAGCGCCTCGGTGTGCGCCCCCCGGTGGTGGGGGGTGCCCGCCAGCAGGAGGCGGGCGCTGGGGCGGCCGGCGGTGGCGAAGCGGCTGGCGATCGCGGCCTGGCCGGAGGACAGCAGCGAGGCCGCCCACCGGTCCTGCCGGAGCAGCACCTCGCAGAGGTAGCCGCGGGAGGCCAGGCTGATCAGCACGAGCGGCGGCTCGGCCGAGACCGACATCAGCGCCGACACGGTCACGCCCAGGTCGTCACGCCCGTCCCGGACGGTGATCACCGCGACGCCCGCGGCCAGTTGCGCCATCGCCTCCGTGAACTCGCTCACAGCGGAGACCTCCGGCCGGAGGCCCCCGCCGCGGGCGTCAGGCGAGGCCGTTGGAGGTCAGCCATTCCTTGGCCACCGTGGCGGGCTCGTCCTTGTTGACGGAGATCTTCTGCATCATGTCGAGCAGGGACTGGGTGCTCAGCTTGGCCGAGATGCCGTTGAGCGTGGTGCGGATCGTGTCGTTCGCGCCGGACTTGAACAGCAGCGGCGTGACGTTCTGGGCGGGGAAGATGTTCTTGGTGTCCTGGAGCGGCACCAGGTTGTTGGCCAGCATCTTGGGGTCCGTGGTGAACACGTTGCCGACCTGGATCGAGCCGTCCTTCAGGGCGTCGGCCGTGGCCGGGCCCTTCGGCTCCCACTGCTTGAACTCCAGCCCGTAGACCTCCTTGAAGCGCGCCTCCCACCGCTTCTTGAACTCGGGCGGGCCGCCGACGACCATGTTCTTGGAGACCTTGGCCAGGTCCTCGATGGTGTTCAGCGACTGCTTGGTCTGGGTGTCCTTGGTGACCGAGAGGCTGTCCTTGTCCTCGGCCGGGGAGGAGTCGAGCACTTCGAGCTCGGCCGGGAGCTTCTCCTTCAGCGCCGCGTTGACCTCGTCGGTCGTCGAGGCGGTGTTCTTCAGGTCGACGAAGGCCAGCAAATTGCCGTTGTACTCCGGAACGATGGTCAGGCCGCCGTTCTTGACCTGGTCGTAGACCGCCTCGCGGCTGCCGATGCGCGGCTTCTCCTCGACCTGCACGCCCTTGGCCTCAAGGGCCTGGGCGTAGATCGACGCGAGCAGCACGCTCTCGTCGAAGTCGAAGGAGCCGATGACGGCCTTGCCCCCGGCCGCCGCGGCCGACCCGCTGGGCGCCGCGCTCGTGGTGTCGAGCGGGTTGCCCCCACCGCCGCTCCCGCCACCGCAGGCGGCCAGCGCCAGCGTCGCCGACACGAGCACCGCCGCGGTGCCGATCATGCGTCTCATCTGTCAATTTCCCTTCTAAAGCGGCAGGTAATACCGGAGACTATCGAACCTTCAGTCTCTGGCTCACCCCCGGCGAAACGGTCACCCTCTGGATGAGGGCGAACACGATCTGCACGACAAGCGCGAACAGCACAATCAGTACTGAACCCCCCACAACGCTCGCATAATCCTTGGTCGCGAAACCGTCGATCACGAACCGGCCGAGCCCGCCGAGCCCCGTGTACGCCGCGACCGTCGTGGTGGAGACCACCTGGATCGCCGACAGCCTGAGCCCGAGCAGGATCAGCGGCAGCGCCACCGGGACCAGCACCCGGCCGAGCACCTGCCCGCCGCGCAGCCCCATCCCGTACGCCGCGTCGCGCAGCTCCGGATCGACGCCCTTGATCCCCTCGTAGGTGTTGACCAGGATCGGCGGCACCGACAGCAGCACCAGCGGGATGATCACCGGCCAGATCGAGGACGTGCCGAGCAGCAGCACGAACAGCACCAGCAGGCCGAGCGTCGGCAGCGCCCTGGCCAGGTTCGCCGAGATGACGACCACGACCTCGCCCCTGCCGGTGTGGCCGATGGCCAGCCCCAGCGGCACCGCGATCAGCATCGCCAGCACCAGCGCCAGGGCCGAGAACTCCAGGTGCTCCAGCAGCCGCGCCGGGATGCCGTCGGGGCCGGCCCAGTTCGCCCCGGTGCCGAAGAAGTCGGCCAGCCAGCCGAAGAACGAGCCCAACCAGCTCACGACGTCCCCTTCCGCGCGCGCACCCAGGGGGTGAGCAGGCGCTGGGCCAGGACCAGCAGGCCGTCGGCGACCAGCGCCAGCGCGACGATCAGCACGATGCCGGTGACCACCGGCGGCATGAACGGGTTCTGGTAGGCCCGGGTGAACAGCCCGCCGAGCCCGCCCTGGCCGATCAGCGCGCCCACGCTGACCAGGCTGATGCTGGAGACCGCGACCACGCGCAGCCCGGCCAGCACCACCGGTGTGGCGATGGGCAGCTCGACCTGCAGCAGGCGGCGCATGGGCGTGAACCCCATCGCGACGGCCGACTGGCGCACGTGGTCGGGCACCGAGTTCAGCCCGTCGACCACGGCCGGGATGAGCACGGCCATGCCGTAGAAGGTCAGCGGGATGATCACGGTGGTCTGCGACAGCCCGGTCACCGAGATCAGCAGCATGAACACCGGCAGCGACGGCAGCGCGTAGACGACGTTCATCAGGCCCGAGGTGGGCTGGTAGAGCCAGCGCCAGCGCACGCAGGCCAGCCCGAGCGGCAACGCCAGCACCAGCGCGGCCAGGATCGGCACCAGGGACATGGTCAGGTGGTCGGTCAGCAGGTTCCTGATGCTGTCGGCGCGGCCGGTGTCCCAGTTGCGGGCGATCCACTCCCAGATGCTGGGCGGACCCTCACGCATCGGCGGCCTCCGCCAGCGCCTCGTCCAGGGCCTCCCTGGTGGCCACGCCGACGACCCTGCCGTCCTCGTCCACGGCGACCGAGCAGCCGGAGGGCGACAGCAGCGCCGCGTCCAGGGCCGAGCGCATCGAGTCGCGGCCGAGCACGAACGTCCCGTACGGCTCCAGCTCCTCGGGCCGCGACCCGGCGAACCAGCCCACGGGCCGGTCGTCGTCGGTCACGACCAGCAGCCACGGCTCGTCGCTGGCCGCCCGTTCGCGCACGGTCAGGTCGGTACGCAGCCGCAGCCCCTTCGTGGAGATGAACTGCAGCCGCCGGATCCCCCGGTCGTGGCCCAGGAACTCGCGGACGAAGTCGTCGGCCGGCTCCGACAGCAGCGTCTTGGGGTCGGCGAGCTGGGCCAGCCGCCCGCCGACGCGCAGCACGGCCACCCGGTCGCCGAGCTTGATCGCCTCGTCGATGTCGTGGGTGACGAACACGATGGTCTTGTTCAGCTCGGCCTGCAGCCGCAGCAGCTCGTCCTGGAGGCTGGTGCGGACGATCGGGTCGACCGCGCTGAACGGCTCGTCCATGAGCAGCACGGGCGGGTCGGCGGCCAGCGCCCTGGCCACGCCCACGCGCTGCTGCTGCCCGCCGGAGAGCTGGAAGGGGTAGCGGCTGGCGAAGGCCGGGTCGAGGCCGACGCGTTCGAGCAGCTCCATCGCCCGCGCGCGGGCCTTCTTCTTGTCCCAGCCCAGCAGGTACGGGACCGTCGCGATGTTGTCGACGATCTTCCGGTGCGGGAAGAGGCCGGCCTGCTGGATGACGTACCCGATGCCGCGGCGCAGCGTGGGCGGGTCGATGCCGCTCACGGGCACCCCGTCGAGGAGGATCTGTCCCTCGGAAGCGTCGATCATGCGATTGATCATCCGGAGGGACGTCGTCTTCCCGCAGCCCGAAGGGCCCACCAGCACGGTGATCTCGCCGGTGGGCGCCTCAAGGGAGAGGGCGTCCACGGCGGTGGTGCCGTCTGGATAGCGTTTGGTGACAGCGTCGAATGTGATCACGCGTGACCTCTCGCTCGATGGCAGGGCCGCGGCCCCCCTGCCACGACCGCCGCATGATCTCGGTGGCCCACAAGACTACGGCGACCCTCACCCCTGTGTCCCCACGGGGGACGGCTTAAACGTTTCACTGACCAGGGAGATTTACCGGAATTTCCGATCAAGTGGTGCGCCGGGCCTGGGTGAGTTGGCATGATTACCTCCACAAACTCCAGACGCGTACCCCTCACCTCAGCGTCCGCACATTTAGCAAGAGGATCGGCCCCGTGTCCCAGCCGCTCACCGGTCAGCGCCCCCGCACAGAACTGATCGCAGAGCTCTACGACCGCCATGCCGCCGGGCTGTTCGCGTACTGCGCCGACCAGCTCGGCGATCCGGGCACCGCGTCCGACGTCCTGGCGTCCGTGTTGTCCGGCGTCCCCGACGTCGCCCCGCCCCGTGCCGCCCTGTACGCCTACGCCCGCCGCCAGATCCGCCGGCGGGACGTCGTCTACGCCCCGCCCGTCGTGGACCCGCTCATCGACCCGGCCTCGGCGCTGGTCGAGCGCGTGCTGCGCGAGCTTCGCCCGCAGCAGCGCGAGGTGCTGGTGCTGTGCGCGGTGTGCGGGCTGAGCCGGGCCGAGCTGGCCTGGGTGCTCGACGTCGCCCCCGACACCGCCGACGAGCTCGCCTTCGGGGCGGGCCACCGCTTCCGCGAGGTCCTGGACATGGCCCTGACCGCGCTGGCCGGCGGGCGGGCGCCGAAGCCGGTCGCCGACGTGTACGGCGCGCTCGCGGTCGCGCCGCTGCGGGACGTCCTGGGACGCCTGCCCTGGCCGGAGCCGCCCGCGATCCTGCGGGTGCACTTCGCCGGATCGGTGCCGGCCGAGCCGGGGCCGCTGTTCGTCAAGCCGCTCTGGCCCGCGCCGCCGCAGTGGCCGCTGCCGCTCGCCGAGTCCGACCCGGCGACCAGCACCGGGATCTTCCCGGCGGACCTGCTCACGCCGCCGCCCGCCGGACGGCCGTCCGTGCACGAGGCGACGACCGCGCCGATGCCCAAGCTGCGCGACCCGCTCGGGGCGCTGGACTCGATGGGCCCGCTGCGGGACCCGGCCGCGCGGGCGGCGGCCGTACGACCGTTCCTGCCCAAGCCCCCACAACCTGCGCAGCCCCCGCAGCCGCTGCCTGAGTCCGTACGGCCGTTTAGCACGGGTGACTTCACCGCGCCGCCCGCCGCACCGGCCGAGGGCCGGGTGGCGGGGGCCGCCGTTCCCCCGCCCGGGGAGCGGGCCTTCTTCCTGGCCGCGCCCATCCCCGCGGACGTGCTGGACGACGAGCCCATCACCCAGGAGATGCCCGCGATCAGGGACGTCCCGGCGCATCAGGACCCGGGCCGCGCCGCCCGGCGTCCCCTGGCGGCGGAGCAGCCGGTCAAGGAGGCGGCACCGCTGTTCACCCCGAGGTCCAGGGCCGCCGCCGAACCGGTCTACCGCATGCCCGCCCCCGACCCGGCCCGCGCTCCCGGCCTGTCCGACCCGGCCCCGTCCGACCCGGCCCCGTCCGACCCGGCCCTGCCCGACCCGGCCCTGTCCCACCCGGGCCGGTCCGCCTCCGCCCTGTCCGACCCTGCCGTGTCCGATGCGGCGCCGTCCGGGCGCAGCCGCGCGGCGGACTTCGCCGTCGAGCTCGCCCGCGAGCTGGAAGCCGACCGCGCGCGCTACCCGGACCCCGCGCGCGACCTCCAGGGCCCGTCCCGCCGCAAGCCCGGCGCCGAACCGGCCCGCTCGCCGGGGAGAGGCGGCGCCAAGCCCGGCGCCCGCAAGCAGCCGGCGGGCAAGAAGAAGGCCGCGGCCAGGAAGAAGGCGCTCAAGCGGCGCCGCGAGCGGCACTACGACTGGGCCTGGGAGTTGATCGGGTTCCTGATCTGCGTGGCCATCGCGATGATCGTGTTCTTCTCCGTGCCGATGTTCATGGGCCCGTGAGCGCCTACATGGTGTTGACGATCAGCCCGATGTGGGTGAAGTAGTTCAGCGCGCCGAACAGCAGGAACGCCGCCCCCGCGATCCCCCAGCACACCCCGGTCACGGTCGTGACCGGGCCGCCCCTGGCCCGCAGCGCGAACGGGAACAGCACCGCGCCCACCCCGACCAGCACGTACAGGCCGGAGATGAAGGTGGCCTCCAGCAGCGGCAGGCCGGCGAAGGCCCCCGAGATCGGCTCCTGCGGCGGCGCGGCGAACAGCGTGTACGTCCACCCCGCCGCCGCGATGCCGAAGCAGGCCAGCCCCATGCCGAAGACGAACAGCGAGATCGGCCCGGCCGTGCGCGCCACGAGCTTGCGCCGGTCGGGCGCCACGGTGATCACGCCCCAGCGTTTCCACAGGTAGAGCGCGGCGGCCAGCAGCAGCACGCCGAACGCCAGCGAGGGCTCCCCGAAGATGATGTTGTCGAACGGGAAGCCCTGCCCGGCCAGCGGCCAGGTGAGCGTCATGTGCAGCCCGGTGACCGCCAGGACGGCCCCGACCGCGCCGAACGCCAGCGCCCAGCCGTCCACGTGCTCCAGCGGGTCGCCCCTGAGCAGCCGGCGGCCGAAGGAGACCACGAGCAGCAACCCGACGCCGGCGGCGACCGCCATGATCGTGTTGTAGGTGGGCATCCTGGCCCAGTCGATCTTCAACTCCGGCTGTGCCAGGATCCCCCAGAATCCACTCATACAGGGATGATTACCCTGAGTGCTCCTTGTTAACTGATCGTCACGACGCCGACAGGATCAGGCCGCTCGTCGGCACGCCGGTTCCCGCCGTGACCAGGACGTTCCGCGCCCCGGCCACCTGGTTGGCGGCCGTCCCCCTGATCTGCCGGACGGCCTCGGCGATGCCGTTCATGCCGTGGATGTACGCCTCGCCCAGCTGGCCGCCGTGCGGGTTGACGGGCAGGCGACCGTCCAGCTCGATGCCGCCGTCCCGCAGGTAGTCAGGAGCCTCGCCGCGTCCGCAGAAGCCCAGTTCCTCAAGCTGGGCCAGGACGAACGGGGTGAAGTGGTCGTACAGGATGGCCGTCTGGATGTCCGCCGGGGACAGCCCGGACATCTTCCACAGTTGCCGGCCGACGACGGACATCTCCGGAAGGCCGCTCATGTCGTCCCGGTAGTAGCTCGTCATCATCATCTGGCCCGCGCCCGCGCCCTGCGCCGCCGCCGTGATCACCGCGGGCGACCTGCGCAGGTCGTGGGCGCGTTCGGCGGACGTCACGACCAGGGCCACCGCGCCGTCGCTCTCCTGGCAGCAGTCGAGCAGGTGCAGCGGCTCCACGATCCACCGGGACGCCTGGTGCTCCGCCAGCGTGATCGGCCGCCCGTGGAACCAGGCGGCCGGGTTGGTGGCGGCGTGCCGGCGCATGGCCACCGCCACCCGCCCGAAGTCCTCCGACGTCGCCCCGAACTCGTGCATGTACCGCCGCGCGAACATGGCGACCCACGCGGCCGGGGTCATCAGCCCGTACGGCACGTGCCAGCTCATCTCCAGGCCCTGGGAGGTGGGCTCCCCGGTCAGCCGGGCGTTCGGCTGGCCGAAGCGGCGGCCCGAGCGCTCGTTGAAGGCCCGGTAGCAGACCACCGTCCTGGCCATGCCGGTGGCCACGGCCATCGCCGCGTGCGCGACCGTGCCACAGGCCGCGCCGCCGCCGTACTCGACGCGGGAGAAGAAGGTCAGGTCGCCGACGCCGGTCTCCCGGGCGACGGCGATCTCCTGGTTGGCATCCTGGGTGTAGGTGACCATGCCGTCCACGTCGGACGGCGGCACCCCCGCGTCGTCCAGGGCGGCTAGCACGGCCTCGGCCGCCAGCCGCAGCTCCGACCGGCCGGAGTCCTTGCTGAACTCAGTGGCCCCGATGCCCGCGATCGCGGCCCGCCCGCCCGGCATCACGCGCTCCCGGGCAGGACGAAGGTGACGGTTCCGGTGGCGTGGTCGCCCAGGCTCACCCTGCCGCGCACCTGCGCGGTGTACCGGTCGCCGTCGCGCTCGACGATCACGCCGCTGAAGCTCAGCCGGTCCCCCGCGTACGCCGGGACGCCCAGTTTGACGTTGATGCTGGTGATGACCGCCTCCGGGCCCGTCCAGTCGGTGACGTAGCGTTCCACCAGGCCCATGGTGGTGAGGATGTTGAGGAAGATGTCCTTCGAGCCCTGGGCGCGGGCCTTGGCGGTGTCGTGGTGCACGGGGGTGAAGTCCCTGGTGGCCAGGGCGGTGGCGATCACCGTCGTGGGCGTCAGGTCCACCTCCAGCTCGGGCAGGGCCGTTCCGGCGGCGGGGGTCACGGCTCCTCCGGCGTCCACATCGGCAGGACGAGCTCGTCGTCCATCGACCGGTACGTCACCCGCAGGGCCATCCCGACCTCCACCTTCTCGACCGGGCAGTCCACGACGTTGCCCACGATCCGTACTCCTTCCGGCAGTTCCACCACGCCCACCACGAACGGGACCTCGCGCCCCGGCACCGGCGGATGGTGGTGGACGACGTAGCTGTAGAGGGTGCCGCGGCCGCTCACCACGACGTGCGACCGGTTCCCCGAGCGGCAGTTCGGGCACATCGGACCGGGCGGATGGCGCAGCTCTCCGCAGTCCGCGCAGCTCTGGACGCGCAGCTCGCCGTTCCGCGCCCCCTCCCAGAAGAACGCGGTGTCCGCGTTGACCGCCGGTCGCAGCGGGTACGGCTCCCGCGCGCGCGGGGCGGGCGCCTTCGGCCGGAACTTCAGCACCCGGAAGAGCATCTCGGCGACCGGCTGGTCGTCGTCGCCGTACCAGGTGACGTTCCAGGTGGCGAAGTAGCCCTCGCCCAGGGCGGTGCGCTTCGGCCCGGCCAGCGACGTGAAGCGGGTCGCGGGGGTCAGCAGCTCGCCGATCCTGGCGTACCGGTGGTAGGTCTGCTCGCAGTTGGTCGCCACGACCCCGGTGAAGCCCGCGGCGTCGAGCGCGGCCAGCAGGTCGTCCACCGGCGAGCGGTCCTTGGCCTGCGAGCCCGGCCCCTGCATGGTCCACACCTGGGCCATCGCGGGCGGCGCCACGCCTTCCTCCAGGTAGCGCGGGTTGGCGTCGCCCATGGCCGCCAGCCAGTGGCGGATCATGGGCGCGTTCACCGGGTCGGCGGCCGGGGCGCCGCGCAGCTCCCCCATCGCCATCTGCTTGCCGGCCAGCTCGTGCAGCTCCGCGTCGGTCATCGCGCCAGTTGTCGTGCCGGACGTCGTGTCGGTCGTCGTGTCGGTCGTCGCGTCGGTCGTCGTGTCGGTCATCGCGGCGGCCTCGGCAGGTTCAGGCCGAGCATCGCGATCAGCTCGCGCTGCACCTCGTTGACCCCGCCGCCGAACGTCAGCACCACCGCGCCCTTGACGCCGTGGTCCATCCGCTCGGCCAGCTCGGCCGTCTCCGGGTCGGAGGGGTCGCCGTAGCGGGACACGACGTCGCAGACCAGCCGGCCGATCTCCTGCATGCGCTCGGAGCCGTAGATCTTGGTGGCCGAGGCGTCGGGCGCGCCCAGCCAGCCGAGGTCCATGTTCGCCGCGACCTGCCAGTTGAGCAGCTCGTTCGTGCGGAAGGCGGCCCACACCCGGGCGAGGGCGCGGCGTACGTCCGGATTGTCGGTCAGCCCGGCGTGCCTGGCCCAGGCGAGGAAGCGGTCGTAGGTCTGGCCGAGGTTGCCGGCCGGGCCGAGGGTGACGCGTTCGTGGTTGAGCTGGTTGACGATCAGGTCCCAGCCCTTGTCCACCTCGCCCACCACCATGTCCACCGGGACGCGCACGTCGGAGTAGTAGGTGGAGTTCGTGTGGTGGCGGCCGTCCATGGTGACGATCGGCGTCCAGGAGAAGCCGGGGTCGTCGGTGGCGGCGATCATCATCGTGATGCCCTTGTGCTTCTTGGCCTCGGGGTTCGTCCGGGCGGCCAGCCAGATGTACTGGGCGTAGTGCGCGCCGCTGGTGAAGATCTTCTGGCCGTTGACGACGTAGTGGTCGCCGTCCAGCACCGCCGTGGTGCGCAGGGAGGCCAGGTCGGTGCCGGCCTCGGGCTCGCTGTAGCCGATCGCGAAGTGGCACTCGCCGGCCAGGATGCGCGGCAGGAACCGGTCCTTCTGCTCCTGGGTGCCGTACTGCATCAGCGTCGGGCCCACCGTCTGCACGGTGATGATCGGGTACGGCACCCCGGCGCGGGCGATCTCGTTGGCGAAGATCTGCTGCTCCAGGGGACCGTAGCCGCCCCCGCCGTACTCCTTGGGCCAGCCCAGCCCGAGCTTGCCGTCGCGGCCGAGCCGGCGGCAGTGCTCCATGTACGCCTCGCCGAACGGGTCGTCGGCGATCTTCGCGCGGTCCTCGGCGGTCAGGCAGCCGCGGAAGTACTCGCGCAGCTCGTCGCGGAGCGCGCGCTGCTCCCGGGTCAGGTCGATCAGCATCAGACGAGGGCTCCGATCAGGTCGAGCTGGGCGTCGGCGCCGCCGAGCAGGTGGGACAGGTGCTTGGCCTGCGCGAAGTGGCGGTGCAGCGGGTAGGTGACGTCGAGCCCGAGGCCGCCGTGCAGGTGCTGGCAGGTGTAGAGCGCCTTGACGGCCTCGCAGACGTGGAACGCGGCCAGCGCCACGTCCTCGTCGGCGGGCAGGCCCTCGGCCAGCCGCCAGGCCGCCGACCACATGGCCACGTCGAGGGCCCGTCCGGCGATGTAGACGTCGGCGATCTGCATGGTCACGGCCTGGAACTCGGCCAGCGCCCGGCCGAACTGCCGTCTCGTCCTGATGTAGGCGGTGGTCAGGTCGAGCGCCCCGGCCAGGACGCCGCTCGCCTGCGCGGCGACGGCCACGGTGAACAGGCGTCCGGCGTCGGCGGCCGCCTCGGGCCCGGCCACCGCCTCGGCGGGCGTGCCGTCCAGCGGGATCGTGGCGGCCGGCTCGCCGGTGGAGGTGAACTCGGGGCTCGCGGGCGGCGACGCCACCAGGAACAGCCCCTCGTCCGCGGTGACCAGGACGTCGTCCGCCGGGTAGGGCACCGCGACCTTGCGCCCGGTCAGCGACCAGCCGTCGCCCTCGCGGCGGGCGGCCGTCGTCGGCGGATCGGCCGGGGCCCGGCCGGGCTCGCGCCGGGCCAGGGTGCCGCGCGTGACGCGCCGTCGCTGGTCGGGGCTGCCGTGCCGGGCCAGGGCCAGCGTGCTCACCAGGACGGGCAGCGCCGGCACGGCCACCGCCCGCGCACCCACCTCGCGCAGCACGACGGCCATCTCGACGGGGCCGAGCCCGGCGCCGCCCGCCTCCTCGGACGCGCACACGCCCATGAGCCCGGCCTGCCACAGCCCCTCCTCGGCCGCCGGGCCGCCCTCTCCCTGCTTGGCCGCCGGGCCGCCCTCTCCCTGCTTGGCCAGCACTTCGGCGGTCAGCTTCTTCAGGTCCTGCTGGGTCTCGTCCAGGTTGAAATCCATCAGCTCTCCAAGAGATGGTGCCTGCCGTGCTCGACGAACTCGTCCTCGATCGCCTTGACGTCCACGCCGGTCAGGGGGCGCAATCCGGACGGGGAGCGCCACCAGACGGGGTCGCCGGTCCGCCACGCCTCCTTGGCCAGGATCCGCTTGATGACCTTGTGGGAGGGGGTCAGCGGAAGTTCCGGACAAATCCGGATATAGCGGGGTAAGGACTTGGGGCCCAGGTCGGTGCGCCCGGCCAGGAACGCCGCGAACTGCTCCGCGTCGAAGGGGACGTCCATGACCAGCGCCGCCATCACCTGGTCGCCGGCCGCCGCGTCCGGCACCGGATAGACGGCCGCCTCCACCACGCCGCCGAACTCCCGGAGGGCGGCCTCCACGGGGGCGACGGCCAGGTTCTCGCCGTCCACGCGCAGCCGTTCGGTGCCGCGTCCGGCGAAGAAGACGTGGCCGGCGGGGTCGGCGTAGGCCAGGTCGCCGGACCAGAACGCGCCGTTCCTGACGCGTTCGGCGTCCGCGTCCGGGTCGTTGTAGTAGCCCTCGAACAGGCCGGGGCCGGCGGTGTTGACCAGCTCGCCGACGGCCTCGTCCGGGTTGAGCAGGCGGCCGCCCTCGATGCGGGCGGGCGGGCACGGGCGTCCGGTGGCGGGGTCGAGGATCTGCACGCCCGCGCCCAGCCTGCCCAGGCTGCCGGGCGGGGCGCCGGGGTCGGGGCTGAAGGAGATGGCCGTCTCGGTGGAGCCGAACGCGTCGATCACCCGGCAGCCGAACCGCTCGCCGAACCGTCTGGTCGCGACCGCGCTGCCCTCGTTGCCGAAGGCGATCCTGAGGGGGTTGTCGGCGTCGTCCGGGCGTTCGGGGGTGGCTAGGACGTAGGAGAGCGCCTTGCCGACGTAGTGCAGGTAGGTGCAGCCGTGGCGCCGCACGTCCGGCAGCAGGCCGGAGGCCGAGAACCGCCTGCGCACGGCCAGCGCCGCCCCCGAGGCCACGGCCGGGGCGTAGGCGGCCATCAGGGCTCCGGAGTGGAACAGCGGCATCGAGCAGTAGACGACGTCCTCGGGCGTGAGCAGCGCGGCCAGGCTCAGCCCCGGCAGTGCCAGCTTGCGCTGCGTGATCCGGACGGCCCTGGGCCGCCCCGAGGTCCCCGACGTGAAGATCAGCATCACCAGGTCGCCGGGAGCCGCCTCACCGGGCGGCCCACCGCCTTCCCCCAGGGACGACACCAGGGACAGCGGCATGCTCTCCACGCCCAGCTCCTCGGCGACCGACGCGGCGAGGGCGGCTAAGGGGGCGTCCCAGAGCAGGAGGTCCACGTCGGTGGCGCGGGCGTCGCGGACCAGCTCCGCGGCCGGGCGCGTCGGGTTCAGCGCGACCAGCACGTGCCCGTCGAGCGCCGCCCCGCCGAGCACGAGGAGCAGCTCCGGGACGTTCTCCGCCAGCACGCCCACGTGCAGACCCGCGCCGCGCCCGCTCAGCCAGGCCCCCGCCGCCCGGCAGCGGGCCACGTGCTCGCGCCACGACCACACCGCGCCCTCGAACATCAGCCCAGGTCGGTCGTCCTGCGCCCGGTCGAGGAGCAGGGCCGCCAGCGTCTGCGCGATCATCGAGCCTCCAGCAAGCGCTAGGTAAGCCGAATGGCAAACTAGAACAGATTCTAATATCTGTCCAGTACCGGCCCTCCGCACAATGTTCCGACATAGTCCTGTAACGCCGTAGACATGCGCCGATACGGCCTGTTTGTGACTCGCGAGTAACAAGCCGCGTTGCCGAGAAATCAGATAACGTGTTCTTATGCGTACCTCGCCCGGGTCATTCTCCGCGCCCCCCAGCGACACCGAGGGGGCCGCCGAGGGCCGCGCGGCGGCGGGCGGTCGCAGCGTCCGCACCCGCAGCCAGCACCAACGCCGCAAGCGCATCGTCCAGGCCGCCGCCGCGCTGGCCTCGCGCGGCGGCGTCGAGGCGATGCAGATGCGCACGGTCGCCGAGCGCGCCGGCGTGGCGCTGGGCACGCTCTACCGCTACTTCCCGTCCAAGATGGACCTGGTCGTCGCGGTCGTGGGCGAGGAGATCGACCTGCTGGAGAGCAGCATCGAGCGCCGCCCGCCCGGGGCGTCCACACCGGCCAGCCGGGCCGTCGACGTGCTCATGCGCGCCACGCGGGGGCTGATGCGCGAGCCGGAGCTGGCCGACGCGCTGATCCGCTCGTTGATCATGGCCGAGGTCCAGACACCGTTCGGCGACCGCATGACGGGGCTGCTGCTGCGGGTGTCCGCCGACGGGCTGACCATCGACCAGGCCGGCGAGGAGCAGCTCGACCTCGCGGGCTCGCTGGCCAGCGTGTGGGTGCAGGAGCTGCTGGAGATGTTGCGCGGGCGACGCACGTACGACCAGATCCAGCGGCGCATCGAGACCGCCGCGACCCGCCTCCTGGCCGACATCTAACCCCTTCCGGACATGTCCGCCATGCCCTAATCGGCTTTTTGTCGGTGGCGGAAGCTATACAGGGGGCATGAGCGACAAGCCGACGAGCGAAGACTTCCTCCGGCTGGCCGATCCGATGCGGCGCGAGCTGTTCGCACACTGCTACCGCATGCTGGGGTCGGTGCACGACGCCGAAGATCTCGTGCAGGAGACCTATCTGCGGGCCTGGCGCGGCTACGACGGGTTCGAGGGGCGGTCGTCGCTGCGCACGTGGCTCTACCGCATCGCCACCACCGCCTGCCTGACCGCGCTCGACAGCCGCACCCGGCGCCCCCTGCCGACCGGCCTCGGCGCCCCGAGCACCGAGGCGGCCGCGCCGCTGGTCCAGGACGGCGAGGTGCCCTGGCTGGAGCCGGTGCCCGACACGCTGGCCGGGGTCGAGGCGGCCGGCGACCCGGCCTCGATCGTGACCTCGCGCGAGAGCATCCGGCTCGCGCTCGTCGCCGCGCTCCAGCACCTGCCGCCCCGGCAGCGCGCCGTGCTGATCCTGCGCGACGTGCTCAGGTGGCGGGCGGCCGAGGTCGCCGAGGCGGTCGGCCTGTCCACGGCGGCCGTCAACAGCATCCTGCAGCGGGCCCGCGCGCAGCTCAGCGAGGTCTCGCCGAGCCTCGACGACCAGGTCGAGCCGCTCTCCGCCGAGCAGCGCCACCTGCTCGACCGCTACGTCGCCGCCTTCGAGAACTACGACGTCGACGAGCTGGTCTCGCTGTTCACCAAAGACGCGATCTGGGAGATGCCCCCCTACGTGGGCTGGTACGAAGGCCCCGACGCGATCGGCGAGCTCGTCTCCACGCAGTGCCCCGCCAGCCGGCCGCACGACCTCAGGCTGCTCCCCGTGGCCGCCAACGGCCAGCCCGCGTTCGCCGTCTACTTCCGCGAGCACGACGTCTACCGCCGCTTCGCCATCATGGTGCTGGCCTTGCGCGAAGAAGGCGTCAACCACGTCGCCATGTTCTTTGACCTGCGGCTTTTCGACACATTCGGGTTGCGTGCCGAGTTCCCCGCCGGAAGCGAGGCTTCCACCACAAAGTAGAACGCGTTACAGTCGCGGCCAGAGCAACGTTCTGGAGGCGACTGTGGGCACACCTGTGATCGTCGAGGCCGTTCGCACGCCCATCGGCAAGCGGGCGGGATGGTTGTCGGAGCTCAAGCCGCAGCAGGTGCTGGCCGCGGCGCTGAACGGCCTGGTCCAGCGCGCCGGCGTCGATCCGGCCACGGTCGGCCAGATGTTCGCCGGATGCGTCACGCAGGCCGGCGAGCAGGGCGGCCACGTCGGCCGCCACTCGTGGCTCTACGCCGGGCTCCCCTACCAGACGGGCGTCACCACGCTCGACGCCCAGTGCGGCTCCTCGCAGCAGGCCGTGCACCTGGCGGCGGCGATGATCAGGGCGGGCGTCATCGAGGCCGGCGTCGGATGCGGGGTCGAGATGATGAGCAGGGCGCCGCTCGGCAGCAACGTGCGCCCCGCGCGGCCGCGTCCCGACGACTGGAGCATCGACCTGCCCGACCAGTTCACCGCGGCCGAACGCATCGCCCGGCGGCGCGGGCTGACCAGGGAGCGGCTCGACTGGTTCGGCGCGCGGTCGCAGCGCCTGGCGGCCAAGGCGTGGGCCGACGGGCGGTTCGAGCGGGAGATCGTGCCCGTCGGATCCGTCCGCAGGGATCAGGGGTTACGCGAGACCACGGTCGAGAGCCTGGCCGGGCTCAAGCCGGTCGCCGAGGGCGCCCTGCACACCGCCGGCACGTCGTCGCAGATCTCCGACGGCGCGGCCGCCGTGCTGGTGATGAGCGAGCAGGAGGCCCGCCGGCAGGGGCTGCGGCCCAGGGCGCGCATCCTGGCGCAGGCGCTCGTCGGCGCCGAGCCCTACTATCATCTCGACGGTCCCGTGGAGGCGACCGCGAAGGTGCTGACGGCGGCCGGGATGACCATGGGCGACATCGACAGGTTCGAGGTGAACGAGGCGTTCGCGTCCGTGGTGCTCTCCTGGGCCGCGGTGCACGAGCCCGACCTCGACCGGGTCAACGTCAACGGCGGGGCCATCGCGCTCGGCCATCCCGTCGGGGCCACCGGCGCCCGGCTCATCACCACCGCCCTGCACGAGCTCGAACGCTCCGACACCACCACCGCGCTGGTCACGATGTGCGCGGGCGGCGCTCTGGCCACGGCGACGATCCTCGAACGCCTGACCTGATCCACCATTCACACGCACGTGCTCGATCGGGGGAACCGGTGGGGAAGACCAGGCGCAGGCCGTACTCGGAACAGCGGCCGCAGGAGCTCGGCGGCGGGGTGTGGAGCGTCCCGGTGCCCATCCCGGGCAACCCGCTCGGCTACACGCTGGTCTACGCCGTCGAGTCGCCGCGCGGGCCGGTGCTGGTGGACGCCGGGTGGAACCATCCCGACGCCTGGCAGGCGCTCAGCGGCGGCCTGGCCGCGCTCGGGCTCGACGTCGCGACCGTGAGCGGCGTGGTCGTCACCCACTTCCATCCCGACCACGCCGGGCTGGCCGGGCAGGTCAAGGAGGCGTCCGGGGCCTGGATCGCCATGCACGAGGAGGACGCCGCGCTGGTGCGGCTCATGCACCGGTTCGCCGCGGAGGAGCACGCGAGCTTCCAGTCCGACATGCTCAGGCGGGCCGGCGCCGACCCCGGCGAGGTGCGCGAGGCGATGGGCGCCCGGCCGACGCCGCCCGCGCTGCCCGACCGCGAGCTGCGCGACGGCGACCTGGTGGAGCTGCCCGGCCGCAAGCTGCGCGCCGTGCACACCCCCGGCCATACGCCAGGCCACATCTGCCTGCACCTGGAGGACGCCGACCGGCTGTTCACCGGCGACCACGTCCTTCCCGACATCACACCGCACATCGGGATCTATCCCTACGACCGCGACGACATCGATCCGCTGGGCGACTTCCTGGACTCGCTCGACCGGGTCGGCGAGCTGGGCCCTCTGGACGCCCTGCCGGCACACGAGTGGATATTTCCCGATGTTGCCGCGCGCGCCGCCGAGATCCGCCACCATCACGAGGAGAAGCTGATCCGGTTGCGCACCCTCATGGCCGAGCGGTCGCGACCGCTGACCATCTGGGAGGTCGCCTCGATGATGACCTGGAACCGGCCCTGGGACGACCTGGCCCCCGTGCTGCGCAGCATGGCGGCCGGCGAGGCCGCGGCCCATCTGCGCACCCTGGAGACCCGGGGCATGGTCCGCCGCGTCCCGGACGTCGATCCCGTCCGCTTTCAGGCTCTAGACTCCTAGACATCCGATGTCTAGGGAGAAGAGTGTGGCGGTCACCGACGCGGCCATCGACAAGATCAAGCAGATGATCCTCTCCGGGGAGCTCACCCCGGGCGACCGTCTGCCGAAGGAGGCCGACCTCGCCGAGCGGCTCGGCCTGTCGCGCAACTCGCTGCGCGAGGCCGTGCGCGCGCTCGCCCTGATCAACGTCCTCGACGTGCGCCAGGGCGACGGCACGTACGTCACCAGCCTGGAGCCGCACCTGCTGCTCGACACCATGTCGTTCGTGCTCGACCTGCACCGCGACGACACGGTGATCCAGTTCTTCGAGGTGCGGCGCATCCTCGAACCGGCCGCGACGGCCCTGGCCACCGAGCTGATGCGCGACGAGGACATCGAGGAGCTGCGGCGCATCCTCGACTCGCTGCCCGCGCAGCCGACGGTCGAGGAACTGGTCGCCAACGACCTGGAGTTCCATCAGCGCATCGCGCGCGGGTCGGGCAACAGCGTGCTCTGCTCGTTCATCGAGAGCCTGTCAGGTCCGACCACTCGGGCCCGGGTGTGGCGCGGCCTCACCCAGGAGGGCGCGATGGAGAAGACCCGCGAGCAGCACACCGCGATCTACGAGGCCATCGCCGCCCGCCAGCCGGACGTGGCGCGGTCGTGGGCCACCGTGCACGTGGCGGGCGTGGAGGCGTGGCTGCGCAAGGCCCTCGACTGATCGGCGCCCGTTCCCCGGGTAGTAACCGTGTCGTGGCCGACAAACTGGAGCGATACCGCAGCAAACGCGACCCCAGCCGGACCCCCGAGCCCGTGCCCGCCACCCCTCCCGAGGACGGTGGCGGCGCCGCGTTCGTCATCCAGGAGCACCACGCCCGGTCCCTGCACTGGGACCTGCGGCTGGAACGCGACGGCGTGCTGGCCTCCTGGGCGGTCCCCAAGGGCCTGCCCGCCGACCCCGGCACCAACCACCTGGCGGTGCACACCGAGGACCACCCGATGGAGTACCTCACCTTCCACGGCGAGATCCCCAAGGGCGAGTACGGCGGCGGCACCATGACCGTCTGGGACACCGGCACGTACGAGACCGAGAAGTGGTCCGAGCGCGAGGTCAAGTTCGTCCTGCACGGCCGGCGGGCCTCCGGGCGGTTCGTGCTGTTCCGGACGCGGGGCAAGAACTGGATGATCCACCGCATGGACGCCCCCGTCCGCGACCCGTTCCCCGACGTGGCGCCCATGCTGCCCACCGAGCGCGCCCGGCCGCCCAGGGACGCCGCCGCCTACGCCTTCGAGTTCGCCTGGGGCGGACGCCGGCTCCTGGTCCCCGTCGACGGCGGGCGCACGACGGCCGCCCGCGAGCATCCCTGGCTGCGCCCGCTGGCCGAGTCGTTCGGCAGCCGGACGGCGGTGCTGGACGGCGAGGTGGTCACGCTGGCCGGGACCGAGATCCTGGTCGTCCAGGACCTGCTGTACGACGAGGGCCGCTCCCTGGTGGACGAGCCGTTCGCCGACCGGCGGGCCGCCCTGGAGTCGCTCGGGCTGGCCGGCCCCCGCTGGCAGACCGCGCCCTCGTGGCCCGGCGAGGCCGGCGCGGTCCGGCAGGCGGCGCGCGAGCAGGGCCTGCCCGGCGTGGTGGCCAAACGCCTGGACTCCCGCTACGAGTCCGGCACGTCCGCGTTGTGGTTGTTCATCCCCTCCTGAGGCCGCAAGCCCGCAAAGCACAGCGCGGAGCGGTACTTGGACGCGGTAGGCGTGCCGGATCGTCTGTTGTGCTGGCCCCTCATCCAGACATGGGGGGATCCATGCAGAACATCCGCTTACGCCGTACGGTGCTGATCCTGGCGTGCGCCGTCGTGCCCTTCCTGGGCGCCGGAGCCGCCTCGGCGGTCACCGTCTCCGGCCCCGACCTCACCCGGCAGTCCGCCGACGCCGGGGGCAAGCCGCCGGCCAGGGACTCGACCGGCCCGCGCGGCCAGGTTCCCGGCGGCTTCGCGAGCTGGGACGCGCTCTTCGCCGAGCAGACCCGGCTGAACGCCGTCGCCGACCGCGTCACGGCCGTGGCCGAGACCTCCGACGGGTACGGCGGCGTGGTCGTCGCGCCCGAGAACCACGAGGTGCGCCTGTACTGGAAGGGCCAGGTGCCCGCGCCCGTGCGGGCCGTGGTCGACGAGGGACGGCTGACCGCCCCGGTCTCCGTGCTCCCGTCCGCCTTCTCCTACGCCGACCTCCTCGCCGAGGCCGACAAGTGGAGCGAGTCCGGACAGGTGACGGGCGCCGCCCCGCAGGCCGACGGGAGCGGCGTGCGGCTCTCGGTCCCGGACGACGACACCGCCCCCGACCAGCTCCAACGGCCGAGCGGCGCCACCGCGCCGATCACGTTGGAGCGCGGCGAGCGCTTCGACCCGGCCTACAGCAGGCAGGACGACGTCCCGAGCTACTACGCGGGCGGCCGGACCTGGAACGCCAGGACCGGCTCCGGCTGCACCTCGGGGTTCGCCGTCTACGACAAGAACGGCAATCCCGGCTTCCTGACCGCCGCGCACTGCGGCGAGTTCTGGGACTCCTTCTACGACGGCGGCGGCTCGGGCAGCCCGGCGAACCGCATGGGCGACCTGCAGTGGCGGCTGCCCAAGCGGGACGCCGCGATCGTCCTGTCCGACGCCACGGCCGACGTCTTCGACGGCGGTCCGGCGGCCGCCACCAGCAACCGGGTGGTCGCGTTGTGGAAGGCGTACGTCGGCAACTTCGTGTGCAACTCGGGGGCGTCGCTGGGCGAGTACTGCCTGATCAAGGTGACCGAGACCGGGTGGAGCGGCACGTACACGAACGGGCAGTACGTCAAGCACATGGTCAGGGCCAAGAGCGTCGTCGGCGGCTGCGCCGTGGCCCACGGCGACAGCGGCGGCCCGGTCTACTCCTACACCAACTGGTTCGACGACGTCGCGGCACAGGGCATCACGTCGGCCATCAGCAAGCCGGTCGCCTGCGGCGGGCTGGACGGCGGCCGGGTGATCGTCTTCTCCCGGGTGTGGGACGTGGCGCTGGCCTTCGGCGCGTACGTACAGGTGCACTGAACGAGGCCGGCGGCCGGGCGGGGGCCCGGCCGCGGTCAGCCCAGCAGGCCCTCGCCGGCCAGTTCCAGCCACAGCTCCTCGGGGACCGGGCGGGCCCACAGGGCGGCGTTGGCCAGGACCTCCTCGGGCGCGCGGGCGCCCAGCACGATCGAGGCGACCGCCGGATGGCGCAGCGGGAAGGCCATGGCCGCCTGCGGCAGCGAGACGCCGTGGCGCTCGCAGACGGCGGCGATCCGGGTGGCCCGGTCCAGCAGCGGCGCCGGCGCGGGCGCGTAGTCGAAGGTGCCCGACGGGGCCGGCGTGGCCAGCAGGCCGCTGTTGAAGACCCCCGCGGCCAGCACCCGGACGCCGCGTTCGGCGCATTCGTCCAGCAGCGGCAGCCCCGACTGGTCGAGCAGCGTGTAGCGCCCGGCGAGCATGACGACGTCGACGCCGGTCTCCCGGACGAAGCGCAACGGCGCCTGCCACTGGTTCATCCCGACGCCGATCGCCTTGACCACGCCCTGCTCCCGCAGCTCGGCCAGCGCCGGGTACGCCTCGGCCAGCGCCTGCTCCAGGTGGTCGTCGGGGTCGTGGATGAGCGCGATGTCGATCTCCGGCAGGCCGAGCCGGGCCAGGGAGTCCTCCAGGGAGTCGCGCACGCCGTCGGCCGAGAAGTCCCATTCGCGGCCCAGCCCGACCGGGACGTCGAACATCTCGTCGTCGTCGCGCACCCGCGAGGGCACCACCAGCCGGCCCACCTTCGTGGACAGGACGTAACCCGACCGCTGCGCGAGCGCGGCGCCCAGGCGGCGCTCGGACAGCCCCAGCCCGTAGTGGGGCGCGGTGTCGAAGAGCCGCACGCCGCTGTCCCAGGCCGCGTCGACCGTGGCCCGCGCCTGCTCGCCGGAGACCGCCTGGTAGAGGTTGCCGAGCGGGGCGCCGCCGAGGCCGACGCGGGGCAGGTCGATCACGTCAGCTCCCAGACCTGGCGCAGGCCGCCCGCCGACTGGTCGAAGTCGCCGTCGAGCAGGCGGTTCATCTGGCGCTGCCAGGCCTGGTCGGCGGGGTCGTCCTTGAGCGCGGCCTGCAGCGCGGCGTAGTCCTCGACCTCCACGAAGTGGAACAGGTCGAGGCCGTCGCGGAAGATGCGCCACGAGATCACGCCGTGGGCGCGCAGCGCGGACTCCAGGGCGGCCGGGATCGTGGCGTGCTCCCGCTCGTAGGTCTCCTCGCACCCGGGCCGGAGCCTGGTGCGCAGGGCGAGGCGTTCCATCAGTCCTGCGCCTTTCCGCCGGCGATCCTGCTGATGATCAGTGCGATGAGAATGATGCCACCGTAGATGACCGGTTGCCAGAAACCGGAGACCCCGATGAGGGTGAGGATGTTCTGGACCAGGCCGATCACCAGCACACCGGTCAGCGCGCCGAGGACGGTGCCCTTGCCGCCGTCCATGCTGACGCCGCCGATGACGGCCGCGGCGAAGACCATGAAGATCCAGCCGTCGCCCATCTCGTTGCCGATCGCGCCGAGGCGTCCGGTCTCCAGGATGCCGGCCGTGGCGGCCAGGATGCCGCCGAGGACGAACACGCCGAACAGCACGCGGTCCACCCGGATGCCGGCGGCGCGGGCGGCGTCGGCGTTGCCGCCGATGGCGTACAGGGAGCGGCCGAGCCTGAGGTAGGTCAGGCCGAAGACGCCGGCGGCGAACAGCAGCGCGGCGATCCAGATGGCGGCGGGCAGGCCGAGCCAGGTGGCGCTGCCGAGGTAGAGCATCGAGTCGGGGAGCTGGAACAGCGTCTTGCCCTGGGTGAGCCCCTGCTGGAGGCCGTCCACGATGATCAGCATGGCCAGCGTGACGATGAACGCCGAGAGCTGGAACCTGATGATCAGGAACCCGTTGAACGCGCCGATGGCCGCGCCCACGAGCAGGGCCAGCGGGATCACCAGCCAGCCGGGCAGCCCGAGGCCGAACCCGCCCGCCGAGGCCGGTACGACCAGCATCACGGCGATGCCGGGCGCGGTGCCGACCGTCGACTCCAGCGACAGGTCGAACTTCCCGGCGATCAGGATCATCGCCTCGGCCAGCACGAGCAGCGAGATCGCCGCCTGCTGCTGCAGGACGTTCGTCAGGTTGCCCGCCGTCAGGAAGGTCGGGTCGAGGAACGCGCCCACGACCAGCAGGAGCAGGATCACCGGCACCAGGGTCAGGTCGCGGAACCTGGCCAGCCTCAGCCGGGGGGCCGGAGCAGTCAAAGTGGTCACTCTTGTATGCCTTCCATCACGGCCACGAGCTCGTGGTCGGTCCAGCCACGCGGCACGTCCTTGACGACCCTGCCGTGGAACATCACCAGCACCCGGTCGCAGATGCGCAGGTCGTCGAGCTCGTCGGAGACCACGACGGCCCCCGCGCCCCGGCCGACCGCGTCCTCGACCGCGCCGAGCAGGGCCTGCTTGGCCTTGACGTCGACGCCCGCGGTCGGGTTGATCACGACCAGCGCCCTCGGGTCGTCCACGAGCGCCCGCGCGAACACGACCTTCTGCGCGTTCCCGCCGGACAGGTCGCCGACGGGCTGGTCGGGCCCCTCGGTCTTGATGTCCAGGCTCTCGATCATCTGGACGGCCCTGGCCCGGCGTCGCGCGGGCGAGACGATGCCGTAGGCGCCCAGCTTGTGGGCGATCGGCAGGGTCGCGTTCTCCCCCACCGACAACATCGGCACGAAACCCTCGTGGTGCCGGTCCTCGGGCACGAACCCGAGCCCGGCGCGCATGGCGGCGGGCACGTCGCCCGGTCTGACCCGGGTGCCGTCGATCGTGACCACGCCCGTGTCCGGCTTGCGCAGCCCGACCAGGGTCTCGGCCAGGCCGACCTTGCCACTGCTCGCCGAGCCCGCCAGGCCCACGACCTCGCCGGACCTGACCGAGATGTCCACGTCCTGGTAGCGGCCGGTCAGCGACAGGCCCGCGCCCGACAGCACGACCGCCTCGCCCGGCACGCGCTGCCGGGACTCGTAGGCGGCCGTGGCCTCGCCGGTCATCGCGTCCACCAGCTCGTCCTGGGGGAACCCGGCGACCGGCCGGGTCACGATGTGCCGGGCGTCGCGGAAGACCGTGACGCTCTGGCAGATCTCGTACACCTCGTCCAGGTGGTGGGAGATGTACATCATCGTGACGCCCTGCTCGCGCAGTGAGCGCATGCGGGTGAACAGCCGCTCGATGGCCGGGCCGTCGAGCCGGGCGGTGGGCTCGTCGAGGATGATGAACCGGGCGCCGAACGACAGCGCCCGCGCGATCTCCACGAGCTGCCGCTGCTCGACGCCCAGCTCGCCGGCCAGCGCCTGCGGGTCGACGTCCACCTCGTAGGTGTCCAGCAGCTCGCGCGCCTTGGCCCGCAGCGCCCGCCAGTTGATCATCCGGCCGCGGCCGGTCTGGCGGTTGACGAACAGGTTCTCCGCGACCGTCAGCGCCGGGATGATCGTGGACTTCTGGTACACGCACGCGACGCGCTGCCGCCAGGCGTCGCGGTCGGCCAGGGCGGGCGCCGCCTCTCCCGAGAACAGCACCTCGCCCTCGTCCGGCCGCTGGAGCCCGGTGAGGATCGACACGAGGGTGGACTTCCCCGCGCCGTTCCGGCCGACGAGGGCGTGGGTCTGGCCCTCGGCGATGGCGATCTCCGCGCCGTTCAGCGCGGTGGTCGGACCGAAACGCTTGACGACATTTCGGGCTTCAACGTGATATTTCATCACTTGACCTGGTTACCCCAGAGGTTCTGGTCGTCCACGTTGTCCTTCGTCACCAGCGGCGCCGGGAGCTGGTCCTCGAAGCCGTTGGGCAGCTGGATGATGTTGCTGCCGTGGTCGGTCGGGCCCGGCTGGAACGTCTTGCCGTCGACCGCCGCCTTGGCGTAGAAGATCGCGTACCGGGCGTAGAGGTCGGCCGGCTGCGACACCGTGGCGTCGATGTTGCCCTTGCGGATCTCCTCGAACTCCTGCGGGATGCCGTCGTTGGAGACCACGAAGACGTGCTTGGGGTCGGTCGGCGGGACCAGCAGGTTCTTCTGCTTGAGCACCTGCAGCGTCGGAGCCAGGTGCACGCCGCCGGCGTGCATGTAGATGCCCTTGATGTCCGGGTTCTGCTCCAGGCGGGTCTGCAGCATGGACGCCGCCTTGCTGCCCTCCCACTCGGTCGGCTCGCTGAACACCGTGATGCCGGGGAACTTGCTCTTCATGCACTCGTTGAACGCCTCGGACCGGTCGCGGCCGTTGATCGAGCTGAGCGCGCCCTCCAGCTGCACGACCTTGCCCTTGCCGCCGAGCTTCTCGCCGAGGAACTCGCACGCCTTGGTGCCGTACGCGCGGTTGTCGGCGCGTACGACCATGTAGACCTTGCCCTTGTCGGGCCGGGTGTCCACGGTGACCACGGGGATCTTCTTGTTCTCCAGCTGCTGCAGCGTGTTGGCGATGGCGCCGGTGTCCTGGGGGGCCATGACGATCGCCTTGGCGCCCTGGCCGACCAGCGCCTGCACGTTGTTGACCAGCTTGGAGACGTCGTTCTGGGAGTTCGTGGCGGGCATCAGGTCGGCCTTGAGCTCGGTCGCCATCTGCGGGACGTACTTCATGTAGGAGTTCCAGAAGTCGGAGTCGGCGCGCGGGTGGTCGATGCCCACCTTGCCGCCGCCTCCCCCTTCCGCCGTGGAGCCGCTGGAGCCGCTGGAGCCGTTCGTGCCGCTGGAGCCGCAGGCGGCGACGACCGCCAGCAGGGCCGCGCTCGCGACCACCGGACCGATCTTCATGGGGGGTTACCTTCCTTGGTTGGTTGGCCGGAGCCGTAGCCCCTGCATGCCGCCGTCGACCGCGAGCGCGGTGCCGGTGGTCGCGGCGGACTCGGGACCTGCCAGATAGGCGATCGCGGCGGCGACCTCCTCGGCGCTGACCAGGCGGCCCATGGGCTGCCTGGCGTTCAGCGCCGCTCGTTCGGCCTCGGGATCGTCGGCCGAGTCGAGCAGCCGCCCCACCCACGGGGTGTCGGCGGTGCCCGGGTTGACGCAGTTGACGCGGATGCCCTCGCGGACGTGGTCGGCGGCCATGGCCAGGGTCAGCGACAACACCGCGCCCTTGGTCGCGCTGTAGAGCGCCCGGTGCGGCAGCCCCGCGGTGGCCGCGATCGAGCAGGTGTTGACGATGGCCGGGTGCTCCGACCTGCGCAGGTACGGCAGCGCCGCCCGGCTCACCCGGACGATGCCGAACACGTTGACCTCGAAGACCTTCCGCCACTCCTCGTCCGGGTTGTCCTCGACCGTGCCCTGGGCGCCGACGCCCGCGTTGTTGATCACGATGTCGATGCCGCCGAGCCGTTCCGCGGCCTCGGCCACCGCCGCGCGCACGGACGCGTCGTCGGCCACGTCCGCCTTGATCCCCACGAAGGGGTCGCCGGGCGGGGCGAGGTCGAGGCAGGCGACCTGCATGCCGCGCGCCGCGAGCAGGGTGGCGGTGGCCAGGCCGATGCCTGAACCGCCGCCGGTCACGATGGCCTTGAGCGTCATGACGTGGCCCTCCATACCTGGCCGTCGGGGAAGCTGTGGGCGGCGATCGACGCCGCGTGCATCTCGGCGCTGAAGCCGGGGGCCATGGGGGCGGTGTAGCGGCCGTGGTCGATGACGACCGGGTGCACGAAGTGCTCGTGCAGGTGGTCGACGTACTCGATCACGCGGCCGTCCATCGTGCCGGTGATCGCCACGTAGTCGAACATCGACAGGTGCTGCACCAGCTCGCACAGCCCGACGCCGCCCGCGTGCGGGCAGACCGGCACGCCGAACTTGGCCGCGAGCAGCAGGATCGCCAGGTTCTCGTTGACCCCGCCGACCCTGGCCGCGTCGATCTGCAGGTAGGAGATCGCGCCGGCCTGGAGAAGCTGCTTGAAGACGATGCGGTTCTGGACGTGCTCGCCGGTGGCGACCGGGACCGGCCTGATGCCCTCGGCGATGGCGGCGTGGCCGAGCACGTCGTCGGGGCTGGTCGGCTCCTCCACCCAGTGCGGCCGGTACGGGCTCAGCGCGCGCACCCATTCGATGGCCGAGGCGACGTCCCAGCGCTGGTTGGCGTCGATCGCGATCGGGTAGTCGGGGCCGCAGACCTCGCGGGCCACGCGGAAGCGGCGCAGGTCGTCGTCGAGGTCGGCGCCGACCTTGAGCTTGATCTGGCCGAAGCCCTGGTCGAGGGCCTCCTTGCAGAGGCGTCGCAGCTTGTCGTCGTCGTAGCCGAGCCAGCCGGGAGAGGTGGTGTAGGCGGGGTAGCCGGTCTCGATGAGCCGCTGGATCCGCTCTTCCTTCCCTTCTTCCGCATTTTTCAGGATCTGGAGGGCTTCGTCCTGGGTGAGCGCGTCACTCAGGTAGCGGAAGTCGATCAGTCCGACGATCTCCTCGGGCGACATCTCCGACAGCAGCCGCCACACCGGCTTGCCCGCCCGCCTGGCCTTCAGGTCCCACAGGGCGTTGACCACGGCGGAGATCGCCATGTGCATGACGCCCTTCTCCGGGCCCAGCCAGCGCAGTTGCGAGTCGCCGACCAGCTCCTTGTACAGCGCGCCGAGGTCTTCGACGTCCCGGCCGAGCACATAGGGCTCAAGCGCCCGGATCGCTCCGGTCTGCACGTCGTTGCCGCGTCCGATGGTGAACGCGAACCCGTGCCCCTCGACCCCGTCGTCGGTCTTCAGCACCACGTAGGCGGCGGAGTAGTCGGGGTCGGGGTTCATCGCGTCCGAGCCGTCCAGCTCCCGCGACGTGGGGAAACGCACGTCGTGCGTCTCCAGCGCGACGATTCTGTACGCCATCAGGCCTGCCCCACCGTCTGCCGCTGGCGGCCGAGCCCGTCGATCTCCAGCTCCATCACGTCGCCCGCCCGCAGGTACGGCTGGCCGGGCATGCCCATCGCGACCCCGGCCGGAGTGCCGGTGTTGATCACGTCACCGGGTTCGAGCACCATGAACCGGCTCAGGTACCGCACGATCTCGGCCACGTCGAAGATCATGTCCTTGGTGCCGCCGTCCTGGCGCGGCTCGCCGTTCACCCAGAGGCGCAGCCCCAGGCTCTGCGGGTCGCCGACCTCGTCGGCCGTCACCAGCCAGGGACCCAGCGGGTTGAACGTCTCGCACGACTTGCCCTTGTCCCACTGGCCGCCGCGTTCGAGCTGGAACTCCCGCTCGGAGACGTCGTTGGAGATCGCGTACCCGGCGATCACGTCGAGGGCCTCGTCCCGGCTGTCGAGATAGCGGGCCCGCCGGCCGATCACGACCGCCAGCTCCACCTCCCAGTCGGTCTTCACGCTGCCACGCGGCACCAGCACCTCGTCGTACGGGCCGATCACGGTGTTGGCGGCCTTCATGAACACCACGGGCTCGGCGGGCGGCTCCGCGCCGGACTCGGCGGCGTGGTCGCGGTAGTTCAGCCCGATGCAGACCACCTTGCCCGGCCGGGCGATCGGCGCGCCCACCCGCAGCCCGGCGGCGTCGACGACGGGCAGGTCGCCGCGCTCCAGCGCGTCACGCACGCGCGCCACTCCCCCGGAGGCGAGAAAAGCCCCGTCGATCTCGGGCTCCCCGATGTCGCGCAGGGTGCCGGAGGCGTCCATCACCACCGGCCGCTCCTGTCCGACAGGTCCCACTCGCAGCAGCTTCACACCGCACCCTTCACTTATTCATCGGATGTCTGTGCCTCAGATGCTGCTGCGACATGGCGGCGCATGTCAAGGGCGTCCAGCGGGATACATCCGATCCGTGACCCAGAACGACACCTCGAACCCCAACCAACCACCTCTCCCAGCCCCTACGGCTCCGAAGATTCCCCTCCCTCGCCGATCCGCACCACCTCCAAAAACATCGGAGGTACCTCGCCCTTTCTCCCTCACCACTCGCCCACTCCTGACGGCTCCGCCCGTTCGAAGTGACGTCCTTGGCGCCGCCCCAGACAATCCTCGCCAATCTGGACGTCGGCACGGTCGCCGCCAAGAGCCGTGCTGATGCCGGGCTTGAGGGCCGGGCTTGGGAGTGGGCTTGGAGGTGGGGCGAAGTCGGTTAGCGGTGGTGAGCACGGGGGGGGCGGCACCGCTGTGGGGCTGGGCTGGGGCATGGGTGAGGAAGCGTCGGCGGGGAGGGGGGTGGCTGCTGTCGGGTTATGGCGGGCGGGTGTCTGCTCCGGGGTTATGGCGGGCGTGTCTGGAGGGTGGGGAGGGTGGCGGGGTGGGGCTACTTGACGGGCGTACAGTGGCGTAATAGAACACGTTTCAGTACGAATAAACCAAGCGCTTGATCAAGAGGTGACCGCGCGTGCATATCGACCTCGTAGACAGGGACCGTTACGCGACTTCCGGCCCACCCCACGAACAGCTCGCCTGGCTCCGCGCCAACTCCCCCGTCCATTGGCACGACGGCGAGCCCGGGTTCTGGGCGGTCACCCGCTACGAGGACGTCGTGCACGTGTCCCGCCACTCCGACCTGTTCTCCTCGGCCAAGAAGCTCGCCCTCTTCGACGAGATGCCCGAGGACCAGATCGCCCTCCAGCGGCTGATGATGCTCAACCAGGACCCGCCCGAGCACACCAGGCGGCGTTCCCTGGTCAACCGCGGCTTCACCCCCCGGACGATCGGCGCCCTCGAACAGCACATCCGCGACATCTGCGACGACCTGCTCGACAAGTGCTCCGGCGAGGTGGACTTCGTCACCGAGGTCTCCGCCCCGCTCCCCCTGTACGTGATCTGCGAGCTGCTCGGTGCCCCCGCGACCGACCGCGACAAGTTGTTCTCCTGGTCGAACCGCATGATCGGCGCCCAGGACCCCGACTACGCGGCGACCCCCGAGGAGGGCTCCGGCGCCGCCATGGAGGTGTACGCCTACGCCAACGAGCTCGCGGCGCAGCGCAGAGCCGCCCCCAAGGACGACATCATCACCAAGCTCCTCCAGCCCGACGACAAGGGGGAAACCCTCGGCGAGGACGAGTTCGACCTGTTCGTCCTGCTGCTGATCGTCGCGGGCAACGAGACCACCCGCAACGCGGCCTCCGGCGGCATGCTGGCCCTCTTCGAGCACCCCGACCAGTGGGACCGCCTGGTGGCCGACCCCATGCTGGCCAGGACGGCGGCCGACGAGATCGTCCGGTGGGTCTCGCCGGTCAACCTGTTCCGGCGCACGTCGATGGCGGACCAGGTGCTCGGCGGGCAGCCCATCAAGGACGGCGACAAGGTCGTGGTCTTCTACTCCTCCGCCAACCGGGACGCCTCCGTCTTCCCGGACCCCGAGGTCTTCGACATCGGACGCACCCCCAACACGCACATCGGGTTCGGCGGCGGCGGCGCGCACTTCTGCCTCGGCAACCACCTCGCCAAGCTGGAACTGCGTGTCCTGTTCGAGCAGCTGGCCAGGCGCCGGCCGCGCATCCGCCAGGCCGGCCCGGCCCGCCGCCTGCGCTCGAACTTCATCAACGGCATCAAGGAACTCCCGGTCACGATCGCCTGACCTTGCCGACGCCCTCCGAGCCACCGGGGACGCTCTCACGAGAACCGCCGGCGCCGGGGATGGCGAGCGGTTCCGCGGCGGGCCGCGCGGATCTGGCGGAGGACGCGGACGGTGCCCTCCGGGCCGGGTTGCCAGCCGCGCTCGATCAACGCGTCGGCGACGTGCCGGAGAAGGCCGGCGATCTGGCCGGGGATGACGTCGCGGCGTACGGCGATCACCCGCCAGCCCAGCCGCCGCAGCTCCTCGCGGCGGGCCGCGTCACGCCGCCGGTCCGCCGGGGAGGTGTGGTGCTCCTGGCCGTCGTACTCCACCCCCACCCGGTACGGCTCCCACCCCAGGTCGAGGTAGGCGTGTCGGCCGCCGCCCAGGGGCACGGCGAGCTGCGTGGCGGGCCTGGGGAGGCCGCCGTCGACGAGGACGACCCGCAGCCAGCTCTCCCGGGGCGAGGCGGCGCCGCCGTCGGCCAGGCTCAGCGTGTCGCGCAGCCGCCAGGAGTTGAGCGGACGACGCCACAGCGCCTCCATGTCGACGCCCCGCCGCGCGAACTGGTCGAGCGCCGCCACCGCCTCGGGACGCGGCAACGACCGGGCGCAGTCGAGGGCCGTGCGCGCCATGGTGGTGAGCCGGACGCCCCGGTGGTCGGTGACGTCGTCGGCGGGCGGTTCGCCCACGTACGTGACGCAGCCGGGGATCGCCACGTGAGCGGGGGCGATCACCTCCACCGGCCAGTCGGCCTCGGGGACGGAGAGCACGCTCAGGCCCCAGACGTGTGCGGCCGTCTGCCGGCAGACGACGGCCTGCCGGCAGGACCGGGTGATGCGCTCGGCGCGGCCGAGCAACGAGAGTGCGGCGTTCACGGGGTCCAGGCTGACGCCCTCACCCCGGCCCCCGCAGAGCCGAACCGCGTTCTGTGGACAACCGTCCGGCTACTCACTCAGCGGTTCACCGCGTCGTCGCGGAGGCTGATCATTGCGACCCGCCGGTGTCGGTGCGGCGCGAGGTGAACGACCGCCGGTCCGCGTCATCGCGGCGGCTGGTCGGTCCAGCCGGCCGTCACCCAAACGAAGTCTCTGCCCCACGACAGGCCCCCGTCGCCGCCGTAGAGGTAGTTCGTCCGGATCACCCGGGCGCTCTCGGGATCGACCACCATCCTGATCTCCGGCCCGCCGTCGGGGTTGGGGAAGCGCAGCTCCTGCCCGTCCTCGACCTCGCCGGCGTTCTCGACCCCGGGTGTCGCGGCGAGCGCCCGGAACGCCGCCGACCGGACCTCCGGCGGCGCGGGCAGCTCCGAGATGAGCGCGACCAGCGAGAACAGCGGATCGCCGCGCTGCTCGGAGGAGGTCATGGCACTGGCGAGCCCGGGCAGCGCGGCGATCCGGGACGTCAGCGCCGCCGGCTCCGTCGGCAGCTCTTCGAGCTCCTCGATGCTCACCTCGGCCCCCTTGAGCCTGAGGGGGTTCGGGTCGGGCACGACGACCCCGGCGGGGGCGTCCGGCCGGCCCCTGGACCAGCGCCGGCCGTCCCGCGTGGTCCAGCTCTCATGGGCGGGGATGTCCACGCCCCGGTACTCGCGTCTGACGTGCCAGTAGCGTCCGGCGCCCTCGGGCGTGCGCTCGGCGCTCGCCGCGGCCATGAGCAGCACCTCCTTGCCCGAGGCCGGCGTGCCGGCGGGCGCGATCGCGCCCGTCGCGAGCACGGTGACGGCCGCCGCGGCGGCGGCCAGGGCGAGCGCGGGCGCGAGCCATCCGGTCCGCCGGCGGTGGGTACGGCCGCGCGCCCTGTCCAGGAGGCGGCTCCTGCTGCGCGCCATCGCCCCGGCGGCCGGTTCCGGCTTGGCCAGCAGGGTGGCGAGCTCCTTCAGGTCATCCACGAGCTGTCTCCTTGTCGACGAGGGCCTGGATCTTCGCGCGCGCCCGGCTGAGCCTGGAGCCGACCGTGCCGGGGGCGATGCCGAGCGCCTGGGCCACCTCGTCGTAGCCGAGCTGGCCGAGGGCCACGAGCAGCAGGACGTCACGCTCGCCCGGCGACAGCGCGGCGAGCGCCCTGGCCAGGTAGGGCTGCATGCCCTGGGCCGTGACGGAGGCCACGACCCGGTTCTCATGGCCTTCCATGACGGGTTCGGGGCCCAGCCGGGCCAGCGCCCGGTAGTGGCGGATCTCCTTGCGCCGGTGCCTGGCGATCAGGTTGGTGGCCAGGCCGAACAGCCAGGGCCGCAATCCGCCGCGCTCCGGGTCGAACCGGTCGCGGCGGTCGAAGGCCAGCAGGAACGTCTCGGCCGTGATGTCCTCGGCGATCTGCGTGTCCAGCCGGCCGGCCACGTACAGGTAGATGTCGCGGAAATGGCGATCGTGCACGAGGGTGAACAGCTCGGGGTCCCGCCGGTACCGGGCGGCCAGCTCGGCGTCGGTCAGCTGTTCGCCCGCTTCGGCGATCACGTTCTCGTCTCCGTCATCAGGCTGCCTTCACGAAGTGGTGGACGGTCACCCATGCTTCGCCGCAGGCCCGGATCGCCTTCCCGGCAGGCCGCCGCCGGTCAGGAGGCCGCCGCGCGCAGCGCGGGCAGGACGTCCTCGGCCAGGCGTTCGGCCTGGGCGCGCGGGTCGGGGCCGAGGGGCGTGAAGTTCATCGACGTGAACCCCAGGTCCACGAACGCCGCCAGGCGGTCGGTCACCTCCGCCGCCGAGCCGGCGACCACGCCGTCGTCCTCTGCGGGGGACCCGATGCGGAAGGTGACGTTGTAGACGCACTCGACGGCGCGACCGGCCGACAGGATCCGGTCGCGCATGGCCGCCGCCCGCTCCGGCGGCGCGAACCCCAGGGACGGGATCCAGCCGTCCGCCAGCCGGCCGGTGGCGTCGAGGGCGCGTGGCCCGTACGTGCCCAGCCAGATCGGGATGGGGCTGAGGGGCTTGGGCTCGATGGTGGCCCGATCGGTGCGGTAACGGGAGCCCTCGTAGGTGAAGTCCGACTCGGACCACAGGCCGCGGATGATGTGGACGGCCTCCACCATGCCGTCCACCTTCTCGCGGGGCGTCGGCACCCCGAGCCCGAACGCGCGGAACTCCTCGTCGGAGTAGCCGCCGCCGAGGCCGAGGATCAGCCGGCCGCCGGAGAGCCGGTGCAGCGTCTCGGCCATCTTGGCGACCATCGCGGGCGGCCGGTACGGCACCCCCAGCACCCGCGTCGCCACCCTGATCCGCGAGGTGGCGGCGGCCACCCAGGTCAGCATCGTCCACAGCTCGTACGTGGGCTCGACGCCGCACGGGTGGTCCGACGCCGAGACGAAGTCGAAGCCCAGCTCCTCCGCCGCGCGGGCGTCGCCCACGGGATCGGCCCCCGACGCCGCCGACGTCGATATGCCCAGTCCGAACACGACCCGCCTCCTCCACTTTGGTTTACATGTAAACCTAGAGCGGAGGTCGGTTACACGTCAACTAAACTGCCGGGTCATGGAGCCCAACTGGCTGGACGACGCCGAGTTCCGGGCCTGGATCGGCTACCGCAGGATGCGCCTGCTGCTGGACGCCCAGGTCAGCCGCGACCTCGCGAGCGACTCGGGGCTGTCGGCACCCGACTACGACGTCCTGTCGGCGCTGACCTCCACGCCCGGCCACCGGTGGCGGCTCACCGCGCTGGCCGACCGCATGCTCTGGTCGAAGAGCCGCCTCTCCCGGCACATCTCACGGATGGAGCAGCGAGGGCTGGTCACCCGCGAGGGGTTCGAGGGGGACGCGCGCGGGGCCGTGGTCGTGCTGACCGACGGAGGGTTGCGGGCCATCCAGGAGGCGGCGCCCGCCCATGTGGCGTCGGTGCGCAGGCACTTCATCGACCTGCTCTCGCGGGAGCAGGTCGAGGTGCTCGCCACGATCGCCGAGACCGTCCTCGACCACCTGCCGGACGGCGGTCAGGACACACCGGGCCGACCCGGCTGACCCGGCGCGGTCAGGCGACCCACATCGGGCGCCAGTCCGGCACCTCGTGGTAACGCCGCAGCTCCGCCACCCCGGACAGCATCCCGCCCCAGGCCGCGTACGGCGGCCGCTCGGCGTCGAAGCCGCTCTGCACGAGCGTCAGCCGCGTCCGGCCGGCGGACCCGGCGAGCTCCCAGGAGCTCACCCCGGCGCCGCCCCAGTCGACGGAGAACCGCCGCTCCGGCTCCAGCTCCAGCACCTTGGCCGGCGACGGGTCGTTCGCGAACCCGCCCATGGCGAACCGGCCGCCGACGTACGGCTCGATGTCGATCGGCATCCCGAACCACTCGCTCACCGTCTCCGAGTCGACCAGCGACTCGAAGACCTGGGCGGGCGTCGCGTCGATGGTGACCTCGGCGCGCAGCTCGCGCGCGGTGAAGTCGGCGCGCGGCGTGAGCGGGCGGCCCTCGACGTGCTCGGCCAGGCTGGCCAGCACCTGGAACCAGTACGTCTGCAGCACGCCCCGGATGCTGGCGCCGGTGACGACGTCCTGGAAGTCGAAGTGCGACTGCGTCACCGAGACGATCGTCGCCGAGTCGCCGTCCTCCTCGACCGCGAGTTCGGCGGTCGTCTCGACGCCGTCCAGGAGCCAGGCGAACCGCACGCCGCGCTCGTCGGCCGACAGGACCCGCTGGTGCGGCGCGTCGCCCTCCGGCGTCGTACGGCCCCAGAACGCGAACCGGTCCGGCAGGTCCACCTCGACGTGCTCGGCCAGCCAGACCCGGGCCGCGGCCGGATCGGTGAGCGCGTGCCACACCTCCTTGACCGGCGCCTGGACGCGGACCTTCGCGATCATCGGCTCACTCATGCTCTTCTCCCTTGGGGTAACAGGCGACGGCGAGCTTGAAGGCGTCTCCCTCAGCGCCGCCGTAACGAGTGAAAAGCTCCTGCAGCATGCCCTGCAGGTCGTTCAGGAACTGCTGGCGGCTCTCCGGACGCACGTGGATCTCTCCGGACAGTCCGATGGACGGCAGCTCGGGCGCGTCCCGGTCGAGCGCGGCGATGTCGGCCTGGACCTCCTCCATGAGGTCGAGCAGGTAGCCCAGGCTCAGCTCGTCGCGCGCCTTGCGCAGCCCGATCCGGCCGACCAGCCGCGGCGACAACCAGTACGACCGCGCGCCGGCCTGGTAGATGCCCTCGTGGACGCCGCGCACCTTGCGCTCGGACACCAGCTCCACGAGACCGGCCTCGACCAGCCGCTTGACGTGGTAGTAGACCCGCTGCGGCGTCTGCCCGAGGCGTTCGGCGACCTCCGAGCACGTACGCGGCTCGGCCAGCTGCCTGAGCACCTCGACCCGTTGCGGCTTGAGCAGCGCCTCGGCCTGCTCGATCTGTTCCAGATACAGGACATCTCTCATCGCAAAAACAATCTTTTACGTAAAAATCCTCTTTGTCAATGGGCCAGACCGAGAGCAGTCGTGAGCAGCAAAAAGGCCCGCACCGGACCGGGCGGGCCAAGGAGGGCGGAACCGCCTCTAGGGCCAGGAGCTGTCCTGGTCGGGGTCGCCGCCGGCGGACAGCAGGCGCAGGTCGCTCTCGACCATCATCGCGACCAGCTCGTCGAACGACACCCGCGGCTCCCACCCCAGCTGCGCCCGCGCCTTCTTCGGGTCGGCGCACAGCAGGTCCACCTCCGCCGGGCGGTGCAGCCCCTGGTCGACCACCACGTGCCGCTCCCAGTCCAGCCCGGCGGCCGTGAAGGCGGCCTCCACCAGCTCCCGCACCGACTTCATCCGCCCGGTGCCGATCACGTAGTCCTCGGGATTGGCGGCCTGGAGCATCAGGTGCATCGCCTTGACGTAGTCGCCCGCGTAGCCCCAGTCGCGACGCGCCTCCAGGTTGCCCAGCCGCAGCTCCGTGGCCAGGCCGAGCTTGATCCGGGCCACCCCGAGGGTGACCTTCCTGGTCACGAACTCCGCGCCGCGCCGCGGCGACTCGTGGTTGAACAGGATGCCCGACACCGCGAACATCCCGTACGACTCGCGGTAGTTCTGCGTGAGGAAGTGCCCGTACGCCTTGGCCACCCCGTACGGCGAGCGCGGATGGAAGGCTGTGCGCTCGTTCTGCGGCGTCTCGGTGACCTGCCCGAACATCTCCGAGGACGAGGCCTGGTAGAAGCGGATCTGCCCCGGGGACGACGATCCCCCGCCCCGCGACACGCCCGAACACACCCGGATCGCCTCAAGCATCCGCAGGACGCCCATACCGGTCACCTCGGCGGTCAGCTCGGCCTGCTCCCACGACATGGGCACGAACGAGATCGCCCCCAGGTTGTACACCTCGTCGGGCTGAACGCGTTCCACCGCGGAGATCAAGGACCCCTGGTCCAGCAGGTCGCCCCGCACCACCTGGACGTCGGCCAGCAGCTTGCGCATGCGCGAGACGCGCGGGTTCGCCTGCCCGCGGGCCAGCCCCCACACCTCGTACCCCTGGTCGAGCAGGTGCTCGGCCAAGTAGGAACCGTCCTGGCCGGTGATGCCGGTGATCAGAGCGCGCCTGGCCAAGGGGTCCTCCAACTATCACGTAGGTACGGTGGCCCGCACCGCGTCCCTTTGGGACGGGAATGTACAGCTAAGCGCCTGGACGCAGCACCAAAGCCCACTAGAACCTGTTCCACCGAACCACGCTCGGTTACCTTAATGTCGCAGTTCGCACGGCCTGTGGAGACTGTTGTGAACAATTCCAGGTGACCTACCGAATGGTAGCCTTCTCGGACTAAGGTCATCTTTCACGGTACACGCCCGCCTCTTGGGGCCTTACCGCAGAAAACATGGGCCTACCGGCGGAGAAAGGGGTGTCCGTGAGCGAGGCGCTGCGGATCGCGCTGCTGTCCTATCGCAGCAAGCCCACCTGCGGCGGGCAGGGCGTCTACCTCCGGCACCTGAGCCGTGAGCTGGTCGCGCTCGGCCACCACGTCGAGGTGTTCTCCGGACCGCCCTACCCCGAGCTGGACGAGGGCGTCGTCCTGCGCGAGGTGCCCAGCCTCGACCTCTACCGGGACGAGGACCCGTTCAGGACCCCGAAGCTGGCCGAGTACCGCGACTGGATCGATCTCCTGGAGGTCGGCACCATGTGGACGGCCGGCTTCCCCGAGCCGCTCACCTTCACCCTGCGCGCCTACCGCGAGCTGAAGAAGCGCGTCGGCGACTTCGACGTCGTCCAGGACAACCAGACCCTCGGCTACGGCCTGCTCGGCATCCAGAAGCTGTTCCCCGTGGTCGGGACGATCCACCACCCGATCAGCGTCGACCGGCGGATCGAGCTGGAGGCCGCCACGGGCTACAAGAAGCTCACCATGCGCCGCTGGTACGGGTTCGTGAAGATGCAGTCGCGCGTCGCCCCCAGGCTCAGCCCGATCCTCACCGTCAGCGAGTCGTCGCTGGCCGACATCCACCGGGACTTCAACGTCCCGCAGGCCAACATGCGGCTGATCCCGCTCGGCGTGGACACCCGCTACTTCCACCCGCGCCCGGACAAGCCCCGCCGCAAGGGCTCGATCGTCGCGGTGGCCAGCGCGGACTCGCCGATGAAGGGCGTGGCCACGCTGCTGCGCGCGGTCGCCAAGCTCGCCACCGAACGCGACGTGAACCTCACCGTGGTCAGCAAGCCCACCCCCGGCGGCCCGACCGAGCGGCTGGTCCAGGAACTGTCGCTGCAGGACCGGGTGCGCTTCGTGCACGGCATCTCCGACGACGAGCTGGGCGAGCTGATCGCCACCTCGGAGATCTCCGTGGTCCCCTCGCTGTACGAGGGCTTCTCGCTGCCCGCCGTCGAGCACATGGCCTGCGGTACGCCCCTGGTGGCCAGCCGTACGGGCGCGCTGCCCGAGGTCGTGGGCGACGCGGCCGTCCAGGTCCCGCCGGGCGACGCCGAGGAGCTGGCGGCCGTGCTGCGCCGCCTGCACGACTCCCCCGAGGAGCGCGAGCGGGTGGGCAAGGCCGGCTACGACCGGGTCATGGAGCGCTACACCTGGCACGTCGTCGCCAAGCGGACGGTCGAGGCGTACCGCGAGGCGATGGCGGCGCACAAGGCCCGCCGCTGACCCCCGAACGCAAAGCCCCAAGAGCTGATCAAGGAGAAGCGACAAAGTGCTGACCGTGGACTTCGACCGGCTCCCCGTGGGCCCCGGCGTGCGCGTGCTCGACCTGGGCTGCGGCGGCGGCAGGCACGCCTTCGAGGTGCTGCGCCAGGGCGCCGACGTCGTCGCCTTCGACATGGACCAGGCCGAGCTGGACAACGTGGCGGCCATGTTCGTGGCGATGGACAAGGCGGGCGAGGTGCCGCTGGGCGCGACCGGCGAGACCGTCCAGGGCACGGCGCTGGACATGCCGTTCGAGGACGGCGGCTTCGACCGGGTCATCGCGGCCGAGGTGCTGGAGCACATCCCCGACGACATGACCGCCATGCGGGAGATCTTCCGCGTGCTCAAGCCGGGCGGCACCGCGGCGATCACCGTGCCGAGCTTCCTGCCCGAGCGCATCTGCTGGGCCCTGGACGAGGACTACCACACCGCCCCCGGCGGCCACGTGCGGATCTACACGCTGGCCGAGCTGTCGGCCAAGCTCAAGTCCGTCGGCTTCGAGATCGGCCCGCACCACCACGCCCACGGCCTGCACGCGCCCTACTGGTGGATCAAGTGCGCGGTGGGCGTCAACAACGACGACCACCCGGTCGCCAAGGCGTACCACGAGCTGCTGGTGTGGGACATCATGAAGCGCCCGGCCGCCACCAGAATCGCCGAGGCGCTGCTCAACCCGCTCATCGGCAAGAGCGTGGTCCTCTACGTCAAGAAGCCATGATCTCCCGCGAGGAGGTCGTCCGCACGGCCCTCAGCATCGCGGCCATCCAGCAGGACGACGGCGGCGTGCCCTGGCCCGAGGGGCACGTGGACGCGTGGAACCACGTCGAGTGCCTGATGGGCATGTCCGTGGCCGGGCTGACCGAGCCGGTGCGGCGCGGCTGGGAGTGGCTGGCCCGCCACCAGCGCCCCGACGGCTCCTGGCCGATGAAGCTGCTGGACGGCGTGGCCACCGAGGCGGGCGGCGAGTCCAACCACGCCGCCTACGTCGCCGCCGGCGTCTGGCACCACCTTCTCGTCACCGGCGACCGCGAGCACGCCGAGCGCCACTGGCCCATGGTCAAGGCCGCGCTCGACTACGTGGTGGGCCTGCAGACCGAGCGGGGCGAGATCGTCTGGGAGCGGGACGCCCACGGCCGGGCGGCGGCGTACGCGCTGCTGACCGGGTGCTCCTCGATCCACCAGGGCCTGCGCTGCGGCGTGCTGCTCGCCGACCACCTGGGCGACCCGCAGCCGCACTGGGAGCTGGCCGCCGACCGGCTGGCCCACGTGTTGTCGGCGCACCCGGAGGCGTTCGCCGACAAGAGCCGGTTCTCGATGGACTGGTACTACCCGGTGCTGGGCGGCGCGGTGCGCGGGCGGCAGGCGTTCGAGCTGCTGGAGCGCGAGTGGTCCACGTTCGTGGTGCCGGGGCTCGGCATCCGGTGCGTGTCCGACCAGCCGTGGGTGACCGGGGCCGAGACGTGCGAGCTGGTGCTGGCCCTGGACGCCATGGGCGACCGTACGCGGGCCGCCGCGCTCTTCGCCGACGTGCAGCACCTGCGCCACGAGGACGGCTCGTACTGGACCGGCTGGCAGTTCGTCAACCGCAAGCACTTCCCGCACGAGCGCTCCGGTTACACCGCGGCCGCGGCCATCCTCGCCGCGGACGCGTTGCAGCGCCTGTCCCCCGGTTCCGGGCTGTTCCGCGACATCGCGGGCACGTCGGTGTCGGATCCGGAGGCGTGCGGGTGCGTGGAGCGCCAGTCGTTCAGGTCGGCGCCCCCCGGCTGATTCGGCGCGGCGTCGGCGCAAGGGCTTTTGCGGGTTCTTTGCCGGGGACATCCGGTGCGCCGCCGGTGAACGGCGCAATGGGGTTACTAGCTTCGTGTCTGGCCGTAGGAGGCGTCTTCGGGGGAAGCGTGGGCGACACGGGCACAACAGCGTTCTTGGACCAGGTCAGGATCGAGCCGACACTGTCCCCGGCGAGGGGGCTGCGGAGGTTTCTGGCCAAGGATCCTTCGGAGTCCGATCTGGGCCGGCGCAGGTTCCGGCTGCGCCCCGGGGCTCCCCGGACGGTCTTCACGGATTCCGAGCAGTCGTACGTGTTCGGCTTCAACGCGGTCATGTCGCGGGAAGTCGAGAAGATCGAAGACCTCTCACCCGAGCAGCGGCCGTTCGGCCACGAGGGCGCGGCGGCCGCCTGCACCGTGCTCGACCTGCTCACCTTGACCCGGGGCCGGCGCCTTCACGAGCTACTGGCCGGCCCCGCCCAGCATCACCGCCACGCCGCGTACGTCGGCGCCGGACGCGGCTACGCGCTGCTGCGGCTGCGTCCGGTCTGGGGCGCGCGGCGGGCGCACCCGCTGATGCGCTGGCTGGCCGTGGACGGGTTCGGCTTCCAGTGGAGCCTGTCGCGCGCGGACCGCATGGTGGGCCGCAGGAGCATGCCGGACCTGCTCACCCGCGCCCACTGCGCGGTCTTCGACCAGGGCCTCGGCCGGCTGCTGTGGTACCACGACTGCGCCTCGCCGGACGACGTCGGCGCGCGCATCGCGGGCTTCCCGGCGAGCCGGCGGGCCGACCTGTGGAGCGGCGTGGGGTTCGCGGCCACGTACACGGGCGGCGCCGACAGCGACGAGCTGTGGTGGCTGACCGAGCACGCCGGCGCCGACGGCTTCCGCGCCCACCTGGCCCAGGGCTGCGCCTTCGCGGTCACGGCGCGGCTGCGGTCGGGGGCGCTGCCGGACCACGCGCGGCTGGCCGTGCCGATCCTGGCCGACGCCGCGCCCGACGAGGCGGCCGCCTGGACCGACCAGGCGCTGCTGGCCCTCGGCCACGACGCCCACACCCACGAGGACTTCCAGCGCTGGCAGGCCCACACCCGCCGGTCGTGGAACCGCCGCCACCGGCGCTAGACGCCCCGGCCGACGCGTTCGAGCACGCGCAGCGAGCCCTCGGCCGACACCTCGCGGAAGGCGCCCGACTCAAGGGCCCGCAGGTAGACCCGGTAGGGGGCCTGCCCGCCGTCGGCCGGGTCGGGATAGATGTCGTGGAAGACCAGCGCGCCGCCCTCCATGACGTGCGGCGCCCAGCCCTCGTAGTCGCGGGTCACCGGCTCCTCGGAGTGGCCGCCGTCGATGAAGAGCAGGCCGAGCGGCGTGTTCCACAACGCGGCCACCCGGTCGGACCGCCCGACGACGGCGATCACCTCCTCCTCCAGCCCGGCGGCGGCGATGGCGGCGCGGAAGAAGGGCAGGGAGTCCATCCGCCCGAAGCGCGGGTCCATCAGGGCCGGGTCGTGGTGGGCCCAGCCGGGCTGGATCTCCTCCGAGCCCCGGTGGTGGTCGACGGTGACGACCACCGAGCCGGCGTGCCGGGCCGCCGCGCCGAGGTAGATCGCCGACTTGCCGCAGTAGGTGCCGATCTCGCAGAGCGGCCCCAGGCCGCCGTACCGGCAGGCGGCCTCGAACAGGGCCAGACCCTCCTTCGGCGGCATGAATCCCTTGGCGTGCTCCGCTGCCTGCAGCAGCTCCGGCGGCATCGTCATAGGCATGCACCCTAGCCGAACCGAACAACATTCCAGGGACCTCTTGCCGTGCTTCTTTGCAACCTGTTCTACTTGGCACGTGAATCAGCGCGCTCGCATCGCGATGTCCGACGACGAGGTCACGGCGTTCCTGGAGGGTTCGCGCAAGGTCCAGCTCGCGACCATCAATCCCGACGGGACACCGCATCTGGTGACCATGTTCTACGGGCTGGACGAGGGCCGCATCGCCTTCTGGACGTACGGCAAGGCGCAGAAGGCCCGCAACCTGGCCCGCGACCCGCGGGTGAGCTGCCTGGTCGAGGCGGGCGACGACTACGACCAGCTCCGCGGCGTCCTGGTGTACGGCGTGGCCGAGCAGGTGGACGACCGGGACCGGGTGCTCGCCATCGGCATGATGATCGCGCGCAGGATGACGCCGGGCGTGCCGGACGACCTGCTCACCCCCTACGTCGAGCAGACCGGCAGAAAACGGATCGCCTACGTCGTCGAGCGCACCAAAGTGGTCTCATGGGATCACAGGAGGCTCACATGAAGGTCAAGGTCGATGAACTGGTCTGCGAGGCCAACGCCGTGTGCATGGGGCTCGCCCCCGAGGTCTTCGAGGTGGACGACGACGACCAGCTGCACATCCTGCTCCCCGAACCACCCCCCGAGATGCAGGACCGCGTCCGCAGCGCGGTCAGGTCCTGCCCGAAAGCCGCCCTGTCGCTAGAGGACTAGCCGTAGCCGAGGAGGAACCCCATGCGCGCCGCGATCCTGCACGCCGTAGGCAACGACAAGCTGGACATCCGCGACGACATCACCCTGGCCCCCGTCGGGCCGACCGATGTCCGCGTACGGATCAGAGCCACGGGCGTGTGCCACTCGGACCTGTCGGCCATGTCCGGCGTGCTTCCGCAGCCGGTGCCGCTGATCCCGGGCCACGAGGGCGCGGGCGAGGTGGTCGAGGTGGGCGAGCACGTCACCTCGGTCGCGCCGGGCGACCACGTCGTGATCAGCTGGCGGCCGGCCTGCCAGTCCTGCGACCTGTGCGTGGGCGGGCAGCCGTACATGTGCATGAAGTACGTCATCGAGTCCTTCAGCAAGGGCAACTTCCGCTTCGGCGGCGACAACGCGACGGCGTTCGGCATGGCGGGCTGCGGCACCTGGGCCGAGGAGGTCATCGTGCCCTGGCAGGGCGCGATCAAGATCGACGACGACGTGTCGTGGGAGGCGGCGGCGCTGATCGGCTGCGGCATCACGACCGGCGTGGGCGCCGCGATCAACACCGCCAAGGTGCGTCCCGGCTCCACGGTCGTGGTGATCGGCTGCGGTGGCGTCGGCCTGTCGGTCATCCAGGGCGCCCGCGTCTCCGGCGCCAGGACGATCCTCGCCGTCGACCCGCTGGAGTCCAAGCACGCCCTGGCCAAGAAGGTCGGCGCGACGCACGCGATCACGCCCGAGCAGGTCCCCGAGGCCCTGAACGAGCTGACCGGCGGCAGCGGCTTCGACTACGGCTTCGAGGTCGTCGGCAAGTCGGCGACCATCCAGAGCGCCTGGCAGCTCACCCGGGCGGGTGGCGACGTCATCGTGGTGGGCGCCGGCGCGGTGGACGACATGGTCTCCATCTCCGCCTTCAGCCTGCTGTTCGAGGGCAAGAGACTGCTGTCCAGCCTGTACGGCGAGGCCGACGTGCGGCACGACTTCCCCTACTTCGCCAAGCTCCACAAGGCGGGACAGCTCGACCTGGAATCGCTGATCAGCGCCCGCATCCGGCTCGGCGACCTGAACGACGCCGTCGCGGCCCTGCGCGGCGGCGAGGTGCTCCGCCAGATCGTCATCATGGACTGACCCCGCCCCCGGGCCGGAGAACGGGCTTCCGCTCTCCGGCCCCGGGCAGGTCGGGCCGCGATCGGCCGAACCGGTCGCACACCCGCCGCCAAGGCATTGCTAAGGAAAGTTTCCTAACGGATACTCCGGGTTGAGTGCCCACCACCCCCCAAGGAGTATCCATGCTTCGTCGCGGCCTCGCCCTGCTCTCCCTCGCCGCCGCCGGCCTGCTCGCCCTCGCCGCGCCCGCCCAGGCGGCCGTCGTGGACGTGACCTTCGGGCCGCTCTCGATCGGCGACTACTGTCACGCCAAGGTCAGCTCGTCCTCGTGGATCGGCTTCTACGAGTCCGGCGGCCTGCGCTGCTACACCGGCGGCCCCGGCCCGATGACGTACGCGGGCTCCGGTGACCCGTACCTGGCCTGCAAGTTCCTCACCACGGACGTGGTGATGTCCGCGCTGCGCGGCACCTCCGACGCCCTGGTCTGCCGCGTCGTGCGCTGACCCTCCTCCGGTGCGGCACGGGACGGACCGTCCCGTGCCGCATCCGGCGTCAGGAGGGCAGGAGCTGGTCGAGAGGGGTGCCGGGGTCGGCGAGCGCGGCCCGGTCCACGGGCTTGCGGGACCGGATGAGTGCCTGGGTGTGGTCGGTGACGTCCCAGATGTTGACGTTCATCGCGGCCAGCACCCTGTCCTGCTCGTCCAGCCAGAAGGCGATGAACTCGCGGGCGTCCAGGTCGCCGCGGACCACGACGTCGGGCGTGCGGCCGGGCGGGACGTGGCCGACGTACTCCATGCCCAGGTCGTACTGGTCGGTAAAGAAGTAGGGCAGGTTGTCGTAGTCGCCGGCCCGGCCGAGCATCGCGCGGGCGGCGGTGGCCGGCTGGTTGAGCGCGTTCGCCCAGTGCTCGACCCGGACGTGGTGGCCCAGCAGCGGGTGGTAGGCGTTGGCGATGTCGCCGGCCGCGAAGATGTCGGGGTCGGAGGTGCGCAGGTCGGCCCCCACCTTGACGCCGTCCTCGACGGTCAGCCCGGCGGCCCGCGCGAGATCGGTGTCCGGTTCGGCGCCGACGCCGGCCACGACGACGTCCGCCTCGACGTGGGCGCCGTCGGCGAGCAGGACCCCGGAGCCGGTGATCTCGGCGGGACGGGCGTCGAAGAGGAAGTTCACGCCGTGCTCGCGGTGCAGCGCGGTGAACACCTGGGCGACGTGCGGCCCCAGCACGCGCAGCAGCGGCGCGGACGCCGTCTCGATCACGGTGACCTCGGCCCCCGCGGCGCGGGCGGCGGCGGCCACCTCCAGGCCGATCCAGCCGGCCCCGAGGATCGCGACGCGGCCCGCGCCGGCCAGGGTGGCGCGCAGGCGTTCGCTGTCGTCGACGGTGCGCAGGTACAGCACCTCGGGCCGGTCGGCCCCGGGGAGGTCCGGGCGGCGCGGCCGGGAGCCGGTGGCCAGCAGCAGCCGGTCGTAGCCGAGCTGCTCGCCGTCGCTCAGGGTGACCCGGTGACCGGCCGGGTCGATGCCGGTGACCTCGACGCCCAGCCGCAGCTCGACGTCGTGCTCGTCGTACCAGGAACGGTCGTGGACGAAAATCTTGTCGCGTTCGCCGGCGCCCTGGAGGTAGTCCTTGGACAGCGGCGGCCGCTCGTACGGCAGGTGCGTCTCCCTGCCGACCAGCACGAGTCGGCCGTCGAAGCCCTCGCCGCGCAGGGCCTCTGCGGCCTTGGCGGCGGCGAGGCCGCCGCCGGCGATCACGATGGTCGCGGGTGCAGGCATGGTCGGATCTCCTCTTTCTGTCCTGTTCCTGGGCGAAGGGCGTGGTGATCGCGACGCACGTCAGCTCCCGCCCACGCCGAGCGCGGTGAGCAGCACCAGGACGACGGTCACGACCGCGAACAGCCCATGACCCGCCACCACCGCGACGGGGAAGTGCCGTTCGGCCGGAACCGGCGAGCCGGCCGCCGCCGGGCCGGAGCCGAGCCGGGCGACGCGCGCCCGATGGACCGGGATCCACCGCGCCAGCATGACGAACCCGAGCAGCGCGACGGGCACGAGCAGCCCGAACGCGAGCCAGGCCAGCCCATGGGCGTCGGCGAACAGGTAGATGATCCACACGACCAGGCCCGCCGCGGCGAGCAGGAAGTGCCCGAAGAGCACCGGCGCGGGCAGCCGGGACTCGCCGGCCTTCCACTGGGCCACGCCGCCGCGGGCGATCCAGGTGCCGAGCATGTAGAAGCCGCCGACGGCGGTGACGAGCCAGGTGATCAGTGCCGCGATCTCCACGATCTTCCTTCTTTCCAGGATGAGCCGTTCGTATGTCAGATGGCGGGTGTCCGAAGGCGGCGCCTCACCGTGGCGGGCCGGTGGTGAACCCCTCGGCCTGGGTGTCCTCGCCGGCGACCCGGACGCCGTAGCGGAAGGCGAGCTTGCCGCCCAGGTAGCCGGACACCCCGAGCACGGCCAGGCACACCGCCGACAGCACGATCCGCCCCACCGGCACGGGCCCCGGCGGTCCGTCGCCCAGCCGCCAGGCGAACCCGGCCGCGTACCCGGCGGTGACCGCCAGGTTGAGCGCCATGTGCACCAGACCGGTGCGGAAGGCGGGCGTGCGGGGCGGGATGGCGAACAGGTCCAGGAACCCGACGCAGGCGGCGGCCAGCGCGCCGAGGCCGCCGAGGGCGATCAGCCAGACCGACCCCTGCGCCAGGAAGCCGCCCGGCGACACCACGTGGGAGGCGACGTCGAAGACCAGGCTGGCCACCCATGCCCCGATCGGCACCGTGACCAGGATCGGGTGCGCCGGATGCCCGTACGGGCCCGCCAGCGCCGTCACCGGCCGCTTGGCCCGGCCGGTCAGCTCGTCCATGACCCACCTCCTATTTCACCAACAAGTCTTGGACATATTCGACGGTGGCGTCAACCTCCCCAGCACAAAGGCATGGCTTCAGATGATTCACAAGTTTTCTAGGCGTTAAGGTGGATGCGTGACGTCCGACTCCACGAGCCTCGCGGCGGTCGCCGCGCTCAGCGACGACCTGCGCCGCAGCATGTACGAGTTCATCCGCCGCGCCGGGCGGGCCGTCACCCGCGACGAGGCGGCCCGAAGCGTCGGGATCTCCCGCAAGCTCGCCGCCTTCCACCTGGACAAACTGGTGGACGCCGGCCTGCTCGCCACCCGCTACGAACAGCCGGGCGGGCTGCGCCGCGTCGGCCGCGCCCCCAAGGTGTACGAACCCTCCGACCTCGACGTCCAGGTCAGCATCCCCCAGCGCGAACCCGTCCTGCTCGCCGACATCCTGCTCGACGCCGTGCTGGCCGAGACGCCCGGCGAGAGCGCCGGTCAGGCGGCCCGCCGCCTGGCCCGCGAGCGCGGCCACGACCTCGGCAACACCGAACGCGGCGGGCTGCGCGGCGCCCGGCTCGGCCCCGAGCGCGCCCTGACCTGCGCCCAGCAGGTCCTGGAACGCCACGGTTTCGAGCCCAGCCGCGACACGCCGACCCTGGTCCGGCTGCGCAACTGCCCCTTCCACCCCCTGGCCGCCAAGGCCCCCGAGCTGGTCTGCGGCATCAACCACGCGTTCCTGACCGGGTTCCTCGACGGCCTCGACGCCCCGGCCGTCCAGGCCACCCTGATCCCGCGGCCGGGCCACTGCTGCGTCGAGCTGGGCGTCCCGCAGGGCACCGACAGCGCCTCCGGGGGCGCGGAGGCGGACGCGCCGGCGTGCGCCAAGGACGGGGACGGCCCGCCACCCGCTCCGCCAGGGTCCTGACCGGTTCCGGCAAGGGTTTCCCATGGGCCCGGCCACGGCCCGCCGGGCGCTCTACCGTGGGACCGCCGGAGCGGTGACGGGGCAGGGGAAGGCGTCCGATGATCGCAGCCATCGCCAGGGGCCAGAAACTGTCGGCGGCGTTCGCGTACGCCGCCGCGGTGCTCACGCTGACCTGGCTGACCCAGGACGGCCGCCTGGGCGACGGCCTGTACGGCGACCTGGCCATGACCGTCATGGCCTTCCCGCTCTACCTCGCCGCCGGCCCGCTGAACGGCGCGCTCCGCGCCCACGCGCCGGGGCCCGCCCACGTCTGGGACTTCGTCCTGATGGCCTGGCCGGGGATCGTCCTGGCGGTCCTGCTGGCGTCGCTGCGCGCCCGCGTGGCCGGGCGGGCACTCGGGTGGCTCGCGGCGGCGGCCGTCACGCTGGTGGGGGTGGCGACCACCTTCGACGGCTGGGCGCCACGACGGCCCTACGGCTGGCCGTTCCTCGTCTGCGGGTTGATCATGATCGTCGGGCTGATGACCGCCCGCCGGCCCGCCCCGGACGCGCGGCACGGGCCGGACGCGCGGTCGCCCGGCCCGTGACCAGCAGGCCCTACGTGGTCCTACGTGGTCCTACGTGGTCCTACGTGGTCCTACGTGGTCCTACGTGGTCCTACGTGGTCCTACGCGGTCCTACGTGGTGGAGAAGGCCGCGTCGAAGGCCGTGGCGGGCGGCGTGATGGAGTTCAGCCGCCGGATGTACCCCAGCGCCTCGCGGGCGCCGTCCAGCCGGTCCATCCCCGCGTCCTCCCACTCGATCGAGATCGGCCCGTCGTACCCGATCGAGTTGAGCGCCCGGAAGCAGTCCTCCCACGGCACGTCACCGCGCCCGGTGGAGACGAAGTCCCATCCCCGCCGCATGTCCGCCCACGGCAGGTGCGACGACAGCCGCCCCTTGCGCCCGTCGCCGATCCGGACCCGGGTGTCCTTGCAGTCGACGTGGTAGATCCGGTCCTTGAAGTCGAGGATGAACGCCACCGGATCGAGGTCCTGCCACACCATGTGCGACGGGTCCCAGTTCAGCCCGAACGCCGGACGATGCCCGATCGCCTCCAGCGTCCGCTGCGTCGTGTAGTAGTCGTAGGCGATCTCGCTCGGGTGGATCTCGTGCGCGAAGCGCACCCCGACCTCGTCGAACACGTCGAGGATCGGGTTCCAGCGGTCGGCGAAGTCCTGGTAGCCGGCCTCCACCATCGACGCCGGCACCGGCGGGAACATGGCCACGGTGTGCCAGATCGACGACCCGGTGAACCCCACCACCGTGTCCACGCCGAGCGCCGCCGCCGCCCGCGCGGTGTCCTTCATGTCCTCGGCCGCGGCCCGCCGCACCGACTCCGGGTCGCCCGAGCCCCAGATGCGCGCCGGCAGGATCGCCTTGTGCCGCTCGTCGATCGGATGGTCGCAGACGGCCTGGCCGACGAGGTGGTTGGAGATCGTCCACACCTTCAGGCCGTGCTTGTCGAGCTGGGCGCGCTTCTGCTCCACGTACGACGGGTCCGCCACCGCCTGCGCCACGTCGAAGTGGTCCCCCGAGCAGGCGATCTCCAGGCCGTCGTAGCCCCATTCGGCCGCCAGCCTGCACACCTCCTCGAACGGCAGGTCCGCCCACTGCCCGGTGAACAGCGTCACTGGTCTCATCAGTCCTCCACAGGGGTGTACCGGCCGCCGTCGGCCGCGCTCGCCTCCACCGCCGCCAGCACGCGCTGCACCCGCAGCCCGTCGGCGAACGACGGCGAAGGGTCGGCGCCGGTCGCGACGGCCTCCAGGAAGTCTCTGATCTCGTGGGTGAAGGTGTGCTCGTAGCCGAGCCCGTGCCCCGGCGGCCACCACGCCCCCACGTAGGGATGGTCGGGCTCGGTCACCAGGATCCGCTCGAACCCGCCCCCGCCCTCGCTGAACCACAGCTCGTTCATGGACTCGAAGTCGAACGCCAGGCTGCCGAGCTGCCCGTTGACCTCGATGCGCATCGCGTTCTTGCGCCCGGTCGCGAACCTGGTGGCCTCGAAGGAGGCCAGCGCGCCGCCCGACATCCGGCCGATGAACAGCGCGGCGTCGTCGACGGTGACCGTCCCCCTCTCCTCCGTACGGGACCCGCCCAGCCCCGCCGACTCCCCCGCCAGCGGACGCTCCTTGACGAACGTCTCCGTCAGCCCCGACACGCCCGCCACGCGCTGGCCGGTGACGAACTCGGCGGCGTCCACGATGTGCGAGCCGATGTCGCCGAGCGCCCCCGCGCCCGCCTTGTCCTTCTGCAACCGCCACACCAGCGGGAACTCCGGGTCCACGATCCAGTCCTGGAGGTACTGGGCGCGTACGTGCCGGATCTCGCCGAGCCTGCCCTCCTCGACGTACCGGCGGGCCAGGGCGACCGCCGGGACCCGCCGGTAGTTGAAGGCCACCATGCTCCTGCCCGGCGCCGCGGCCGCCGCCGCGACCATGGCCTCGGCCTCGGCGACGGTGTTGGCCAGCGGTTTCTCACAGATCACGTGCTTGCCGGCGCGCAACGCGGCGATCGCGATCTCGGCGTGCGAGTCGCCCGGCGTGCAGATGTCGACGATCTGCACGTCGTCCCGCCGGACCAGCTCCCGCCAGTCCGTCTCGACGTCGGCCCAGCCGAGCCGGGCGGCCGCGGCGGCGGTCTGCTCCTTCGACCGGCCCGCCAGCACCGCCATGCGCGGCGCGAGCGGCAGGTCGAAGAACGCGCCGACGCTCCGCCAGGCCTGGGAGTGGACGCGGCCCATGAACGCGTAGCCGATCATGCCCACGCCGATGGTGGTCTTGTCTGACATGCAACCCCCGATCAGGATTCGAATCCGAGCGCCAGATACTTCTCGACGTTCTCCTTGGTGATCGTCTCCGACGCGAGGGTGATCGACTGGGGAACCTGATTCTCCACGAGGTCACTCATGCCCTTGCCCTGCGCGATCAACCTGGCGAGCCTGATGGCCGAGGAGGCCATCGTCGGGCTGTAGGTGACGGTGGCCTTGAGCACCGACGTGCCGGCCTGGATCTCCTTCATGGCGTTCAGCGAGCCCGCGCCGCCCACCATGACGAACTCGTCGCGGTTGGCCTCCTTGATGGCGGCCAGCACGCCGACGCCCTGGTCGTCGTCGTGGTTCCACAGGGCGTCGATCTTCTTGTGCGCCTGCAGCAGCGAGGTCGCCACCTGGTTGCCGGTCTCGACGGTGAACTTGGCGTCCTGCTTGGCCGTGACGCTGAACCCGTACGTCTTCAGCGCGTCGGCGAAGCCCTTGCTGCGGTCCTGGGTCAGCGGCAGCGTGGCGATGCCCTGGATCTCGACGATCACCGGGTTCGCGACGCCCTTGTCCTTGAGCTGCTTGCCGATGTAGTGCCCGGCCGCGACGCCCATGCCGTAGTTGTCGCCGCCGATCCACGTCCGGTAGGCCAGCTTGTCGGGGAACACCCGGTCGAGGTTGATGACCGGGATGCCCGCCTGCGTCGCCTGCAGCGCGACCTGGTTCAGCTGCTGGCCGTCGTTCGGCAGGATGACCAGGGCGTTCACCTTGGCCGCGATCAGCGACTCGACAGCGGAGATCTGCTGGTTGATGTCGTTGGTCGGCTCGACGGCCTTGAAGTCGACGTCGCCGTACTGCTTGGCCGCGCTCTCGGCGTTCTTGGCGATGGCCGCGATCCAGCCGTGGTCGGCGGCCGGCGCGGAGAAGCCGATCGTCACCTTCTGGCCGGGTTCGTCGTTGCCGCTCGCGGCGGGGGCGGGCGCGGGCGCCGCCGACGAGGGAGCGGCCGCCGGCTCGTTGCTGGTGCAACCCGCCGCTAACAGCACAGCCCCGCCGACGAGGAATCCCCTGCGCGCGACGTTCTCACTCATGATGCTCTCGCTTTCAGGTTCCGCCGCTGGAGAAGGACGGCGACGACGATGATCAGGCCCTTGGCGATCAGCTGGTCGCTGGTGTTGAGCCCGTTGAGGATGAACAGGTTCGTGATGAGGGTGAAGATCAGCAGGCCCAGGATCGAGCCGATGATCGTGCCCCGGCCTCCGGTGAGCAGGGTGCCGCCGATGATGACGGCGGCGATGGCGTCGAGCTCGTACAGGTCGCCGTGGGTGGACGAGCCTGTCGTCGTACGGGCCATGATGAGGATCGCGGCGACGCCGCAGCAGAAGCCGGACAGGGCGTACAGGAGCATCGTGTGCCTGCGTACGTCGATGCCGGCCAGCCTGGCCGCCTCGGGGTTGCCCCCGACCGCGTACGTGCGGCGGCCGAACGTGGTGCGGTTCAGGACGATCCACCCCAGCACCACGACCAGGGCGAACACGTAGACCAGCAGCGGGATGCCGAGCAACCGCGTGGTGGACAGCTGCACGATGCCCTCGACGTGGATGAGCTGGGTCTTCCTGTCGGACATGCGCTGGGCCAGGCCGCGGGCGGCCACCAGCATGGCCAGGGTGGCGATGAACGGCACCATCCGCCCGTAGGCGATCAGCAGCCCGTTGACCAGCCCGGCCCCGGTGCCGACGAGGATCGCGCAGACGGCCATCACCACCGGCCCGTACGACTGGGTGGCCAGCGTGGTCGCCCAGACGGAGGCGAGGGCCATGACGGCGCCGACGGACAGATCGATGCCGCCGCCGATGATCACGAACGTGGCCCCGACGGTGATCACGCCGATCGTGGCGGCCAGGGCCAGGATGCTGACCAGGTTGGAGGTGGTGGCGAAGTTGTCGAACCGGGTGACCAGGCCGACGACCACGAGCAGCGCCAGCGCGCCCAGCAGGCCGAGGTGGCGGATCTCGGCGACCCCGTTCAGCAGGGACGGTCTCGGCCGGGCGACCCCGGCGGCGGGTCGTTCGGGCGCCTCTATGGGCTCGCTCATCACGCGGCCCTCCCATCCATGATCATGTCCAGTACGCGGTGCTCGTCCAGGCCGGCCGCCTCGCCCTCGTGGATGACGGCGCCCTCGCGCAGCACGAGCACCCGGTCGGCGAGCCCCAGCACCTCGGGCACCTCGCTGGAGACCAGCAGCACGCCGATGCCCTGGTCGGCCAGGTCGCGGATGACGGCGTACAGCTCGGCGCGGGCGCCGACGTCGACGCCGCGGGTGGGCTCGTCGAGCAGCAGCAGTCTGCGTCCGCCGAGCAGCCAGCGGGCGAGCACGGCCTTCTGCTGGTTGCCGCCCGACAGGGTCCTGATCGGGCGTTCGGGGTCGGGCGGGCGGATGTCGAGGAGCTGGGCCAGGCGGGCGGCCTCGGCCCGTTCGCGGCCGCGGTCGATCCAGCCGAACCTGGCGAACTGCGGCAGGGTGCCGAGCGTGATGTTGGCGGTGACGCTCTGGTCGAGCAGCAGGGCCTGGGCCTTGCGTTCCTCGGGGGCCAGGCCCATGCCCTGCCGGACGGCGCCGGTCACGCGGCGGCGGGCCGGGCGGCCGGCGAGCGTGACGCGGCCGGAGGCGGGCCGGGCTCCGTAGACGGCCTCCAGGATCTCTGAGCGTCCGCTGCCGACGAGCCCGGCCAGTCCGACGATCTCCCCGGCGCGCACGGAGAAGGAGACGTCGGCGAAGACGCCGGGCGCGGTCAGGTTCTCCACGCGCAGCACCTCCTCGCCGGGCGGCCGGGTGGGGCGGGGCGGGAAGACGTACTCGACGTTGCGGCCGGTCATGAGGGAGACGATGCGGGCGGTGGGCGTGTCGCGGGCGGGCAGGCCGACGGCGACGGTGCGCCCGTCCTTGAGCACGGTGACGCGGTCGCCGATCTCGCGGATCTCCTCCAGCCGGTGGGAGATGTAGACGACGGCCACGCCCTGGGCGGTGAGCTCGCGGATGATGCGGAACAGGTTGGCGACCTCGTCGTGGGCCAGGGCGGCCGACGGCTCGTCCATGATGATCAGGCGGGCGTCGTGGGAGAGGGCGCGGGCCATCGAGACGACCTGTTTGGCGGCCGGTGAGAGCCGTCCGACCTCGGTGGCGGGGCGGATCTCGCCGTGGCCGAGGCGTTCCAGCACCTCGCGGGCGGCCCGGCGGCCGGCCTGGCGGTTGACGAACCCGAAACGGGCGTGCTCGTGGCCGAGGAAGATGTTCTCGGCGACGCTGAGGCCGTCGACCAGGTCGAGTTCCTGGTAGATGGTGGCGAAGCCGAGCCGGATGGCGTCGTTGGGGCTGGTGGGCCGGACGGGCGCGTCGTTGAAGACGATCGTGCCCTCGTCGGGCTGGTGGACGCCGGCCAGCACCTTGATCAGGGTGGATTTGCCCGCGCCGTTCTGGCCGAGCAGGCAGTGGACCTCGCCCGCCCGTACGTCGAGATCGACCCCGTCGAGCGCGCGCACGCCGGGGAACTGCTTGACGATGCCCTTCATGACCAGCATCGGGGTCCCCTTCAGGCGTTGACGATGCGGTTGATGTTGTCCGGTGACAGGTAGTGCTCGATGGCGAGCAGGCCCGCGCCGAGAGCGGCGGCGTTGATCCCGGTGCGGCTCGGGGTGATGGACAGGTGGTGGGTGGCCAGCGGCAGCGACCGGCGGTAGATGGTCTCCCTGATGCCGGCCAGGAGGTGCTCGTGGACGCGGGACAGCGCGCCGCCGATGACGATGACCTCGGGGTTGAAGAAGTTGACCAGGCCGGCCAGCACCTCGCCGATGAGCCGGCCGGCCTCCCTGACCAGCCGCAGCGCCTGGGTGTTGCCCGCCTGGACGAGCGCGACGACGTCGGCGCCGGTCTCGGCGGCCAGCCCGAGCTCGGCGAGCCGGCGGGCGATGGCGGCGCCGCCGGCCACGGCCTCCAGGCAGGCGCTGTTGCCGCAGCGGCAGCCGGCGTCGTCGTGGCCGCTGACGCGGATGTGCCCGATGTCGCCGGCCGAGCCCTGGGCTCCTCTGTGGAGCTTGCCGTCGGCCACGATGCCGCAGCCGATGCCGGTGCCGACCTTGACGAACAGCAGGTGGCTGGTGCCGGCGAAGGCGTTGCGGTGCTCGCCGAGCGCCATGACGTTGACGTCGTTGTCGACCAGCACCTGGATGCCGTCGAAGTATTCGGGGACGGGGTAGTCGTTCCAGCCGGGCATGATCGGGGGGTTGTTGGGGCGGCCGGTGGCGAACTCCACCGGGCCGGGCACGCCGATGCCCATGGCGCGCAGCGCGGCGCGGGGCCGTCCTGCCTCGCCGAGCAGCCGGTCGAGCCGCTGGTCGACGTGGGCGAGCACTTTGTCGGGGCCCTCGCCGATCTCCAGCGGGTCCTCGCACTCGGCCAGCAGGCCGCCGGTCAGGTCCATGAGCGCGACCCGGCAGTGGGTGGCGCCGAGGTCGACGCCGGCGAAGGCGTGCTCCTCGGTGTGCAGGCGGAGCTGGCGCGGGGGACGGCCGCCGGTGGACTCGCCGCTCTCGGTCTCCTCGACGAGGCCGCGCTCGATGAGCGCGTCGACCCGCTGGGAGATCGTGGATCTGGCCAGTCCGGTGAGGCGCGCGAGATCGGATCGGGTGGTCGCCGATCCGGCGCTGATGAGCGTCAGGACGTCGGCAGCCGAGCCCGGCTGGGGGGTCATGCGGGAACAATAAGATCACTCATGCGGCAAATCAAGAGTCTGATTCGACCGAACCTCGCGGACTTATGCCGAAGATCGAACAAAGCCTGGCATGAGACGTTCGCCGGAACCCTCCCGAACGCGCGGAAGCCGGCCACCGCCCCGGCGGGCGATGACCGGCTTCCGGCAGGCTCCGGCGCTAGAGCATGGCCTTCATCGAGTCGCCGGCCGTCAGCACGTACGGCTGCTCGGCCATCACCGAGCCCCAGTTGTCGGCGATCGCCTCGGGGGTGAGGTCGTCGGCCTTCCAGCCGGGCCCCTCGGCCACGAACACGCGGGCCACCCGCCCGCCGCCGACGGTGAACACCTCCCCGCTCGACTCGCACGAGTCGTGCACGAGGTAGGCGACCAGCGCGCTCACCCGCTCGGGCGTGAACTTGGCCTCGAACTCGGCCGGCAGCAGCGCCTCGGTCATCCTGGTCCAGGCGATGGGGGCGATGGCGTTGGCCTTGATGCCGTTGCGCGCGCCCTCGATGGCCAGCGTCTTGGTCAGCCCGACCAGGCCCATCTTGGCGGTGGAGTAGTTGGCCTGGCCGAAGTTGCCGAACAGGCCGGCCGGGCTGGAGGTGTTGACGATGCGGCCGTACCCGGCCTCCTTCATCAGCGGGTAGGCGGCCTGGCTGACCAGGTACGACCCGCGTACGTGCACGGCCAGCACGCCGTCGAAGTCCTCGACGGTCATCTTCCCGAACGACTTGTCCCGCAGGATGCCCGCGTTGTTGACGACGATGTCGACCCGGCCGAACGCGTCGACGGCCGTCTGCACGAGCGCCCTGGTGCCCTCGGGGGTGGCGACGTTGTCGGCGTTGGCGACGGCCTGGCCGCCGTTCTTGGTGATGAGCTCGACCACCTCGGCGGCGGGGCCGGTGGAGGCGCCGGTGCCGTCGAGCGCGCCGCCGAGGTCGTTGACCACGACCTTGGCGCCCCGCTCGGCGAGCAGGAGCGCGTGCGCCCTGCCGAGGCCGTGCCCGGCGCCCGTGATGATCGCGACCCTGTCATCGAACCGAAGCATCGAACCTCCAGAGCAAGAGAACAACATTCTGGTAGGAGTACGATAACCGACCGGCTCAGGCGCGTCTCCAGAGCTCGGGCTCGCCCTCCTCCCTGCGTACCCTGCCCCGTCCGGCCAGCCATACCAGGTGGGCCAGCGTCTCGTTGTTGGCCGCCCGGCGCATGAACGGCGGGATCGTCTCCCAGGGGCGCGACCAGCTCAGCCGGGTGGCGACGTCCCAGCAGGTCACGCCGTCGTCCTCGCCGACGACCCGTTCGATCTCGGCCAGCCGCTCGTCGTGGTGGGCCAGCACGTGGTCGACGCGTCCGGCCAGTTCCAGGAAGCGGTACTCGTGGCCGGGCAGCACCTCGTCCACCTCCAGCTCGCGGACGGCGGCCAGCGAGCCGAGGTAGTCGGCCAGCGGGTCGGGACCCGACTGGGGGTGCACGGCCACGATCGGGGTGATCTTCGCCAGCACGTGGTCGCCGGAGAGCAGCAGCCTGCGCTCCGGCGAGACGAAGCACAGGTGGCCGGGCGTGTGGCCGGGGGTCCAGACGGCCCGCAGGTCCCAGCCGGGCAGGCCGAGGTCCTCGCCGTCCTCGATCAGCCGGTCGGGACGGGCCATCGTGACCATGTGCCTGATCATCATGGAGGCCCCGGCCAGCTCGTCCAGGCTCAGGTCGGGCACGCCGGAGCGCCGGAGCAGGGCCCGCTCCCGCTGGACGAGCGAGTCGATGGCGTCGTCGTCGTACCGCTCGCGCACGAGGTTCGCGTCGGCCGGGTGCAGCCCGATCCAGGCGCCCGACGCCTCGCGGACGCGTCCGGCCAGGCCGTAATGGTCGGGGTGCAGGTGGGTGACCAGGACGGCCCTGACGTCGGCGATCCCGTAGCCGGCCACGGCCAGCCCGGCGGCCAGGGCGTCGTAGGCCTCGTCGGTGTTCCATCCGGCGTCCACGATGGCCACACCGTCGGGCAGTTCGAGGGCGTAGACCAGCACGTACCGCAGCGGGTTGACCGGGATGGGCACCGGGATCGACCACAGCCCCGGCCGGACCCGCTCGACCTCGGGAACCGCCCCGCTCATCCATGCCTCACGCTGGGCCACGCTGGAAGGAGTCACCACGAACTTTGCCATGGCCCCGAATATAGTTCTGGTCCCGAATCATGTTCTACTAGGGGTCATGAAGCTGAGCCGCGAGATCTCAGACGATGGCCGCTTCGTCCGGCAGCCGAACCGCTTCACCGAACGGCTCGGGCCGCCCGAGCCCGGCCGCTACCGGCTCTACGCCTCCTACGCCTGCCCGTGGGCACAGCGCGTGCTGATCGTCCGCGCCCTGCTCCGCCTGGAGGACCTGCTGGACGTCACGATCGTCGACCCCATCCGCGACGAGAAGGGCTGGCGGATCCCCGACGGCGACCCGCCGTACCTGTCGGAGCTCTACCACGCGACCGAACCGGGCTACACGGGCCGCTACACCGTGCCGTGCATCTGGGACAGCCGGGAGGAACGCCTGGTCACCAACGACTTCCCGCAGATCACCCTCGATCTGGAGACGTCGTGGGGCAGCGCGCCCGACCTGTACCCCGAACGCCTGCGCCCGGACATCGACATCATGAACGACCGCCTCTACCACGGCCTCAACAACGCGGTCTACGAGGCCGGCTTCGCCCGCGGGCAGCAGGCGTACGAGGAGGCGGTCGCCCGCGTGTTCACCACGCTCGACCTGCTGGAGGTGCGCCTGGCCGAGTCGGAGTTCCTCTTCGGCACGCTCACCGACAGCGATGTGCGGCTGTTCACCACGCTGGTCAGGTTCGACACGGTCTACCACGGCCACTTCAAGTGCTCGATCAGGCGGCTGACCGACTATCCGGCGTTGTGGGCGTACACCCGCAGGCTCTACGCGATCCCCGCATTCCGCGACACCACGGACTTCGACCACATCAGACGCCACTACTACATGACCCAGACGAACATCAACCCGAGCAGGATCGTTCCGGTAGGACCGGAACTCGACTGGAGCCTGTGACCCCCGGCCTCGGCATCGCGACGAACAGCAGCGCCGAGGCCAGCACCACCCCCGAGGCCACCCACCAGGCGGCCGACGCGCCCGCCTGCCCGGCCAGGACGCCGAGCGTGGAGTTGGCCAGCACCCCGCCCGCCTGGAGCGAGAGCGAGGACGTCGAGGTGACCGTGGTGCGCTCGGCGGCGGAGACCGCGTTGTGCTGCATCTCCAGGCAGAGCAGCCCGGTCACCGACAGCCCGGCGAACATGACCAGGTAGGCCAGCCCGGCCGTCACCAGGCCGGGCACGCCGTCCAGCCCGGCGGTGGCGGCCAGCGAGCCGACCGAGAGCGCGCAGAGCACCGCCCCCATGGCCGCGCCGCGGGCCGAGCCGCCCGCCAGGCGCGCCACGCGGGGCGCGATCGCGCTGCCCGTGGCGCTGGCGGCGTATCCCAGAGCCGCCACGACGGCGTAGGCCAGGCTGCCGCGCTCGGACGTGCCGGCCAGCTCGGCCAGGCGGCCGGGGGTCAGCAGCTCGATCGTCATCAGCAGCACGCCGGACGCGGCGGCGGCGAGCATCAGGCGGCGCAGCACCGCTCCCCCGGCGGCCAGCCGGATCCCGCCGACCACCGTCGAGGGCACCTCGCGCAGCACGCTCCCCAGCGACCGCCGCGCGTGGGCCGGCTCGGGCAGCGCGAACACCACCACGACCAGCAGGACGACGGCCGCGACGGCCCCCAGCAGCGGCGGCACGGCCAGCGGCGTGATCGTCCCGGGCGGCACCAGCAGCGGCACGGCGCCGCCGACCAGCACCCCGGCGCACAGGGCCACCGACTCCAGTGCGCCGCCGCGCGCCAGGCCCGGCTTGAGGTCGGCGTCCTCGCCTTCGAGCCCGTGCAGGGTGTCGACGTACCAGGAGGTGGCCGGGCCGCTGGACAGCGCCCTGGCCACGCCCTTGATCACGCAGGTGACGAGGAACATCCCGAACGTCGTCGAGACGCTCATCAGCGCGAGCGCCGCCGCGGTGAACACCGCCGAGGCGGCCAGCACCATCCGCCGTCCGATGACGTCGGCCAGGCCGCCCGTGGGCAGCTCCAGGCTGACGGTGACGACCGAGAACACGGTCACCGCCAGGCCGATCTGGGTCAGGCCGAGCCCTCTGTCGGTCATCAGCAGCACCATGACGGCGGCCATCAGGCCCAGCGGCAGCCAGGTCAGGAAGCTGACGAGCATGTAGCGCCGTAACGCGGAACGAGCGGTCATCGGTCCTGCTCCTTGTCGCTGGGAAAACCGTCGGCGGGAGAACCGTCGCGGGAGGAACGGTCGCGGGGGGAACGGTCGCGGGGGGAATCGTCGCGGGGGGAATCGTCGCGGGGGAAGCCGCCCATCCAGATGTTGACCTGGCGGGCGTCGGGGTCGCCTGAGTAGCGGGCGGCGAGGTCGCGCAGCAGCTCCATGGCCCGGTCGTTGAACTCCCTCAGCCCGGCCGCGGGCAGCTCGACGATGTCGTCGCTCAGCCCGGCCGCCCGCACCCACTCGGGGGCCCACTCGCGCTCGTCGTAGTCCTGGTTAACGCGGGCGAGCACCTCGACCTGGCGCATGCGCATGATCCGGACCGCCTCCCGGCCCTCGGGGGTGCCGGACAGCTCCTGGTTGTCCCAGGAGGTGTAGCGGTGGCGGGCCCGCCAGCGGCGCTCGCGGCCGTCGCGCCGGTCGGGGTCCTCCTCGATGAAGCCGTACTTGAACAGCTCCCGCAGGTGGTAGCTGGTCGAGCCGGAGCTCTCGCCGACCTTGCGGCCCAGCTCGCTGGCGGTGGCCGGGCCGTCGCTGCGCAGCAGCCCGAGCAGCCGCACCCGCAAGGGGTGGGCGACCACTTTGAGCACCTGCGGGTCACTGATCCTGTACTGCTCCTCCATGAGCACGACCCTAGACCGCAAAGGCTTTTTTGCAAAGTGATTTTTGCGAATTCGCCGGCCTTCTAAACTGGGCGGATGCTCGACGACATCCGCGTGGACGACGCCGTCCTCGCCCTGCGCCCCGACTTCGCCGTGCTGGTGATGCTGGCCCACGGCCTGCGGAACGGCCCCACCGACGACCGCACCCGCGCCTGGCTGGCCGAGGCGTCGGCGTGCGAGGTCCAGGCCGACAAGATCGACGCCTGGAAGGACGCCTACCGCGCCTTCGGCGCCAAGCCGCAGCGCACCAGGCCCTCGGTCGACGCCCTGACCCGGCGCATGCCGCTGCCCGAGATCAACCGGGTGGTCGACGCGTACAACACGATCAGCGTCAAGCACGCGCTGCCCATCGGCGGCGAGGACCTCGACCGCTACCAGGGCCCGGCCCGGCTGGTGCGGGCGACCGGCGACGAGCACTCCGAGGAGGCGCTCGGGCAGCCCGAGCCCGGCGAGGTGATCTGGCGCGACGACGCCGGCGTGACCTGCCGCCGGTGGAACTGGCGTCAGGTGGCGCGCACCCGGCTCACCGAGGAGACGACCAACGCGATCTTCCTCCTCGAACGGCTGGAGCCCATGTCGATGGAGGAGCTCCAGCAGGCCGGCAAGGAGCTGGCGGAGCTGCTGGAGGAGCTGTCACCCGGGGTGCGGATCACCAGCAGAATCGTGCCCGGAGGGAAATAAACCTGCCGGCCATACGTTGATACCAAACAGTAACAATGGCGGCTCTCCCTGGATTGACTAGGCGGGCGTGACCTCTTCGGCGTGTCCTGAGAGGATCGTTCGAGGCGGCGCGCGCTCTTCGGCGCGCGCTGCCGGTCCGGGCGAGTAGCCTTGGACAGGTTCTCTAACATCAACGCCGATCTGCGGAAGAGGGCGATTTCCGCCGTGTCGTCTGAGTCGTCGCGGACAAACCCGCTGGCAAGCTTTGGTCAGAACGAGTGGCTTGTCGACGAGCTGTACCAGAAGTACCTTCAAGATCCAGAGTCTGTCGACAAGGCCTGGTGGAACTTCTTCGCTGACTACAACCCTGATTACGGACCGGGCCGGACCCCGGTCAGGGAGGCGGCGAACGGCACTGCGACCGCGCCCGCACCTCCCAAGGCGCCCCCGAAGGCGCCTCCGGCAGCCGAGAAGCCGAAGCAGCCGGCCACCCCGGTGCCCAAGGGCGCCGAGGAGGTGAAGCTGCGCGGCGCCGCCGCACGCACGGCCGCCAACATGGACCTGTCCCTGACGGTCCCGACGGCGACCAGCGTCCGGGCCATCCCGGCCAAGCTGCTCATCGACAACCGCATCGTGATCAACAATCACCTCAAGCGGGGGCGTGGCGGCAAGATCTCCTTCACCCACCTGATCGGCTTCGCGATCGTCAAGGCGCTGAAGGCGATGCCGGAGATGAACTACTCCTACACGGAGGTCGACGGCAAGCCCACGCTGGTCAAGCCCGAGCACGTCGGGTTCGGCCTGGCGATCGACGTCCAGAAGAGCAACGGTGAGCGCCAGCTCCTCGTGCCCTCGATCAAGGGCGCCGAGGAGATGGACTTCCGCCAGTTCTGGGTGGCCTACGAAGAGGTCGTCCGCAAGGCCCGCGCGGGCAAGCTGGGCGTCGACGACTTCTCCGGCACCACGATCTCGCTGACCAACCCCGGCACGATCGGCACCGTCCACTCCGTTCCGCGCCTGATGCCCGGCCAGGGCACGATCATCGGCGTCGGCGCGATGGAATACCCGGCCGAGTACCAGGGCGCCTCGCCCGACACGCTGTCGCGTCTGGCCGTCTCCAAGGTCATGACGCTGACCAGCACCTACGACCACCGGATCATCCAGGGCGCCCAGTCGGGCGACTTCCTGCGCCAGATCCACCGGCTGCTGCTCGGCGAGGACGGCTTCTACGACGAGATCTTCGAGGCGCTGCGCATCCCGTACGAGCCGGTGCGCTGGGTCCAGGACATCTCGGCCTCGCACGACGACGACGTGGCCAAGTCGGCCCGGGTCATCGAGCTGATCCACGCCTACCGCGTGCGCGGCCACCTGATGGCCGAGACCGACCCGCTGGAGTACAAGCAGCGCAAGCACCCCGACCTCGACATCCAGTCCCACGGGCTGACCCTGTGGGACCTCGAGCGCGAGTTCGCCACGGGCGGTTTCGGCGGCCGTCCGCTGATGAAGCTCCGCGAGATCCTGGGCGTGCTGCGCGACTCCTACTGCCGCACGGTCGGCATCGAGTACATGCACATCCAGAACCCCGAGGAGCGGGCCTGGATCCAGGCGCGGGTGGAGAAGCCGCACGCCTCGCCCGAGCGCGACGAGCAGCTCAACATCCTGTCCCGGCTCAACACCGCCGAGGCGTTCGAGACGTTCCTGCAGACGAAGTTCGTCGGCCAGAAGCGCTTCTCGCTGGAGGGCGGCGAGTCCCTGATCCCGCTGCTCGACTCGGTGATCAGCGACGCCGCCGACGAGGGCCTCGACGAGGTCGTCATCGGCATGGCCCACCGCGGCCGGCTCAACGTGCTGGCCAACATCGTGGGCAAGTCCTACGCGCAGATCTTCGGCGAGTTCGAGGGCAACATCGACCCGCGCACCGCCCACGGCTCCGGCGACGTCAAGTACCACCTGGGCGCGAGCGGCGAGTTCACCGCCCCGAGCGGCAAGATGATCACGGCGTCCGTGGTGGCCAACCCCTCCCACCTGGAGGCGGTCGACCCGGTGCTGGAGGGCGTCGTCCGCGCCAAGCAGGACCTTCTGGAGCGTGGCGAGGAGGGCTTCACCGTCCTTCCCGTCCTCGTCCACGGCGACGCGGCCTTCGCCGGCCAGGGCGTGGTGGCCGAGACGCTCAACCTGTCGCAGCTGCGCGGCTACCGCACCGGCGGCACCGTGCACGTGGTGGTCAACAACCAGGTGGGCTTCACCACCTCGCCGGCCTCCTCCCGCTCGTCGGTCTACGCGACCGACGTCGCGCGGATGATCCAGGCGCCGATCTTCCACGTCAACGGCGACGACCCCGAGGCCGTGGTGCGCGTGGGCCAGCTGGCCTACGAATACCGCCAGGCGTTCCGCAAGGACGTCGTCATCGACCTCATCTGCTACCGCCGCCGCGGCCACAACGAGGGCGACAACCCCGCCTTCACCCAGCCGCTGATGTACGACCTGATCGACGCCAAGCGCTCCACCCGCAAGCTCTACACCGAGGCGCTGATCGGCCGGGGCGACATCACGGTCGAGGAGGCCGAGTCGGCGCTGCGCGACTACCAGGCCAAGCTGGAGCAGGCGTTCACCGAGACGCGCGAGGCGGCCAAGAAGCCCAAGGAGGCGGCCGCCATGCGGGTGCCCCCGGCCGAGGTCGTCAAGTGGTCCCACGCCGACACGCCGACGGCGATCAGCGACGAGACGCTCAAGCGCATCGTCGACACCCAGCTCAACCTGCCCGAGGGCTTCACGCCGCACCCGCGCCTGGCGCCGGTGCTGCAGCGCCGCGGCCAGATGGTCGAGACCGACTCGATCGACTGGGCGATGGGCGAGACGCTGGCGTTCGGCTCGCTGCTGATCGACGGCCACCCGGTGCGCCTGGTCGGCCAGGACTCCCGGCGCGGCACGTTCACCCAGCGGCACGCGGTGCTGGTCGACCGGATGACCGGCGCCGACCACACGCCGCTGAAGCAGTTCAACGAGGGCACCACGAAGTTCTACGTCTACGACTCGCTGCTCAGCGAGTTCGCGGCGCTCGGCTTCGAGTACGGCTACAGCGTCGTGCGTCCCGATGCCCTGGTGGCCTGGGAGGCGCAGTTCGGCGACTTCGTCAACGGCGCCCAGACGATCATCGACGAGTTCATCTCGTCCGGTGAGCAGAAGTGGGGCCAGCGCTCCTCCGTCGTGCTGCTGCTGCCGCACGGCTACGAGGGCCAGGGCCCCGACCACTCCTCGGCCAGGATCGAACGGTTCCTGCAGGTCTGCGCGCTCGACAACATGACGGTCGCGCAGCCGTCCACGCCGGCCAACTACTTCCACCTGCTGCGCTGGCAGGTGGAGTCCAACCGGCGCAAGCCGATGGTGGTCTTCACGCCCAAGTCGCTGCTGCGGCACAAGGCGGCCACGTCGAAGGCGTCCGACTTCACCACCGGCACCTTCCAGCCGGTCATCGGCGACACCACGGTCGACCCGGCCAAGGTCACCCGGATCGTCCTGGTCTCGGGCAAGCTCTACTACGACCTGGCCGCGCAGCGCGACAAGACGGGCCGCGACGACGTCGCGATCGTCCGTCTTGAGCGGCTCTACCCGTTCCCCACCGAGGAGCTCACCGCCGAGCTGGCCCGCTACGGGCAGCAGGCCGAGCTGGTGTGGGCCCAGGACGAGCCGGTGAACATGGGCCCGTGGCCCTACCTGACGCTGAAGCTGGCCGAAGACCCGCAGACGCTCGGCGGCCGGTCGCTGCGCCGCGTCTCGCGGACCCCGAACAGCTCGCCCGCGACGGGTTCGCACAACTCGCACGACACCGAGCTGGAGGAGATCCTCCACCAGCTCTTCGGCTGAGCAGGCCGCCAGTGAGCCCCCGGCCGTCCGGCCGGGGGCTTCTGCGTTGACCGGCAGGGTGAGGCCCCTGCCTGCACGAAGGAGAGAACCCATGTACTTCACCGATCGAGGGATCGAGGAGCTGGTCGATCGGCGGGGCGAGGAAGAGGTCAGCGTGCTCTGGCTGGGCGAGCGGCTGCGCGAGTTCGTCGATCTCAACCCCGAGTTCGAGACCCCGATCGAGCGGCTGGCCACCTGGCTGGCCCGCCTCGACGACGAGGACGACGACTGACGGGATTCCGCCGCCGAGACGCGATACATCTTGAGTTTTCGAGTAACGCGACATATCGTGTTCTCGTAGGAGACGTACTCGTCAAGGAGGCATACGTTCATGGAGAAGTGGACGCTGGACGCTCCCGAGCAGCTCACGTTCGGGCCGGTTGAGTCACTTGACGTGCGGATCGTCGCCGGCAGGCTGGCCGTCCTGGCCAGCGAGGGGCCGCCCACGCTGGAGCTGACGGAGATCGAGTCGGCCGCGCCGCTGCTGGTCAGCTACGACCCGCTGACCAAGGAGCTGGTCGTCACCTACGAGGGCCTGACCCTGGACGGGCTGCTCGGCTGGCTGCGGCGCGACAAGCGCAGGACCAACCTCACGCTCACCGTGCCCAAGGGCTGCCGGGTGAACACGGAGGTGGTCTCGGCGTCCACGGTGCTGGCCGGGTTCGAGCGGTCCACCCGGGTCAAGAGCGTGTCCTCCGAGGTCGTCCTCGACGGCGTGAGCGGCGAGGTGAGCGCCACCACGGTCTCCGGCTCGATCGAGAGCCGCGCCATGGAGGGCGACCTGGCGCTGAAGACCGTCTCGGGCGAGCTGACCCTCGCCGACGGCAGCCCGCGCCGGCTCAAGGCCAGCACGGTGTCCGGCCGCATCACCGCCGACCTGACGCTCCGGCCCACGAGTCATGTGACGCTCAACAGCGTCTCGGGTGCCATCCTGGTGCGGGTGCCGGAGAACGTCGAGTCCGACGTCAGCATGAGGTCCACCTCCGGCAGGCTGAGCTCCACGTTCGACGGACTGTCGGCGAACAACAGCCCCGGCTCCAAGGCGCTGTCCGGACGGCTGGGGGGCGGCATGGCCTCACTGTCGGCGTACACCGTCTCGGGCGAGGTCGCGCTGCTCAAGGGAGAGAAGGAATGAGCCCTGTCTTCGGTCACGGCCGGCTCCGGCTGTACCTGCTCAAGCTGCTGGAGGAGAGCCCGCGGCACGGATACGAGGTCATCCGGCTGCTCCAGGACCGCTTCCTCGGCGTCTACTCGCCCTCGCCCGGCACGATCTACCCGCGACTGGCCCGCCTGGAGGAGGAGGGCCTGGTCACGCACGAGGTGATCGAGGGCAAGAAGGTGTTCTCCATCACCGACAAGGGCCGCGAGGAGCTCAACGCCCGGCTCGACGAACTCGACGACCTGGAGCAGGAGATCTCCGCCTCGGTGCGGGACATCGCCCGCGAGGTCAAGGAGGACGTCCGCGACACGGTGAAGTCGCTGCGCGACGAGCTCACCCGAATGGCCAAGGACGTGCGCACCGGCGCCCGCGACGACGCCAAGGCGCGGGCCGAGGAGCTCAAACGGCTCAAGGAGCAGCAGAAGCGGCAGTGGATGGCGCACGCCAACCAGTGGCAGGTGGAGAGCGACCGGCTGGCCGGCGAGTGGCGCCGGATCTGGTCGGACATCTGGACCACGCTCGGCGGCGACACCGTGCGCCGGACCGAGCTCGACAGCGAGCTGGGCGAGCTGCTGGCCGACTTCGTGGCCCAGGCCCGCACGGAGGCCGCCGACGCCGCCCTGACCACGCAGAAGCTGCACGAGCTGCACACCGTGCTCGACGAGGCGTCCGCCCGCATCCGCGACATCCTCCGCCGCTGAGCCGCCGCTGAGCCGGCGCTAGGCCGAGCGCAGCGGGCGTTGCGAGGGTTGCGGGCGTCCGTGGCCGCGGGCCGCTCTGCGGGCGTGGTAGGCGACCGGCATGTAGCGCAGGCGTTCGGGCAGGCGCGCGGTCAGCATCGCCACGGCGCGCCCGAGGTGCCGCAGCCGCCGCTCGTCCCGGGCCGTCCAGCGCAGGCCGAGCTTCCTGCGCGCGGCCGGCGGCAGGGTCCCGACAGTGACGAAGTGGTTGAACTCCCCCGACCCCAGCCCCACCGGCGTCCACAGCCGGCGCAGCGGCCTCGGCAGGCCGGGCGGGGCGGGCGTGCCGCGCATGACGGCGAGCACCTCCAGCGCCGTCGGGTGCGGCTCCAGCCGTTCGGCGATCATCGTGTCGAAGTAGCGCCAGAACGCCTCCAGGTCCGCCGGCATCTCCCGCTCCGGCACCTGCAGGATCGCGCCGAGCTGCCGCGACTCGGCGTACATGCGGCGCTGCTGCTCCTCGGTGTACGGGGTGCCGAAGTAGCGGTTGAGCGTGATGAACCGCTCGAACAGTGACAGGTGCACCCAGGCCCACGCCTCGCCGTTCAGGGCGTGGTAGGCGCGGCCGTGCTCGTCCACGCCGCTGATGGAGCGGTGCAGCTCGCGCAGCCGCCGCCCCTCGGCCAGACCGCCCTCACCGCCGTAGACCCACTTCTGGACGGAGGCGAGCGTGCGGTTGAGCCGCCCCCACGGGTCGTCCTTGTACGTCGAGTGCTCCGCCACGGCCGCGCCGACCGCCGGATGCATGGTCTGGAGGACCAGCGCGCTGCCGGCCACGAGCAGGTTGCGGTATTCGCCCGCGGTGTCCCAGTGCATCGAACCCGGGCCGAACGGCTCAACGTTCATGGTGAACGCCTCCAGGGTGATACGACGTCATTCTTCCTGTATCACCCGGAAGGCGGACAAGTAACCCTTCACTTATTCAGCTGGTAAAGACGATTTTTCCGAAGATCTCGCCTTCGGCCATGGCCGCGAAGCCGTCCCGGGCCTCGGTGATCGGCAGCGTCCGGTCGATCATCGGCCGCACGCCCGTCTGCTCCAGGAACACCGCCAGCCGCTGGAGCTGGTCGCGGGTGCCCATGGTGGTGCCGACCACGGACAGCTGCAGGAAGAAGACGCGGTTGAGGTCGGCGGACGGGACCGCGCCGCTGGTGGCGCCGGAGACCACGATGCGGCCGCCCGGCCTGAGCGACTTGAGCGAATGGTCCCAGGTGGCCTGGCCGACCGTCTCCATGACCGCGTCCACCCGCTCGGGCAGCCGCGCGCCCGTCTCGAAGACCTGGTCGGCGCCGAGCTCGCGGGCCCGCTCGCGCTTGTCCTCCGACCGGCTGGTCGCCCAGACCCGGAAGCCGCCCGCGCGGCCGAGCGCGATCAGCGCGGTCGCGACGCCGCCGCCGGCGCCCTGCACCAGCACGGTCGAGCCCGGTTCGAGCCCGGCCTTGTCGAACAGCATGCGGTACGCGGTCAGCCACGCCGTGGGCAGGCAGGCGGCCTCCTCGAAGCTGAGCGCGGCCGGCTTGGGCACGAGGTTGCGCCGCGGCACGGCCACCCGCTCGGCGAACGTCCCGTCGTGCACCTCCGACAGCAGGGAGCGCCTGGGGTCGAGCGTCTCGTCCGCGCCCGTGCCGATGACGGCGTGCACGATGACCTCGTTGCCGTCCTCGTCCACGCCGGAGGCGTCGCAGCCGAGCACGATCGGCAGCCGGTCCTGCCTGATGCCCACGCCCTTGAGCGTCCACAGGTCGTGGTGGTTGAGGGCGGCGGCACGTACCGAGACGGTCGTCCAGCCGTCGGGCGCCTTCGGGTCGGGGTGCTCACCGAGCGTCAGCCCGGCGAGTGGATTGTCGGGATCGGTCTGTGTGGCGGTTACGGCGAACATGGCCGCACCCTACTAACCGACCCGCCGCCACCCACGACACCGCCCCGCCCGAGCGAGCCGCCGGCCGTGACTCAGCGCCTGACCGTCACCCGGATTCCGGCGAGGGCGCGGCGCCGGAACTCCTCGGGTCCGGCGACGGCGACCTCCACGTCCCCCCGGCACGTCCACTCCGCCGGACGCCCGCGTCCCTCGATCACCTTCGGCAGCCGGGCCTTCCTGACGCAGTCGGGCGTGGGCGCCAGCACGACCATCTCCCGCACTCCCCCGCCGAACCAGAGCTGCGGCCCGGCCGGCCCCTCCTGGGTCACGGCCCCCGGACGGGCCAGCCGCACCGATCCCTCGCCCGACAGCACCAGGTAGCCGTCCCGGGTCACCTTGCCGTGCAGATCCCGCGCCAGGGCCGCGCGCTGGTCGAAGGTCAGCCCCTCACCCCTGTCCTGCATCGCCAGCCGCCAGCGTCCGAACGCGAAGAGCAGCACCTGCCCGCTGCCCCCGCCCGGCTGGCGCGGCCACAAGGTGACGCCGGGGCCGTAGCTCCTGATCGGCCGGCCGCCGCCGGTCACCTCGGCGACCCCGTTGTACGGCACGCTGAACTGCCGGAACCGCCCGTCGATCCACGCGCCCTGGAACGGCCGCACCCCCAGCTCGTTGAGGTCGAGGTCGGCCGGGTAGCGCACCTCGGCCTTCAGCCCGTCGGGGAAGACGACGTCGATGATCTCGTCGTGGCCCTTGGTCCTGGCCGGGATCCGCAGGGCGTTGGGGCCGTTCTCGATCGTGGTGAGCGAGCGGATGGGCGTGGTGGCGGACGGCGGGGGCGGCTCCTGCCGCGGGTCGCGGCTGAGCAGCAGGCTGACGGCCGGGATCACCAGCAGAGCCAGCACCACCGCGAGCCCGATCCACCGGCGGCGGCCGCGCCCCCCTGCCTCGATGACGTCGAACTGGTCGGACACGACGTGCCTCGCCGGGTTAGTGCGGGTTGCGCGCTTCACCCCCAGTTCAGTTGAGCGACATCCGCCCGCGCAAGCCCTCGAACCCGGCGAAGTCGCCGCATGAGGTCACAACTTCACAACCTCGGCGGGATCACCAGGTGGCCACGTTGGGCCCGTCGCCCGCGACCAAGTCGACCCGCTGCCCCACGAGCTCCCGGGACATGGCGTCGGCCAGCAGCTCCGGCTCCAGCACGTGCGCGTGCGCCCGCCCGCCGGTCGGCAGGTCGACGACGAGGATGCCCTTGTCCGGCTCGCCGTCCGGGCCGTGCGCGACCGTGTAGCCGGCCACGGTGGCGGGCCCGGCGTACGAGCCCACGACGGGCACCCCGGCCGCCGTGAACACCGGGACGGCGTCCCCGGGCGGCCCGCCGGGCTCGCTGGACCACACCGCGTACGTGTGCTTCGTCAGGTGCATCCCCACGCCGGTCACCAGCCCGTGGCCCGACTGCGTGCGCAGCAGCCCGGCCATCGTGGCCGTCGAGTGCAGCACGTAGTCGCTGGCCGGGCCGCCGGCGTACGGCAGGCCGCCGGTGACCGTCAGGCCGCGCCGGTCGTACGGGTCGAGCCCGATCGCGTCGCACGCCTGCCGCAACGCGACGGCGAAGCAGCTGTACAGGTCGAGCGCGTCCATGTCGGCGAGGCCGAGCCCGGCGCGCCGGAAGGCGGCCTCGGCGGCGGCCCCGATCGCCTGCGACGAGCCGAGCGCGGGCCGCGCCGCCACCTCCCAGGTGTCCTCGGCGTACGCCCAGCCGCGCAGGTAGACCCGCCGCTCGTCCGGCACCCCCAACCGGTCGGCCAGCTCCGCGCAGGCCAGGACGACGGCCGCCGCCTGGTCGACCTCCATGACCGCCACGGTGTTCCTGGTGTACGGCCAGCCGACGAACCGGTTGCCCTTCACCAGCTCCTCGGGCGTGCGCACGGCCCGCCGCCACGCGTACGGGTTGGCCGCGGCCACCTCGGTCATCGGCGCCATCATCCGGCCCCGGTCGAGCATCTCCTCCTCGACCGTCATCCCGGCCGCCGCCCGCCGCGCGGTCTCCATGATCGCGTACGTGTGCACGGGCAGGAACAGGTCGTGCGCCAGCTCGGCGGGGTGCGGGGGCCGTTCCCAGCCGTAGGGCGGCTTGGGATCGGCGGCGTGGCTCCACGGCACGTGCTCGCCCGCCCGCCGGTAGGCCCGCCGGGTGGCCAGCGCCTCGGCCCCGGTGATCAGCGCGCAGTCCAGGTCGCCCGCCGCGATCCGGGCCGCGGCCGCGCCGATGAGGAGCTGCGGAGCGGTGCCGCTGACCTTGGAGTAGGCGGTGTGGCGCGGCGTGGCGCCCAGGCGCTCGGCCAGCCGCCCGGTGGGCGAGTCGTACTGCCAGGAGTCGGTGTGGACGATCTGGATCGAGTCGAGCCGCCCGGCGGGCAGCCGGGCGTCTTCGGCCGCCTCGCGGGCGACCGATTCCCACAGATCGAGCGGTTCCGGGCCGGGCTGTTCGCGCACGGTGCGTTGGGCGATGCCGATGAGACAGGGGGTGCGTGGATCCATACCGACATCTAACCAGAACAACATTCGGTTGATAAGCAGTGGCGTTTGATAATCAGCGTTACCGCTGGTGTCGCAGACTCTTCACTGTGTACTTGACCTGCGAAGATGCCTTTTTTGAATACATGTGATTTCGCTATTTCCATAACAAAACGGGGCCGGAACCGACCTTTTCGCGCCGCTTTCTGGCTGACGGGTTGCGCCATTCATTAGCGTGCTCAACGTTTTCCTGGCCCACCAGGGCGCAGCACCCCGCTCTGGGCCGCCGAGAACCGAGAGGAGTTCCATGTATTCCCGAGCAAGGCGCATCGCGATCCCCCTCGCCTCGCTGGTGGCCGCCGCCCTGGCCGCCGGCACGACCACCGGCGCCACGGCGGAGGCGACCTCGGCCCCCGACGTCGTGTCCAGGAACGCGGCGACCCCCGCCGAGCAGGCCGTGCAGTTCTGGACGCCGGACCGCATCAAGCTCGCCACCGACCACGACGGCGCGCTCGACGTGTCGTCCAGGGGTGTCAGGGGCGGCAGGGGCGGCGACCAGACCCCCGACGGGCCGCCCGGATCGGTCCCGCCGATCGGCGGGGAGAAGGCTAAGGCGGGCAAGAGCCGGCAGGTCAACCTGCCCGACACGGTCGGCCGTGTGTTCTTCACGCTGCCCCGGACCGACCCGCGCAACCCGAAGAACTGGCGGTACTGCTCGGCCAGCTCCGTACAGGGCAAGTACCGCAATCTGGTGGCGACCTCCGCCCACTGTGTCTACGACCCCCAGAAGAACACCTTCTACGACAACTGGATCTTCATCCCGTCGTACTGGGACGGCGACAACGTGTGGAAGGGCAAGGCGCCGTACGGCATCTACGCCGCCAGGACGTTCAACGCGCACGACGACTTCGTGGTGAAGGAGGACTACGACTTCGACTACGCGTTCGTCAACGTCTACAACGGCATCAAGGTGAGCTGGGAGAAGACCGGCAACCGGTGGCACTGGACCGTCAAGAACGCCGGCCGCCTCGGTGACAACGTCGGCGGCCAGGGCTTCACCTGGAACCGCGGCACGAAGCTGAACGTGTTCTCCTTCGGCTACCCGGCCGGCGGGCACCCCGACGGCGACAAGCCGTACACCGGCCGCACCATGAAGTGGTGCTACGGCAGGACGGCTCCGATGCCCGAGGCCAAGAAGTACGACCTGCAGGAGCAGATCGGCTTCAGGTGCTCCTTCACCGCCGGCGCCGGCGGCGGCCCGTTCATCTACGACTACCGGAACTCCACACGCACCGGCTACCTGGTGGGCGTGAACAGCGTCGCGTGGGACACCGACGGCAACGACCGCTACGACCACATCTCGTCGCCGTACTTCAACACCGACACCTACGACGTCTACAAGGCCGCCGCCAACCGCTGGACCGGCGACACGCCGTGATCCGGCCCGGCAGTCGAGGCCCCGGATCCTCCTCGGCGGGATCCGGGGCCTTCCCCGGTCATCGATCTCTCGGGCGTACGCCTCAGACCCGCGCCTCAGATGCGGAAGACCGGGCCCGTGGCGACGGCGAGGGCGCAGGCGTTGGGGAAGGTCTGCGAGTAGCGGTAGCGGTCGCCGTCCCAGACGCCCTCCGCCCGTACGTCCACCGGCTCGTAGTCGGCGGTGCAGGAGACCCCCGTACGACCGCTCAGACGGGCCGGGTTCCCGCCCACCTGTTCGAGAGCGGAACAGGCCGCGACCTGCCCCGGCGCGACCCGGCCGGGGGTGCACTCCAGCACGCCCTGCCGATCTCCGACGCTGATCCGGAAAAGCCTTTGGCCCTTGTGCGACGTCCGGACATCGGGCGGTCCGGTCGTGGCGTTCGCCACTGGAGCGGCGGCGAATGCGGCGCAGGAAAGCGCGATGATGCAGAGAATTCGGTGCATAGGCGCAGCCTCTATCAGCCCTCTGACCTGGGGCAACGACCGACACGCGTGATCATTTACGCGTATCGGGAGGGATCGGCTGATGGTGTCCTTATCGCACACGGTGCACTCTTGATCAGGTAACGAATCTCTATCCGGGCTGCAATACAGGCAGTTGATCTGGAAAAATCCACCCTTACGACCCTAAGAAAGGCATTTCATGATCTCCCGGGCCAGGCAACTGGCGGCGGCCGCCCTGGGCGGCGCGCTGCTGTTGCTGCCTGCCTTCACGGGGATCGCGAACGCCGCGCCGGCGAGCCGGGTCTTCGGCGTCACGCTGGCCAAGACCGCCGCCGACATGAGGAAGGTCGCCGACTACTGGCGTCCCGACCAGCTCAAGCAGGCCGACAGCTACAGCCCCGCCACGCCGGGCGCGCAGGCCGCCCCGACGTCCTCGGCCGGCGCCGCCTCCGGGCCCGCCTCGCCCGTGACGGCGGTGCGGCGGACGTCCGCGACGCAGGGCATCGCGCCCGTGCCGCCCAAGCAGGGGGGCGCCGGCAAGACCATGGGCAAGGTCTTCTTCAAGTTCGGCGCCAAGCAGTACTGGTGCTCGGCCAGCGCGGTCGCCGCCCGCAACCGCAGCGTCGTGGCCACGGCCGGCCACTGCGCGTACGACTCCCGCCAGGCCAAGGCCGCCGAATACTGGATCTTCGTTCCCAACCCCGGCCCCAACGGCGAGACGCCCGACGGGATCTACGTGGGGGCCGCGCTCAGCATGCACGAGGACTGGTCCGGCAAGGGCGACTACGACTTCGACTACGCGTTCGTGACCGTGCACCGCGGGTTCGTCTGGGAGCAGGCCAAGGACGGCACGTACACGATGAAGGACGTCGGCCGCCTCCAGGACAACGTGGGCGGTCAGGGGCTGGAGATCAACAGGAAGCCGGCGGCCGCCACCATGACGGCGTTCGGCTTCCCGGCCGGCGTGCAGCCCGACGGCACCCGTCCGTTCGACGGCAAGACGCTGCGGACGTGCCAGGGCAGCGTCACGTACTGGACCGTGGCTCCCGCGCTCGACCTGCAGAAGGGCGTCCGGCTCCAGCCGTGCGCCTTCAGCCCCGGCGCCAGCGGCGGCCCCTGGCTGATCGACTACGACGCGGCCCGCGGACTCGGCGACCTGAACGGCGTCAACAGCCTGACCTGGAACAGGGACGCCAAGGGCACCTACGACGCGGTGTCGTCGCCGTACTTCGACACGACCACGGCGGAGGTCTACCGACGCGCCGCCGCACTCACCACGCCGGGAAATGTGACGTAAGTCACATGCAACCAGGTGATCACGGGATGTGATCAGCCGATCCTTTGATCTCGGTACGGTAACGGCGCTGGCTGGGAGCACTGACATGATCTACCGAAAATTTCCATTCGCCCTGTCAGCGTTATAGGTTCCGGGTCGTCCGTTTGCTGAATTTCGGGGTGCAAGAGGCGCCTCCTGTCAGCGCAACCTGGAGTTACCTTGAAGCGAATCCTCCTCCCCGTCGGCGGCGCGGTCATGGCGACCGGCCTTCTGGCCGCCGGGCTCTCCGCCACCGCACAGGCCGACGGCGGTGTCTCCAACGACCCGATGGCCGGCAGCAACTCCCAGGCCGCCTCGATCGCCTCCTTCTGGATCGCCTCCAACGGCGCCGCCCTCCGCCAGGCCACGCAGTACACCTGGGACTCCAAGGAAGTGCGGAAGGTCGTCTCCAAGGGCGGCTACGACCCCGACGGCCGTCCCGGCATGACCGCGCCCACCGGCGCGCAGAAGGGCGGCGCGTCCCAGAACGTGAACCTGCCCAAGAGCATCGGCAAGGTCTTCTTCGTCGACGGCTCCGGCAAGTTCCGCTGGTGCTCGGCCACCTCGATCCAGTCGGGCAACCGCAACCTGGTCGCCACCGCCGGCCACTGCGTGTACGACACGGACAGCAACAGCGACACGCTGTCCAACTGGGTCTTCGTCCCGGGCTACTACCAGGGCAAGGCCCCCTGGGGCATCTACGTGGGCAAGCAGGCCTTCACCCACTACGACTTCGACAACTACGAGGACTACGACCGCGACTACGCGTTCGTCACCGTCTACAACGGCATCCAGTTCGACGGCGTGAAGCAGGTGGACCGCAAGGACTTCGAGCGCTTCAGCGGCCCGAAGCGCGCCTGGGGCGGCCACTACTACATCCTGCTGTCCAAGGACGCCGGCCGGCTCGGCGACGCCGTGGGCGGCCAGGGCTTCGCCTGGAACCAGCCGACGGGCAAGTTCGTCCGCACCTTCGGCTACCCGGCGGCCCCGCACCCCGACGGCAACAAGCCGTACAGCGGTGTCACGCCGAAGCACTGCTACGGCAAGACGACGGCCAAGACCGTGGGCGCGTCCTGGCTCAAGATCGAGGAGCACGTCGGCCTGAAGTGCGCCGTCACCCCCGGCTACGACGGCGGGCCGTGGCTGCTGAACTACAGCAACGCCAAGCGCCTCGGCTACGTGAACGGTGTCACCAGCACCTTCGCCGACCAGGACGGCAACGACCGCATCGACTACATCACCTCGCCCTACTTCGACGGCGAGACGGCGGCCGTGTACAAGGCGGCCACCAACTTCCCGTCGGGGAAGATCGTGGGGCCTAACGGGGAGCTCTACAAGTAAGCCCTCACCAGGGGAGAGAGGGCCCCGGCGTTGCTCCTTGCCGCCGGGGCCCTCACCTGTCCGCCCCCCGAATCGACTCCCCAGCAAAGGCGCTCCGCGCCCACAAGGGCTCAGCCCCTTCCCGATCAGGCGCCTACCGGCGCACCCCACGCGCCTGCGGCGCCATGGACCTCCCGCCGTCACCGCCCACCCGACCGCGGACGGCATGCCCACCCGCGTTCCCGACACTCCCACTGGAAGCTCGCTGGGCATCCGTCGAATCTGCAGCGTTTCGGGGCGTGATTCGCCAGCCCTTGTGGCGCAAGATGTCGGTATGACCGAGGATCAGGACGAGCCCGCGACCGCTCCCGCCACGACGGCCCCGGAGGTCACGATCACCCTCGACCCCCACGTCAAGGCGTACGTCGACCGAGCGGTCGGGGACGGCGAGTTCGCATCCGTGTCCGCGGCCTTCAACGAGGCGATGCTGGAACGCATGCGCCGCCGCCCCCGCGTCCGCAGCTGGTGACCAGGCAAGGTAGAACGAGCGGGCCGGACGCACGGCCGGCCCGCTGACTACCGGACGGCGACGCGATCGCCCGCCGGCGCCGTCACCGGCGAATGAGCGGCCAGATGGCCCAGACGCTTGACGGGCACGACCTCCCGGCGCCGACGAGGCGGCTGCCCGCGCCCCCGGAGCGAGCACCCCTGCGCCAAGCCCACCTACGCGGACCCGCGCGACACGAACGTCCCCCGCCCATGGACGACGACCAGCAGGCCGCGCTCCGCCAGATCCTTGACCGCACGCCGGACCGTCACCCGGGAGACGCCGTACTGGCTCGCCAGCTCCAGCTCGGCGGGCAGCTTGGCGCCGGGGGCCAGCAGGCCGGAGGCGATGTCGGCCTCGACGTCCTCGGCCAGTTGCCGCCACACCAGGTTCGGCCCGACATGGTCGATGCGGTCGCTTTTGTCCACCAAGGCCATAGAAGAACGCTAAGGGACGCAGAACCTACGAGGACAAATGACTACCTCATTCAAGGTATGGAGAGGTCCTATCATGTCTAGTGCTTGTATCTTCCAAGCGATCCCCCCGCGGGCCGCTGACGAGACGAAAGGAAGCACTCATGACAGACCTGTACCGCGGCAACCTCGATGACGTGCCCTTCACCCAACTTCGCGGCGGCGGCCCACCGGGCGACCACGTGGAGACCTGCGTCCTGATCGCGCAGATCCCCGGCATCGACGACGCCTACGCACTCCGCGACTCCAAGAACCCCGACGCCGGAACGCTCCGCTTCACCGGCACCGAGCTGCGCGCCGCGGGAATCGCCACCATCTAGCAGAGACCGCGACAGCCGCCCCTGCCCGAAATCAAGGCCCAAGGACCGAAACGAGCAGGGGCGGCCCCGCCGACGCACAGGGGAGCACCAGAACCGGCACGTCTCCCATCCATGCCCGATCAACCGCACCCACGGACGAAGGCCCCCTTCAACCCCATAGCACCCGATGTCTAGCATGGGCCCCATGCTGATCGACGCGGTGACCGAGATCCTTCGCGAGACCGCCGAGATCGCGATCCTCCCCCGGTTCCGCGCCCTCGCCGCCGGTGACGTCTCGGAGAAGACACCGGGCGAAGTGGTCACCGTGGCCGACCGCGAGGCCGAGGAGCTGATCAGCCGCCGCCTCCGCGACCTCCTGGACGCCCCCGTAGTCGGCGAGGAGGCGGCCTCCGCGGACCCCGCGCTCCTGTCCGCCCTGCACGACGCCCCCACCGCCTGGCTGGTCGACCCCCTGGACGGCACGGCCAACTTCGTCGCGGGCCGCCCCGAGTACGCGGTGATGGCAGCCCTGGTCCGGTCGGGCCAGACGGTCGCGTCCTGGATCGTGCGGCCGGCCGAGGACGACGTCTACGTCGCCGAGCTCGGCTCCGGAGCCTGGCGGAACGGCATCCCCGTCCACCGCGCCGCGCCTCCCGCCGACCCCGCCCGGCTGCGCGGCGCCGTCCTCACCCGCTTCCTGGACGACGACGCCAAGGCCCACGTGGCGGCGGCCGAACCCCGCTTCGCCGCCCTCACCCCTGGCACGAAGTGCGCCGGCGTGGACTATCCCCGCCTCCTGAACGGCGACCAGGACTTCCTGCTGTTCCACCGGACGCTCCCCTGGGACCACGCGCCGGGCGTCCTGCTGCTGACGGAGGCCGGCGGCGCCGCCCGCCACCTCGACGCCACCCCGTACAGCCCGTCCGTCCCCAGACTGGGCCTGCTCAACGCAGCCGACACAGCCTCCTGGCGGACGGTCCGCACCATCCTTCTCCCCTGACGCTTCAGGGTCGCGGCTGCCGCCGCCCCTCGCTTCGCCATACCCAAAAGCGACAAACACCCCAAATAGCTGCATAGCACGCATGGCTTGTTGGGTCCGGACCCCCTACAAAAACGGGCAGATTGTCGAAACCTGAGGGATCCTGAGCCGAACCTGAAGATCACCTGTGAGTGACGGGCCGATTTAGACGGATGGGGCCCCAATCTGGTTCCTGTGATCTGGATCACATTCATCCAGTCACACAGCGCAACGAGCCCCTAACGGAACTTTCGTCCCGACCGCCGAATCCCCTACAGGTCCAGCGAAAACATCACCTTCCGGTAACGTCACGCCAAAGCCTCTGACAGATAACAGCACGATAACGGCGAAAACGCCCCTTACCGATCCCCTCAGAACGGCTTTCACCTGCGGAGATCACTGGCTATGTTCCTTGCTATCCCTTTACTGACGCATGGGACGCATGTTGCGACCCACGACAGACCAAGGAGCAGTTCCCTTGAAGCGCATCCTCATCCCCGCCGGTGGCGCCATCCTGGCTACCGGCCTCCTGGCCGCCGGCCTCGCCGGTACGGCCTCGGCCGACAGCGACATCTCCACCGACGCGATGGCGGCGAGCGCGGCCAACGCGAAGGCGATCGCCGGTTTCTGGGCCGAGAACAACGGTGCCGCCCTCCGGGCCGCCACCGAGTCCAACGTCTGGGACAAGGCGGACGTCGCCAAGCTGCAGAGCAAGGGCGGCTACAGCGCCGACACCAAGCCGGGCACCACTGCCCCGATTGGTGAGGAGAAGAAGACCACCGCCAAGACGCAGAACGTCAACATGCCGAAGACCATCGGCAAGGTGTTCTTCGTCAACGGCAAGGGCGAGAAGAAGTGGTGCTCCGCCACCTCGCTCCAGTCGAAGTACCGCAACCTGGTCGCCACGGCCGGTCACTGCGTCTACGACACCGGCGCCAACGCCGATGTCATGTCCAAGTGGGTCTTCGTCCCCGGTTACTACCAGGGCAAGGCTCCCTGGGGCATCTACGTGGGCAAGCAGGCCTTCACCCACTACGACTTCGACGTGTACGAGGACTACGACCGCGACTACGCGTTCGTGACCGTGTACAACGGCGTCTCCCTCTCGACCAGCGCGGTCCAGGAGAAGCAGGTCCTCAAGTCGGAGTTCGACAAGTTCGAGGGCAAGAAGGACGTCAAGTCCACCGAGCTCAAGGACATCCCCGGCGGCAAGACCGCCGAGCAGCAGTACAAGGAGGGCCTGGACAAGTACGGCCCCAACGGTGGCTTCCGCGCCGAGACCACCACGACCGAGGAGGCCTCCGGCGGTAACTTCACCGACGCGATCCCCACGGTCGACAAGGTCGAGGTGACCGAGGGCCAGTACAACGCCGCCCCCGCCGCCAACGAGAACCCCCGCCTGTGGAAGAACGGCGACAAGGGTGCCATCAAGAACACCCCGCTCACCGAGGCTCAGTACAAGCAGAAGCTTGACGAGAAGGCTGCGGGCAAGGTTCTCGGCAAGGTCTACAAGGACAGCCAGGGCGACTACTGGCTGACCCAGTACTACGTCGTCCAGTGGTACAAGGTCACCAAGACGACCCGGTACTACCACGACTCGTTCTTCATCTACACCGGTGGAGACGTCGCGGCCAAGGACGCCGGTCGCCTCGGCGACAACGTCGGCGGCCAGGGCTTCGCCTGGAACCAGCCCACGGGCAAGTACGTCCGCGTGTTCGGCTACCCGGCCGCGCCGCACCCCGACGGCCACAAGAACTACACCGGCATCACGCCGAAGTGGTGCTACGGCAAGACCACCAAGAAGCTGGTCGGTTCGGCCGCCAAGAAGATCGAGGAGCACGTGGCGCTCAAGTGCGCCATGACCGAGGGCGCCGACGGTGGCCCTTGGCTCCTCAACTACAGCAACTCCAAGCGCCTCGGTTACGTGAACGGTGTCACCAGCACCTTCAACGACCAGGACGGCAACAACCGCGTGGACTACATCTCCTCGCCGTACTTCGACGGTGAGACGAACGTCGTCTACAAGGCCGCTGCCAACGTTTGGTCCGGCAAGATCGTCTGATTGACGGCTTCCGACGGGCGGTCCTGACCGCCCGTACGAACCGTCAGCAACCGAAGGGCCCGGCATCCGCCGGGCCCTTCGGCCTTTCCGGGCCGGAAAGTGAAGGCGTTTGGACGCATGCGACGCCGAAACGGTGCCATCAGGCCGATGTGATCTGCGTCACACTGCTCTCGCGGACCCGATCAAGGCCGAGCGGCGACCCCGCAACCGGCACCCGCCCCTCGTTCATGTTGATCAGGGCAAACGCCCTCAAGCCCGACTTCCCCCGACTCCTGCGCCACAACGCCCTAAACATCACAGAACGATAACGCCCGGCTTGTCGCATCTTTTCCTCTCAAAGCGGCTACCCGACTTCAAGATCGACACTGTATGTTCCTGGCTATCCCTTTACTGACGCATGGGACGCAAGAGGCGTTCCACGACAGCGCAAGGAGTTACCTTGAAGCGCATCCTCCTCCCCGCCGGTGGCGCCATTCTGGCCACTGGTCTGCTGGCCGCCGGCCTCGCCGGTGCCGCTCAGGCCGACCCGGACGTCGACGCCGCCGCTCTGGCTGCCAGCCAGCAGAAGGCTGCTGAGATCATCAACTTCTGGACCAAGTCCGACAACGCTGCCCTGCGGCAGGCCACGGCCTACTACTGGGACAACAAGGACGTCAAGAAGATCGTGCAGAAGGGCGGGTACGTCGCTGACGGCAAGCCCGGCTCCACCCCGCCGATCGGCGCCGAGAAGACCGTCACGGTCAAGTCCCAGAACGTGAACCTGCCGAAGTCCATCGGCAAGGTCTTCTTCGAGGGTCGCGACGGCAAGCTGTACTGGTGCTCCGGCACCTCCATCCAGTCGAACTACCGCAACCTGGTTGCGACGGCTGGTCACTGCGTGTACGACATCGCCGCCAACGACGAGGTCGTCTCCCGCTGGGTGTTCGTCCCGGGTTACTACCAGGGCAAGACCCCGTGGGGCATCTACGTGGGCAAGCAGGCCTTCACGCACTACGACTTCTCGAACTACGAGGACTTCGACCGCGACTACGCGTTCGTCACCGTTTACAACGGTGTCAACCTCAACTACAGCAAGGTTGAGTCGCACCAGGTCACCAAGGCCGAGTACGACAAGTTCGAGGGCAAGAAGGAAGTCAAGTCCACCGAGCTCAAGGACATCCCCGGTGGGAAGACCGCTGAGCAGCAGTACAAGGAGGGCCTGGACAAGTACGGCCCCAACGGTGGCTTCCGCGCCGAGAACGTGACCTCCAAGGAGCCGGCTGGCGGCAACTTCGAGGACTCCGTTCCCACCGTGGACGAGGTCGAGGTGACGGAGGGCCAGTACGCTGCCGCCCCCGCCGCCAACGAGAACCCCGGCCTGTGGAAGAACGGCGACAAGGGCGCCACCAAGAACACCCCGCTCACCGAGGCTCAGTACAAGCAGAAGCTTGACGAGAAGGCTCAGGGCAAGGTGCTCGGCAAGGTCTGGAAGGACAACCTGGGCGACTACTGGCTGACCCAGTACTACGTCATCCAGTGGTACAAGGTCAGCAGCGCGACCAAGTACTTCCACGACTCGTTCTTCATCTACCCGGGTGGGGACCTGTCCCTGACCGACACGGGTCGCCTCGGCGACAACGTCGGTGGCCAGGGCTTCGCGTGGAACCAGCCCACCGGTAAGTACGTCCGTACCTTCGGCTACCCCTACGCCAAGCACCCCGACGGCTCGAAGCCCTACTCCGGCGTTACGCCGAAGTGGTGCTACGGCAAGACCGGCGCGAAGGCGACCAAGGTCCCGAGCCTGAAGATCGAAGAGCACATCTCGCTGAAGTGCGCCGTCACCGGCGGCTACAACGGCGCCCCGTGGCTCCTCAAGTACAGCAACGCCAAGCGCATGGGCTACGTCAACGGCGTGACCAGCGTTCTGTACGACACGGACAACAACGACCGCTGGGACTACATGTCCTCGCCGTACTTCGACGGTGAGACCAACTCGGTCTACGCCGCCGCGGCGAACGTGTGGTCGGGCACCATCCTTCCGAAGGCCGACAGCTGATCTTCGGACGGATACCGGGCTGAGGGTCCAAACCTCCGCTCAACCTAGCTTCACCCGAAGGGCTCGGCACTTGCCGGGCCCTTCGGCCTTTTCTGGCGAAAACTGAGACGATCCCTTACCAGAGCGACAAGAGGGTCGATAGGGTTTTGACGCCCTTCTTGACAACTTCGTGGAGCCTCCCTTGAAGCGCCTGCTCATCCCCCTCGCCGCCGCCGGCTTGAGCGCCGCACTCCTTGCCCAGCCGTCCAGTGCCGCCCCTGACTGGGTCACCGACAACCTGATGCCCAAGCCCGCCGACGCGTACAGCACCGCCAAGTTCTGGCTGGGCGCGAACGGCGCGGCCCTGCGCAAGGCGACGCAGTACAACTGGGACGCCAAGAACGTCTCCAAGCTGGTCGCCACGCAGAGCAAGGACGGCGCCCCCGACGGCAAGCCCGGCCTGACCGCTCCCACCGGCACGCCGAAGCCCACGGCCAGCAAGAACGTCAACCTGCCCAAGACCATCGGCAAGGTGTTCTTCGTCGACCACGCGGGCCGCTACCGCTGGTGCTCGGCCACCTCCATCCAGGCTCGCAACCGCAACCTCGTGGCGACCGCCGGCCACTGTGTGTACGAGACCGGCAAGGACGTCTACGCCAAGTGGATCTTCGTGCCCGGCTACTACCAGGGCAAGGCTCCCTGGGGCGTCTACGTCGGCGCCTACGCCTTCACGTCCTACGACCTCGACACCTACGACGACTACGACGGCGACTTCGCCTTCGTCGCGGTCCACAACGGCTTCTCCCTGGTCGCCGAACAGGCCGAGGGCAAGCAGGTGCTGAAGTCGGAGTTCGACAAGTTCGACGGCAAGAAGGACGTCAAGTCCACCGAGCTCAAGGACATCCCGGGTGGGAAGACCGCCGAGCAGCAGTACAAGGAGGGCCTGGACAAGTACGGCCCCAACGGTGGCTTCCGCGCCGACAACGTGACCTCCAAGGACGCGGCCGGCGGCAACTTCGAGGACTCCGTCCCCACCGTGGACGAGGTCGAGGTGACGGAGGGCCAGTACGCTGCCGCCCCCGCCGCCAACGAGAACCCCGCCCTGTGGAAGAACGGCGACAAGGGCGCCACCAAGAACACCGCCCTCACTGAGGCCCAGTACAAGCAGAAGCTTGACGAGAAGGCTCAGGGCAAGGTGCTCGGCAAGGTCTGGAAGGACAACCTGGGCGACTACTGGCTGACCCAGTACTACGTCGTCCAGTGGTACAAGGTCAGCAGCTCGACCAAGTACTTCCACGACGCGTACTTCATCTTCCCGGACAACGCCAAGGCCAAGGACATGGGCCGGCTCGGGGACGTCGTCGGCGGGCAGGGCTTCGCGTGGAACCAGCCGCGCGGCCAGAAGGTCACCGTCTTCGGCTACCCCGCCGCCCCCCACCCCGACGGCGACAAGCCCTACACCGGCGTGACCCCCAAGTGGTGCTCCGGCACGACCGGCACCAAGACGTACCAGGTCAACACCTTCCGGGTCGAGGAGCACCAGGTGCTCAAGTGCTCCATGACCCCCGGCGCCGACGGCGGCCCCTGGCTCATGAAGTACGACAACGGCAAGCGCACCGGTTACGTCAACGGCGTGACGAGCATGTTCCACGACCAGGACGGCAACGACCGGATCGACTTCATCAGCTCCGCCTACTTCGACGGCGAGGTGGCCGACGTCTACAACAAGGCCAACTACGCCGAGACCAAGAGCATCGTCGGCCCGAACGGCGAACTGCTCGACTAGCGACGCCGAAGCCCCGGGACCGCCGAAGAGACGGCCCGGGGCTTCGCCCGTCCCGAAGCGTCGCGAAGCCGCTCCGGGAGCCGTCCCGGAGCCGTCACACGGACGTGAGCTCGCGCGTACGCTCCCGCAGCGCCATCACGGCCCGCTCGTTCTTGTAGGGCTCCAGCCGCCGCCGCAGGTCCGCCGCGTACGACCGCGACCGCGCCGACTGCAGCTCGCCCGCCAGCGCCAGCGCGTTGCCCGCCGCCTGGCACGCCTCCTCCAGCTCGCCGCACTCCAGCAGCCCGGCCGCCAGCAGGGACAGGTTGAACATGCGCCCCCGCACGTACCGGGTGTCCATGTCGAGGGAGCGCCGCGCCAGCCGCACCGTGCGCTCGCCCTCCCCCAGGTCGCGGAAGCAGTGGGCGAACTTGGCCGACAGGTAGGCCTCGTCGAAGTAGCTGAGCCAGCGCGGCTCCTCGGTGGGCCTGCGGGCGTCGAAGGCCAGCTCGGCCTGGTGCAGGGAGGCCCCGCAGGACCTGGGGTCGCCGAGACCCGCGTGCGCGTGGGCCTCCAGCACCTGCGCGGAGGACAGCAGGGTCTGGACGCCGGCCCGCCGGGCGGCGAGCTGGGCCGCCCTGGCCAGGTCGAGGGCGTGGGCCGGCTGGCCCATGTAGATGGCCTGGTGGGCCATGCCGGCCAGGATCTCGCCGCCCAGGGTGTGGTCGTCGGCGCCCCTGGCCAGGCGGAGGGCCTGGATGAGGTAGCGCTGGGCCAGGCCGTGCTGCTCCATGTCGTAGGCCATCCAGCCGGCCAGGCGGGTCAGCTCGGCGGCCGCGGCGGCCAGCTGCTTGCCGGTGGACTCACCGTAGCTGCCGTCCTTGAGCAGGGGGGAGACGGCGGTGTCGAGGTACTTCACGACGGACGAGCGCACCCGGCCGCTGCCGAAGCGGTTGTCGAGCTCGCCGAAGGACCGGGTCACCTCGTGGATCGCGGCGATGTCGGCCCTGCCCACCCGGCGCGCCCCGGTGCCGCTGGGACGCCCTTCCGGAGGCGCCGTCAGCCAGCGTATGGCTCCGACGGAGCCTGCTCCGATCGCGAAGGTGGAGTCGATCAGAAACCTCCGTCTCTCCACGTCGGCCCGCCACAACGCCGTCACGGTCGCGACCCCCTCCTGCCACGTGTGGGTGAACTCCTGACCGAGATCGAGGGGCGTGATGTTGGTCGGCATGCCCAGGTCCTCCGAGCTCACCGGGCGGCCGAGCCGCAGCGCGAATATCTCCGTGAGCAGGCACGGGACGGGATCCCGTGGCTTCTGACCCCCGATCCACCGCAGCACAGAGCTGTGGTCGTACTTCAGGCCCGGGGTGCCGCGCGCGGCTCCCAGATCGTTGAGGCGCCTGGCCAATCCCTTGTGGGAGAAACCCGCCTCGGCGATGAGCTGCTGGAGCAGTCGGTTAGGCTCGCGTTCCATCGCTCTCCTCGTCACAGGAGTCGGCGCCCACATCCTTACAGAGAGCTATTTTTATAGCACGTTGCGTAAAGGCTTTTCGGCAGTTCCCAAAGGTCACGCGAACTCCATCGCAATCCCTTCGCCAGTCCTGCTCGGGATCAGGATCTGGATCCGGCTCACCTGGACGGGGAACTCACCTACCCATGCCGGGGGCGGGAAACCGCAATGCCTGCTGACCTGGGCGGAAGCGGGAGAACGAGCGAGCGGGGGCCGATCAGCCCCCGCTCGTGACGGTGGATCAGAGGCGCGCGACGCCGTCGGCGCGGGCCTGGGCGGCCACGGCGGCGGTCACCGCGGGGGCCACCCGCCGGTCGAACGGGCTCGGGATGACGTACGTGGCCGACAGGTCGTCGCCGACGACGGCGGCCAGCGCCTCGGCGGCGGCCACCTTCATGTTCTCGGTGATCGTCGTGGCCCGCACGTCGAGGGCGCCGCGGAAGACCCCCGGGAAGGCCAGGACGTTGTTGATCTGGTTGGGGAAGTCGGAGCGCCCGGTGGCGACCACCCTGGCGTGCCTGGCGGCCACCTCGGGATGGACCTCCGGGGTCGGGTTGGACAGCGCGAAGACGATGGCGTCGGGCGCCATGGACGCGATGGCCGCCTCGGAGACGGTCGAGCCGGACAGCCCGAGGAAGACGTCGGCGCCGGCCAGGGCCTCCTCGGTGGAGCCGGTGTGGCCGGTCCGGTTGGTCTCGCGGGCCAGGGCCTCCTTGACCGGGTTGAGCCCTTCGCGGCCCTCGTAGATCATGCCCTTGGAGTCGGCGACCGCGATGTCGCCGATGCCGGCGCCCAGCAGGATGCGGGTGACGGCGACGCCGGACGCGCCCGCGCCGGCCACGACGGCGCGCAGGTCGCCGAGCGCGCGGCCGGTCAGGCGGGCGGCGTTGCGCAGGGCGGCCAGGGCGACGATGGCGGTGCCGTGCTGGTCGTCGTGGAAGACCGGGATGTCGAGCAGGTCGCGCAGCCGGTCCTCGACCTCGAAGCAGCGCGGGGCGCTGATGTCCTCCAGGTTGACGCCGCCGAACGACGGCGCGAGGCGCACGACGGTCTCGACCAGCGCGTCGACGTCGGTGCAGTCGAGGCAGATCGGGACGGCGTCGACGTTTCCGAACTCCTTGAACAGCAACGCCTTGCCCTCCATGACGGGCATGGCGGCCGACGGCCCGATGTCGCCCAGGCCGAGCACGGCGGTGCCGTCGGTGACGACGGCGACCACGTTGGAGACCCAGGTGTAGTCGTTGACCAGCGAAGGCGTCTCGGCGATGGCGGTGCAGACCCGCGCGACGCCGGGCGTGTAGGCGAGCGACAGGTCGTCGGCGTCGCGGACGGGAATGGTCGAGCGGACCTCCAGCTTGCCCCCGCGGTGGAGCGCGAAGGCCGGATCGAGGTCGAGCGGTTCGACGGAAGCAGAAGCGGGCGTGGCAGACACAGCGACCCCTGTATTCATCGGAGCGGAAGAGACCTTCGGCGTACGAGCGCGAGTGGGCTGGCTTCGGTAGCTGCCAAGCTCCCCCTCGTCGGTCGTCTCTGAGGGGTTACGGGGGTCACCCGTCTCCCCATAGTGCCACATGGTGAGATGGTCGATGGTGTCGGAGCCGACGCCGTTCCGTTGACGCATCGTTAAACGCGGGATGACGGACCGCAGCTAAACCCCATTTAAACTGCACAAAACGCAAGTTACGTGGCATAACTCTTTCGAGGAGGCCGTACATGGCCCTCAGCCCCAAGGGCCGCCGTGGCTACGCTGTCGGCGCGCTCGCCCTGACCGCCGCTCTCGCCCTCAGCGCCTGTGGCAGCGACACCGGAGGCTCCTCCGGCAGCACGACCGGCGCGAGCGCCTCCGCGGCCGGCGGCGTGAAGCTCGTCCAGCCCGGCAAGCTCACGGTCTGCACGAACATCCCGTACGAGCCGTTCCAGTTCAAGGACGACAGCGGCAAGATCGTCGGGTTCGACGTGGACATCGTCGACCTCGCCGCGAAGAAGCTCGGCGTGACCCAGAACATCGTGGACATCGACTTCGCGGTGATCAAGAGTGGCGCCGCCATGGCCGCGGGCAAGTGCGACGTGGCCGCCGCCGGCATGACGATCACCGACGAGCGCAAGCAGAACATCGACTTCTCCGAGCCCTACTTCGACGCCACCCAGGCGCTGCTGGCCAAGAAGGGGTCGGGCGCCAAGTCCCTCGAGGACGTCAAGGCCAAGAACCTCAAGCTGGGCGCGCAGGCCAGCACGACCGGCCTCGACTACGTCAAGAAGCAGGGCCTCAACCCCACCGAGTACGCCGACTCGGCCAAGGAGCTGCTGGCCCTGCAGGCCGGGCAGGCCGACGTGATCGTCCAGGACCTTCCCGTGGTGCTGACCTGGCTGAAGAAGCCCGAGATCGCCGAGAAGTTCGAGCTGATCGCCAGCCTGGACACCGGCGAGCAGTACGGCATCGGCCTGAAGAAGGGCGCCGACCCGACCCTGCTCAAGACGATCAACGAAGAGATCACCAAGGCCAAGCAGGACGGGAACTACGAGAAGATCTACGTGAAGTGGTTCGGCAAGAAGCCCGGCGAGCTGGGCTGATCCATGGCCGACCAGCCGAAGACCGCTGAGCCCGGCCGGGCCGGGCTCAGCCCTCGGAAGAAACAGCGGATCACGCGGGCCGTCCAGTACGTCGTGCTGGCCGCCGTGCTCGTCGCTGTCGTCCTGTACGCCGACTGGGCCAGCCTCGCCCAGAACTTCGCCAAGGTCGACGTGGCCAAGCAGGCGCTGCCCGACCTGTTCACGATCGCGCTGCGCAACACGATCATCTACACGGTGGGCGGTTTCGTCTTCGCGTTCGTGCTCGGGCTGCTGCTCGCGCTCATGCGGTTGTCGCAGGTGCGGCCGTACCGGTGGATCGCGACCGTCTACATCGAGATCTTCCGCGGCCTGCCGGCGCTGCTCATCTTCCTGATGATCACCTTCCTGCCGCTCGCGCTGCCCGGGTTCGAGGTGCCGTTCGGCACGTACGGACAGGGCATCCTGGGCCTCGGCCTGGTCGGCGCCGCCTACCAGGCGGAGGTCTTCCGGGCGGGCCTGCAGGCGGTCCCCAAGGGCCAGACGGAGGCCGCCAGGTCGCTCGGCATGTCGGCGACCCGGGCGCAGGTGACGGTGGTCATCCCGCAGGCCATCCGCATGGTGATCCCGCCGACCACCAACCAGTTCGTGTCCCTGCTCAAGGACTCCTCGCTGGTGCTGTTCCTGGGCGTCTCCGGCGAGTACGTCGAGCTGGCCAAGTTCGGCAACGACCTGGCCTCCCAGTACGCCAACGCCACGCCCATCATGGTCGCCGGCGTGACGTACCTGATCGTCACGATCCCGCTGGGCTACCTCGCGTCCCGGCTTGAGGGGCGTAAGCGGAGGAGCCAATGACGCACGCCATCGAGCTACGAGAGCTGCACAAGTACTTCGGCCAGAACGAAGTGCTCAAGGGCATCGACATGACGGTCGAGCCGGGCCAGGTGGTGTGCGTCATCGGGCCGTCCGGCTCGGGCAAGTCCACGCTGCTGCGCTGCGTGAACCTGCTGGAGGAGCCCACCAAGGGCAAGGTGTTCGTGCAGGGCGTGGAGGTGACCGACCCCGACGTGGACATCGACGCCGTACGACGCCGCATCGGGATGGTCTTCCAGCAGTTCAACCTGTTCCCGCACATGACCGCGCTGCAGAACGTCATGATCGCCCAGCAGCGCGTGCTCAAGCGCGGCAGGCGGGAGGCCGAGGTCGTGGCCCGGGAGAACCTGGAGAAGGTGGGCGTCGGCGCCAAGTGCGACTCCTACCCGACCCAGCTGTCCGGCGGGCAGCAGCAGCGGGTGGCCATCGCCAGGGCGCTGGCCATGAACCCCGACCTGATGCTGTTCGACGAGCCCACCTCGGCGCTCGACCCCGAGCTGGTCGGCGACGTGCTCACGGTCATGCGCAAGCTGGCCGAGGAGGGCATGACCATGCTCGTGGTCACCCACGAGATGGGCTTCGCCCGCCAGGTGGCCGACCGGGTGGTCTTCATGGACGGCGGCGTCGTCGTCGAGGACGGCGACCCCGCCCAGGTGATCGGCGACCCGCGGCACGAGCGCACCCGCGCGTTCCTGCACCGGGTGCTGCACCCGGAGGAGTGAGCCGTCCGGGCCCCCGGAGGTGCCGGGGGCCCGGCGACTCGTGTAATACTCCCGCATGGACCTGACCTCTTACGCAGAGTGGGCGGTCCGACTGATCAACGATCCCGCCCCTCCCCCGGAGCTGACCGCCCTGCGCGCCGAGCTGGCCGCCGTGTTCGACGTCGCGGGCGACGCGCGCGCGGTGGCCGAGCGTCTCAACGCCCTGCTCGTGCGCTATCCGGTGCACCCGCGGCTGTCGGACCACGACGGCCAGGGCTGGCACCTCCACCTGGCCGAGGACTCCGCCGCCAGCGCGGTGATGGGCCTGGCGGCCGTCGTCGCCGAGGTGGGCGCCGACCGGCTGGGCCGCTGCCACGAGCCGCGCTGCGCCCGCGCCTTCCTCGACACCTCCTCCAACCGCTCCCGCCGCTACTGCTCCCCCCGCTGCGCCACGCGCGCCAACGTGGCGGCCTACCGGCGCCGCAGGAACGCCCAGGAGGGCTGAGGGGGCCTCTGAGGGGTCATCCGCGGCGCACCAGCGGCCAGTAGCGCAGCACGACGCGCCCGACGATCTCCTCGACCGGCCCGAAGTCCCAGCTGTCGCGGCGCCCGCCGGCGCGCTGGTTGTCGCTCTCCAGCCACCAGCCGCCCTCGCCGTGCCACTGGGCGCGTTTCACGATGAGCTGATCGGGGTCGCCGGGCAGCCGGGCCACGACGAGGTCGCCCGGATGGACGGCGGCCCCCCGGCGGACGAGGAGCCAGTCGCCGGGGACCAGCGCCGGACGCATCGAATCGCCCTCGACACGCACTCTCATGGGCAGAGACCCCCTACTCCACAGGCGTTGGGACCCGAGTAAGGTCGGTTGTGGACCAAGCTGATTCAGCATCAAGGAAGGACTTTCTGATGCTCGCACGACTGCTACGACCCAAGCATGTCGCTTCCGCCCACTGCGACCTGCCCTGTGGGGTCTACGACCCCGCCCAGGCCCGGATCGAGGCCGAGTCGGTCAAGGCGATCATGGAGAAGTACGAGGCCAGCGACGACCCGGTCTTCCGCACCCGCGCGCTCATCATCAAGGAGCAGCGGGCCGAGCTGGTCAAGCACCACCTGTGGGTGCTCTGGACCGACTACTTCAAGCCGCCGCACCTGGAGCAGTACCCGCAGCTGCACCAGCTCTTCTGGGAGGCCACCAAGCTGGCGGGCGCCGCGGCCGCCAAGGGCACCGTCGACGGCGGCAAGGCCGACGAGCTCCTGGCCAAGATCGACGAGATCTCCAAGATCTTCTGGGAGACCAAGGCCGCCTAAACGGCATAAAAGGCTCTGTGCGGTCCAGACCGCACAGAGCCTTTTCCGTTGATGGCGAGTCTGAATCCGCCAAGGACCTCCCGGGGGCGGTAAGTTGCAGTTGGCGTCGGAAACGCGAGGAGGAACGTGACCGAGGAAACCGAGACGCGTGCGGAGGGTGTAGCGGGCATCCGCGACGTGGTGAGCATCAGGCTCCCCGCCGCGAGTGCTTACCTGTCGGTGCTGCGCACGGCCACCGCCGGCCTGGCCGCCCGGCTTGACTTCACCCTGGACGAGATCGAAGATCTGCGCATCGCGGTCGACGAGGCGTGCGCCATGTTGCTGAGCGAGGCGGTTCCGGGCACCGACCTGACCGCCGAGTTCGAGCTGACCGGCGACGTGATGAAGGTCAGCGTCGAGGTGGCCACCGTCGGCAGCTCCGCCCCCAAGCGCGACGACTTCGCCTGGATGGTGCTGACCGCCCTGGCCGACGACGTCGACGCCGTGACCGACTCCCCCGACCGCATGGCGATCGTCCTGCGTAAGCGCCGAGGCGCAGCGAGGCCGGCGTGACGGAAAGGACTGGAGCCATGGCCACCAGCGAACACGCCGTGCCCGACAGGGTTCGCGCCCGCTTGCTCTTCGCCGAGCTGGCCGAGCTGGGTCCCGAGGAACCGCGACGCCAGCGCATCAGGGACGAGCTGGTCGAGCTTCACCTTCCGCTGGTCGAATACCTGGCCCGCCGCTTCCGCAACCGCGGCGAGTGGCTCGACGACCTCACCCAGGTCGCCACGATCGGCCTGATCAAGTCGATCGACCGGTTCGATCTCAAGCGCGGGGTGGAGTTCTCCACCTACGCCACGCCCACCATCGTCGGCGAGATCAAGCGGCACTTCCGCGACAAGGGCTGGGCGGTCCGGGTGCCGCGCCGCCTGCAGGAGCTGAAGCTCTCGCTGACCAAGGCGATCAGCGACCTGTCGCAGCGCGAGGGCCGCGCGCCCACGGTCGCCGAGCTGGCCGCCTACCTCAAGATGACCGAGGAGGAGGTGCTGGAGGGCCTGGAGTCGGCCAACGCCTACTCCACGGTGTCCCTCGACGCGCCCGATTCCGGCGACGACGACGCCCCGGCGGTGTCCGACTCGCTGGGCATCGTGGACGAGTCGCTGGAGGGCGTCGAGTATCGCGAGTCGCTCAAGCCGCTGCTCGAACGGCTGCCGCCGCGCGAGAAGCGCATCCTGCTGCTGCGGTTCTTCGGGAACATGACGCAGTCGCAGATCGCGACCGAGCTCGGCATCTCGCAGATGCACGTGTCCCGGTTGCTGGCCCGTACCCTCGCCCAGTTGCGCGAGGGGCTGACCGCGGAGGACTAACCGTCCCCGTAGAGCGCATGGGTGGTGGGGGGCGCGAACAGCGCTCCCAGCCCGGTCAGGGCCAGCACGATCAGCGGCACGCCGATCAGCGGCTGACCTGACTGGATGAGCGTGCCCCCGACGGGCAGCAGGAAGATCTGCGTCACCACGCCGGGCGACCTCCCCCACCGCTCCGCCCGCAGCAGGCCGCCCCAGGCGACCCAGAGCAGCCCGGCCCCGATCAGCAGCCCGAAGGCCGACTCCGCGATGGCCGTGGTGAGACTGTCAGGGGTGCTCACCACCGTCTCCACCGCGACGTAGATCCCGAGCCCGAGCGCGATGAGCCCCTCCAGGGCCACGACGACGGCGGCGACGAGCAAACTCCACGGACGCTTCGACACAGCCAAACCCTATCCGCCCCCGGGTCCGGTCCCGCCGGGGATGTTCCCCCACCCCGAGCGAGTGGGCGATCAGCGACTACGCTGGCGATATGCGCGCAATGTTGCTGGTCAATCCCAAGGCCACCACCACCAACGCCCGCACGAGGGACGTGTTGATCCGCGCGCTGGGCGCGGCCGTGGAGCTGTCGGTGGAGGAGACCGGCTACCGGGGGCACGCCGCGACGCTGGCGGCCACGGCCCGCGCCAAGGGCTTCGACGTGGTCGCGGTGCTCGGCGGCGACGGCACGATCAACGAAACCGTCAACGGCCTGCTCAACCCGGTCGACGGCCACGACGTCCCGCCGGCCGACGATCCGAGCTCCGGCCGTCCCGGCCTCATCGTGATCCCCGGCGGCAGCGCGAACGTGTTCGCCCGTTCCCTCGGGCTGCCGAACGACCCGGTCGAGGCCACCGGCGCGGTCCTGGAGGCGCTGAGAGAGGGCCGGCGCCGGACCGTGGGCCTGGGCCACGCGCTCTGGGAGGGAGAGAGCCGGTACTTCACGTTCTGCGCGGGCATGGGGTACGACGCCGAGGTCGTACGGGCCGTGGAGGGCCTGCGCGGCACCGGGAGGAAGGCCACTCCCGCCCGGTATGTGAACACCGCTCTGCGGCACTATCTGGCCACGGACAAACGGCACGCTCCGATGAACCTGACCGGGCCGGGCATCCCCGCGGCCGACGGCGTGTTCATGGCGATCATCTCCAACACCTCGCCGTGGACGTACCTGGGAGCCAAGCCGGTGACGCCGACGCCGTGGGCGAGCTTCGAGACCGGGCTCGACCTGCTCGGGCTGAGGCGGATGGGGCCCGTCCAGATCGCCGGGCTGATCCGGCAGATCCTCACGGAGAGTGACGCCGTCCCGTCCGGCAAACACCTCGTCCAGCTGCACGACGAGGCCGAGTTCACCCTCGCCGCCGACCGTCCCGTGGCCTTCCAGCTGGACGGGGACTACCTGGGCGAACGCGAATCCGTAACGTTCCGGTCTACCCCGAACGCGTTACAAGTTCTGGTCTAGCTGGTTACATTCGGTCATTGTGTGACGCATCCGACATCCATAACCGCCAAAACTTCGCCCCAACCCCCTTGCGTGCACTCTGCGTGGCTGGAAGGCTCAAGACTGACGTCGGAACGTAGGACCTTTAACAACCCCAAGGCCCTCCGGCCGTCAGGCGGACAACCCCGGTCCAACACCTGGATCCGGGTAATTGTTCGCGCGAGTTAGTGAAACTCTTCACAAAGTAGTAGCCGCACGGAGCCGACCAAAGGTTCCATCTACTAAGGAGTGGACGCATGGACTGGCGCCACCGAGCTGCCTGCCGTGACGTGGACCCCGAGCTGTTCTTCCCGATCGGCAACACCGGCCCTGCCCTGATGCAGATCGAAGAGGCCAAGCAGGTCTGCCGGTCCTGCCCGGCCGTCGACGCCTGCCTGAAGTGGGCGCTGGAGTCCGGACAGGACGCCGGCGTCTGGGGCGGTCTGAGCGAGGACGAGCGCCGCGCCCTCAAGCGCCGCACCGCCCGCGCCCGCGCCCGCGCCTCGGCCTGATCTGCCTCACCTGATCTGCCCCGTCTGATCCACCTCCGATCGACCCTGCTTTCCCCGCAGGAGCCGCCCAGCTTGGCGTGATCGACGTTTCCGCCAAGACCCCGTCGCGTCGCGCACGCGGCGGCCAGGCTCGCACGGACCGGGCGCCGCCCTCGACGACGGTCGCCCGGCCCGGCGGACTCTTCAGGCTCTTCAGGCGGACGGCAACGGGATCGACAACCCGACGTGCGTGCCGCCGCCCTCCCGCGGCTCGATCGTCAGCTTGCCCGACAGCTCCCCCTCCACCAGCGTGCGGACGATCTGCAGCCCCAGACTGGTGGACTTGTCGAGGTCGAAGTCCGCGGGAAGGCCGCGCCCGTCGTCCCAGACGGTGACGTTCAGCCGGTCGGGGGCGGGCTCGACCAGCACCTCCATCCGCTTGGGACGCCCGTGCTGCAACGCGTTCTGCAGCAGCTCGGTCAGCGCCATGGCCAGCGGCGTGGCGATGAGCGAGGGCAGCACGCCGAACGCGCCCACCCGGCGCGGCGTGACCGCCGCCTCGGCCGCCGACACCTCGCCCGCCATCGCGATCACCCGGTCGGCGATCTCGTCGAAGTCGACGAACTCCTCCGGCGCGTGCGACAGCGTCTCGTGCACGATGGCGATCGAGCCGACGCGGCGCACGGCCTCCTCCAGCGCCTCGCGGCCCTCGGGCACCTGCAGGCGCCGCGCCTGGAGCCGCAGCAGCGCGGCGACCGTCTGGAGGTTGTTCTTCACGCGGTGGTGGATCTCGCGGATCGTGGCGTCCTTGGTCATCAGCTCGCGCTCGCGCCGCCGCAGCTCGGTGACGTCCCTTATGAGGACGAGCGCGCCGATGCGACCGCCGCCGACGATCAGCGGGATGGCTCTGAGCTGCACGATCGTGCCGCCCGACTCGACCTCGGTCTCCTTGGCCGCCCGCCCGCTGGCCACGATCATCAGGTCTTCGTTGATCGGCTCGTCGGAGTAGCACAGCGTCGCCGTCACCCGGCCCAGCTCGGCGCCGACCAGGTCGGCGTGCAGGCCCAGCCGCCGGTAGGCCGACAACGCGTTGGGCGAGGCGTACGTGACCCGCCCGGCCCGGTCGAGCCGCAGCAGGCCGTCGCCGACGCGCGGCGAGCGCACCAGGATGGGCTCCTCCCCCGAGAACGGGAAACGCCCCTCGGCCACCATCTGCGCCAGGTCCGACGCGCTCTGCAGGTAGGTCAGCTCCAGCCGGGACGGGGTGCGCGCCGAGGACAGGTTCGTGGAGCGCTGGATCACCCCGAGGAAGCGGCCCTCGCCGTTGTCGACCGCCCGGCGCACCGGGATCGTCTCCTCGCGCACCGGGACGCCCGTGGACCAGTCGGGATCGCCCTCGCGGCAGATGCGGCGCTCGTTCCAGGCGGTGTCGATGAGGTGGCGCTCGCCCTTGGCGGCCACGCTGCCGACGATGTCGTCGTGGTAGACGGTGGGGCCGGTGGTGGGGCGCATCTGGGCGATGGCGATCCAGCCGTTCTCACCGAGCAGCGGCGCCCACAGGATGAGGTCGGCGAAGGACAGGTCGGCCAGCAGCTGCCAGTCGGAGACCAGCGAGTGCAGCCAGTCGAGGTCCGCCTCGTCGAGTGCGGTGTGGCGGGCGACGAGGTCGCTGAGAGTCGGCACGAGTGCATCATGCGTGCTTTCGCCGCCAACAGCCAAACCGACCCCCTGATCGAATGCGCAGCTCCTGCCCGGTGAAGACGCCACGGGCGGGCGGCACGGGTGCGTCGCCGTGCACCCGGCGCGACTTTCGGGGAATCTCGTACTGTGAGAACCGTCACACGGCGGGATCGCCCGATCCCCATGACGGGGCTTCACGGGCATTGCCGGAGGTGATCGACACGGGCGGGTGGCTCCTCGACGACGCGGGCCTGACACCGGCCTCGGTTGCGATCGCGCACGCAGCTGTGGATATCCTTCACAATCAGTCTGAGCTGCCCGGATTCGCGCGTACTTGGCGGTGTGCGCGCTCCGTGCGGATATGCCGTCCTCCCAGGTGGTTGACCGCTCGGGCCGATATGAGTTCCGATGATCTCGCGGTGATCAGACACGCCCTCACCGCCGTGCCAGAAGTGAAGGTGAGAGCGTGACCGACGACGGCCCCCGCGTTCCCAAGTACTACGACGTGAAACGCAGTCTTCTGGAGCTCACCAAGAGCCTGCCCGCGGGCACCGCCCTGCCTCCCGAGCGCACGCTGGCCGTGCGGTTCGAGACCTCGCGCACCACCGTCCGCCAGGCGCTGACCGAGCTGGTCGTGGAGGGCAGGCTGCTGCGCATCCAGGGCAAGGGCACGTTCGTGGCCCAGCCGAAGGTGGCGCAGGTGCTCCAGCTCACCTCCTACATCGGCGACCTGCGCACGGCCGGCCTGGAGCCGGACACGAAGATCCTGGAGATCGGCTACATCACCGCGGACGAGGCCCTGGCGCGGCGGCTGGCCATCAACCCCGGCGGCCGGGTGCTGCGCATCCACCGGCTCCGGCTGGCCAACGGCGAGCCGGTCTCGATCGACACCACCCACCTGTCCGCGCGGCGCTTCCCCCGCCTGCGGCGGGAGCTGGAGGTGCACGCCTCCCTGTACGAGACGCTGCACAACGCCTACAACGTACGGCTCACGGACGCCGAGGAGATCATCGAGACCGTGCTCGCCACCCCGTACGACGCCAAGGCCCTGGGCGTGGACGTCGGCCTGCCGATGCTGCTGCTGACCCGCCACGCCTTCGACGCCGACGGCCACCCGGTGGAGTGGGCGCAGTCCCTCTACCGCGGCGACCGGTACAAGTTCGTCACGCGCCTGCGGCGTCCCTGACCGGGATGGCGGGCGGCGGCTTCTAGGCTGGGACGATGAGCGTTCTCGTCGTGTCCGGCACCGACTTCGGCGTGGGCAAGACCGTCGTGACGGCCGCGGTGGCCGCCCTGGCCAGGGAGCGGGGGTCGTCCGTCGCCGTGGTGAAGCCGGCGCAGACCGGCGGCGGGCGCGACCTCGACGAGGTGATCCGGCTCTCCGGGGTGAGCACCACGTTCGAGCTGGCGCGCTTCGGCGAGCCGCTCTCGCCGGCCGCCGCCGCGCGGGTGGCCGGGGTGCCGCCGGTGTCGCTGCCGGCCGCCGCCCGGTTCGTCGAGGAGCTGGCCGAGAGCAACCGGCTGGTCGTCGTGGAGGGCACCGGCGGCCTGCTCGTGCGCTTCGACGAGGACGGCGCGACGATCGCCGACCTGGCCCGGCTGGTGGGCGCGCAGGTGCTGGTCGTGGCGGGGGCCGGGATCGGGGCGCTCAACCACACGGCGCTGACCCTGGAGGCGCTGGCACACCGGGGGCTCGACCCGGCGGGCGTGGTGATCGGGCGCTGGCCGCCGGAGACCGGGATCATCGAGCGGAGCAACGTCGCCGACCTGGAGATGCTGGCCGCGCGGCCGCTGGCGGGAGTGCTGCCCGAAGGGGCCGGGCGACTCGGCCGCGAGGCGTTCGCCCGATTGGCGCGCGAGGGGCTGGGTGCCACGCTGGGCGGTTCCTTCGACCCGTCCGCCTTCAAGCGGCGGGTGGGGGTGCTCTAGCAGGCGGCCTCGGGCAGGCGGCAGACCTTGACGGTCATCCGGCGCGCCTGGTCGATCAGACCCCGGAATCCCTTGAGCGGCAGGCTCTTCGTGGGCCAGGCCGACTCGCCGGCGATGTAGAGGGCCGCGCCGCGCCTGACCGCGACCGCGTGCTCGCCGCTCTCGAAGAACCGGCCGCCGGCGCGCAGGCCGTCGTCGCCCACCTCCAGGGGCTTGGTGAAGTAGCGGTGGCGGTTGACGCCCTTACCCACGTCGGCGCAGCGCCGCAGGTCCGCGCGCAGGACGCGCATGGCGGCCTTGGCGTGCCGGACGCTCCGGTAGACGACGAGCTGCTCGTACTTCATCTCGTCCTCGCTGGAGTACAGGACGGCCCGCGCCATCAGCCGGCCGCCGTCCCGCCGCCGGTGCGACAGGCACGGGTCGAGCTGGAGCGGCAGCGTGGCGGAGTTCTTGACGGTGTAGGTCTCCCACTGCTTGGCGGGCGGGTGCTTCTCCAGGAACAACATGCCGTGCGGTAACCCGCCCAGGACCGTGGACGCGGCCGCCAGCGCGGCGACCCCTGCTGCGAACATCCGAACCTCCCCTTGGTCTGTTGGGGAGTGAGATGTTCGGTGCGCGGCAATTGTTCGAGGGTGGGGTTAGCTCTACCGTCCACCGGCACACCAGGCCCATTTCGTAGGGGTCTGGTGGGTCAATACCTTTGACGCATGAAAGTCCCCCGTCCCTGGTCGGCGCGTGCCTGGCTCGACACGTCCCACGTGATGACCGGGCTGCCGGTCGCCGTGGTGCTCGGTGGGCTCACGCTGCTGCTGGCCGTGGCCCCGCCGCTGCTGCGGCACGGCGTCCCGGTGTTCACCCGGGTGCAGCGGTCCAGGTTCGCGGCCTTCCTCGACGTCCGCATCCCGCCGCCGGTGGCGCCGGCCGGCTGGCGCAGGGCGGCCACCTGGCGGCAGATCGCCTACCACCTGCTGTCGCCCTTCGTGGGCGCGGCGGCGGCCTTCCTCGTCGCGCTGGCGTGGGGCGGGGCCGTGGTGGGGCTGCTGTCGTTCGTGCCGCCGCGGGTGCAGGCGCCGCCGCTGGTGTTCCTCGTCGATCTGCGCGATCCGGTCATCGTGGGGATCTCCACGGCGACCGGCCTGGCGCTGCTGCTGCTCGCTCCGGTCCTGGCCAGGGGCATGGCGGCGCTCGACCTGTCGGTGGCGCGCACGCTGCTCGGGCCCAGCCGCACCGAGCTGGGGCAGCGCATCGAGACGCTGACCGAGAGCCGGGCCGGCGTGATCGACGCCGCCGACGCCGAGCGCCGCAGGATCGAGCGCGACCTGCACGACGGCGCCCAGCAGCGCCTGGTCTCGCTCGCCATGAACCTCGGCCTGGCCAGGGCCACCCTCACCGACCTGCCCGAGCCCGCCCGTGAGGCGATCGAGCGGGCCCACGAGGAGGCCAAGCAGGCGCTCAAGGAGCTGCGCGACTTCGTCCGCGGCCTGCATCCGGCCGTGCTCAACGACCAGGGGCTCGACGCGGCGCTGTCCGGCGTCGCGGCCCGCGCCCCTCTCCCCGTACGCCTGCGCGTCGACATCGACCGGCGCGCCTCCCCGACCATCGAGGCGGTGGCCTTCTTCATCGTGTCCGAAGCACTGACCAACATCGCCAAACACGCCGCCGCGACCAGGGCCGAGGTGACCGTCCGGCGCGAGCGCGACCGCCTGCGCGTGCTCGTCCACGACGACGGCTGCGGCGGCGCCCGGCTGGACGGCGGCACCGGCCTGCGCGGCCTGGCCCAGCGCATCGACTCCGTGGACGGGACGCTGCGCCTGTCCAGCCCGTTCGGCGGGCCGACCACGATCGAGGTGGAGCTGCCGTGCGAGTAGTGCTGGCCGAGGACTCCGTCCTGCTGCGCGAGGGGCTGATCAGGCTGCTCGACGCGTCCGGCATGCGGGTGGTGGCGGCCGTGGACGAGGCCGAGGGCCTGCTGCGGGCCGTCGAGGAGCACCGGCCGGAGCTGGTGATCACCGACGTCCGGATGCCGCCCACGCACACCGACGAGGGGCTGCGCGCCGCTCTCGTGCTGCGCCGCCAGCATCCCGGCCTGGCCGTGCTGGTGCTCTCCCAGTACGTCGAGGAACGTTACGCCGCCCGCCTGCTGTCCACGGCGGCCGGCGGCGTCGGCTACCTGCTCAAGGACCGGGTGGCCGACGTGGCCGAGTTCATCGACGCCCTGCGCCGGGTCGCCGGCGGCGGCACCGCCCTCGACCCCGAGGTCGTCGCCCAGCTCCTGCTGCGCGGCGACAGCGACCCGCTGGAACGGCTGACACCCCGCGAGCACGAGGTGCTCAAGCTCATGGCCGAGGGCCGCTCGAACGCCGGCATCGGCCAGGCCCTCGTGCTCAGCGAGGGGGCCGTGGGCAAGCACATCGGCAACATCTTCACCAAGCTCGACCTGTCCCCCGCGGAGGGCGATCACCGCCGGGTCCTCGCCGTCCTGCAGTTCCTCAAGATCAGGAGCATGCCGTGAGGGCCATCTGGCTGACGGCGGGAACCGTGGCGACGGTGACCGCCCTGCTGCTGTCCGTGCTGCTGGTCTGGAACGGGTTCGCCCGCGCCACCGCGCCGCAGGAGACGCGGGCCAGGACGGTCCCGTTCGCGCTGGACACGCTGAAGGTCACCACGGGCAGCGGCGAGGTGAACGTCGAGATCGTGCCCGGCCCCGCGGGAGAGCTGACGATCTCCCGGTCCGTGAACTGGACCTCGATCGACCGGCCGGTGATCACCGAGGACTGGAACGGCGACACCCTGCGGCTGGACATCCGGTGCGGCACCGCACCCCGGCCGGACGGTCCGGTGTGCCGGGCGGACTACACGCTGCTGGTGCCCTTCGAGACCGGGGTCGAGGCCCGGACGACCGTCGGCGACCTCGGGGTCCACAGCGTGGTCGGCGCCGTGCGGCTGACGACCGTGTCGGGGAACGTCCGGGCCGCGGGGGTCACCGGCGAGGTCTGGGCCAGGTCCGGTTCCGGGTCCGTCTCCGGCGACGCGATGCTCGGCGGCCAGGCCGACGTCGAGACCGGCTCGGGCGACGTACGGCTCGACTTCGCCAACCCGCCGCTCACGGTCAGGGCCGTCGCGCGGGCCACCGGCGACGTCGAGCTGCGGCTGCCGCCGGAGACCTACGACGTGACGACCGAGGGCCGCCGTACCGAGGTGGAGGTCGACGCGGTGAAGGGCGCGCCGCGGAAGATCGAGGCGCGGGCGCCGCTGGGCTCGGTCCGCGTCTGCTGTGGACAGGGCTAGGACGCGGCCGGACACAACTCTTGAGATCTGTTTACTCTTATCACTGGTTGGTAAGTTCCCGGCATGGAGTCTGCGAAGCACGCCGGTGACGTCGCCGTCGCCGTGTCCAAGGCCTACGGCGTCGAGACCATGTTCACCCTCTCGGGAGGCCACGTCTTCCCGCTGTACGACGGCGCGGTCCACGAGGGCATGCGCATCCTCGACGTGCGCCACGAACAGAGCGCGGTCTTCGCCGCCGAGGCGACGGCCCGGCTGACCAGGAAGCCCGGCCTGGCCGTGCTGACCGCCGGGCCCGGCATCACCAACGGCGTCAGCGGCATCGCGACCGCGCACTTCAACGGCTCTCCGGTGGTCGTCATGGGCGGCCGCGCGCCGCAGTCGCGCTGGGGCAGCGGCGCCCTCCAGGAGATGGACCACCCGCCGCTGCTCGGCCCGATCACCAAGCTGTCGTTCACCGCCTCCGGCGCCGACTCGATCGGCCAGGACGTCGAGTCGGCCTTCCGCACCGCCGTCGCGCCCCAGCGCGGCCCGGTCTTCCTCGACTTCTACATGGACCACCTGTTCGCCCCCTCGCCCGCCCACGAGGTGCACACGCAGTCGCCCTCGCCGCTGGAGCCCGACCCCGCCGACCTGGCCGCCATCGCCCGGCTGCTGTCCGAGGCCGAGCGCCCGGTGCTGGTCTACGGCTCCGACGTGTGGATGGACCGGGCCGAGGAGGCCGCGCGCGACTTCGCCGAGACCTGGCGGCTGCCGGTCATCCCCAACGGCCAGGGCCGCGGCATCCTGCCCGCCGGGCACGAGCTGCTCGTCACCCGCGCCCGCGGCGTGGCCTTCTCCCAGGCCGACCTGGTCATCGTGATCGGCGCCCCGCTCGACTTCCGGCTCGGCTACGGCGGGTTCGGCGGCAAGGACGGCGCGCCCCTGGCCCGCGTCGTGCACATCGCCGACGCGCCCTCGCAGCTCGCCACCCACATGCAGCCCGCCGCCAAGGCCGCGGGCGACCTGTCGGTGGTGTTGTGGAGCCTCGGCACGGCCTGCGGCGACGCGGGCGTCAAGCCCAGCTCGTACGCCTCCTGGGCCTCCACGCTGGCCGAGGCCGCCGCCGCGGCGATCGAGGACGACGCCGAGCTGCTGGCCGCCGACACCGACCCGATCCACCCCATGCGCATCTACGGCGAGCTGGGCAAGGTCCTGGCCGACGACGCCGTGGTGATCGGCGACGGCGGCGACTTCGTCTCCTACGCCGGCAAGTACGTCGAGCCGAAGCAGCCGGGCAACTGGCTCGACCCCGGCCCGTACGGGTGCCTCGGCACCGGGCTCGGCTACTCCATCGCCGCCCGCCTGGCCCGCCCGTCCTCGCAGGTCGTGCTCCTGCTCGGCGACGGCGCCGCCGGCTTCTCCCTGATGGACGTCGACACCCTCGTCCGCCACCGGCTGCCGGTCGTCATGATCTGCGGCAACAACGGCATGTGGGGCCTGGAGAAGCACCCCATGCGGTTCCTGTACGGCTACGACGTGGCCGCCGACCTCCAGCCGCAGTGCCGCTACGACCAGGTCGTGACCGCGCTGGGCGGCGGCGGCGAGCTGGTCACCAAGCCGTCGGAGATCGGGCCGGCGCTGCGCAGGGCGTTCGACTCCGGCATCCCGTACATGGTGAACATCGCCACCGACCCGCAGATCGCCTATCCCCGCAACACCACGGGGATCTGACCCCCTACGACTTCGGCGTCGCCGTGGGGGACGGCGACGGCGACGGCGTCGTGCAGATGCCGTCGATGACGTAGAGCGTGACCACCTTCGTCTCCGGGACGACCGTGCCGCCGGCCGGCACCGTCTTGGTGATCCTGCGGCAGGCGGGGTCGTCGGTGGTCACGGACGAGTCGCGGACGCGCACCTGCAGCCCCGCAGCCTCGACCATCTCCTGCCCCTTGAGGAAGGGCTGCCCGGCGACCTTGGGCACCGTGATGTTCTTGACCGTCGGCGTCGGCGTGCTCGACGGCGACTTGGTCGGTCCCTTCGTGGTGGTCGGGGTGGTGGTGGGCGTGGTCGTCGGCTCCTCGGTCTCCGTCGGCTCCTCGGTCTCGACGCGCGTGGGCGGCTTGGTGGTGGGCGTCGTGGGCGGCTTCGTGGGAGGCGTCGTCGAAGGCTTGGGCTTCTTGGAACCGGTCTTCGTCGGGCCGGGGATGTCGTCGCTGTTGCCGTCGTGGGTAGCCGTGACGGTCGGCGTCGGCGCGCCGGGCACCATGCCCGTCAGCGCGACCGCCCCCGCCCCCACGCCGAGCACCACCGCGACCGCGAGGCCGACGACCAGGCCGGTCCTGCGCGGCGCCTTGGCGGCGCGGCGGCCGCCCGGCCGGCGCTCGCCGACGGCGGCGGTGGTCTCCTCCGACGACGCGGGCAGGTGCGCCCCCGTCTGGAACCCGCCGGCTCCGGCCGGCGGCTGCCCTCCCGGGTAGGCGGGCGGCTGGCCCGGCTGGTGGGCGCCCGTCGGCTGCGAGTGGCCCGCCTGGTAGGCGCCGGTCTGGTACGACTCGGGCGGCGCGGCCATCGTGGCGCCCGTGGCCGGCGGCGCGATCTCGGCCACCGGCGTGATCGCCTGGCCCTGACCGGCCGCGCGGGCCGCCTCGCTCATGGCCTTCGCCGTCGGGAAACGCCGGGCGGGGTCCTTCGACAGCGCCACCTCCACCAGCGTCCGGATCTGCGGCGGGATGTCGGCGGGCAGCGGCGGCGGGGCCTCGCGGATGTGCTTGAGCGCGATCGTGACCGCGCTGTCACCGTCGAACGGCCGCTGTCCCACCAGGCATTCGTAGGCGACCACGCCGAGCGCGTAGATGTCCACGGCCGGGGTGACGGGCGCGCCCTCGGCCTGCTCGGGCGCGCAGTAGGCGGCCGTGCCGAGCACCATGCCGGCGTCGGTCAGCCGGTTGGCCAGGTCGGAACGGGCGATGCCGAAGTCGGTGAGCACCAGCGTGCCGTCGCGCTGGACGAGCAGGTTGCCCGGTTTCACGTCGCGGTGCACGATTCCCTGGTCGTGCACCGCCTGCAGGGCCGAGGCGGCCTGCGCGATGAGCTCCATGGCGGCCTGCGGCGGGATCCGGCCGAGCCGGGCCAGCAGCCGGTCGAGCGGCTCCCCGTCCACGAACTTCATCACGAGGTAGACGGTGTCGCCGCTCACCCCGTAGTCGTAGACGTCGACCACGCCGGAATGGTTGATCGTGGCCATCGCCCTGGCTTCCCCCTGGAACCTGGCGACGAACCCCCGATCATCCATGCGGCCTGGGAGCAGCACCTTGACGGCGACGGTGCGGGCGAGCACGATGTCCTCGCCTCGCCACACCTCGCCCATGCCGCCGGCGCCGATGCGGGTATCCAGTCGATACCGCCCCGCCAGCGTCGTGCCTTGGGCCACCATGACTCCCCCGCTACCCCCCTACATCGGTAACCTCGCCCACCCCGCGGTTCTCCAACAAAGCGAACTTTTGTCGCGGTGAGGTAACACAGTGGTCACGGAAACTCCGAGAGTGTACCTGTCTCAGGAGCCCCATATGCCACTCATATGCCGCAAGCCGTACAAACCCTATCCTGGAGCCTTATGGGCGGTGTTGTCCGCGTTTCCAGGAGATCAGAACCGCCCTCGGTAGGCTGACCCCCATGACGCTCTCACCTGGCCTCCGCTCGCAACTGCTCACCATGGTCGAGAGATCCGACACAGCCGAGCGAGCCGGCAGCGGCGACGTGCCCGTGCTGGCCACGCCCAGGCTGCTCGCGCTGGCCGAACGGGCCACCGTCGAGGCCGTGCGCCCGCACCTGGCCGAGGGCGAGACGTCCGTCGGCACCCGGGTCGAGCTCGAACACCTGGCCGCCAGCGCCGTCGGCGACCACGTCCAGCTCACCGCCGAGCTCACCGCCGTCGACGGCCGGCGCCTGGTCTTCGCCTTCGAGGCCCGCGACCGGCAGGGCACACTCGTGGGCCGCGGCACGGTCGAGCGGACGGTCGTCGACCGCGCCAGGTTCCTGGCCCGCCTCAGTCGATGACGGCGATCAGGTCGCCCTCCTGGATCACGTCGCCCTCGGCCACCTTGAGCTGCGACACCACGCCCGCGTCCTCGGCGAGCACGGGGATCTCCATCTTCATCGACTCAAGGATGACCAGCGTGTCCCCCTCGGAGACCGCCTCGCCCTCCCGGACGACCACTTTCCACACGTTCGCCACCATCTCGGCGCGTACCTCGGCCACCGGCGCTCTCCTCTTCCGACGTCATTGACAATGTCGACCGGGTCAGGCCCGCATTCGCCCGACCAGACCCGTGTCGTAGTCTCCCGCGACGAATGCCGGGTTCTCCAGCAGCTCGGCGCAGAAGGGCAGATTGCTCCTCGGCCCCTCGACGGTGAACTCCGCGATCGCCTTGCGGCCCAGCTCCAGCGCCTCGGTCCGGCCGGTCCCGAGCACGCACAGCTTGGCCATCAGCGGGTCGTAGAACATGGTCACCGTGTCGCCCGCCGTGTAGCCGGAGTCGACGCGGATGCCGGCGCCGGTGGGCTCGTCCCAGGTGGTGATCCGGCCGGGACCGGGCAGGAAACGCTTGGGGTCCTCGGCGTAGACCCAGAACTCGATCGCGTGCCCCTGCGGCGCCACCGTGATCTCCGGGCTCTCCCCGGCGGCCACGCGGATCTGCAGTTCCACCAGGTCGAGGCCGGTGACCAGCTCGGTGACCGGGTGCTCGACCTGCAGCCTGGTGTTCATCTCCAGGAACACGAAGTCCTGGGCGTCGGCGTCGACCAGGCACTCGACCGTGCCCGCGCCGAGATAGCCGACGGCCTCGCCGGCCCGCACGGCCGCGGCCAGCATGCGTTCGCGCAGCTCGGGCCCGATGCCGGGGGACGGCGACTCCTCGACGACCTTCTGGTGGCGGCGCTGCACCGAGCAGTCGCGCTCGCCCAGGGCCAGCACCCGGCCGTCGGGCAGGCCGAGGATCTGCACCTCGACGTGGCGGGCACGTTCGACGTAGCGCTCCAGCAGGACCGCGGGCCCGGCCAGCGCGTCGCCCCCGCGGCGACGGGCACGCCCGCCTGCTCCATGAGGTTCCTGGCGTTGATCTTGTCGCCCATGCGGTCGATGGACTCCGGCGACGGCCCGATCCACACGAGCCCGGCCTCGATCACCGCCCGCGCGAAGGCGGCGTTCTCCGACAGGAAGCCGTAACCGGGATGAACCGCTCCCGCTCCCGTGGCGCGGGCCGCGTCCAGCACCCTGGCGGGGTCGAGATAGCTCTGCGCGGGGTCGGCCGGGCCGATCAGCACCGCCTCGTCGGCCTCGCGCACGAACGGCAGCCCGGCGTCGGCCTCGGAGTGCACGGCGACGGCACGCAGGCCCATGCGCCTGACCGTACGGATGATCCGCCGGGCGATCTCCCCCCGGTTGGCGATCAGAACGGGTCCGAGCGTCTCAGCAGTCACGCGGACAACCCTATGACCGGCGTCGGCTCGTCCCTTTTCTCGTGAAGTACCGATCAGCGGAGAATGATCTGTAGGAACCCCACAAAGGCGGGCATCGGCTACACGCGGCCTCTGCCGACCACCCGGGTCAGGGCGTCGAGCGCGGCGGCGTCGTACGCGCTGCCCGCCGTGAGCCCGATGCGCTCCAGCGCCGCCCCCGACCGGTCGCGATCGGTGGACGGACCCACCAGGTCGTCGTAGGCGTTGGCGACCCTGATGATGCGGCTGGACAGCGGCGGGTCGTCGGCGATCTCGTCGCACTGCCTCCGGACCACCTCGGCCACCCGGTCGAGCACGCCCGTCTGCCTGATCACCTCGGCCCCCAGCTCGGCGATGCGCCGCGCCTGCTCCGGATCGGCCAGCACGGTGGCGCCGCCCGGGATGGGGTCGCGCAGCGAGAGCTGGCCGATGTCGTGCATGAGGGCCGCGTACTCCAGCTCCAGCAGCTCGGGCTCGGCCATGCCCAGCTCCCGGCCGACCGCCACGGCCAGCCGGGACACCCGGCGCGAGTGGCCTGGCTCGACGTAGCCGCCGACCTCGGTGACCCGCGACAGGGCGCGGACGGTCTGCAGGTAGGTGGCGCGGATGCCGGCGTACTTGCGGAAGGCCACCTGCGTGACCAGCAGCGGCGCGGCGAACACCAGCAACGCCACCAGATCCATGCTGTGCGTGGCGAGCGCGAGCAGCACGCCGGAGGCGGCCACCGCGGCGCCCAGCGGGAACGCCATGTTGATCTCGTCGCGCACCGCCACCCGGAACGCCGTGCGCAGCCGCTCGGCCCGCAGCAGCGCCGCGATCAGCACGTCGACCAGCAGCGTCACCGTGATCAGCGAGACCATCACCACGAGCGCCGGCCACCAGGTGTGGGCGCCCGGCGGCGGCTTGGTGAGCTGGTAGAGCGGGTCGGCCAGCGGGCGGAAGGCGAAGGCCAGCAGCGCGCCGGTGAGCAGGCGGCGGGCCATCGCGTCGAGCCGCGGCGGCCGGCCGACGGCCAGGTGGGGCAGCGCGCCCGCGATCATCCCGACCGCGATCACGGCGACGACCTGCAGCGCGGAGTGGCGCAACTGGTTCTGGCTGAGGTCGAGCAGCAGGGTGTAGCCGAGCGCCGCGGCGGCGCCGATGGGCGCGACCTCCCTGTTGCCCGGCATGGTCAGCCGGGCCAGCTCGCCGACCGCGATCAACGCGCCGAACCCGATGGCGATCTCGGGACGGTCGAGCCCGACAGCCGCCGTGTGCGCCACGCCCGCGACGGCGACCAGCCCGGCCGCGCAGATCAGCAGCAACTGGCCGGAGTCGAGCCGGCGCAGGACGGTGGCCGGTGCCCGGTCGGCGCGCCGGACGCGCTCTGTGGTGGTCATGGCCCGCTCACGACCTGGATCGGCATCGTCGGATCGTCGTGGTCCTTGATCGTCGCCTCGGCGGCGTCGGGCGGGGGCGCCTCGACCCGGCGCGGCGGCTGCCAGGGATTGCGTTCCAGCGCCCGGATGAACGCGGCCACCATGACCGGGTCGAAGTGCGTGCCGGAGCACTTGCGCAGCTCCTCCACGGCCACCTCGACCGGGCGCGCCCCCCGGTAGGAACGGTCGGAGGTCATCGAGTCGAACGCGTCGGCCACCGCGATCACCTTGGCGAACTCGGGGATCTCGTCGCCGGCCAGGCCCATCGGGTAGCCGGTGCCGTCGTGACGCTCGTGGTGGTGCATGATCCCGGCGTAGGCCTCGTCGAGGAAGCCGATGCCGCGGACGATCTCCAGCCCGCGCATCGGATGGAGCTGGATCGCGGCGAGCTCCCCCTCGGTGAGCGGGCCGTCCTTCTGCAGCACCTTCGTGGGCACGCCCAGCTTTCCGACGTCGTGGAGCATGCCGGCGTAGCGGATGGCGCGCAGGCGTTCGAGCCGCATGCCGATCTCCTCGGCGATCATGCTGGAGGCGAGCGAGACGCGCGTGCAGTGGCCCCGGGTGTAGTAGTCCTTGGTCTCGACGGCCTGGCACAGCGCGGCGATGGTGGCGTCGTAGGAGCGCTGCTGGGCGTGGTACTGGCCGAACGCCCACCGGGCCACGAACAGCGGCATCAGCACCAGCACCGCCGAGATCGACTGCACGGTCGCCCACAACCCGGCCACCAGCAGCCCGAACGTGCCGTAACCGAGATAGGACAGCAGGAACTGGACCATGCCGCGCAGCGGCACCTCCGTGGCCCGCACGCTGGTCGCCAGGCTGATCATGGTCAGCGTGAGCACGATGTTGAGCGGCACGAACACGGCGGTCGCGGCGGCGTAGGGGCCGATGAGGCTGTCGAACTCGTTGACCCGCGGCACCCCGACCGCGCCGTGCAGCCACTCGTAGACCCAGCCGGAGGCGTAGCCGCAGACGGCGAACTGCGCGCCGTTGAACAGCCGCTTGATCAGCGGCAGCCCCGGGCGCACGCTGACCGCGGCGGTGAGCCCCACCAGCGCCGCGCCCTCCGGCCCGATCAGCACCACCGCGGCCAGCGACGCCGAGAAGCTCACCGACACCGCGAACTGCTCCACGTTGAGCAGCGTCGGCATCGACTCGCACACCAGGAAGAGCAGCCCGAGCACCAGCAGGATGTCGAGTTTCTCCGGCGCCACGAGCGGGCCGGAGACGATCGCGCTGTGCCCGATGAGCGCGGCCGCCGCCGCGATCACGGCGACCAGGTAGACCCTCGCGGGCCAGGGCAGGTCACGCATTGCGGCCCCCTACGGCGGTCAGGTCCAGGAAACCCCTGGCGGAAGCGCGCCGATGCCGGCCAGGGCCACCATCGAGGTGAGCACGATGACGGCGGCGAGCGACCGGGTGAACCTGTCCTTCAACATCCCACATGCCTCCACGTCGACTTCTGGAGCTCACGCTACAGAACAGGACGTCACCGTACGGGCCGAGCGGGAAATCGCAAGCAAAGTGTAATCAAGCAACTACCTGGCGCGACTCCGCGCCCAGGCCACGGTGCTCTTCACGCCGGTCGGCAGGTCGGTGCGCGGCTCCCAGCGCAACCCTTCGTGGGCGGGCACCGGATCGACGGCCATCGCCGGCAGGTCGCCGACGCGCGGCTGCGCGAAGCCCGGCTTGTCCTGGGCCCCGGCCGCGTCGGCGATCAGCGAGTGCAGGCGCCTGTCGGTGGTCTGGATGCCGGTGCCGAGGTTGAAGCGGCGGCCGTTGCCCTCGCTGCCGCAGGCCCGGACGAAGCCGTCGACCACGTCGTCGACGTAGACGTAGTCGCGGGTCTGGGTGCCGTCGCCGTAGAGGACGGTGGGGGTGCCGTTGAGCAGGGCGTCGGTGAAGATCGACACGACGCCGGCCTCGCCGTCGGGCGACTGGCGCGGGCCGTAGACGTTGGAGAGCACCAGCGTGGTGTACTCCAGGCCGTACAGGGCGCGGAAGGTCGCCAGGTAGATCTCGGCGCTCAGCTTGGAGGCCGCGTACGGCGAGCGTGGGTCGGTGGGCGCGTCGCCGGGCACGGGGATCGTGGCGGGCCGGCCGTAGACCGCGACCGACGAGGCGAACACCACCTTGCGCGTGGTGCCCTCCTTGGCCGCCGTCAGCACCGACGCGGTGCCCTCGACGTTGAGCCGGGCGTCGTGGACGGGGTCGGCGACGCTCCTGCGTACGCTGATCTGGGCGGCCAGGTGGCAGATGACCTCGGGCCGCAGCTCGGCCGCCAGCCCGATGATCGCCGGGTCGCGCACGTCGAGGACGTGCAGGCTGAAACGGTCGCTCTCGGCGGCGTTGACCAGGTTGTCCCTGCTGCCGGAGGACAGGTCGTCTACGGCGACGACCTCGTGTCCGTCCGCGAGCAGGCGGTCGACGAGATTCGACCCGATGAAACCGGCACCACCGGTGACTAGGACGCGCATGGCGTGAATCCTAGTCGGCCAGCTCCGACCTCACCTGCTCGATCCGCGCCAGCACCTTGGAACGCAGATCGGCGGGGACGGGGTCGCAGCCGCAGTGCTTGGCCACGAGCGCCTTGACCGCCTTGTCGAGGTCGTACTCCTTCAGGCACGGGCTGCACTCGTCGAGATGCACGCGGATGTCGGAGACGTCACCGTCGGTCAGCTCGCCGTCGAGATAGGCGTAGACCTTGTCCAGCACCTCGCGACAGTCGGTGTCGTGCGGGTTGCCACAGCTCATTTCGATCCCTCCGAGGGGACCAGGCCGCGCTCGCGGGCGTAGTCCTCAAGGAGGCCCCGGAGCTGCCTGCGTCCCCGATGCAGCCTGGACATCACGGTGCCGATGGGAGTGCCCATGATGTCGGCGATCTCCTTGTAGGGGAAGCCTTCGACGTCGGCGAGGTAGACGGCGATCCTGAACTCTTCCGGCAGCGCCGCGAGCGCCTGCTTGATGTCGCCGTCGGGGAGGTGCTCCAGCGCCTCGACCTCGGCCGACTTCAGCCCGCTCGAGGTGTGGGACTCGGCGCGCGCGAGCTGCCAGTCCTCGATCTCCTCGGTGCCGGACTGCTTGGGCTCACGCTGCTTCTTGCGGTAGCTGTTGATGAACGTGTTCGTCAGGATCCGGTAGAGCCACGCCTTGAGGTTCGTGCCCTCCTGGAACTGGTGGAACGACGCGAACGCCTTGGCGAAGGTCTCCTGAAGCAGGTCCTCCGCGTCCGCTGGATTCCGGGTCATCCGGAGCGCGGCGGAGTAGAGCTGTTCGAGATACGGCATGACGTCGCGCTCGAACCGCTCGCTGCGCTGCTCCAGAGTCTCCGCGCCTGTCGCGGGCACCGGACCCACCCCCCTAAGATCACCGGTGGCCGGCTGTGGCGGTACACCGTACTCAGGGGAGAATACCCGCTGGCCGATGACCTCCTGGTCATCGGGGCGCGGTCTTTCCAATGTGAGCATGCTCGTCGCAACACGCCCGCGCCCTTGTCTGTTCCCGCAAGATAGAAGGTACAGAGGACCCGGTGCGGGGAACGTCCATACGTACCGGCTGGTAGCCCTTTTTCCGGAACTCAGGAGTCGCGTGTGCTGCCCATTCCGGCCGAGGAACTGAACGGCTCTGGGACGCTCGGGCCGTACTGGACCTTCTACCGCGCCGTCGCCGCCGAGCAACTGAACCGCTGGCTCCCCGGCGAACCGTCGGTGATCCTCGATCTGTCCGGCGGCCGCGGACGCTGGTCCGGCCAGGCCGCGAGGGCGGGACACCGGGTGATCGAGGTGCTCGACTTCCGCCGGACCGTGGACGCGCAGTCCCGTTTGCGGGACGCCGACCGGGTTCGGCACGTGCGCGCCGATGATCTGGCGTTCCTTCCCGATGAGAGCGTCGACGCGGTGGTCGCCGAGGAACGCGCGATGTCGATCGAGCTCATGGCCGAGTCGGCGATGAGCGACGTGGCCAGGGTGCTGCGTCCGGGCGGGCGGGCGCTGGTGTGCGTCGACTCGCTGGTGCTCGGCATGGCGATCCTGGCCGAGCAGGAGCAGTGGCAGCACCTGCGGCAGACCGGCGAGGTCATGCTGGTGCCCTGGCCCGACGGCAGCATCACGCGCTGCTTCAGCAGCGGCCAGCTCCGCGAGCTGCTGATGGGGGCCGGGCTGGAGGTGGAGTGGATGCGGCCGCGCACGGTGTTGTCGCCGTCCACGGTGGACCACGTGCTCGGGTCCGACGGGCGGGCCCTGACCTGGCTCGTGCGCACCGAGCTCGACGCCCATCCCGACGACGACGACACGGTGGGCATCCACCTGGTGGCCAGCGCCCGCAAGAGCTGACTGACCCGCCGGCCGGTGTCCGGGGGCCGCGGGTCGGTGTCCGGGGGCGCGGGCCGCGGGTCGGTTTCCGGGGGCCGCCGGCCGTTCCCAGGGCCGCCGTTCTCCTCGTCCGGCGGCCTCCGGTTCTTCCGCGGTCAGCGGCGGCGTTCGCGTCTTCCCTGGCACGGCACGCAGCGGGCGGCCTCCGGGCGAGCCTCCAGCCGGCCCTCGGGCACCGGCTGGTCGCAGTCGACGCACCTGCCGTACGCGCCTTCGTCCAGGCGTCTGATCGCCTCGGTCACCGCGCGGCGTTGCGCGGTCGCCACGGTGAGCATGGCCTGCGCGCGGTCGGCGTCGGTGAGGTCGGAGCCCGCGTCGGCCGCCGAGTGCTCACGGATCGCGACGGGGTCGCCCTGGAGGACCCCGATCGAGCGGTCCAGCTCCGCGAGCATGTCTTCGAGCCGCTGACGAGCGGTCGTGACGTCCACGAATCCGCACCTCCGGGTGAAAAGGGGGAAGCCCGCGGCTAGGACTCCCCGGTTGTCCCGCCCGGCGCAATCAGGGGCATGTCGTGGCGGTGACACCGAGTGAACGGTCGCATCGCTTTCCTCACCGAATGCCCACTTACCATGCTTCTTACACCTTTAGAAAAGGCCGGCTTCCTCCTCGTCGGGGAGCGGTTTGATGAGATCCGGCCCATTGTTCCGGACATTATTGACATCAGTAGAAACGGGATATGCCGCCAGCCTCCCGGCCTCCGCGGGCACCAGGAGTCGTGAGGCGCGCTCGGTGTCGGTGAGGGCCGGGTCGAGCCAGTCGGCCCAGCGGTCGCGCTCGATCATCATGGGCATCCTGTCGTGGATGCGGCCGAGCTGGTCCTCGGCGTCCGTGGTGATGACCGTGCAGGTCACCAGCCACTTGAGCGGGTCGTCGTCGTCGCGGGTGCGGTCCTTCCAGAACTCGTACAGGCCCGCCATGGCCAGCACGCCGCCGTCGGCCGGGTGGATGAAGTACGGCTGCTTCTTCTTCTCGCCCTCGACGGCCATCCACTCGAAGTAGCCGTCGGCCGGGATCAGGCATCTGCGCTTGGCGAACGCCTGCCGGAACGACGGCTTCTCGGCCAGCGTCTCGGCCCTGGCGTTGATCAGCCGGGAGCCGATCGACGGATCCTTGGCCCAGACGGGCACGAGACCCCACCTGACGATCCTGAGCTGCCGGACCGCGTGCTCGTCCTCCTTGGAGGACCGGCTCATGACCGCGTAGACGTTCTTGGTGGGGGCGACGTTGAAGTCGGCTCCCAGCTCCTTGTCGGGCTCGCCGTCGAGCTCGACCTGGAACTCCTCCAGCAGCTCGTGCTTCTTGCGCGCCGAGGCGTATCTACCGCACATGTCCCCACATTGCCATACGCCGGGGTGTCGCTCGCGGCTTCGCCTCCGGCCAGGACGGCTCGGCTCGGCCCGGCTCGGCTCGGCGGAAGGGCGACGCGTCCGGCTGGGGCGTCTCGGCCCGGTAGAAGGGCGACGCGTCGTCCACAGGCCGTGAACGGGCCGTACCAGGGCCAGTAGGCTTTGGACATGCCCGCTCAGCACTGGCCCGCGCCGACGGCCGACACGCCCGTCAACGCCTCCGTCCGCCTGCCCGGCTCCAAGTCCGTCACCAACCGGGCGCTGCTGCTCGCCGCGCTGGCCGACGGTCCGGGCGTCGTCCGCCAGGCGCTGCGCAGCCGCGACGCCGACCTCATGGTGTCGGCCCTGCGCGCGCTCGGCGCCACGCTGACGGCCGTGCGCGAGACCACCGACGCGGTCGACTGGGAGGTGACGCCGGGCCCGGTGCGCGGCGGCGCGCGCATCGACGCGGGGCTGGCGGGCACGGTCATGCGGTTCGTCCCGCCGATGGCGGCGCTGGCCGACGGCCCGGTCTTCTTCGACGGCGACCCCTACGCCCGCAGGCGTCCGATGGGCCCGATCCTCGACGCCCTGCGCGCGCTCGGGGCGCGCATCGACAACGACGCGCTCCCGTTCACCATCACCGGGCCGCTGACCGGCGGCGAGGTCACGATCGACGCCTCCGGCTCCTCGCAGTTCGTCTCGGGGCTGATGCTGACGGCGGCGCGGTTCGCGAAGGGCGTGACGATCCGGCACGTCGGCCCGCCGGTGCCCTCCCAGCCGCACATCGAGATGACCGTCCACATGCTGCGGGAGGCCGGGGTCAAGGTCGACGACACCGAGCGCGACGTGTGGCGGGTCGAGCCTGGCCCGATCGCGGCCAGGGACATGACGGTCGAGCCCGACCTGTCCAACGCGGCGCCGTTCCTGGCCGCCGCGCTGGTCACGGGCGGCACGGTCACGGTCCCCGGCTGGCCGGCGGAGACCACCCAGCCGGGCGACGCGCTGCGCGGCCTGCTCACCACCATGGGCGCCACGGTGACCCGCGACGGCGACGACCTGGTCGTCACCGGCACGGGCGAGGTCAAGGGCCTCGACGCCGACCTCCATGAGGTGGGCGAGCTGACCCCCACGATCGCCGCGCTGGCCGCCCTGGCCACCACGCCGAGCCGCATCCGCGGGGTCGGCCACCTGCGCGGCCACGAGACCGACCGGCTGGCCGCGCTGGCCACCGAGATCAACGCCCTCGGCGGCGACGCGGAGGAGACGGCCGACGGCCTGCTCATCCGTCCGCGCCCGCTGCACGGCGGCGTGTTCCACAGCTACGACGACCACCGCATGGCCACGGCCGGGGCCGTGATCGGCCTCGCCGTGCCGGGTGTGGAGGTGGAGAACATCGCGACGACCGCCAAGACGTTGCCCGAGTTCGTCCAGATGTGGGCGGCGATGCTGGAGGCCCGATGAGCGGCGATGATCGCGCGTTTCGCGGCAGGCGGCGGGGGCACTTCGCAGGAGGGTCCGGCGTGAGAGGAAGCGAGCGCATGGGAGCGGACCGCTGAGAAAGCGGGAATACGACGAGGACGACGTACGGGTCAGGCCGGGCAAGGGCTCGCGCCCGCGCACCCGTATCCGTCCCGCGCACGAGGACGCCGTGGAGGGCTTCGTGGTCGCCGTCGACCGGGGCCGCTACACCACCCTGGTCGAGCCCGACCGCGGCCACAAGCGCAAGCAGCAGCAGCGCCGGCTCGTGGTCGCCATGAAGGCCCGCGAGCTGGGCCGCAAGGGCATCGTGGTCGGCGACCGGGTGGCCCTGGTCGGCGACGTGTCGGGCCTCCCCGACACGCTGGCCAGGGTGGTCCGGGTGGAGCCGCGCACCTCGATGTTGCGCCGCTCGGCCGACGACACCGACGACACCGACGGCATCGAGCGCCCGGTCGTGGCCAACGCCGACCAGCTCGTGATCGTCACGGCGCTGGCCGACCCGCCGCCCCGGCCCCGGATGATCGACCGGATCCTGGTGGCGGCGTTCGACGCCGAGATCGACGCCCTGCTCTGCCTGACCAAGTCCGACCTCGCCCCACCCGACGAGCTGGTCGCCCTCTACGAGCCGCTGGGCGTGCCGCACATCGTGGTCCACAAGGGCGGCTCCCTCGACGAGCTGCGCGACCACCTGGCCGGCCGCATCAGCGTGCTGGTGGGCCATTCGGGCGTGGGCAAGTCCACCCTGGTCAACGCCCTGGTGCCCGATGCCAACCGCGCGGTCTCGCACGTCAACGCGGTCACCGGCCGCGGCCGGCACACCTCCACCTCGGCCGTCGCGCTGGAGCTGCCCGAGGGCGGCTGGATCATCGACACGCCGGGGGTGCGCAGCTTCGGCCTGGCCCACGTGTCGGTCGAGACCGTGCTGGCCGCCTTCCCCGACCTGGTGGAGGGCACGGTCACCTGCCCGAAGGGCTGCACCCACCTCGGCGACGGCTGCGCGCTCGACGCCTGGGCGGCCGCGGGCAACGCCGACCCGGCCCGCCTGGAGTCGCTGCGCCGCCTGCTGTCCAGCCGCGAGGGCGCCCCCGACGAGCCCGCCGCCTGATCACCGGCGGTTCAGCGGCGGTTGGGGCGCAGTGTCCAGGTGACGGTGAGGCTGGAGACCAGGGTGCCGGCCGCGTCGCGCACGTCGACCAGCACGTCGAAGACGGGCCGCTCGCCGGCGTCCAGCTTGCCGACGACCTCCTCCCTCGATGCGGCCACGCGCGCCTCGGCCCGCACCTCCCCCAGGGCCACCTTCCGGAACTCGATGGTCGCCGTCGTGGGCAGCGGCACGCTGCGGCTGAGCTGGTCGCCGAACCTGGACAGCACCGCCGCGCCCGACGCCGACTCGGCCAGGGTGAACAGCGTGCCCGCGTGCGGCCCGGCCACGTGGTTGTGCAGTTCGGGCCGGTCGGGCAGCCGGCATTCCGCCCGGCCGTCCTCGACCGAGTCGAACACGATCCCCAACGTCCGGGCGAAGGGAACGGTTTCGAGAAGGAAGGCACCTACATCAGTGGACATAGGAGACATGTTACTGGTCAGTAGGTGAAAAGGGAGTTACCAGAAAAGGGTCGCCGGTGACTGATGTCCGGCACGACCGACGCGATAGCGTGGCTGACCGTGCAGGGTTACAACGACGATCTACGCCTCGCTCACGTCATGGCGGACGCCGCCGACGACCTGACCATGCGGCGCTTCAAGGCGGTCGACCTCAAGGTCGAGACCAAGCCCGACCTGACGCCGGTCAGCGACGCCGACCGCGCCGTCGAGGAGGCCATCCGCGGCACGCTGCGCCGGGCCCGGCCGCGCGACGCAGTGGTGGGCGAGGAGTTCGGCAAGACCGGGTGGGGAGCCCGGTCGTGGATCATCGACCCCATCGACGGCACCAAGAACTACGTGCGCGGCGTGCCCGTCTGGGCCACGCTGATCGCGCTCATGGAGTACGGCAAGGTCGTCGTCGGCCTGGTGTCGGCCCCCGCGCTCGGCCGTCGCTGGTGGGCGGCCACCGGCGGCGGCGCCTGGACCGGCAAGAGCCTGGCGAAGGCCACCAGGATGAGCGTCTCCTCGGTCACCGCGCTGGAGGACGCCTCCTTCTCCTACTCCAGCTTCGGCGGCTGGGAGGAGCTCGGCAAGCTGGACAACTTCCTCGACCTCGGCCGCGCCTGCTGGCGCACCCGCGCGTACGGCGACTTCTGGTCGCACATGATGGTCGCCGAGGGCTCGGCCGACGTCTCCGCCGAGCCGGAGCTGTCGCCCTGGGACATGGCTGCCCTGACCGTGATCGTCGAGGAGGCCGGCGGCGTCTGGACCGACCTCGCCGGCGTGCGCGGCCTGGAGGGCGGCAGCCTGGTCTGCACGAACGGCGCCCTCCACGACGAGGTCCTGAACCGGCTCAACGGCACCACGATCACCTCCTGACGGCCCGCTTCAGGCCGTCTCGAAGTCGGTGCACAACCATCGGTGGCCGTGCCGCTCCAGCCGTACGGCCAGGACGTGGCTGCGCTCGCCGCAGTGCACCAGCACGCACATCTCGACGGCCCCGTCCCTCGGCTCCTTGACGTGCGGGCTCCCGACGAACGGCGGCCGATCGGCGGAGATCATCCGGCCGGCCCTGACGAGGTCGCGGTAGGCCCCGCCGGTGAGCCGGTCGGCCACCGACTCCGGCGGGCGGCGGCCCGTCAGCACCTCGGCCAGCGCCTGCCCGAGCTGACGCAGCCTGCGTTCGTCGGGCCGGGCTCCGGGCGGGCCCCAGACCAGCGGGGTCAGGGCCAGTGCGCCGTGCGTGGAGTCGTCCGCCATGCGCTCCTCCAATTGACTCAGGGGGAAGAAGGAAACGCCTTAATGAGTTTTCGGCCGGGGCCGCCGGATACGAAATCCGCCAACTTTACCCGGCCGCCGTCCTCTTTCCTCCCCTTGGGCGGAGAAATGCATCGCGGGGCTGGATCCCCTATTTCTTTATCGGTTGTTCAGAGCGACAACACCCGGGCGACCGCATTCATCAACGAGTCGCGGTAGGAGGCTCCGTACAGCACCACGTGCACCAGCAGCGGATGGAGCTGGTGCAGCGGCACCCGCGCCCGCCACCCCGGCGCGAGCGGGAACTCCTCCTGGTACGCCCCCATCACCCGATCCAGGTACGGCAGCCCGAACAGGGCCAGCATGGCCAGATCCGTCTCCCGGTGCCCGCCGTGGGCCGCCGGATCGACGAGCACCCCGGTGCCGCCGGACCACAACACGTTCCCGCTCCACAGATCACCATGGACGCGGGCGGGCGGCTCCGGCGGCCCGGCCACCTCGGCGAACCGTGCCACGGCCCGCTCGACCAGCGTCACGTCCGCGGCCGGCAGCCGCGCCCGGCGCAGGAACGGCAACACCCGCCGGGAGGCGTAGAAGGACGGCCAGTCGCCGTCGGGCGAGTTGTCCATGGGCAGCTCGGCGATGAACCCCGGCCAGGGCGCGCCGAACCCGGCTGCCCCGGCGCGGTGCAGACGGGCCAGGTCACGGCCGAACCGCAGGGCCGCCTCGGCGGTGGGCGCCTCCTGCGGCACCCACGACAACACCAGCCGGTCGGGTCCGGCCTCCACGACCTCGGGCACGGTGATCGCCTCGCCCAGCCAGCGCAACCCGGCGGCCTCGGAGGCGAACATGTCGGAGGCGGGACCGATCTTGGCGAACACCTGCCGCCCGTCCTCCAGCACGCCGCGCTGCAACCGCCGGCCGTGGGAGGAGCCGAGGTCCTCAGTCGATCTCATCGGCGATGTGCGCGGCCACGCCCTTGGAGGCCGTCTCCAGCATGGTCAGCACCTCCTCGAAACCCTCGCGGCCACCGTAGTAGGGGTCGGGCACCTCGGCGCCGTCCGGCGCGCCGGGGTCGAACGAGCGGAACAGGCGCACCTCGACGCCGGCGGGCGCCAGGCGGCGCAGGTTGGCCGCGTTGTCGCGGTCCATCGCCAGCACCAGGTCGTAGCGGTCGAACCAGTCCCGCGTGAACTGCCTGGCGCGATGGGCGGCGCCGTCGTAGCCGTGCTCGGCCAGGATGCCCAGCGCCCGCTCGTCCATCGGATCGCCGGCGTGCCAGCCGCCGGTGCCCGCGCTCTCGACGACGACCCGGCCGCCGAGCCCGCGCTCCTCCAGGGTCCGGCGGAGCACCGCCTCCGCCATCGGGGAACGGCAGATGTTGCCCATGCACACGAGACACACGCGATAGCTCATGTATCCCATCTTCGCTGGTCACATTGATGGAGACGACCAGGCGCGTTCACCGAACGTTCACCCTTGTTGGGGGGTCTGAGTCACTTTGCCTGCATAGCTTCATGGACGACTAAGGACCAAGTGAGGGGAACCCAACCGTGAAGTATGCAGGCCGGCTCGCCGCCGTCGCCGTCGTCGGCGCGCTCTCGCTCGCTGCGTGCGGCACAGACAACAACAGCTCCGGGAGCACGACCGGCACCAGCTCCGCCGCCGCTCCCGCCGCGGGCAACGACAACGGCCTGAGCGGCACCATCAACGCCGCCGGCTCGTCGGCCCAGGCCAACGCGATCGACCAGTGGAAGAAGGACTTCCAGGCCAAGAACTCGGGCGTGAGCCTGAACTACCAGCCGAGCGGTTCGGGTGCCGGTGTGCAGTCGTTCATCGCGGGCACGGTCGACTTCGCGGGTTCGGACTCCGCTCTCAAGGACGACAAGGGCGAGCCCGCCCAGGCCGACGCCCGGTGCAAGACCGGCAAGGCCATCAACATCCCGATGGTGACCGGCCCGGTCGCGGTGGTCTACAACCTCCCCGGCGTGGACGGCCTGCAGCTGTCGCCCAAGACCATCGGCGGCATCTTCGACAGCAAGATCACCAAGTGGGACGACGCGGCCATCAAGGCCGACAACCCCGACGCCAAGCTCCCGTCCACGCCGATCTCGGCCTTCCACCGCTCGGACGAGTCGGGCACCAGCGACAACTTCACCAAGTTCCTCAAGGCGACCGCCGGCTGGCCGTACGAGCCCGCCAAGGCGTGGCCCGCCGAGGCCAAGGGCCAGGGCGCCAAGGGCTCGGACCAGGTCGCGGCCAGCGTCAAGAGCACCGAGGGCTCCATCGGCTACGTCGAGCTCTCCTTCGCCGAGAACTCCCAGCTCAGCAAGGCCAAGGTGGCCAACGGCTCCGGCGAGTTCGTCGAGCTGACCGCCGACAGCGCGGCCAAGACGGTCGAGACCGCCGAGATCACCGGCACCGGCAACGACCTGAAGCTGAGCATCGACTACGCCACCAAGACGGCGGGCGCGTACCCGATCGTGCTGGTGACGTACGAGATCACCTGCGAGAAGGGCCTCGCGCCCGAGCAGGCCAAGATCGTCAAGGAGTTCCTCACCTACACCTCCAGCGACGAGGGCCAGGCCGCGCTGAAGGACCTCGGCTACGCCCCGCTCGCGGGCGAGCTGCTCACCAAGGTCCGCACCGCCGTCGGCGCGATCTCCTAGCACAGCATGACGACCAACGTTCGTACCCGTGGGGGCGGGCCGGCCACGCGCCGGTCCGCCTCGCGGCGCAGCCATGGTGAAGGCCCCTTCAAGTTCGTCTCCACCGGCGCCGGCGTCCTGCTGCTGGGGATCATGGCGGCCATCGCCGTGTTCCTCATCAGCGAGGCAGTCCCGGCCCTGCAGGCGAACAAGGGCAACTTCTTCACCGACCTGATCTGGGAGCCCAACGGCAGCCAGGTCTTCGGCATCGGCGCGCTGGCCTTCGGCACCGTCCTCAGCTCGGCGATCGCGCTGGTCATCGCCACCCCCATCGCGGTGGGCGTGGCGCTGTTCATCTCCCACTACGCGCCCCGCCGCCTGGCCGGGCCGCTCGGCTACCTGGTCGACCTGCTGGCCGCCGTGCCCAGCGTCGTCTACGGCCTGTGGGGCGTGACGTTCCTGGTGCCGCTGCTGCGCACGCCGTCGCAGTGGCTCAACGAGCACCTCGGCTGGTTCCCGCTGTTCTCCGGCGAGGGGGCCATCGGCGGCAAGACCATGCTCGCCGGCGGCATCGTCCTGGCGATCATGATCCTGCCGATCATCGCGGCCATCTCGCGCGAGGTCTTCCTCCAGGCCCCGAAGATGAACGAGGAGGCGGCCCTGGCGCTCGGCGCCACCCGCTGGGAGATGATCAGAATGGCCGTGCTGCCGTTCGGCCGGCCTGGCGTCATCAGCGCCGCCATGCTCGGCCTCGGCCGCGCGATGGGCGAGACCATCGCGGTCGCGCTGATCTTCCCCGCCACCTTCGACATCAGCTTCGAGATCCTCACCCCGCACGCCAACAGCATCGCGGCCAACATCGCCAACGGCTTCGGCGAGGCCACGCAGGTCGGCCGGGGCGCGCTGATCGCCTCCGGTCTGGTGCTGTTCGTCATCACGCTGCTGGTCAACATGGGCGCACGCATGGTGATCAACCGGCGCAAGGAGTTCAGGGCGGTGGGGGCATGACCATCCAGCACATCTCGACCGGCCGCCGGATCAAGGACAGGTTCGTCCAGGGGCTGGTCTACCTGGCGTTCGCGCTGGCCGTGGTGCCGCTCATCTCGGTCCTCTGGCTGGTGATCTCGAACGGCCTGGCCCGCTTCGACCTGGAGTTCCTCACCCACTCGATGCGGAACATCGGCGCCCGCGACGTCGGCGGCGGCGCCTACCACGCCATCGTCGGCACCTTGGAGCAGGTCCTGCTGGCCTCGCTCATCTCGGTCCCGATCGGCCTGTTCACCGCCATCTACCTGGTCGAGTACGGCCAAGGCGGCCGCCTGAGCCGGGCCATCAGCTTCTTCGTGGACGTCATGACCGGCGTCCCTTCAGTCGTTTCCGGCCTGTTCATCCTCGCCTTCTGGGTGCTCTTCCTGGGCAACCCGTTCTCCGGCTTCGCCGGCGCGCTGGCGCTGTCGATCCTGATGATGCCGACCGTGGTCAGATCGGCCGAGGAAATGCTCCGGCTGGTGCCCAACGACCTGCGCGAAGCCTCGTACGCGCTGGGCGTGGCCAAGTGGCGCACCATCCTGAAGGTCGTGCTGCCGACCGCGTTCACCGGCATCGTCACCGGCGTCATGCTGGCCGTCGCCCGCGTGGCCGGCGAGACCGCGCCGCTGCTGCTCACGGTGTTCTTCACCGACTCCATCAACAACGATCCGTTCAGCGGGCCGCAGATGGGCCTTCCGCTCTTCGTCTTCGACCAGGCGGCCCGTCCCAACGACACCGCCATCGACCGCGCCTGGGCCGGAGCCCTCACGCTGATCCTGATCGTCATGCTGCTCAACCTGGTGGCGCGCCTGATCGCCTGGTGGCGCAGGCCCGCCAGGGGCCGATAGGGGGTAACCGCCACAATGTCCAAGCAGATCCAGGTCTCGGGCCTCGACGCGTACTACGGGTCGCACAAGGCGATCGAGGACGTGTCGATGACCATCGAGCCGCGCTCGATCACCGCGTTCATCGGCCCGTCCGGATGCGGCAAGTCGACGTTCCTGCGCACGCTCAACCGCATGCACGAGGTGATCCCCGGCGCCCGCGTCGAGGGCAAGGTCATGCTCGACGGCGAAGACCTGTACGCCCCCACCGTCGAACCCGTCTCGGTCCGGCGCATGGTGGGCATGGTCTTCCAGCGCCCCAACCCGTTCCCCACGATGTCGATCTACGAGAACGTGGCCGCCGGGCTCCGCCTCAACGGCCGGGTCGGCAAGTCCACCCTCGACGGCATCGTGGAGGAGTCGCTGAAGGGCGCCAACCTCTGGAACGAGGTCAAGGACCGGCTGAACAAGCCCGGCGCCGGCCTGTCCGGCGGTCAGCAGCAGCGTCTGTGCATCGCCCGCGCGATCGCGGTCAAGCCGCAGGTCCTGCTCATGGACGAGCCGTGCTCGGCGCTCGACCCGATCTCGACGCTGGCCATCGAGGACCTGATGGCCCAGCTCAAGGAAGAGTTCACGATCGTGATCGTGACCCATAACATGCAGCAGGCCGCCCGGGTCAGCGACCGGACCGCGTTCTTCAACCTGGCCGCCCAGGGCAAGCCCGGCAAGGTCATCGAGATGGACGAGACCTCCCGCATGTTCACCAACCCTTCGGAGAAGGCAACAGAGGACTACATCACGGGACGCTTCGGCTGATGACCCCACAGCAGGCGGCATCCACGATGAACGGGGACACGCGGACCAAGCCCGTACTGCTCATCGCCGACCCCGACGACGCCGTGGTCGACGACCTGGCCACGGCGCTGGAACGCGAGGGCGTGGCCGTCACCGGCGCGCCGGACGGCGCCCAAGGGCTGCTCCAGGCGGGAGCGCTGCAGCCGGACGTGGTGCTCGTGTCGGCCACGCTCCCGGTCATCGACGCGGTCGACTTCGTCCGCGCGGTACGGCTCGCGCGAGCCGTGCCCGTCCTGCTCGGCGTCGGCGAGGGGAACGCCGAGCAGGCCGTACGCGCGCTCGCGGCGGGGGCGGCGGCCTGCGTGGCCCGGCCGTACCGGGTGCCGGAACTGCTGCCGTTCATCCAGGCGTCCTCCCCCGAGTCCCGCAAGGTCCTGGCCGTCGGCGGCGTCGAACTGGACGTCCAGGCCTACCAGGTACGCGTCGAGGGCCGCGCCGTGCACCTCCCGCTGCGCGAGTTCGAGCTGCTGCAGTACCTGATGCGCAACGCCGACCGCACGGTCACCCGCGAGCAGATCATGCGGCACGTGTGGCACGCCGCCGCGACCACGTCCACGAACACGATCGCGGTGCACGTCAAACGGCTGCGCGCGCGCCTCGGCGACAACGACGACCAGCTCATCCAGACCGTGCGCGGCGTCGGCTACCGGCTGGTCACGCCCGGCACCTCCGGAAGTCCCGCATGATCCGCGCGGCGACGCCCTCGACGGTCGCGATGCCGTCCCCCACCTCGGCGCTGCCCTCGGTGAGGACGGCGACCGCGTAGTCGTGGCCGCGGCCCCGGATCAGCCCCACGCTGACCGTGGCCCAGCGCCCGTTGGAGACGCGCTTCAGCCAGCCGTTCTTCAGACGCACGCGCTCGCCCGCGCAGGCCGCGGCGGAGACGCCCCAGTCCTGGCCGCGGACGACCGCGCCCATCAGTTTGAGCACCTGCGCGCGCTCCTTCGCCTTGAGCGGGCTCTTCCCGGACACCAGCGCCTTCATCAGGCGGACCTGGTCGTCCACCGACGTCTCGGTGATGCCCCAGCAGTAGAGGTCGACGCAGTCCCCCGGGACGCCCCTGGTGTGCCTGAGCCCGAACCTCCTGCCGGCCTCGGTGAAGCCCGCCGCGCCGCCGATGCGCAACCACAGGCGGTCGGCCGCGTGGTTGTCGCTGTAGCGGATCATGAGCTCGGCGTCGCGCCTGACGGGCTCGGGCAGCCTGCGCCACGGTTTCCCGAGCAGCAGCGCCATCAGGATCTGGACTTTGGCCGTGCTGGCGGTGATCAGCCGTTCGCCCGGGTGGTAGCGGTAGACGCGGCCGGTCGTCAGATCCTTGACCATGGCCGTGACCGGGCCCGGCCGGCTCGCCAGGAAGCGGTCGAGCCGCTCGGTGATCTTCTTGGCCGGGACGGGCTTCACGGCCGTCGCCTTCTTGCCCGGGACCGTTACGACGATCGCCGGGGGGCCGAGGTGGTGCGGCATGCGTACCGGCCCGGGCGCGGCGCGCACGGTCACCGGCTCCGGGGCCGGGTGCGCGCTCCCCTGCCCTGGCGCCGCCACGTGTGCGCTCACCGTCCCCGGCGCCGCGTGCGTCGGCAGTGCCGTCCCCGCGGCTGTGCCTGGGGCGAGTAGCGGCGGCAGGAGGGCGAGCGCGATGGCCAGCCGTGGAAGCGTCCTCACGCTGCCCGCGATCATGCGGTGAATTATCACGAAAAATGACAACACCGCGCTACGAGTCGCCGGAAAACATCTTCACCTACTCACCACTCCACAAAGAACCCGACCACCCCGAAGACTCGCGATGTGGCCACTGGTACGATTCCCCTCTTTCGGGGTTTGTCAGCACTCTCGGGGCAAAAGTGACAACGGGGCCGAGTTTTCCGCAGTATCAGGGGCAACAGCAACAGCAACAGTGGCCGGCCATGCAGCCGCCGCCGCCACCACCTCCATCCAATCCTCCTTCTCCGCCCAGGCGCCGGACCGGCTTCTGGGTCACCATGGGCATCGTCTCGCTCGTGGTGGCGATCGCCGTGGGCGCCGGCGTCGGCCTCGTCCTGCGCGGCCGCATCAACGGCGTCCAGGACCCGTTACGCCGCCAGGAGGCGTCGGGCAAGAGCGACCCGAACGCCGTGATCGTCACCGACCAGGAGATCGAGAAGCTGGTCTACGAGCACGGCAAGGCGCTGAGCAGCGGGAACGCAGACGCGTTCACCTCGATCTTCGACAAGGGCAACGCGGCGCTCGTCCGCGACCAGCGCAAGGTGTTCACCAACCTGCGCAAGGTGCCGCTCAGTGAGGCGTCGTACAAGGTGATGCGTCGCGAGGGCCGCGCCGAGGACAGCTTCGGGCGGGCCCTGAAGTTCACCCAGGACGTCGCGTTCGTCCACCGGTTCGCCGGCATCGACCTGCGGCCGGTCTCGGAGTGGTACCGCTGGACGCTGGAGAAGGCGTCCAAGGACGCGCCACTGGTCGTCACCAAGGTGGACGGCGCGCCGCCACCCATGGTGAGCGAGGGCAGCAAGTCCGTCTACTACCCGGGCCCGTGGGACATCTGGCCCGACATCACCGTGGTCCGCGCGGGCGCCAGCATCGTCCTGGCCCGTCCCCAGGACGCGGCCATGGCCAGGCGCGTCGCCCCGGTGGTCGCCAGCGCGGCGAAGAAGAACCTGGACTTCTGGAAACGCAACGGCGACGCCACCGCGCCCGTGCCGGCCGGGTTCGCGGTCGCGCTGGTCGAGGGGCAGAACCAGCTCGGCAACCTGTTCCGCAAGGAGAAGGCGCACGAAGCGGGCGTGTCCATCCCCATGCTCGCCTGGGCCTCCCTGGGCGACGACGTCAAGGTCGGCGGCACCCGGGTGGTCATGGACACCACCACGTCCTTCTTCCGGTCGTCCGAGGGCATCCTGGAGATCAGCACGCACGAGCTGGCCCACTCCCTGCTGGCCGGGCTGGACAGCGCCGACTTCTCCCTCTTCGGCAAGCCCAACTGGGTCATCGAGGGCTTCGCCGAGTACTCCGCCAACCGCGGCCACCCCATCAACCAGAACATCCGCTTCCAGGAAGGCCGCGCGTACCTGGCCGGCCGCCTCAGCACCCGCTTCTCTGGCCAGCTCCCCGACAACCCGTCGTGGGACGCCAACGGGATGACGAACGTGCACTACCTGATGGGACACCTGGCCATGCGCTACATCGCCCAGCGGTACGGCGAGCAGAAGCTGACCAGCGCGGTGATCGCGGCCTACCGGGCCAAGGGCGACGACAGCGAGGCGGCACTGTTCAAGGTGCTGGGCGTGAGCAAGGCGGACTTCGAACGGCAGTGGGCGTCGTACGTCCGCGGGCAGCTGGCCTGAACGGGGAGCAACCATGACCGACCACTCCAACACCCCACCCGGCCCGTACGGCTCCCCACCCCCCAACCCGTACGGCCAGCCGGCTCCCAACGCCGGCTCCTACCCTCCGCCCGCGCAGCCATGGCCCCAGAGCCCGGCCGCGTACCCCCCACAGGGCACGGCCCCGGCCGCCTACCCACCCGCGGGCTACCCGCAACCGCCCGCCAATCCTTACGCTCCTTCTCCCGGCGCGTATGCCCCGCCAACGGGCAACCCAGCCGCATACCCACCGCCACCAGGCAACCAGCCCACCTACCCACCCCCCACGGGCGACCAGCCCCCATACCCACCACCCGCAGGCAACCAGCCCACCTACCCGCCGAACCCTCCCTCCCCCGGCGCACCCTCGCCCTACGGCCAACCCCCGCAGCCCCCCGCACCCGGCAGCGGCACACCGTACGGCGGCCAGCCCGCACCCCCGCAGCAGCGCCCCCGGCCCAAGTGGAAGACCGCCCTGCTGGCCACCGGCGCGGCCGTGGTCCTCCTCTCCGTCAGCACGGGCACCGCCTGGTTCGTCGCCACCACCGGAACGACCGGCGGCGGCATCACCGCATTCGGCGACGGGGGCGGCGACGGGGCAGAATGGGACGTCCCCCTCCCCAACGCCGGAAGCTGGGACTTCACCACCGCCCTGGCCTTCGGCAGCTGGCTGACCGACAAGGTCGTCATCCGCGCCCAGAAGGACGGCGTCCTCGCCTACGACCTGGCGTCCGGAAAGCGTTCCTGGGGCATCCCCTCGCCGGGCGCCCAGCTCTGCGGCGCCACCCCGGACCTGTCCGGCGGCAAGGCCGCCATCGCGTACGGCAGCAGCAACTCGTGCGACCACCTGGCCGGCATCGACGCCACCACGGGCAAGCTCACCTGGAAGATCAAGATCCCGGCCGAAAAGTCCACCCTCGCGAACTCCATCAACGTCCCCCGCATCATGAGCGCCGACGGCGTGGCCGTCACCGAGCTGGACGACGCGGTGGTCGCCTACCGCCTCTCCGACGGCCACAAACTGTGGAGCGCCGCCGCGTCCCCCGACGACGGCTGCCACATCAAGGACATCAACACCGCCCCCACCCGGGTCGCCGTCATCCTCGACTGCACCTTCAGAGGCGGCACCCGCCTCCAGTACCTCGACCCCAAGACCGGCAAGATCACCAAGCAGGCCACACTGGGCGAGCTCAGCCTCATGACCAGCCTTCTGTCAGCCTCTCCCGCCATCATCCGCAGCGAGTCCGGCGGCCAGAACAACTTCACGGTCTACTCCGACGCCGCCACCAAGGTGACCGAGTTCAAGACCCCCGAGGTGGACATGCTCGCCATGAACACCGTGGCCATGGTCAACGGCCTGTTCGAACAACACCGCTACACCATCCACGGCGACCGCCTCTACCTGGCCACGTTCCCGGAGAACGTCCCGCAGAGCATGCGCTCCCGCAACAAGGCCCTCGCCTACGACCTGAAGACCGGCAAGCAGCTGTGGGAATCGTCCGGCACCCATGACACGATCCTCACCTACGTCCGCGCCGACGACCAGGGCCTGCTGGCCGTCGAAACCGGCGACCGCCGCGACCTGGCCCCCCGCCTCATCCGCCTGGACGCCGCCACCGGCAAAGCCACCGAACTAGCCACCCTCCCCCAGAAGTACGGCACCGAGGCCGAAAAGGCCCGCGTCTTCGAACGCAACGGCGTAGTGATCACCGTCCCCTGGACCTCCGTAGCCACCAGATACGCCGTCACCTACGTCAACACCAAATCCTGACCCCCAAAAATCCTGACCCCAACAACAGAAGGGCCCCACGCACCCGGCGTGAGGCCCTTCTCCCGTCTCCCCACCTTCACAACCACACCCCCCGCCCTGCACCGCGTCAGGTGGCGGGTTGCGTGTGTGAGGCGGTTGGTGGGCCTGTGAGTGACTCTGCTGGGGAGAACGATCCGGGGCGCCCCAACCCACTGCTCCCACCAGCAGGGCCACCCAGCGCCGCTCCATGAATCGACGGCGCATCGAGGCCAGCCAGCCTCCTGGCCGGGCGCCTGACCAGGAGGCTGAGAGATCCCGAGAGCCCGGGGAAGCCTGGGGCGCGGTGACAGTCCGGGGCATGCCTGGCGTATGCCGGAGATACATCAGGTGCCGGAGGGCATGACGCCCCACACTCGCCTCAGTACCTCCGCCCATTCCCCATCGGCTCTACGTAGGCGGGGACCGGTCTGAACGCGGAGATGTGCGGGGCCTGCGGGCGGATGACACCTGAAGTCTGTCTATGGTCGCGGGACCGGCGCCACCGCGCGCAGGCGGTTGACGGCCGGCACTCAGCGGAGGCGTAGGGCCGCCCCCAAGGACGGCGTTTGAGGAACGTCAGCTCAGGAGCCGGAAACGAGCCCCACGGGTCTCCTGCGAGGCGGCGCCGGATACGCCCCCCAGCCTCCTTCGAAGCGGGGCGGGACACGAGCCCTCAGTCTTCGAAGTGGGCCGGGCTCGGACTGACCAGAAGCAGAACCCACTAGGCCCCGCCCAAAGCCGTACCGCTCCTCAGAACAGCGCACCCTCCAGCCGCAAGCCGATTTACCGACCCACCGGTCCACCGAGGCCCGCCACCAGCCTGTCCCCTGAGCCGGCGCCCCCAGCACCCGGCACAAGGAAATACCCCCGGAAATGCAGAAAGGGCCCCGACCGAAGTCGGAGCCCTTCCCAAAGATTGTCCGGCGGTGACCTACTCTCCCACACCCTCCCGAGTGCAGTACCATCGGCGCAGAGAAGCTTAACTTCCGGGTTCGGAATGTAACCGGGTGTTTCCTTCCCGCCATAACCGCCGTAACCCTATGAAACTATCAAACGAACAACGCCGTTTGCTGTCTCAGAATTGCCTAGTGGACGCGAGCAAAAAAGCTTTGAGGTCAAGTCCTCGGCCTATTAGTACCGGTCAGCTCCACACGTTACCGTGCTTCCACCTCCGGCCTATCAACCCGGTCGTCTACCGGGAGCCTTAC